>CAZJYD010000006.1:0-98345 GCA_964550205.1 uncultured Bacteroidales bacterium
CAGGAGGGCTTCCTTCATTAAAGTCAATACCTGCATATGTACCGAAATACCAAATATTGGCTTCTTTGCCTTGGGAGTAGCAGTTTACAGCATAAAACACAGATAAGATAATAATGGTAATGATTAAAATAATTTTTTTGTTGTAAGACAAGGTTTTGATGTTATCAGCAGAATACATGGTAAATGATTTTAGGAATCATAAAGATAAGAAATAATAGTTTATTATCAAAAAAATAACAACATAAATCCTCACCTTGTGGATTGCTTCACCGGCATTCCCACGCAATTTTTCCCTGAATTCTACACAATCTTTTCAAAAACTTAATATTCGTTCTTTTTAAACATTACAGGATAATCAAAACCGAAAAATGCAGCGGTTTGATATAAACGGCACACACGAGGACGTCCAGGTCAGCATTGGGACTTCCGCGGCAGCAATGTGTCTTCACCTTTTATTGGTGAATAAATGTGAAAACCAAACTCGCCGTGATTGTATGTTGTTCCGTTTATTACCTCATTTTCCTCGTACGGGCTATCATCTGCCCTGGAAGCATTATCATTAAACATTGATGAAGTAAAAACAACTGTACTATCACCAAATAGTTTGTTTGCAAATCCCCTTGAATGAGGCGCCTGTACAAATATCACTTTTCTGTTTGCATTAATGTCATCAAGCATATCCTGGAGTTCATAATCGAATAACCTACCTTCATTCGGGTTAATAGTATCATAACCATGTAAATAAATATAGGAGTCGCTGTTTTCACCAGGTATTGTTTTACCGCCATGGCTCATTATCCAGACAAACAGAAAATCATCCTGCGTTATTGTAGTGGCAAGATCATCGAAAACTGCCTGTATATTTGATTTTGTGGCGGAATAGTCTGTAATTTCATAAATACCATAATTAGGTAATGATTTGTAACGATCATCCTGCTCATGAAATGTATAATCAATTCCATCGTTGAATAATACATAAATGTTTTCATTTGTATAATCTTTTTTGTCATAAAGCATTTCCCAGAGCAAGTATGTGTCATTCCAGAATTCGTCATAACCATATGGCCCCGTATCCTGCCCGTTATTCCATATATCTCCTGCCGGAACATTAACAGCATCTGGATCACCACCTATTAAAACAGCATATTTATGCTGGGCATTCACTAAACTGCTCAAACAAATGAACAGTATAAACAGAATCATTTTGTAGTTTTTCATAATTTTTTAATTTTATGGCTGATACCGGTTGGGGGAGCGGTTGCCCTTTTTGATAAAACTTGCAGGCAACCGGCTCCCTGATGCCGGTATTATGCCGGTTAAACAATAGTTTATTTAATTATTTCCACCCCCTTTGTAACGACTTTCCTGCCTGACTGCAGACGTACGAGATAAAGGCCCGCTTTTACCTCCTTTCCGTTTTTGCCTTTACCATTCCATATTGCGCGATACATACCGGGTGATATTTTAGTTGTTTTCAATTTTTTGATATGTCTCCCATAAATATCATACACTGTTACTCCATAATTAACACCGGAAGTTGTTTCAAATTCAATGATAAATCTTTCATTAGAAGGATTAGGGTATATATTAATATCATTCAATAATCCTTTTACCCATTTATAATTAGTAGTAATTTGAAAGCTGGAGAATCTTATCCTGCAATCCTCATCAGAAAAACATTTATGATAAACCAGATACAATTGATTATCATTAAATAATGGTGATGGATTACCTGTAATTATTTTCGAGCTATCAACTAATAGCCCCTGCCATATATTGTTATATTTTTGGTAATGAACCAGTTTATACCCGGTGTCGATCTTTTCCATGTCAATAATATGAACATTATCGTTATTGTCAATTTCTATTCGTTGCTCATATGGATCAGCAACAACTACATCCGGTTCGCTCCATGTTTCTCCGTTATAGAAAATATAAATCGTGCTGTCATTCAAAATTCCATAAGTTCTTTGTTTCCATGTTAGATGTGGATTGTTTTCATTATCAACATCAATATCCATATTTCTATCTCCCATCATTATATGATCAGTCAGTAAGGTTTTATCAGACCACGTATTTTCATCATGATCGTACCAAAAATAAATAATATGATCTTTCGTATGCGGCATTCCTTCTTCATGATATGCTCCAATGCAATGCAGGTTATTGTTCTTATCAACCGCAATTGCAGCTGTTGCCCAGTAATGGTTACCGGGGTAAGGACAAAAAACCTCACTCCAACCGTTGTTTTCCAGATACCTGTAATAAGTAATAGGGTTTTGACTTCCTATCGACCAGAAACAGTATAAACGTTTATTAAAATCCAACACAAGCTTATTTCCTTTGGAAGCCGGATGCTGTGGAGTTAAACAATAAGATCCCTCCCATTTTCCATTTTTACATTTCTTAAAGTATATTCTGGTCTCAAATGTGTTTCCGGAATTATAGTCCCAGCTTACATAAATAGTATTATCCTCACCTGCTACGATGTGGGGCCTCATCATTGATAATTCATCATTCAATGATATGTCTACAGGATCAGTCCATGTTACCCCATTGTCAACAGATTTCGAATAGAGTATCTTCCGCCAGTTGTTATCCAGCTTGTGTGTAAATACGCAATGTAAAACACCATTGCTGTCAATACACAGATCGGGCATATTGTCAAGGCCGGGCATATTTGATATGTTTACGGGTTCGGTCCAGTTTTGGGATAAGATTAAGGGGCTTATTAAAACATTAATTATTAGCGCTAATACAATTGATTTCATCTTGTTATTTTTTTAACTAATTGATTTTAATTATTTTGTGGTAACCTTTATAATTACCGGATTCAATAATAACATAATAAATTCCAGCAGGTATGTTACCTTTCAGATAATATCTATTTGTATTTTTTAGATGTATTTTTTTTACAAGTTTTCCGGCGGAATTTATTAGTTTTAATTGTGATTCAGCAGGTATTTCACCCATTTGATAATTAATACGTATTGTTGATCCACTAATAAAAGGATTAGGATAACAGGTAACACTTACATATTTTTTTGTTTCGACAGAATGAATAGGTTTGTCCGGACCAATATATTCCCAGGTGTTTCCTGTATCAAGACTTCTAAATACTCCCCTGATGGGATCATAGTAATCGCGCAGACCTATATACAGTTCTTTTGATGGCCCAACTTCTACCGAAGACATCCATGCGTCTCCTATCTGATCATTGAATACCAGATTCCAGTTATCGCCATAATTAAATGAACGAAGCAGGCCATAGTAAGTTGTTGCAAATACCATACTATCTTCTGTAACCTCAATATCATCAAAATTGGTTAACATTTCTTTTAGTGTATCCCATGTAGCTCCATTATCAGTTGATCTAATTACCCAACAATTAGTACCAAGAAAAATGTCATTGCTTTGTGATATTGCCATCGAGCAAATGAAACTCTTACCAAGACCTAAATGCTCCCATTCATATCCATCACCTTTATATCTGTATACTCCACCTCCTTTACCATCGTAAGGTGAAGCACCTAGAAATAAATGCCCGCTGTCATTTATAGCTATTGATCCTAATCGTTTAATACTTTCGGGTATTTCAACTATTTCCCAGAATGGTTCCTGTGCGTATGCCGCTAAGGCTAAAAAATTTAATGCTATTATGTAGTATAGCTTATACATGATTTTTGAGGCATAAATTATAAATATACATCTTTATAATTTTAAAATCAAAAAATATCTGTAAATCATTGTCGGTTCTTGGTATTATCAAAAATAATAAGCTAATAAGGTTATGTTTTGAGATTGCCAAATATTTAGCTACTAAGGTTTAATTTTATAATAATAAGGAGAAGCTGCATTCAAGGGTATATTACTTTTTTGTCTGCCAAACAAAAAAGTAACAATCTTTTCAAAAACTTAATATTCGTTCTTTTTAAACATTACAGGATAATCAAAACCGAAGGGTGGAGCCGTTTGATATAAATGGCACACACGAGGCGTCAACGCCAGCATTGAGGAATTGCGGAACACTTCGATTATTGTAGCTGATGATGTTAAAAGAAAAAAACAACCTGATATTAAAAGCAAACTCATTCCTCTCCTTCCACTCTGAAAAGTATCATCTCCCTGTTCGTCCACTTATCCCTGAAACGGTAATAAACAGTTTTATCGATATCATTTGCAAATATTTCATGCGCAAGGTAGTATTGCCCGGGGATTATATTTTCCTCATACTTTAAGATATGTCGGTTTGATTTTACTATGTAATAAGGTATCTGATAAGCCAACCAAGGAGGAGTATTAATTGTTACTTTTTCAATATCGTAACCAAACAGTGATAAATCTGAAGTTTTTGTATATATATAGCCTGTATAGTATATTGGTTCGTCTTTAGTAATTTCTATTATATTTTCGACATGATTAATATATTTTGCTGTTTTCGAAATATTTTGAAAATGAGGTAATAAAGCAAAGTTAAAACCTATCCTTGCAACTATTAATACTATTATAAACAAATACATCCTGTACTCCCTGAAACGGCAATATCCTGCAAATAACAAACCAATTATAAGAAAAAATATAATTGATATTAATACCGGATTATTCGTGTAACTGTTAATTTTATCTATAAAGGGAAAAGTCGCAGAGAAAAGCATGATCAATATGATAATGAATCCGAAAATACGCATTATCCACAAATTAAGCTTCTTGTTTTTATCCTTGTATTCTGTGTAAAAAAATGCCAGTATTATCATCACGAAGGGTATAAACATATACAGGTACCTGTCTCTTATTTCAGGTGATATCCAATAGATAATTATGTTGGGAATTATAAATATTGCGGAAAACAGTATCAATCTGTTTGTTTTGACCATCTTTAAAAAGTTTTTCCGGAATAAAAACATTAAAAGCAATATCCACGGAAATGTCAACTTAATCAACTGAAAAGGAAAAATTAGTAACCTAATTAATATGTCTGATAAAGGATATTCATTAGCAGTTCTCTGGGATGACTCTTTAATCAAATTTATCAGAAAACCATACACATTACCCTTTAATGAATAAATATAAAAGTAGCCGCCCACAATCACTAAGAACAAAACAATTCCTGAAAGATGTTTCCAACTGAACAATAATCTCCACTTTCTATAATAAAGTAATACTGCTAACAACGTAATTAACTGAAATGCTATTGAGGGCAAGCCTTTTGTCAATATGCCCAGGCCTGCCAGTAAATATGAAATTAAAAACATCAAAAGGTATTTTCTTTTATTGAAAAAGATAAAGACAGACATCACCTGCAGGAAAACAATAAAAGAATAAAAAAGATCAATTTCAGCAGCATTTACCGATCCATAAAAAAATAAATCCGCTGATGTGATATAGAAAATTGCTGCAAAGAATCCTGTTTCCGTATCAATATGCTTTCTTACCAATATAAAAGTAAACAGTCCTGTTAAAAGTATGGATATTATTCCCGGCAAGCGGACAACCCATTCTTCAAATGATCCGAAAATTGTGAAAAACAACGCAAGTACCCAGTTAAACACCGGTGGTTTATTATAATAAGGGCATCCGTGAATCTGAGGAATTAAAATATTACCTGACAAATACGCTTCCATTCCCAATACGGCTCTTCTCGGTTCTTCTGCCCGTAATCCAATGGAATCGAGATGTAAAAATAAAGCGAAAGCCAGCAGAACCAATGTTACAATGACCAATAATTTTTTATCAGCCGTATTCATTTAATATATTTTTTACCAAATTATATTCTCTTAAAAATTGTATACAATCCAAAAATAGTCAAATAAAATAAAAGCTATATTATACACTTGCTTCCCGGCGATATGACCACATCATCACTCCTATTGCAAAAAGCAGAGCCCCGATGGCAATTGTAAAAGTTGCAGCAAATCCGTATAATTCATAAAACAACACTCCAAGCAATGGCGAAAAACCAGAACGAACCCCTGTAAGTGAAAGATGTATAGCCTGGTAAGTTCCTGCCTGGTTTGCGGGTCCGAAATATGCCGAACCTATATTCCACAATAATACCATTGTGGCTGCGAAAATTCCCCTGAAGATCATATAGAAAATAAGCATATAATATACCCTTATCGTAAACATATCAATGTAAAAAGGAAAGAACTCAGTTAATAGCAAAGCCAGAGCATATAAAATGAGAGAACAATAAGTAATGACGCCGAACTTGCGGGGATCTATGTCCCCGATCAATTTGCCGGCAAAAGGCAATATTGCAATTGAAAGAATATTGTATCCGTTTCTGTAAAAGGCCACACTGGTGTAATTTAAATCCAGTTCCTTATAAAAGAAAATATTTATCACCGTATAGGTTATCATAAAAGCAAAACCATACAGCATGAACGCTATTTCAAAATGCAGATACGGCTTATTATTCTTAAGAATACCATACATTCCGGTAATGGAATTTCCAACACCTTGCCAGAAAGTCAGTTTTGTTTCAGGTATTTCTTCTTCAGGATAACGAATGCAGGAAAGAAGATAAACGGATAATATTCCCAACACACAAACCACCGGAAACACATAAACATAAACATAAGGATCTATATCGAGCAACATGCCGTAACCAAAAGTACTGAGTAATATAATGATTTTGTTGAGGGATGTTGAATAGCTGTATAACTTTCCAAAATTCTGATGCCTGTAATTCGATTTCAGAAAAAAATTGATGGTAGGATAAATAATAGGATTGCCAAAATAGTAAATAAGAAAAATAGCAAGAAAAATGTAATGGTATATCGAATTGCCCTGCATTGCCTCTGCGCTCCTCGGAAAGAATAATAATAACAATAAAGGCCCACGTGTAAATATACCGACGATCCTGAGAAGTCTTTTCCTGTTTTTTATTCTTTTTAAAAATTCATTGAAAAGGATCAAAAAAGTAAAGACCAGCATACTGAACTGGAATAAAAATCCCATCTGGTAGTTTGTTCCCTGAAGGCTTTTCAGAAAAACAAATTCGTTAAGGGCCATAACACCGAGGATAATACCCTCAATAGCCATATATATTGTATGCAGCCTGAAAGTTCTTTGCTCCCCTGCATTCAGATTCAATTTTCTAAACCTTAATGCCATCCTACAATCATATTAACCGGCAAAATTACAATCTTATAATTTCACAGACATCATTGTTATTCATTCAGTATTTTTGTGCTATGCCTGTATATTTGTTATCGAATGAATTAGTATTTCCTGATCCGGAACTTTCTGATGAAAACGGATTATTAGCCATAGGAGGTGATCTCAGTATTCAAAGACTTTTACTGGCCTATTCCAGGGGAATATTTCCATGGTATTCATCAGGCTCACCGATAATGTGGTGGTCACCGGATCCGCGGATGGTCTTGTTTCCTGATAATTTTAAATTATTTAAAAGTCTGAGAAATACATTGAATAAGAAAATATTCAATATCAAGACAGATGAAAATTTCGAAGAAGTTATTGAGCATTGTGCCAAAGTTCCGAGAAAAGACCAAAGCGGAACCTGGATAACCAGTGAAATGATAAAAGCATATACCAGGCTTCATAACAAAGGATATTGTCATTCTGTAGAAACATATTACAAAGGGGAGCTTGTTGGAGGTTTATACGGCGTTTCCCTTGGCCATGCCTTCTTCGGAGAGTCGATGTTCACACTAAAGCGGGATGCTTCGAAAGTGGCTTTATTTCATCTTGTAGAAAAACTAAGATCGTGGAATTTTGATCTTATTGATAGCCAGCAGGAAACACGGCATTTAAAATCACTTGGAGCTAAAGCAATTCCGCGCAGCGAATTTTTATCAATGTTAAAGAAGGCACTGAAACACGATACAATAAAAGGAAAGTGGAAATAATTATTATTACATTCTGTAAATAGCAAAATGCTACCAGTTTAACAAATATGCAAAAATAAGAGGTGCAACAATTGTTGCATCCGACTCGATAATAAATTTTGGTGTATTAACATCAAGCTTACCCCAGGTAATTTTTTCATTAGGAACAGCACCAGAATAGGAGCCATAACTCGTTGTGGAATCGGATATCTGACAAAAATAGCTCCAGAATGGCGTACCGGTTTTTTCTAAATCCTGATATAGCATCGGAACCACGCAAATAGGAAAATCACCGGCAATACCACCACCAATCTGTAAAAAGCCAATTCCGTTTTTCTTTGAATTTTCAATATACCAACTGGCTAACCATGTCATGTATTCAATTCCGGATTTAACAGTTGATGGCTTTAGTTCACCTTTGATGCAATATGATGCAAAAATGTTTCCAATTGTAGAATCCTCCCAGCCGGGCACAACCACAGGAAGGTTTTTCTTTGCCGCTGCAAGAACCCAGCTATCTTTAGGATCGATTTCGTAGTATTTTTCCAGTTCACCAGACATTAGTAGGTTATACAAATATTCATGAGGAAAAAGCCGTCTCCCTTTCTTTTCATTATTTTTCCATATTACATAAATATGATTTTGCAACCTCCTGAATGCTTCTTCTTCCGGTATACAGGTATCAGTTACCCTGTTAAGTCCTTTCTCTGCAAGATCTTTTTCTTGCTGAGGTGATAAATCACGGTATTCGGGCACTCTTCTGTAATAATTATGGGCAACCAGATTCATGATATCTTCCTCAAGGTTGGCTCCTGTGCATGAGATTATATGAATTTTATCCTGACGGATCATTTCAGCCAAAGACTTACCTAACTCAGCAGTGCTCATCGCGCCGGCAAGAGTTATCATCATCTTATTACCTTGATCTAATTGCTCTTCATAAGCTTTTGCGGCATCAACCAGGATTGCAGCATTAAAATGCCTGAAATGTTTAAGCATAAAAGCTTTTACATTACTTTTCTTACTTTCCATGATATTATTTGGTGTTAAATTTATAAGAAAGCAGCTTATAATATAATTTGGCTACCAGGAATCCGGGAGCCGTAAGTCCATCAATCGGTGCAAATTCAACCATATCAAAACCAACGATATTTTTCATCTCAAACACTTTTCTCAAATACCTGATAGTAGTGTGCCAATCCAGACCACCCGGTTCAGGTGTTCCTGTTGAAGGCATTATTGAAGGATCTATAACATCCAGGTCAAGAGTCAAATAAACATTTTCCGTCATGAGATTTATGGATTCATCTATCCAGGATGTTTTGCCATACATATCCCCGGCGAAGAAACATTTACCCGGATCCAGGTATTGTTTTTCCTCACTGTCCATGCTTCTGATACCAACCTGAATAAGATTCGTAGTCTGACTGGCTTTATGAAGAGCACACGCATGATTGTATTCCAATCCCAGATAGCTCCTCCGCAAATCAGCATGAGCATCGAGCTGTAATACTGTTAAGTTTGGAAATTTGTTTCTGAATTCTTCAATAACACCAATACTAATTGAATGTTCCCCTCCGAAAAAAGTAAGGAATTTATTTGTTTTCAGCAATTCATTTGTCTTATTTTTTACTTTATTATATAAGGATTCAGGTGAAGATTTTTCGTTGATTTCCGGCAATATATGAATTCCTTTTTTATAAACTTCCGAATCAGTTTCAATATCGTATAGCTCCATATTCTCTGATGCTTCAAGAAAAAACCCGAATCCCTTATCTGATCCTTTACCCCAGGTGCTGGTGCCATCGTATGGTATTGATTGCAGCAGAACAGCAGCATTTTTAAATGACGAGTATTTATCTTCTATGCCTGCAAAATTTTTCATAGCTAACCATTATATCCCAAAATATTGAACATTTCATTTGCCGACTGCTCTTCTCTGTATACCTGGTCGACAATATTTCCCTTTTCATCCCTGTCGATTATTACATGTTTCGGAGAAGGTATCAGGCAATGTTTAATACCTCCATATCCACTGACCGAATCCTGATATGCTCCGGTATGAAAAAAACCTAAATAAAGTGGTTCTTTATCCTTGCTGTCATAAATCGGTAACAACACTTCCTGGTTTAAGTCTTCGGAATTATAATAATCAGAATGGTCGCAACTTATACCTCCTATGTTCACCCTGCCGTATTCATTATTCCATTTATTAATTGGCAATAAAATAAACTTTTCCTGTATCGACCATGTATCGGGAATTGTATTCATTAAACTATTATTAATGATATACCATAGCTCTGTATCATTCTGTTGTTTTTTCTCAAGTACTTTAAAAATAATTGCCCCTGATTCACCTACTGTATATTTTCCAAATTCAGTATAAATATCGGGTTCTTTTACATTTTCTCTGGTGCATATATCTTTAATATTACTAATAATTTCATTGATCATATATTCATAATTGTATTCAAAACCTAAATGGCTGCGAACAGGAAAGCCTCCTCCTAAATTGAAAGCATTGAGATTTTCACAATTCTTTTTTAGTTCAATGTATAACTTTAAGGCTTTTTGAAATTCGCCCCAATAATATGGAGTATCTTTAATGCCTGAATCAACAAAGAAGTGCACCATCTTTAATTCAATATTTTCATTACTACGGATATAATTACTATAAAATTCAGCAATTTCAGGATATGGTATTCCGAGGCGGGAAGTATAATAAGCAGACTGCGCTTCTTCATTTATGGCCATTCTTAAACCAATTTTTAATTTGCTCCCGGTATTTGCATTTAATAGCCTGTATAGCTCATTAGTACTGTCAAGTATTATGATTGAATTGTTGAATCCTGATTCCAGTAAGTGAATTATTTTTTTCAGGTAATCGTCTGTTTTATATCCATTATGTATTATAATACGCTTTTTATCAATTTTTTTCTTTTCATGGAGTTTAAGAATTAAATCAATATCATATGAAGATGAGGTTTCGAGGTGAACTTTATGTTTTAATGCTTCATTTATTACGTGGTAGAAGTGATTGCATTTAGTGCAATAACAGAAATAATAGTCTCCCCCATAGCTATTATTTTTAATAGCCCGGTTAAAAAGATTACGCACTTTCTTTATCTGATCTCCTATTTTTGGTAAATAAATAAACCGGAACGGAGTACCATATTTTTCAATAAGATATTTTAAGGATACCCCGTGAAATGTCAGATAGTTATCTCTGAGATCAAAGCCTTCCTGTGGGAAATAATAACTCTGTTCTATTAAATCGAAATATTTATTTTTCATCAATATTTTTTATTTATATATCATTTACTGCTTTAATATTCTCATTCAAATTTAAGTATTTCTTTAAAATTGTACTTTTGACATCTTGAAATAAAGTAAATATGATCATGAAAACTTCAATAGAAATAAGCTATTATCCTCTGAAGGAGGAATACATCCCTCCTATCAGGGAATTTATTGACAGATTAAATAAGTATGATGATATTATTGTTAAGACAAGTGGTATGAGCTCACAGGTATTTGGTGATTATTTCAATGTAATGAAAGTCGTCACTGATGAGATATACAGGTCATTTGAATTGCCTCATTCTGTATTTGTTTTAAAGATAGTGAATGCAGACATGAATACAGCGTAATGGATTTTAATGAAATAATCAATACATTAATTCAGAATATAGCCAATACAAGCTGGCTTGAAATTATCGCCGTGGTATTCGGAATACTGAGTGTATGGTTGGCAAAAAAGGCAAATATTCTTTTATATCCCACCGGAATAATCAGTGTATTAATTTATGTTTATCTGTGCTATTTTGCAGGGTTATATGCCGATATGGGAATTAACGGGGTTTATTTCATTATGAGTATTTACGGCTGGATAATGTGGGCAAAAAAAGGCGGAGAACAGGAAAGCCGTCCTATCAGTGTATGCAAAGTAAAACATCATCTGTTGAATATTTTAATATTCGTTGTTTCTTTTATTTTCTTATATTACCTTCTGAAAAATCATACCGACAGTAACGTACCATTATGGGATGCCCTGACAACCGCCATGTTTATTGTTGCTATGTTGCTTATGGCATTAAAGAAAATAGAACACTGGATTGTCTGGATAATTGGTGATGCAATCTCTATACCTTTATATTTTTATAAAGACCTTGTTTTTACAAGCCTTCAATTCACCATCTTTTTAATTTTGGCAATATTGGGATATATAGAATGGCACAGAATTTTAAAAAAGGAAAAAAGAATTGCTTAAAAAAATTGCTATCACCGGTCCTGAATCTACAGGAAAATCAATGATCTCCGAACAGCTTGCAAATCACTTTAATACTGTTTGGGTACCCGAATATGCCAGAGATTATATTAATCAGCTTCAAAGGCCTTATAATAAAGAAGATATTCTGAAAATTGCCAAAGGTCAGCTAAAAAGGGAAAAAAAGCTGGAACCTGAAGCCAATAAATATTTATTTTGCGATACTGAATTTATTATAACTAAAATATGGAGTGAATATAAATATAAGATGTGTCATAAGTGGATCCTGGACAAAATCAAAAACCATGTATATGATCTTTACCTATTGATGGATATAGATTTACCATGGGAATATGACCCTATGAGAGAACATCCTCAGCTTAGAAAATACTTTTTTGACCTTTATTTTAACGAGTTAAACATAAGGAAATTTAATTTCAGGGTTGTTAATGGCCTTAATAATGAAAGATTAAGAAATGCAATTCGTTATGTAAAAGAATTAGATATCGATAAAAACTGATGTTTTTTTATAGAACTGCCTATGCAAAATAAGCAAAAAATACATTCACTATTTCTCACACGATGGTACCCTCACCGATATGACCCTATGCCGGGTCTTTTCGTTGAAAGGCATGCTGAAGCTATTGCAGCATTTTGTAAAGTATCTGTGCTTTATATTCATCCCGATGATAAATTATTTAAAAAAAATTATGAAATAATTACCAATACTAAAAAGGGTGTCTTTACAATAAGGATCTATTATAAAACTCTAAAAATAAATCTTCCTGTAATCGGTGAAGTATTAAAAGGCATACGCTATTACAGATATGTGATGAAAGGTATTAAGCTTATTAAAAGAGCCAATGGTGATTTTGACCTTATCCACGTTAATATCTTAACCCGTTTGGGTTTAATTGCCCTAATATACAGATTACTATACGGAACTCCATATATCGTAACCGAGCACTGGTCAAGATATTTGCCAATAGTTGATACTTATCATGGAGCCTTTAGAAAGTTCATCACAAAACATATAGTTAAAAACGCTTCCGCAGTAACAACTGTTACCGAAAACCTAAAACAATCCATGCTTAGCCATGATCTGAAAAATAACAATTACATGATTATTCCGAATGTTGTCGACACATATTTTTTTAAGATTGACCAACAGAATAAAAGGAGTAATAATAAACAAATTGTCCATATTTCCTGTTTTGAAGACCGCTCAAAGAATATATCAGGCATATTGCGTGTTATTAAAAGATTATCTGATAAACGTAATGATTTCGAAATACGACTTATTGGCGAAGGGATTGATCTGGAAAAATTGAAAAAATATGCTTCTGAGCTTAAAATAAAAGATAGACACGCATTTTTTGATGGGCTACTGGAAGATGGAGACCTTGTCAATTCTATCAACGAATCTGATTTTATGGTAATGTTCAGCAATTACGAGAACATGCCTGTTGTGATTAATGAAAGTTTTTCTTGCGGTGTTCCTGTAATTGCAACTAATGTCGGAGGAATTTCGGAAGTTGTAAATGACAAAAATGGCATCCTTATAGAAAAAGGAAATGAAGATCAGTTGCTCGAAACAATCAATTATTTTCTTGACCATTACCAGTACTTTGATAAAAATAAAATCAGAAAAACAGCTATTAAAAAGTTTAGTAAAGAAGTGGTTGGTAAGAAGTTTTTTTCTTTATATAAAAAGGTAATCCCCCGAAATACTCCCATATAGCCCTAATTTGGGGATATCAATTTTAATTATATAAATTCATGATATTCATAATCTAGCAGACCACTCCTTTTATTTTCAATCAATTCAAAAGCACTTGATAATGTGAACAGAAAATAAAACTGATCTTTGTTTAATCTTTTCATGGCAAAAGGAATATTATTTCTCAATATTTCATTAAACGAGTTATCCGAGTGAAGCTGTTTTATATAACAAACAACTGATTGTGCTTCTCCGTTATCTTTAATAAAATTATGTCTTTTGAAATCATATTTAAGTATTTTTTTAATTATATCAGGTAAATGCGTTTTAATTTTTTGTTTAAGCAGGAATATTCTTAACTTTTTGTTGGTTAACGCTATATCCCAATTTGCATTTTTTATTATATTCAATTCAGGTGATATTTTATCAAAAAACTGCCTGTACAATTTATAATTCCTTTTTAATTGTTCCGGAATTTTCATCGACAGGTCAAATAACGGGTATGAATAAAATGGTGAAACGCTCCAGAAATAATGACGGTTTCTGTCTTCCCCTTCATAAAGCCATTTTCTGGTTCGCTCATAAAACAAAAACCTTATATATCTGTTATTCATATTTTTTTCAGGATATGTATTTAGATGTTCGATCAGATATTCTTTAAAACTTTTCTTATCAATATTTAAAAGATTAGAAAGGTCATTAAAACGAAAAACATTTTGGGTTTTAATAATGTATTTTAATAAACCTTCCGTAGTTGATATTTTCTTTACCGGGCTAAGATCAGGCAGGACTTTATCACCACCATCACCCGTAATATAAATCATATTGTCCTGACTAATCTGTTTAAAAAAAGGAATTATAAAAGCCATGTCCAGGTAGTTCAAACCATTCTTAATTTCAAGTAATTCAGAGAAATGCTTTCCTAAAGGTTGCTCCAATTGAACCTGCCTTAAAGCATAATTAAATGATGATGCAATCTCACCGGCTATTTTAATATCATTTAAAAGTTCTTTCTGATTATCCAAAAAAGTCACACAGTCAATATCAATACCTAACTGAGCACATGCACCGGCAATTGCACGTGAGTCAAGGCCTCCGCTCAGTGAAAGTACATTTTTCCTGCCTGTTTTCATTCTGTACTTTACAGACAGCAGAAATAACTCATGCAGATGATCTGTTAGTTTTTCACTGTTATCATCATACAGTGCTTTTTCATCGAAATTAAAGCTAACCAGCTTTTTAGAAACTACCCCACGTTTTGTTGTCAGGTAAAACAATGTTCCGGGTTGAATATATGCAACATCTTTAAAAATAGTCTTATCGCCCCATGTATAACCGGTTAGCAAATATGTTGCAACTCCATAATTATCAGGTTTAATATTATGATAGCGTGTAATAAAACCTATATTTCTTGAAATAATCAATTGATTATTAGTTTCAGAAATATAAACGGGCAAACGACCTAAGATATCATTGAATAATAAAAGCTGATTTGTTTTCTTTGATAGTGCAATGATTACGTAATCCCCATCAGCTTTTTTAATCCATTCTTCAAATAATACTGTATCGGATAATCCCCTTTTAAATAATTCCCGGGCTAAGGAGATCAATTCGAGAAAAATTTCATTCTGATTTGTTTTGTTATAAATTAATCCTTCTACATAAATCAGGTATTCATCATTTTCAAAAAAATGCAACGGATAATCATTATAAGAAGTAGTTGCAATAAAAATAAGGTTATTTTTATACAATATTTTAGTCGAATAAGACTTATTCATCTTCAACAGATCAAGTGCCTTATCAATCTTTTTATTATTAAAGCCAATCTTTCCTTCTTTGTCGAATAAAAATGTAAATCCAGGCATTATTGCTTATTTATAAATAATAAAAGTAATACAATTAATTGTTATAAATTTGTTCTATCACAAAAACCTTATGGAGAAACACGTTCCAAACAATAAAAGTAACAATAGTCCCAAAAGGATAAATTCGTTTGGAATAATGTGTAATTCTCTTTACCTTGAACACTGGCAATCTCTTACCATACAATATCTTATTAATAAAGGCATTCAATTAAAGCTGATAATACTTAATTATAATACCAAAACAAAAAGATCCTTTACATCAAAAATCCTGCATTATCAATACAATCATCTATTATTTAATATTTATAATCGTTTTATCCTGAAACCAAAATCTAAGCAAAGCACATCGATTAAGAATTTAGTTTCTGATAATAAGATCATATATTGCAAAACAGAAAAAGGTAAATTTACGGATCGTTTCTTGCCCGATGATATTATAAAAATAACAGATCATAAGCTTGATTTTATCCTTCGATTTGGTTTCAATATATTAAAAGGCGATATTTTAAAATGTTCAACCTATGGCATCTGGTCATTCCATCATGATGACGAGCAGAAATACCGGGGCGGACCTCCGGGATTCTGGGAAATATATAAAAATGATCCTGTTAACGGGATCATACTTCAGCAGCTAACAGAAAACCTTGACGCAGGAATTATTTTAAAAAAAGGTTACTACAGAACCATCAAACACAGTTATTCAGCAAACATAGATCAGATATATTATCAGAGTGTTTCATGGCCTCTGCAAGTTTGTAATTCCATTGAAAATAATACTTTCAAATCATATGAAAGTAAAACCAATGTCCCCATTTACCATATCCCTTCCAATCTGAAAATGTTAAGATTCTTGTGTTTGATGGTTTGTAATAAAATCAGATTTCATTTAAACGAATTATTCAGGATAGAGGACTGGAATGTAGCATTTTGTGTACATCCTGTTGATTATCCAAACATTGAATTAAATAACAGGAATTTAACCTGGTTTACCAAAAAATCAAAAAAGGAATATTTAGCGGATCCATTTTTGTTCAAATATAATAATGATATATTTCTTCTAATAGAAAAATATTCATATAAAAATAGAAAAGGTAATATTACAATTTCAAAATTTAATCCGGAATCAAAAAATTTCGGCAACTTTCAAACAGCCTTGAATGAACCTTTTCATCTGGCTTATCCATTTGTTTTTAAACATGATAATACAATTTATATGATTCCTGAGAGTTTTGAAAAGAAACAAATCAGGCTTTACCGGTTTTTACCCGAGAAGATGAAATTTGCCTTTGAAAAAATATTGGTCGATAAAATTGATGCTATTGACAGTACCCTTGTTAATCATGAAAACATGTGGTATTTGTTTTTTACCAAGAAAGACAATCCTAGCGTTAACTTATATATTTATTATTCAAAAAATCTATTTGACGAATTCAAGCCTCATAAAAATAATCCTGTAAAAACAGATGTATGTTCATCAAGACCGGCAGGAAAATTCGTTTATATAAATAATATCCTATACCGGCCTGTGCAGGATAATGCGGGAACCTATGGTAAAAAAATAGTGATCAACAAAGTTGAAAAACTTACTCCAGATCTATTTGAAGAAAGTTATGTTAATTCAATTAGTCCTGTTCCGGATTCTGATTTTAACAAAGGAATACATACAATCAACAGGATTGATAATCTTATCGTTATTGACGGTAAGCGATTTGTTTTTCTTTGGTCGAATCTTTATTATCAGATTGGAAATAAGATAGAAAAGTTCTTTCACAAATAATTTACTGCACAGGATTCATTAATAATGTTTAAACAATCTTGAAAGAATAATTGGAAAGTTTGTATCTTTACAATATGAAAAGGTTTTATGAATTAAACAAAGCTAAAGAAGTATTATTTGGTAGTAATATAGAATTATTACCTTCTGTAACAGAAATATTTGAATTTGAAATGTCGTTTATAGAGTATTCAGTATTACCTCCTGAAGAATTATTAGAAAAAACAGCATTTATTAAATCTAAAGATGGTTTTTATTCAAATCACTTTTTAATGTATTCTGACTACTCAAAAAAAATAAACAAAAACAGGAATTATAAAACAAAAGCATATTTTGAGAATGGACAATTCGCTACTGGATATGCAACCCATAGCTTGTTCCCATATCGTGGTAAATTTCATCCACAATTAATAAAAGGTATTCTAAACATAACAGGGGTAACTAAAGGTGAAACAGTATTGGATCCTATGGCAGGCAGTGGAACGACAAATGTTGAATGCATGTTAATGGGAATAAACTCTTACGCAATTGACATAAGCCCATTTTGTCAATTAATGATAGATACTAAATGCCTAGCATTAACAATTGATTTGGAATTACTAAACACTATAAAATTTGATGCTGACGATTTATTTTCGTTTTTTAAAAAAAAGAATATTTTAAACAGAATAAAAGTAATTAAAGATGAAGAAAAACAAAAAGTATATAAATTAGCATTATTAGCTTTTCTAGATGCTTATGGTTATTCTACAAGGGTTACGAATTCATCGCATAAAGAATTATTTAGTAAAGTCTTAAGCAGATACATTGAAACTGTTAAAAGTGTAAGAAAAAATAAATATATTAATTCAATTAAATTAGGAGAGTCTATTGTTTTAAAAAATTCGAGTGCTTTATGTATCGAATTAGACAATAATTCAATTGATAGCGTTATAACATCTCCTCCATATTCTTTTGCAATTGACTATGTGGAAAACGACAAAAATCAATTAGAATATTTGGGATATGACACTAAAACACTAAAAAATAAATTAATTGGTTTAAGAGGTTCTTGTAAAGGAGAAAAGCTAGAAAATTATTTTAAGGATATGGATATAGTCTGTTCCGAAATAGGTAGAGTTTTGAAAAAGCATAAGTATTTCACTATTATAATAGGTTCGAATACAAACCAAACTGGAGGAATACGTTTAGAGCAAACTATAATAAATTCTGCAAAAAAGTATAAACTTAAGTTAGTAAAAAGCATATTGAAACCTATTAAAGGAATGCGAAATACCATGAAAGAAGAATATATCTTGATTTTTGAAAAGCAATAAGTGATGAGAAAATCAACTGATGAAAAATATGGCACCGTAATTACTAAAAATACCTTTTATTATTTTGATGAAGAGTTTGAAGATAATTATGAAAAGCATATCTTTTCAGTCAAAGAAACAATTCTTCATTTAAAAAATCAAGTAAGAAGCAAAGGTTGTTCAAAAGATGTTTTTGAGCAATTTCTAAAGTATAAAAAAAGTATAGGATTAAGAGCATTACTTGCAATTACAGGATTCTCGAATGAAAGTTTAAAAAGATTGATAACTGTTATTCGCATTGTTAATGATGACGAACTAAATGAATTTACTTTTAAGAATAATTGGTATAAAGAAAAAAATATTAGTAGTGAAATTTCAGAATGGGGAACATCAAAAATTGAGAATTTAATTGCTGAGAATGAATATTTCAGAAAATGTTTAGTAAATATTTTTTATGAAGGTAGTTCAATTGAATTCTTCAAAAAAACATTACCAACGTTTGAATTTCAAAAATTAAGCATTGAAAAACTTAATTTTGATACTAACGCATTACTTGATACACTTGCTAGATACAAAGAGAAAGGTTCAAGATCCGCAAAAGGAAAAAACAATCCAGAAACAATTATTGACCACATACTCAAGAAGCTAGCAATACCATATGAAAAAGGTGATTTAAATGAATTAATAAGTTATGCCCCAGACAATAAAAGAACTATGGATTTTATTATTCCAAATAAACTAGATCCATTAATAATTGTTGAAAGTTCATTTCTTTCAACAACATCATCAGGACAAGGTGATAAATCGAAAACTGAGATTTCAATTGATTCTTTGATAAAAAAACATTATCCAAAAGCAAAATTTATTGGCCTTATTGATGGAATAGGTTGGTATGTGCGTAAAAGAGATTTATATAGAATGGTAAATGCTTATGAGGATGTTTTCACTTTTCACAAGGATGAACTAAAAAGATTTGAGAATTTGTTAAAAGAAACTTATTATGAGTAAAATACAAAATGTTATAAATAGCTAATTCATAAAATAAGTTAGTAATCTATTAAAAACAATGATTAAAAAATATTTAAATAAAGTAACTTTAGGTGATTGTCTTAAATTGCTTAAAACCCTACCAGATAATTCTGTTAATATAACATTTGCAGATCCACCTTTTAATTTAAAAAAAAACTATAAAAGCTATAATGATAGTTTAGCAATTCAGGAATATTTGAAATGGGGTGAGAAATGGATTTATGAAATGGTTAGAGTTACTAAACCCACGGGTTCAATTTTTTTACATAATATTCCTAAATGGTTAACATTTTATGCAAATTATTTAAATAAATATGCATTTTTTAAACATTGGATTTCATGGGATGCCCCAACTGCTCCGATGGGAAAATCACTACAACCTTCACATTATGGAATTTTGTTTTATACAAAACAACAGAAAGGGGCAAAAATTTATGAATTAAGACATCCGCATAAAAGAGAGAGAAAACACGGTTATTTATTAAAAGATTACGGTGGCAAAAAAAATGAATTACATCCTTTTGGCCCATTAGTTTCAGATGTTTGGACTGACATACATAGAATAAAGCATAATAAAAACAGAGATCCACACCCATGTCAATTACCGATTCATTTACTTGATAGAATACTTTTATCAACAACTGATGAAAATGATATTATTTTAGATCCATTTCTAGGAACTGGAACATCAGCTATTTCAGCAAAAAGACTCGGCCGCAACTTCATTGGATTCGAAATAGATGAAACATATAAAAGAATTAGCGAAGAAAAACTTAAAATTGTTAATTCTAATTCCAAAATAGGAAATATATGGGTAAGTTTCTATTTAAATGATATTATCACAATTAGAAACAGAGATTGGGAAAAATTATCAAAATATTTTTATATACCAAAACCTACAAAAAAAATAGAATATCAAAAAATAATAATAAAAGATTGTAGATTATTACCATATTTGAAAAATGAGAAACTTTTTGAATATAAGAATCATTTAGAAAATAATTTACAATCAACACAAAACAATCAGCAAATAATACAACTGCCTCATAATAAGTAATAATAAAGTTATCACAAGTATAATGAATTTATTAGCAAAATAAAGATGTTTATTGATTAGTTATTTGTCTTGAATAAATTTTTATTGAAGACGACATTATCTTCATATTTTACCATTGATATTATGCTGAACAAAATATTGGGAACTACCGGCACAAGGCTGCTCAATGCAGGGCTGACTTTCCTTATACTTTGGATTACTACCAATTATTTAGGCAAGGAAGGTGTAGGAACCATCAGCTTAATTATACTGGATATTACAATAATATTATTGATCAATGATTTTATCGGAGGCAGTGCTCTTGTCTATTTTACCTCAAGAATAAAAATTACTGCTTTACTGATAATATCTTACTTATGGACATTAATTGTTATCTGTATTTTTTATCTTATTTTTCTTTTTTTATCATTATTTCCTAATTTATATAATGACTTAATTGCAACCGGTTATGAACAGCATATTCTTATATTATCAATACTATATGCCTATACGCTTGCCAACTATAATATTCTTCTGGGTTTGGAAAAAATAAAAAGGTACAATCTGATCTTTTCCCTTCAAATAATTGTTTTAACTGCAGTTCTTTCTGTGAATATATTTATTTTTGATAAACATGAGGTTATTTCATATGTTATTGCTATGTATTTTTCTCTTGGTCTATCTTGGCTTACCGGGCTGTTAGCTATTTTCAGGAATATTAATTTCAGAGAAATTACTAATGTATGGAAATCCATTAAACAAATTTATTCATATGGCTCAATGACCCAACTTGCTAATATTATACATCTCACCAACAAACGCTTAAGTTATTTTGTAATAAAATCATTTATAGGTTTAGGCTCGTTGGGTGTTTATTCAGCTTCAGTTCAACTAACCGAGGGTTTGAGAATACTCGGACAAAGTATTTCTTTGGTTCAGTTTTCCAGAATTTCCAACTGTAAGGATATGGAATATGCAAAAGTACTGACAATAAGGCTTTTAAAGTTCACACTTTTTATTACATTCATGGCCTTATTAATTATTCTCATTTTACCAACAGATTTTTTTGTTTATGTTTTCAGTGAGGATTTCAGAAATATACGCCCTGTTATTCTAAGCTTAAGCATAGGAGTTTTATCCATTTCAGCTTCTATGATCTTTGCTCATTATTTCTCAGGCATAGGCAAGCCCAAATATAATATGATATCATCGGCATGTGGTTTAGTAACCACTGTATTAACAGCATTTATTTTAATCCCGCGCTTTGGTATTATCGGTGCCGGTTTATCTGTAACTATTGCTTATTTCACCAGCACAGTTTATCATTTCATAATGTTCGTAATAATTTCCAAAGCAAGGATAAAAGAGTTTATTCCTTCTGTAAATGATTTTTGTTTTTTTTATTATCAACTAAAGAAATATCATTTCGATAAATAATAAAGAAATAATAATCACCCACACTTAAAAACTTATTAACAGCAAACCCTTGATAAATTTATTAATTAGACAATAAATATAATTTTTACGTTTTTATTTTTGTAATAATTATGATTAATGCAGTAAAAAATTACACGGAAGAAAGTATAAGGTCTCTTGACTGGAAAGAACATATACGCCTGCGTCCCGGGATGTATATTGGCAAACTTGGTGACGGCAGTTCACCTGACGACGGTATTTATGTACTTATTAAGGAAATTATGGATAATTCCGTTGATGAATTTTTAATGGGATACGGCAAGAAAATTGAAGTCAGCATAAGTGAAAAGCAAGTACAGATAAGGGATTATGGCAGGGGGATACCTCTGGGAAAAGTTATAGATTGTGTTTCAAGAATAAATACCGGTGCCAAGTACGATTCCAAAGTATTTAAAAAAGCGGTAGGCTTAAATGGCGTGGGTTCAAAGGCTGTAAATGCTTTGTCTTCTTATTTTAAGGTTCAATCAATCCGTGAAGGTAAAACGAAAATAGTTGAATATGACCGCGGAGAATTGATATCAGAACGTTCAATTGTTAAAGCTGAAGAAGATCCCGGAACAATTGTAACAATAATACCCGACCCTGATATATTCGGAAACATCCATTTTATTGATGAATACGTTGAAAAGCTGCTTTGGAATTATGCTTTTCTGAATTATGGACTTACCATTGTTTTCAATGGTATGAAAATGAAGGCAAAGAACGGATTGCTCGACCTGCTGGAAAGGAATCTTAATGGTAACGGACATACCCTCTACCCTATTATCCATATCAAGGAAGATGATCTTGAAATCGCCTTTACCCATAGTTCCAAACAATACAGTGAAGAATATTATTCATTTGTTAATGGTCAGCATACACCCTTGGGCGGAGTACATCAGTCAGCTTTTCGCGAAGCTATTGTAAAAACGGTAAGGGATTTTTACAATAAGGATTTTGAAACCAGTGATATCAGAACTTCAATACTTGCTGCGTTAAGCATCAAGATCATAGAACCTGTTTTTGAATCACAGACCAAAACAAAACTGGGTTCGCAGTATATGGAACCCAATGGCATGACGATAAGAAATTATATTAATGATATTATTAAACGCAACCTTGATAATTACCTCCATAGACATCCTGATACAGCAGATGCATTGTTAAAAAAAATACAGCAATCTGAAAAAGAGCGTAAGGAAATAGCCGGTATAAAGAAACTCGCAAAGGAAAGTGTTAAAAAAGCAAAGTTGCACAATAAAAAATTGCGTGATTGCCGGATACACCTAAATAGTGATCATGAAAAAAGGCTTGAATCAACATTATTTATAACCGAGGGTGATTCTGCCAGCGGTTCGATAACTAAAGCCAGAGATGTTAATTTGCAAGCTGTTTTCAGTCTTAAGGGAAAGCCATTGAACTGTTATGGTCTCAGCAAAAAGATAGTTTACCAGAATGAAGAATTTAATCTTCTGCAAGCTGCACTGAATATAGAAGACGGATTAGATAATCTTCGTTATAATAATGTGGTAATTGCTACTGATGCTGATGTTGATGGTATGCATATACGTTTGTTGTTACTTACTTTCTTTCTTCAGTTCTACCCTGATCTTGTGAAGTCGGGACACCTTTATATATTACAAACACCTCTTTTCAGGGTAAGAAACAAAAAAGAAACTATTTATTGCTATACTGAAAAAGAAAGAATTAAAGCTATTGAAAAATTAAATCCTAAACCGGAAATAACTCGTTTTAAAGGTTTGGGAGAAATATCACCTGATGAATTCCATCATTTTATTGGAAGTAATATTCGTCTTGAACCAGTTATTATGAAAAGCAATAATTCAATACACAATGTGCTTTCATTTTATATGGGAAAAAACACACCAGACAGGCAAAATTTTATCATAGATAACCTTAAGGTTGAAGAAGACTTTTTAGAAACTGAACCTGTAGTATAGTATTATTCATTATTTTTTTAGTTCCCTGAATGCCTGGCTTAAATAATTTATCAGGTCTCCTGCAATCAATGTTTCTTCACTCAAATCTTCCGTTGCTATATCCCCGGCTAACCCATGGATAAATGTTCCAATAAGACTGGCTTCCAGTGATGTGTATCTCTGACAGAGCAATCCCAGAATTATCCCTGTCAGAACATCCCCGCTTCCACCTGTTGCCATACCCGGATTGCCGGTGGAGTTGAAATAGCATCTTCCGTCAGGAGTGGTAATAGCTGTATGAGCCCCTTTTAATAATACATATGACTGAAATTTAAATGAGAACTCTCGTTGCATTTTATTACGTTCAAATTCATCAGACCATTTTCCGGCTAATCTTTCAAACTCTTTGGGATGTGGTGTAAATACAGATCCTTTGGGAACAAAAGAAATCCATGTTTTATTCTCTCCAAGTATATTAATTGCATCAGCATCGAAAACCATCGGTACATTTGAATTCTGTATAAGCAGTTTTAACGCTTTCATGGTATTTTCCGACTTGTCTATTCCCGGGCCTATTCCAATAGCATTAAAGGCAGTAAGATCAGGAGGATTTGAAAAAACCGTTTCCGAAGGATCAAGGCTTACCATAGCTTCAGGAATACTAGTTTGAATTATATCATAACCTTTTACAGGAATATGTGTAGTTATTAAACCTGCTCCGGATCTAAGTGCAGCTTTTGTTGCCAGTACAGCGGCACCCATTTTTCCATAGCTGCCTGAAATAAGCAATCCATGACCGAAATGACCTTTGTGTGAATATTTATTCCTTGATTTAATATTTTCCCTGATATCTTCTTTTACAAGATAATAGTCTTTCACATCAACCGACTGGATATAACCAGGGTGGAGTCCTATCGACTCAACATCCCACCTTCCCAGATATTTATCATTCTCGGGAAAGAAAAAAGCAAGCTTGGGAAATTGAAATGACAAGGTATAATCAGCCTCTACAATAGATCCGCCAGTATTGATGGATGTTTTATCAGCAAAAAGACCTGAAGGCATATCCAGAGAAATGACAATTCCATCACTGCTGTTTATTGATTTTATGACTTCTGCAATAAAACCTTTAACCGGTTTGGATAATCCGGAACCGAATATTGCATCTATTATAACAGTATTTTTTGAAAAAACCGGAAATTTATCATTTTCAAATATTTCTTTGATCTTTATATCCTGATGTTGCTTTAATCTTTTCAGATTAGTAGCAAAATCATCCGATTCCTTTTTTGTAAATCTTATTATATATACTTCCACGTTGAAGCCATCATTCAAAAACAATCTTGCCACAACTAATCCGTCACCGCCATTATTACCAGGACCTACAATTACTTTAACAGTTTTTTCTTTATTAATTCTTTGCCTGGCCCATTTATAGAATCTCGTAGCTGCCCTCTCCATTAAATCAATAGATTTAATTGGTTCGTTTTCTATGGTATAAGCATCTGCTTTGTGAACTTTGTCAATTGGTAGTACTTTCATAATCTTAATAATTTAATACAAAGCTAATGATAATATATATTTTTGTAATCTTCTAAATAAAAAGAATGACTAAAAAGAGAAAACAATTACCTCAGTATAAGAATATCGAAGTGTTGGATACCGGTTCTACAGGCAAAGCTATTGCCCGCATAGATAATCAGGTGGTTTTTATACCATTTGTTGTTCCCGGTGATATTATTGATGTTCAAATTACAAAACGCAAAAAGTCGTATATGGAAGGGAAAGCAATCAAAATAAATAAAAAGTCAAGCAAAAGAACAGAACCGGTTTGTGAGCATTTTGGTTTATGCGGTGGTTGCAAATGGCAAAATATGGAGTATAAACATCAAATATTCTATAAACAGAAACAAGTAGAAGACGCCTTTTATAAAATCGCAAATATAAAACCACCCTTCGATTCGAAAATAATTCCTTCCGAAAACATATTTTATTACAGGAACAAACTGGATTTTACTTTTTCGAATAACAGGTGGCTTACGGGTGATGATCAAAACCGGCAGGAAAAAGACAGAATGAAAGCACTTGGATTTCATCTACCAGGTATGTTCGACAGAGTTTTGGATATAAATAAATGTCACTTGCAAAAAGATCCGTCAAACTATATAAGACTGGCGTTGAGAGAATATGCACTACAGCACGATTATTCATTTTACGATATAAGATCTCAAACAGGTTTCCTCAGAAATGTAATAATCAGAACATCATCAACTGATCAGGTGATGGTAATTCTTGTTTTATGTTATGAAGATAAAGAAAAAATATACAGTATTCTGGATGATCTGATCAAAAGATTTCCAGAAATAACAAGTCTTTACTATGTTATAAATGGCAAGAAGAATGATGATATCTCTGACTTATCACCTGTTTTATTTTATGGAACTTCCTATATTTCTGAAGAAATGCCTTGTAATGAAAAATCATTAAAAAAACTAACTTTCAGGGTTGGTCCATTATCTTTTTATCAAACAAATTCCCAACAGGCATATAAACTTTATAAAATAACCAAACAGTATTCTGCTCTTGTTGGAAAAGAAATTGTATATGATTTATACACAGGCACCGGCACAATAGCAAATTATTTATCTTCTTATTCAAAAAAAGTTATTGGCATAGAATATTTAGATTCTGCTACAAAAGATGCAAAGGCAAATGCACGATTAAATCAACTAAAAAATACATATTTTTTTGCTGGTGATATTTTGAAAGTTTTAAATAATGAATTCCTAAGAGAAAACGGCCAACCTGATATCATTGTTTCTGATCCACCAAGAGCAGGGATGCATCCCAAAGTTATCAATAAAATACTTGAAATTAATCCCGAAAAGATCGTTTATATTAGCTGCAATCCAGCTACTCAGGCAAGAGATATTGCTTTACTTAAGGATAAATATGAGATAATCAAAATGCAGCCAATTGATATGTTCCCTCATACCAGACATCTGGAAAATATAGCTTTACTTCATTCTTTTAAAATTCCTGATTAAGGCAACTATTTCATTAATGCTGGTATTTTCATTATTAACGATAATATCGGATTGCTTATAATATTTCTCCCTTTCACTTAACTGATTGGATATATGGTTTTCCAACTTTTCTTCTTTAACATCATTTAATAGGGGGCGATTGGTTTTTGAATTTAGTATTCTTTTCATTAAGGAATCAACACTCATCTTAAGATATATTGAAATACCACTTTGTTTAATTATTTCCATATTGTTCAGGTAACAGGGAGTTCCACCACCGGTTGATATTACTGTATCTTCTTTTTTAATTAAGCCTATAAGTATTTTCTTTTCAAGTTCCCGGAATCTTTTTTCACCATATGTATTAAAAAATTCACTAATAGAAGTAATATACTTATTTTCAAAACATTTGTCCATATCAATATAATGCAATTCAAGTTTTTCTGCCAGTTTTTTCCCTATTGATGTTTTACCGGAGCATATATATCCTGTAATGAATATTTTCATTTTCCTGAAAAATATAATTACTAAACTATCTTGTTAAAATAATTCATGGAGATGTTGAAAAATAATCAGATATTAGGGTAGCAATATTTAATAAATAATTTTTTTAATGTTTTTTCCTCGACATTGATCTAATTGCTGCATCAACTATATCAGGTGTATCAAGGTTAAATTTCTTTAAAAGTTCATCTGGTTTACCACTCTCACCAAATACATCTTTAACAGCAACCATTTCCATTGGAGCAGGCATTTTTCTTGCCAATAGTTGTGCAATGCTGTCTCCCAAGCCGCCATTTATCTGATGTTCTTCTGCACTCACAGCACATCCAGTTTTAATTATTGAATCCAGCACTGCTTTCTCATCCAGCGGCTTTATCGTATGAATATTAATAATTTCCGGGCTTATACCCTGGTCTATTAATATCATTCCGGCTTCAACAGCTTTCCATACAAGGTGTCCTGTTGCAAATATTGTAACATCCGTACCCTCATTCATCATTAATGCCTTGCCGATTTTAAAATCCTCATCTTTGGGTGTAAAATTGGGAACTTTTGGTCTGCCAAAACGCAGATATACCGGACCTGTATAATCTGTAATAGCATAAGTGGCTGCTTTGGTTTGATTATAATCACATGTATTTATCACTACCATATTTGGAAGCATTTTAATCATACCAATATCTTCAAGGATTTGGTGTGACGCGCCATCTTCACCCAATGTCAGACCAGAATGCGATGCACAAATTTTTACATTTTTATTTGAATATGCTATTGACTGCCTGATCTGGTCAAAAACTCTTCCGGTTACGAAGTTAGCAAAACTACCTACAAAAGGTATTTTCCCACCTATAGTAAGGCCAGCTGCAACGCCCATCATATTTGCTTCGGCGATTCCTGCCTGAAAAAATCTATCGGGAAATTCTTTGGCAAAATGATGCATTTTTACTGATGCTGTTAAATCCGCACACAAGGCTACAATATCAACATTTCTCCTGCCCAGATCAAGCAAAGCATCACCAAATCCCGATCTTGTATCTTTAAGATCGGTAACTGTGTATTTTTTCATCAATACGTCTGTATCTTTTTTTGTTTCTGTTGATTTAAACATTAGTTACTATATAATTTTACATTTGTTGATTTTCCTGATTCAATAGTAAAAGCTCGTTCAATTGAGTAAATAGCTCTATCCAAATATTTGCTTCTGAATACAACCATATACTTGCCAGGCTGTAAAATTAACGATTCCTGATAAGGATTATCATCTCTGAAATTATAAATCCATTCTAATATTCCATTTCTTATTATATATAAACTTCCGTACCCATAGGCTGTTTTGTTTATTACTGCAATTCCTGAGACAGGTATTTTAACTGTTGTAGTATAACTTTGTTTTACTTCTGCATTATCCACATAAATTCTTGGTAAAGTAAGTATTTCCAAATCATATTTACCTACAATATACTTTTCTGTTTGACCAACATTTTGCACATTAATAGTTTTCATTTTACCATGCTCTCTGACAATACATTGTATATTTTTCATTCCACTGGAAGGCGTTTCAATTTCAAGTTTTAAATATCCCTGTGGTGCTTCATGAGATATTATATTATGCTTTCCTTGTGTTAATTTAAAATTATCTTTTCTTTTGGGAGGTATGGTATGAACAACCAAGTCATAGGTCAGTAAGTGATCTAGATAAAGAGTATCCGGAAATCCCTTACTGTTTATTGTATGAATAAAATTATATTTCACCTCACCTGAAACATCATCATAAAAAGTCATATTAACGTTAGTTTCAGTAGGTTTTGCATTTTCATCAAGTAAATTTACCTGGGCAGTTGTTGGATTAAGAGCCTGTGATACTACAGTTTTCAATGCTGTTTGCAACTGCTCCTCACTTGTAGCATCAAAATAATTCCCCACACAATCAAATGCATCACTAAAATCCCTTCCAATACCTATAATAAAAGGTTTAAGTACTAATCCTTTTTCCTGCAATTCCCTTGACACCTCACAAGGATCACCTCCACATTCCTCAATCCCATCAGTTATCAGAACTATTATATTCCTGCAGTCCTTACACGGAGTAAAATCCTTTCCGGCTTCTTCTAATGCATAAGCAATAGGAGTAGTTCCTTTGGGGGTAATTGATTTTAATCGATGTTTTATTTGATTTATATTATTCTTCCCGAATGGAACTTCAAGACGGGTATCATCACATACCTGGGGAGGATATTGATATTGATGACCATAAACACGCAAAGCCAATTCAAGATGTTCAACGTTTTTTAAGCTGTCAAGTATTTTCGATAAAAGCTCTTGGGCTATTTTAATTTTTCTGTCGCTTTGCCAGGTGGCATACATACTTTGTGACCCATCAAATACAAATAGAATTCGGGTTAAGGGAACCTCTTTTTCTTTATCGTTAATGTTCTGTACCCTTAATGATAAAGAGCTTATTATAAATATTGATACAAAGCCGTATTTTAAAATTGTTTTAAACAAAAATACACTATATTAATAGTCACCTATTGTTTCTTCCAATTGTGATAATGCTATTTCCGCTTCTTCATCATCTGGTGCTACGCCATGCCATTTATGCGTACCCATCATAAAATCAACACCATAGCCCATTTCAGTGTGCATAAGAATGATAATAGGTCTGCCCTTTCCTGTATTATTCCTGGCAAAAGTTAACGTTTGGTTAATTTCTTCCATATTATGACCATCCATCTCTGTTACCAACCATCCAAAGGTATCCCATTTAGCTTTTAGATCACCCAACGGCATCACACAGTCAACAGGTCCATCAATCTGTTTCTTGTTATAATCAACAGTTACTATCAGATTATCAACTTTATGAGCAGGAGCATACATAGCAGCCTCCCATATTTGACCTTCTTCCAGTTCCCCATCCCCTGTTAAAACATAAACCAAATGGTCATCATTATTTAATTTCTTTGATTGTGCAGAACCAATACCCACTGATAAACCTTGGCCCAATGAGCCTGAAGCAATTCTTACTCCTGGCAATCCCTCATAGGTTGAAGGATGACCCTGTAATCTTGAGCTTATCTTTCTGAAAGTTCCCAGTTCTTTTTTATCGAAGTAACCAGTCCTGGCTAATACACTATAATAAGCCGGTGTAATATGACCATTGGACAGAATAAATACATCTTCCCCTTTTCCATTCATCGTAAAATTACCTGGATTATGCCTTAATACATGAAAATAAAGGGCAACAAAAAAATCGGCACATCCCAAAGACCCTCCGGGATGACCGGATTTAGCATCATGTACCATTCTGATGATATCTCTTCGTACCTGTGTAGATATTTTATTTAAATATTCGTAATCTGGCATAGTCATTTTTTTTCAAAAATAAATTAAATCAATTCGAAAAAAAACAATTGTTAATAAATATGGAAAACTTATCACAATATTTATTTTTTACTATTGCATTATTCTGATTTAATTCCACTTTTTCCAAAATATATCTAATTTTACAAATTCTTTTAAATCAATCCCAATGAAAGATAAAAATATAAACTTGCATTTGCCCATTATTTTTATTTTCACAATTATAACGGGTTTTTCTGTTAATTCTTACTCCCAGAATACAATAATTAATAATAACAATTATGCGGATAGCTTATGGGTTGATTCTGTTTTCAATTCATTAAGTACTGATGAAAAAATTGCCCAGTTATTCATGTTACGCGCCAATAATCCTGGAGGAGCTTATTTCGAAGAAGTCAGTGAGTATATCAAAAAATACAATATCGGAGGAATAACATTCTATCGTTCAACACCACATAAGCAAGCCCAACAAACTAACTACTGGCAGAGCATTGCCAAAACACCACTGCTAATTTCGATAGACGCAGAATACGGACTGGCTATGAGACTTGACAACATTATTTCTTTTCCTTATCAAATAACTCTTGGAGCGATTCAAAACGACAGTTTAATATATCTAATGGGAAGAGAAATAGGAAAACAATGCAATTTCATGGGAATACATATGAACTTTGCTCCCGTTGTAGATATCAATAATAATCCTGATAATCCTGTTATTAATAGCCGTTCATTTGGTGAAAATCGCTATAATGTTTATTTAAAAGGCAAAGCATATGCAAAGGGATTAAAAAGAGAAAATATTATTGCCACAGCTAAGCATTTCCCCGGTCATGGAGATACGGATATTGATTCTCATCTTGACCTTCCGGTTATAGGTTGTGACTATAACAGACTGGATTCGCTGGAGCTTTTTCCTTTTAGATATTTAATAAAGGATAGTATAGACGCAATAATGACAGCTCATTTATACATTCCCTCCCTCGAAAAAGAAAAAGACAAACCTTCTACCTTATCAAGATCAATTGTTACGGAATTACTACGTAATAAACTTGGCTTCGATGGCCTGATAGTTACCGATGCACTTGAAATGAAAGGTGTAACAAAATATACCGTCCCCGGAGATATTGAAGTTCAGGCTTTGCTTGCAGGAAATGACATCCTGTTATTACCTGAAGACCTGCCAAAAGCAATGAAAAAAATTAAACAGGCATTGAGAAAAGATATTATATCCGAAGAAATGATAAATGATAAATGCAAAAAGATTTTAAAATATAAATACAGGGCTGGCCTTAATAAAAGAGATACTGTTACAATTAAGAAGGATTTATTAAAAAACATAAATACATCATATGCTAATTATCTCAATAATATATTATATAAAGAAGCAATAACACTGGTAAAGAATAAAGATCGACTTGTTCCTCTTACTAATATAGATACATTAAAAATTGCATCATTATCAATATCTGAAAACAACAATGATGAGTTTGGTCAATTACTTAGCCGATACGCAAAAGTTGATGGATTTGCAATTTCCAAAAACTCTTGTAAGAAAGATAAGGAAACAATAATTAATCAACTTAGAGATTATAATGTGATAATTATTGCTGTTCGGGGAACAAATATCAGAGCCCGCGAAAATTTCGGGATCACAAAAAATGCAATTGACATAATTGATACTTTGTCCTGTAACAAAAAAGTAATACTTGATATTTTTGCTAATCCCTATTCATTAGGTTTCCTTGACAACCTTGATAATATTGAATGTATCATTGTTTCATATCAGGATAATTATGAATCTCAAAATGCATCATCACAGATCATTTTCGGTGGTATACCATCAAAAGGAAAATTGCCAGTTACAGCATCTGAAGAATTCCCATTAAATACAGGATTAAGAACACACAAGATAAGACTGGAATATAACTCTCCTGAGGCTTTTAATATTCGACCATCCGACCTCAAAAAGATAGATTCTATCGCCTTATCAGGGATCGAAAACGAAGCTTATCCCGGATGCCAGGTATTAGCAGCAAAAAATGGAAAAATCTTTTATAATAAAACTTTTGGTTATCATACTTATGCAAAAACAAATCCTGTAATGCATGACGATATTTATGACATTGCATCAATAACGAAGATAGCTGCCACTACCCTTGCTATAATGAAACTATATAAGAAAGGAAAATTAGATATTGATGACAGGATTGGTAAATACTTACCTTTTTTTAGAAATAGTGAAAAGAATGACATCATCATCCGGGAACTAATGGCACACCAGGCAGGAATGAAAGCATGGATACCCTACTATCTCTTTACGCTTGATAAAAACGGGCATCCGGATTCCTTAATATACAGAACAGAAATTTCAGAGGAATATCCTGTAAGGTTAGCAGAAAATATTTATATAAAAGAAAATTATGCTTTTAAAATATTCTATAGTATTTTGTTGTCTCCTCCAAATGAGAGCCACGGATATCAATACAGTGATTTAGGGTTTTACCTTTTATCAAGAATTATTGAAAATGTAACTAACCAACCTTTCGAAGAATATGTGGAAAAAAATTTTTATATCCCCATGGGAATGAGCTCTACAACTTTTCGCCCCAGAAGAAAATTTGAACTGAATAAAATAGTACCCACCGAAAATGATAAATATTTCAGAATGCAGCTTTTACATGGAGATGTGCATGATCCCGGTGCAGCAATGTTAGGAGGTGTTTCAGGGCATGCAGGCTTGTTTTCAAATTCAACAGACCTTGCAAAACTTATGTATATGTTATTGCAGAATGGCTATTACGGAGGTGAAAAATATCTTGATTCAACCATTATAAATGAATTCACAAAATCACAGTTTCCCTTAAATTTGAACAGACGCGGTATTGGTTTTGATAAACCACCTTTTGTTTATGAAAAAGATGGGCCTGTGTGTAAATCTGCCTCAGAAAAAAGTTATGGTCATTCCGGATATACAGGTACTTACGTTTGGGCCGATCCGGAAGAAGATCTTATCTATGTATTTCTATCCAACAGAATTCATCCCGACGCAAACAATACAAAAATTCTTGATTTAAACATAAGAACTAATCTTCATCAGGCTATATATGATGCATTAAAAAATTCAAAAGCTGATCAGTTATTAGATGATTAAAATCCGTCAACATAAATCGGAAAAAAGGAATTTATTTCTAGTTACATTACTGAATTTTATTATTTCAGCAGCCGAAATAGCTGGTGGGATATTCTCTAACAGTCTTTCACTTATTTCCGATGCATTTCATAATATCGGCGACGGACTGGCGGTACTTATTGCATACATAGCAGTAAAAGTAAGTAAAAAAGATTCTGATTACAAAAAAACCTTCGGTTACAAAAGAATACAAATACTGGCTGCTTTATTTAATTCTGTAGTTCTAATTGTTATAAGCATCTATCTTATTTATAAGGCTTATAACCGTTTTATTGATCCGGAACCGGTTAAAAGCCTGCCCATGATTATTGTTGCATTTATTGGCCTTGCAGCAAATATTATAAGTGTTTTCTTATTAAGAAAATATTCAAAAGGTAACCTTAACATTAAATCAGCTTATCTTCATCTGATTAGTGATACATTATCTTCTTTTTCAGTAATCATTGGAGGAATATTAATTTACTTTTTTAAGGTTTTTTGGATAGATCCATTGATCACTGTTATTATAAGTATTTATCTTATTAAAGAGACCATCAAAATCCTTCTTGAAACATTTAATATTTTGATGCAAGCCGCACCTAAAAACATAAATATTCCCGATATACAAAAGAAATTAACTGAAATACCTGAAATTAAAGGAATACACCATGTACATATCTGGAAGCTAAGCGACAAGGACATCCTTTTTGAAGCTCATGTTGATCTGATCAATGATTTTACAGTTAGCGAAAGTGAAATAATTTTGCATAAAGCTGAAGAGTTATTAAATAAAGAATTTGGTATAACTCACGTTACTTTACAGATGGAGTATGACTTTTGTGATGATAAAAACCTAATTTACAAAGCTTACTAATATAATGTTTAGTAAGTTATGATTATAAAATATATAAAATAAGCATGGGTAATAGAACCAAATCAATATTTCTATGGATATTATCGTTTTTTTTGATGATAGGAGTAGCTGTTTATCAGAGATTAACAGGCCCTACCTATCCGGTTGAAGGACAAAGAGAAATTGGTAAAGATGCTGTAACCTTCTATTTACCAACTTCTCATGTTACAGACCATGATGCCGTTATAAAAGTATATGCACCTAATAAAAACATAAAAGGCCACTTTATTTATAAACGGTATAAAAGTTATGATACATTAAAAACAGTTGAAATGACAAGACGGCAGGATACATTATTCGCAAATATACCTAAGCAACCTGCTGCCGGAAAAGTGATTTATGAAATAAAAATAATTAAAGAAAACACTGTATACGATCTAACAGAAGAACCAGTAATTATAAGGTTCAAAGGCCATGTACCAATTTATATCTTAATTCCACACATTATCTTTATCTTCAGTGCAATGGTGTTATCTACACGAACAGGTTTGGAAGCTTTAACCAAAGGTTCGTACACTTTTTTATACACTAAAATAACACTTGTTTTATTGTTCCTTGGTGGCCTTATTTTTGGTCCGTTGGTTCAAAAGTATGCTTTCGATGCATTTTGGACAGGCTGGCCCGTAGGTCACGACTTGACTGATAATAAAACAATAGTTTCTTTTATATTTTGGTTAACTGCTTTTTTCAAATTAAGAAAGAATAAAGAAAACAGAACATGGCCAATTATTGCATCAGTTATGTTATTAATAATTTTTTTAATACCTCATAGTTTGCTTGGTTCTGAAATTGATTACAGGAAAACACAAAACATTGAATAAACAAAACTTTTAATTATGACATATGCAATTATAGCAATCACAGTAATTATTTCAATACTTGCATTTAATAACAGAGAAATATTTAACAAACTTCAATTTAATGCATATGTAATAAAATACCGTAAAGAAGCCTGGCGTTTTTTTACTTATGGTTTAATACATGCAGGGTGGATACATCTCTTTATAAATATGTTTGTCCTTTATTCATTTGGCAGGACTGTTGAAAAAACTTTTGCTATAATATTCGATATCAAAGGCTATTTCTATTTTTTAATATTGTACGTTGGAGGTATAATATTTTCCATACTATTCGACTTCAAAAAACATAAGGGGGATATTTATTATAATGCCGTTGGTGCTTCAGGCGCCGTTTCTGCTGTAGTATTTTCAAGTATTTTTATTTACCCTACCGGTTCTATTTATCTTTTTCTGATTCCCATACCAATTCCTTCTGTAGTGTTCGGGATACTTTATCTTATCTACTCAGCATACATGTCAAAGAGAGCTTCAGATAATATAGGTCATTCGGCGCATTTCTGGGGAGCTGTATTTGGAATATTATTTACAATAATACTAAAACCTGATTTGGTTAATAACTTCTGGCATCAGATTTTTGGTTAAAAGGATATTAATTCAATGTAGGATCTGCAGGGAAATTAGGCCAAAAGGAATATTCATCACCAAGAACCTTTAATGAAGTGCTCCATAATTTGGTTGGGTCTGTTTTCAATAATTCTTTTGAAGGCATCTTTGATACAACCCATGAATTTTTATCCAGTTCCCCATCAAGCTGTTTTGAAGCCCAACCTGAGTATCCAATATAGAACCTTATATCTTTAGGATCAAGAATTTTTAAATTTATCATTTCTTTGATCTGCTCAATTTCACCTCCCCAATACAATCCTTCTTGTATTTCAGCACTATTATCGATTTTTTCACCAAGGGTGTGGATAAAGAATAAGCTGTCATTTTTTACAGGGCCTCCAAGAAACAATGGTGCATTAAATTCAGGAAAATCCTTTACTATTTCATTGAATTTAGCTTTAATAGGCTTATTCATAATAATTCCAAATGAACCCTCCTCATTATGTTCAGCAAGCAAAACTACTGAGCGTTTAAAATAGTAATCCAGAAGAAAAGGCTCCGAAATCAACAACTTTCCCTTTCCGGGAGCAATGTCATTAGTTTTAATTGTTAAGAGATCATTTAAATTAATCATACCTTTTGATGATAAAAATTAATAATTGATTACTAATTTTGACCAATGATATAATGACAAAAATAATACCAAATTGTATGTTTGTAAAGGATAATTCCGATAAATATAATTTACTGAGAAAGAATTATTCTTATTTCGTCTTTGAAAACTTCGAAATCAAAAATAATGACTCCTCTTTAATTGTTAATTATAATTTTAATCTTGACAATAAATTCAAGTTCAACCATATAATAAAATTCCCAAAAAGGGATATTATTTCCAATATCGTATCAAATGAGGAAGAATTATCTTCGCTTTTTTTTCACCTTGGTATGATTGAACTAATAAGTTATTGGAAAGCTGCCTGCCCACCGAAATTGATTATAAAACCCTATGAGCTAACTACAGAACAAATCACATGGTGGAAAAAATTATACTACAAAGGCCTTGGAGAATTTTTCCACACAAACAAAATTTCACCTGATTATAACGAGTTCATTAGTATTTATTCTATTGGCTCTCAGAAACCTGATAAATTGTTGATTAAACCACAGGATAAAACTATCGTACCGGTTGGTGGAGGAAAAGATTCTGTGGTAACACTTGAAATATTAAAAAATGCCGGTATTGAAATTATTCAAATGTTGATCAATCCGCTAAAATCACAACAAGAAACTATTAAAAATGCCGGTCTGGCATCTGAGAATTGTGTTATCATAAAACGCTATATCGATTCTCTGTTATTAAAGTTAAATGATAAAGGATTTCTTAACGGACATATACCATTTTCTGCTGTTGTGGCATTTATTGGCTTGATATCTTCTTACATTACCAAATCAAAATATATTGCATTGTCAAACGAAAGTAGTGCCAACGAACCAACTATTCCAGATACATCAATAAATCATCAATATTCCAAATCATATGAATTTGAGAAAGATTTTCGAAACTATGTACAAGAATATATTTGTGATAACATTGAATATTTCAGTTTTCTCAGGCCTTTGAATGAACTTCAAATAGCCAAGATATTCTCAATTTTCAAGAAACATTTTAGTTCTTTCAGAAGCTGTAATGTTGGAAGTAAAAAAAACAAATGGTGTGGAGAATGTTCCAAATGCCTTTTTACTTACATAATTCTTTCACCCTTTGTTTCAAAGAAAGAACTTGCTGATATTTTTAATAAGAACATGCTGGACGACATAAACTTAAAAAATACATTTGATCAATTAATAGGATTAACAAAAGAAAAACCTTTCGAATGTGTTGGAACAAAGAATGAAATAAATGCAGCTTTAAGCAAGTTGATCTTTAATAATGATAATAAACTTCCATATTTGCTCAGTTATTATAAAAATACTAGTAATAAACAATATATTGACAATTTAGAACAACTTCTCAATGATTATGATGAAAAAAACTTTTTACCAACAAAATTCAAAAACCTTTTAAGGAACACAATCAAATGGTAGAGCTGAAAGAAATTTTTAATAAATATAAAAAAATACTCATCCTTGGATTTGGTAAAGAAGGTAAATCCACGTACCGATTTATAAGAAAAAATCTACCGGACAAGAAACTTGTTATAGCTGACAAAAACAAAAATATTATTTCACAAAATAAAATCCTGACTACCGACAAATTGCTAAATTTCAGTTTAGGAGAGAATTATCTTAAAAATTTGGATAATTATGATCTTATATTAAAATCACCAGGGATTCCTGTAAAAAATATTAAAAGTATAATTGGCAAGGTCGACTCACAAACAAGCATTTTCCTGAAACATTTTCACAACATAACGATTGGAATAACAGGTACCAAAGGAAAAAGCACCACATGCTCGCTTCTCTATAATATACTTAAAACGAATAAGGATCAAGTTGTTCTGGCAGGAAATATAGGTATTCCTCCTTTTGATGCTATAGAAAAGATCAAACAAAATACAAATATTATATTTGAATTATCGTCACATCAGCTTGAATTGATTAACAAGTCTCCATATTTTTCTGTAATTCTAAATCTTTTTGATGAGCATCTTGATCATTTTGAATCAACAGAGGAATATTTTAATTCAAAGCTTAATATTACCAGATTTCAAAACAGTAATGATCTACTGGTTGCTAACAATGATGGAGATGCTTTAAAATCTTTGTTAAAAAAAATAAATCCTTTGTCCCAAACTTATAAATTCTCTTGCAAGAAGATACAAAAACCGGGCTGCTATATTTATCAAGGGTATTATTATTTCCGAAGACCAAACAATGAACCTGAAAAACTTTTTAAAATAATTAATAACAATTCACTCATTGGAAATCATAACTTACAAAATATACTGGCAGTAATTTGCTGTGCCAAATTACTAAACATTCCTGATAATAAAATACAGGATGGAATTGTGAATTTTAAAGGTCTTGAACACCGGCTTGAATATGTGGGTCGTTATCATAATATCGATTTTTACAATGATTCTATCGCAACAGTACCTGAGGCAACTATTGCTGCAATTGAATCTCTTAAAAATGTTGATACGATTATACTTGGTGGTTATGACAGGGGTATTGATTACACAAAATTTGTCAATTATTTAAAACATTGCAAAATAAGAAACATGATTTTTACAGGTCCTGCCGGAAAGAGAATGCACGAATTATTAAGATATAACAGAATAAAAAATAAGAACTTATTTATACCAGACCAATTTGAAAAAATAGGAAGTATCATTATTAAACAAAGTGGTAAAAATTCTGTTTGTTTGCTTTCACCTGCTGCGGCTAGTTATGACCAGTTTTCTAATTTTGAAGAAAGAGGTAACTTATTTAAAAAAATAGCAAGAAGTCTCTGACCTTATTGCAATTAAAAGTTTTTAATAATGAATGATGCTATTTGCTTTCTTTTTCTTTAGTTGCTCCTGTTGTTTTTTTCTTTGGTTTTGTTCCCGATTTAGTATCTTTAGCAGAGTCTGATTTTGAAGCTGATGGTTTGCTGACTTTTTTAGTCCTTTTCTTTGTTTCTGATTTATCTTTCACTATCTCATCAGTTTCTTTTGTTTCCGGTATTTGCTTTTTTACAGATTCCGGTTTATCTGCTTTTTTATCTTTCCGCTCAACCTGTTTTTTATCTTTTGCAGCTTTTGCAACTTTTTCTTTGGATTTCTTTGTTACTTCTGCTGCTTTTTTCTTTTCTGGTTCTTCTTTATCAGCTATTTTTACCTTTTTCTCTTTTGCTTCAACTTTAGAATCAAAAGCATCCTTTTTCTTGTGCTTTTTTCTTGGTCTTCTTACACCATATGAACCTTTATAAATTTTACCACGTTTAGTTTTACTGTCTCCTTTTCCCATATTTAATCATTTTTGGTTTTAAAAAAATAAAATTAATAATAATTTAGCATTATTTTAATAAATGATACATTCAAAATACATATGCATTAAAAAATCTATTTCCGGATTTAATATATCATCAAAAAAACATACTTTTGCACGGTAAATTTTAAAACTATGGCAAAAAAGAAAGGCAGATCAGACGACCGAATGGTTGCTGTTGAAGAAGCTCTCAGTAAAACCGAACAATTCATAGAAAATAATCAAAAACCAATTCTGATAGTTGTTGGGATAATTGTGGTTTTGGTTCTCGGATATTTTGGATATAAAAAACTTTATCTAAAACCTTTGAATAAAGAAGCCCAATCACAAATGTTTATGGCTGAAATGTATTTCAGGCAAGATTCGCTGGATAAGGCCTTATATGGTGATGGTAATTATCTTGGCTTTTTAGATATAATAGATGATTACGGTGCGACCAAGGCAGGTAATCTGGCTAACTACTATACAGGGATTATCTATCTGAGAATAGGGCAATATGAGGAATCCATAAATTACCTTAAGGATTTCGATAGTGAAGATCAAGTTATTGGTCCAATGGCTATGGGAGCTCTTGGTGACGCTCATATTGAATTAGGACAACCTGAAAAAGCCGTTAATTATTACCTGCAGGCCGCAAATACATATGAAAATGATTTCCTTACTCCGGTTTTTCTTCAAAAAGCCGGGTGGACTTATGAGAGCATGGATGAATATAAGAAAGCCCTCAGACTTTATGAGCAAATAGAAAAAGAATATCCAATGAGTATTGAGGCAAGAAACATTGAAAAATATATTCAGAGAGCGAAAAAAATCATAGAAAAAGGATAAACCAAATACATATTTTCGTATTATCTAAGATTTGCCATGAAAAAACAGCTCAGGATTGCATTTATGGGAACACCTGATTTTGCAATTCCATCACTTAAAATTCTCCTTGAAAATAATTACAATGTTGTTACTGTGGTAACCACACCGGATAAACCTGCTGGCAGGGGAAAAAAAGTATTGCCTTCTCCTGTAAAGGAATTTGCAGATATAAAAAACCTTAGAATACTACAACCCTTCAACCTGAAGGATTTCAACTTCATTAAAAGAATAAATAATCTCAATATCAACCTGCAGGTTGTAGTTGCATTCCGAATTTTACCTGCCGAAGTTTGGAAAATCCCCAAATTTGGCTCATTCAACTTGCATGCCTCATTGCTTCCCCAATACAGAGGGGCAGCACCAATTAACAGGGTTATCATGAACGGAGAAACAGAAACCGGTGTAACTACATTCTTTATTGATAATAATATAGATACAGGGAAAATAATATTCAGAGAAAAAATATCAATTATGCCTGATGAAACTGCAGGACAATTACATGATAGACTAATGAATGAAGGAGCTCATTTGGTTTTAAAAACGGTTAAGGCAATTGAAGATAATAAATACACAACTATCACTCAACCACAACTTATAACTCAAAAGGAGAAAATAAAAACAGCTCCTAAAATATTCAGAGAAGACAGAGAAATTGATTGGTATAAAAGTAAGCAGCAAATATATGACCTTATAAGAGGATTAAGTCCATACCCGGCTGCTTTTACTTATTTGCTATCACCTGATAATATATCCTATAACATTAAAATATTTGAAGCATTACCATTGAATAATAACACAACAAATGCAAAAAAACCAGGCTCAGTTATTACAGATTCTAAAACTTATCTTCATGTAGCAACCAGTAATGGCTTCATCAAATTAATAAGCATTCAACTTGAGAGTAAAAACAAAATGAACATTGATGAATTTCTAAGGGGATTCAAAATTGATAATAGCTGGAAGATGGTAAAACAGCGGAATCTACATTGAATAATTTCCCAATAGTGGAATATTACTGCCAACTTATCAACAAAATAGTTGTTTTATTAACATTTCCAAGGGTTTTAGAGCGTTTTGCTTGACTTTTATTCTATATAGCTTATATTTGCATGCATTCGTAAGTTTTTAATTATTAACCAAAAATCAAGTAATATGAACAAAGCAGAATTAATTGAAGCTATTGCTTCCGATGCAAAATTAACAAAAGCCGATTCAAAAAGAGCCTTAGACGCATTTATCGGTTCAACATCAAAAGCTCTAAAAAAAGGCGACCGTGTAGCTCTAGTAGGATTTGGTTCATTCTCAGTTGCTAAAAGAGCTTCAAGAAAAGGAAGAAATCCTCAAACAGGTAAAGAAATCAAGATTCCTGCTAAGAAAGTTGTAAAATTCAAACCTGGTAATGAACTTTCAAAGGTTGTGAAATAATTTAATTAAGGTACTTACAAAGAGGCTGTTGAAAATACAACAGCCTCTTTTTATTTACGATTTTTCATTTATACATTGTACGAACAAGAATTAATTCCTCCTTGTTTCTTTAAATAATAAAACTTATAATACCCTGCTCCTATTTTGCAGGATAGTTCAATTTAAACCTGTATGGTAGTTTTGCATCTTCTTTTGCATAATCAACACCAATACGCTCCGAAACAGAAACATCTTTATCTGAAACTTTAATTCCATTGTCCTCAAGCCATATTGTTTCACCCAGCAGATCTGTTCCTGTATGTTTATAATGAATTCCCAAAACTTTAGATAGCTTACCTGGCCCATTGGAAATATTACCTGAATTTGTTTTCCTGTTAATTCTTGACAACATAATTTCAATGCCATTTGTTGGAAGCAATCCCCTGATTAATACAGCTTGCGGGACATTTTTTTTATTCGTAACAATATTAAAAAGCGAATATATTCCATAACACAAGTATATATATGCCGTTCCACCTATCCTGAACATTACCTCAGTTCGTTGTGTTAGCCTGTTATTGTATGCATGACATGCTTTGTCATATATTCCATTGTATGCTTCTGTCTCAGTAATAATACCTCCTGTTACCTTACCATCATAATTCGTGAATAATGATTTTCCTAATAATTCCTTAGCTATTTTAACAACATCATCTTCCAAATAAAATGATCTGGGTAACTTCATTTCTGTTGAATTAAATTTTAAAAGTTTAGTGTAAATTGCTGCTTCCAATGCAATTTACCTTCCTTTTCAATAATACTGCCATTATCTTTTAACCACTGGATTATTCGTATTATTTTTTCAGCTTTTATTTCTTTCATTTCACGAATAAGATCATAAATAGTCATATCTTTATTTTTCAAAATTAACTTAACTCTTTCCATAATCTGATCAAATTCAAAATCGTTAATTTCAATTTTATTTCTTTTCCTGCATACATCACATTGGCCGCATCTTTTTGATGATTTTTCACCGAAATACTTCAATAGATATTGACTTCTGCATATATTAACCGAAGTCACATAATCAATAATTGATTGTATTCTTTTTACTGCGGTTTCTTTTCTATCGACGTATATTTCTTTTGATATTAATAAGTCCTTTTTATCAAGGCGTTCTTGTGTAAATATTATTCGTGGCTTATCAGTTCCTGTAAGATAGGTCAGTATTTCATAATTATTCAGCTTTTCCAATATTTGTATTACTTTCTCTTTATCCATAGATGAGCGTGAGGCTAATTCGTTTTCATTTATCTTAACAAATTCACTGAATAAACCGCTATATGAGCGTAATAGTAATTTTATAAAACGGTCATATTTGGGGTTTTCCACCTGAAACCTGTAGAGGTCTTCTTTATTTATATTTATATGTACTTTTGATGGATTATCAAAAGCTTCTGTTAACATAAGATAACCTTGTTTTTCAAGAAATTTTAATGCGTTATAAACAATCAGGGGTTTGAAATTATAGTTCTTTGCAAAATCAGATAATTCAAAGTCAAAGGATGAATCCCTGCCACTGCCAACAGCTAATTGAAAGTAATTACCCAGAGCATGATATATTGTCCTGATGGTTTTTAATGAGGGAAAAGCGTTGTTTAGATTGTTCTTCAACACGCTTATATCAGCTTTATCATAAATAAGTACGGCATAAGATTGTCTCCCATCTCTTCCGCCCCTGCCTGCTTCCTGGAAATAGGCTTCAAGGCTGTCAGGAAGATCCATATGTATTACAAGCCTTACATTTGGTTTATCAATACCCATACCGAAGGCATTCGTAGCAGTCATGATTCTTTTTGTACCCTGCATCCAACTATCCTGTTTATTACTCCTTTCTTTTGGTTTTAATCCTGCATGATAATAATCAGCACTTATATTATTATTAATCAGGAAATCTCTTATTTCCCTTGTTTTTCTTCTGTTCCTGACATAAATGATACCGCTGCCGGGAACATTTCTTAATATCTTCAAAAGCTGGTTATATTTCCCTTCTTCATTTATTACAACATAGGAAAGGTTCTTTCTCTCAAATGAACTTTTTATAACATTTTTTCTGCCGAATTTTAATTTTTCCTGTATATCCTCAACAACATCAGGAGTGGCTGTCGCTGTCAGGGCCAGTACCGGGGTTTTTGGCATAAATTTTCGTACATCAGCTATATTAAGATATGGAGGTCTGAAATCATAACCCCACTGTGAAATACAATGGGCTTCGTCCACAGCTAAAATGTTTATGTTCATGTTTTGTAAAACTTCCTGGAAGTTTGATAATACAAGTCTTTCAGGAGAAACATAGAGAAATTTATTTTCACCATACAGACAATTGTCTATTGCCACTTCAATTTCATTCCTGTGCATGCCTGAGTGTATTGCCGCTGCTTTAATGCCTTTTTTTCTAAGATTCTCTACCTGATCTTTCATTAGTGCAATCAAGGGAGTAATAACCAGGCATATACCTTCCATTGCAATACCAGGAACCTGGAAACATATTGATTTTCCACCCCCTGTGGGTAGTAATGCAAGAGTGTCATTTCCTTCCATCACAGTAGTAATAATATCTTCCTGGAATGGCCTGAAACTGGAATATCCCCAATGCTTAATTAGTATGTTCCTGACCGACATACCTAAATCAATTTATACGAAATTAGCAAAATCTTTATAATAATCCGGGTATAGATAAAATTATCCCGATCTAATAATTTTTTAACTTCACGTGGATATGTCATTTTCTTTATCAAATGGTTTTAATCTGAGAGTTGTTTGCTTTCATCCTTCCATATCAGCTGAATTATTATATTTGCGTTCATGTTTAAACTCAGGGCATCAAAAGGTAATATCCATCTTGTTTTGTTATATAAATTATTAATTGCCCTGATACTATTATTTATTTCCCGCTTGTTTTTTTATCTTTTTAATATTGATTATTACAGCAATATTAACACGGGTGAATTAATAAAAATACTCTTCTACGGATTAAGGTTCGACCTGTCAGCAGTTCTTATTATAAACCTGCCTTTAATTTTTCTTAATGTGATTCCTTTTCCCTTTCGTTATAAAAAGCTTTATCAGATAATTGTAAATGTTTTGTTCTTCTATATAGTAAATTCCATTTTCCTTATGGCCAATTATGCTGACTCTGTCTATTTTCGTTATACATTAAAGCGTTCCATGGCCGATGTTTTTCAATTTTTATCAAATGAGAAAAACGAAATAATGCTTTTGCTTCCCAATATGATCAGTGATTTCTGGCCTGAATTCGTTACAAGTTTACTTTCTGTAATAATATTGATTTTTTTGGGGTCAAGATTTAAAGTTAATACTAACGCATCTAATTTATCATCTATTACAAACTATCTCAGACAAACAATAATTTTTATAATTACCGGATTTATAGTAATTATTGGTATCCGTGGCGGATTCCAGCTAAAACCAATAAATATTGTAACTGCAGGGCATTATACAAAATCCAAAAATATTCCTTTACTACTAAATTCTACATTCACAATAGCTAAAACTATAGATCAAAGGAATATTAAAAAAATCAGCTTTTTTCCGGAAAAAGAATTAAGCAGAATTTATAATCCTGTTCATGAACCAGATAAATTACCTGACTCCTGCTTTCAGAAAAAGAATGTTATTATAATTATTATGGAAAGCTTCTCTTCTGAGCATTCTGCTTTGCTGAATCCAAAATACTATCAAGATGAAAATAAAGGATACACTCCCTTTCTTGATTCACTAATGAAAAAAAGTATTTATTTCAATGGATATGCCAATGGCACACGATCTATTGAAGCAATCCCTGCTATTGTTGCCGGTATACCAAGCCTGATGAACAGGGATTTTTTATCTTCTTTTTACTCAGGTTCCAAAATTAACAGCATCGCAAGTTTATTAAAAGAAAAAGCTTATACAACGGCATTTTATCATGGAGGCACTAATGGAACGATGAGTTTTGATGTATTTGCTAAAATAGCCGGTTTTGACAATTATTATGGACGTGATGAATTTAATGATGATAAATATTTTGATGGAAAATGGGGAATCTATGATAAACCTTTCTTTGATTTTTTTTCAAAGAAATTAGATAATACTCCTCAGCCATTCTGTGTGGTATTCTTTTCTCTCTCATCTCATCATCCCTATAAAATCCCTGATAAATATAAAAACAAGTTCAAAAATGGAAAACTACCTATACATGAAAGCATCGGGTATGCAGATTATTCTTTAAATCAATTTTTTAAAAAAATAGTCAATACTGAATGGTATGATAATTCACTTTTTGTAATAACCGCTGATCATACGTCGGAAGCATATTTACCTGAATATCAAACCAGAATAGGCAGTTATAAGATACCTATCATTTTCTATCAACCGGGTGACTCGGCAACAGGTTTTATCAATACAAAGGCTCAGCAAACCGATATTATGCCAACAATATTAAACAAACTGCATTACAATGAAGATTATGTGGCTTTCGGTTCTGACCTGTTTAATGAACAAGATATTCATTTTGCAATAAATTATTTATCGGGTACCTACCAGTTAATTCAGGGTGATTATGCATTGATATCTGAGAAAGGTAATGCTATTTCACTTTATAATATTAAATACGATAAGAAGCTGAATAATAATATTGCCGATCAAAAAGAATATATAACAGAATGTATGGAAAGACTTACCAAAGCCATAATTCAACAATACAACAACAGACTGATCGAAAATAATTTAACTATTGATAAAAATGATTGACAACTCAAAGAAAGATATCCATATAATAGTAAATCCCGCAGCAGGCGTAAGAAATCCAACGAGGATTAAAAAATATGCATATCAGGAAATTGATCAATATAAATTTAATGTAAAGGTATCATACACTGATAAATCTGATCATGCTACTCTCCTTGCCAGAGAATCCCTTAAAAAAGGATGCAAAATAATTGTTGCTGCCGGTGGAGACGGATCAGTTAATGAAATAGCAAAATCTACTGTTGATAAAGATGCAATAATCGGAATTATTCCTATAGGGTCTGGAAATGGATTGGCGCGACATCTTCAAATACCAACCGATCCTGTAAAAGCATTTAGAATTATAAATCAACTTAAAACCAGGAAAATCGATACTGTTAAAATAAATGATGATATTTATGTAAATATAGCCGGAATAGGTTTTGATGCAAGAATAGCCGAAAGATTCGCAAAAACAAAAAGAAGGGGTTTTATAGAGTATTTTAAAACAATAGTAAGCGAGTATTTTAAATATCAACCTCAAGATTATTGTTTACTTCTTGAGAAAACAGAAATTACTACAAAAGCATTGTTTATATGCTTTACTAATTCAAGCCAGTATGGATATAATACAATTATTGCTCCTGAAGCAAGCCTTGACGATGGCCTTATAAATATTTGCATAGTGCAGAAGATACCACTCTCAAAGTGTCTTTACAATGCATATCTACTTTATACTAAAAACATTCACAAATCGGAATATGTTAAAACATATCAAGCCAGGGAAATACAGGTAATACAGAGAAATTGCAGACTTGTAAATATAGATGGTGAACCTGAATATTTTCAGGGAAAACTTAATATTAAAATCAATCCATTATCTTTGAATGTTATAATACCTTAATGGTAAAAATAAATGTACAATACTTTATTAAGAAAACATAAAGATCATGAATTATTACAAATTATTATTAACCAGTACCCTATTGTTTTTAATTACTGGAATTTCTCAGTCACAAAACGAAAAAAACGAAATAATAACAGATGACGTACTTGACAAGATCAAGCAATCAGTTTGGGATGATCCGGATAACAGAGCATTAATCAATGCAGTTACCAACAATAATATTAAAAAGCTTGCATTGAATCGTGAAAATGTTGGAAAGATAAATCACTATTACTCACACAAAGTTAAAACTGCCGGAATAACAGACCAGGAGTCAACAGGCCGCTGTTGGCTATTCACAGGTTTAAATGTTTTAAAGCCTGTTATTCTTGAAAAGATAAACCTCAAGACATTTGAATTTTCTGAAACTTACAATTTTTTCTGGGATCAGCTCGAAAAGTGCAATCTTTTCCTCGAAGCTATAATTTCAACAAGGGATAAACCTAAAGATGATCGAACTGTCGACTGGCTTTTTAAACATCCGCTACAGGATGGAGGTCAGTGGACCACATTTGCTGATATTGTCAAAAAATATGGTGTAGTGCCAAAATCTGCTATGCCTGAAACATATCAAAGCAAAAACACAAGGAGGATGCGCTCATTACTCAAACAGAAGTTACGGGAAGACGCTCTTTATCTCAGGCAAATGTACAAAGAAGGCAAATCACTTGATGAAATTCGCGAGGAAAAAATCAATATGCTTTCGGAGGTATACCGTATTTTAGTTTTATCGATGGGCAAACCCCCGGAAGAATTTCAATGGCAATATGTAAATTCAAATAGTGAAATAAGCGAAATGAAAACATACACCCCAAAGGATTTTTATGATCAATACATAGGAATTAATCTCGATGATTATGTTATGTTCATGAACGATCCTTCAAGGCCTTATAAAAAACTTTATGAAATTGAATATGACAGAAATATGGTTGAAGGGTATAACTGGAAATACATTAACCTTCCCAATAAATTGATAAAAGAGTTTGCAAAAGCTTCCATAATGGATAATAATGCAATGTATTTTTCCTGCGATGTTGGTAAACAATTGAATAAGGATGACGGTACTTTGGATATTAACAATTATGATTATGATGATTTGATGGGAGTGAAATTCGGAATGACAAAAGCAGAAAGAATAACGACATACTCCAGTGCTTCAACACATGGCATGGCACTGGTAGGGGTAAATATAAACAAAGACGGAGAAACTGATAAATGGCTTCTTGAGAATAGTTGGGGTCCTGATGCCGGTTATAAAGGATACTTAACAATGACAGATGAATGGTTTGATGAATACATGTTCAGGGTTGTAATAAATAAACAATACATCGAAAAAGAAATACTAAAAATACTGGAACAAACACCTGTTAAACTTCCGCCCTGGGATCCTATGTTTCAACCTGAGCAATAATTATAATTAATGCATTGGCTCAATCTAAATCCCAGTGCATAATTTGGGATAATTGATATATTTGTATAAATAAAAAAAGGATTATGTTCAAATCATTAAGTGAGCTCATAACAGGTTGGTTAACCAAGGCCGGAATGGGTGAAAATATTGCCAAGATATTTGGCGATTATGCTGGTCTGCTTGTTGTTTTTATTCTTGCTTTTATTTCTTTCTTCATAACAAAAAAAATTATCACATACTTAGTTCATATTCTGGTAAGAAAATCAAAAACCAACTGGGATGATATTTTTGTTAAGCATAAAGTTTTTTCCCGCTTATCATATTTTGTTCCCATTTTTATTATTTACATACTCACACCCGTGGTGGTTACCGAGTATCCATTAACTGTTGATATTATTGTAAGTATTCTGAACATCTTCATGGTTATATTAGCCATAGCTGTCATTCTAGCAATTTTGAAAGGTTTTCAGGAGATATATGATAGTTTCGAGATTGCCAAATCAAGACCTATTAAAGGATACATACAAGTAGTAAAGATCATATTATATATTTTTGGTATTATCATAATTATAGCAAATCTTCTGGGCAAAGATCCTACCACATTGCTAATCAGCTTGGGTACTCTTTCAGCAGTTTTAATGCTTATTTTCAAAGACCCCATACTTGGGTTTGTCGGGGGCATACAGCTTACCGCCAATAATATGGTTCGCCTCGGTGACTGGATATCCATGCCTAAATACGGAGCAGATGGTACTGTTATCGACATCTCTTTAACCACAGTTAAAGTCCAGAACTGGGACAAAACTATAACTACTATTCCAACATATACACTCATTACTGATTACTTCCAAAATTGGCGGGGCATGGAAGAATCAGGTGGCAGAAGAATAAAACGATCAATAAATATTGATATATCAAGCGTTAAATTCTGCTCTCCTGAAATGCTTGAACGTTTTAGAAAATTTAAATTTATCAGAGACTATATAGCTAAAAGAGACAAAGAGATTGAAGAGTATAATAAAAAGCATAATATTGACAATTCCATACTTGTTAATGGTAGAAGGCAAACAAATATTGGAATATTCAGGGCTTATCTTAAAGAATATCTCAAACATAAACCTGAAATTAATCCTGATATGACATTTCTTGTACGGCAATTGCAGCCAACAGAGAATGGTATTCCTATCGAAATATATGTTTTCAGCCGTATCCAGTCATGGGCAAAGTACGAAGATGTACAATCGGATATTTTTGATCATATCCTGGCAGTTATTCCTCATTTTGACCTCATAGTATTTCAAAATCCATCCGGCTCAGATTTCAGGATATTCGCTCATGAAAAACATCATTAAAGAAATGATAATGTGATTTTTATTATTTTTGATAAAAACAATTATTTATAAAATGACCGGAATGAAATATATTTTCAGAAAGTCCATCTTAACAGGAATATTTCTTATATCGTCATTTTCATTATTAGGACAAACCTGCGTTATTAAAGGAAAGATAACCGATGCTGAAACTGGCAAACCTTTAGTGGGTGTAAATATCACCGTTAAAGATAAAATGATTGGTACTTCTACCAATAACAATGGAATTTTTGCGCTACAAACTAAAACACAATTCCCTTTTAATATTATTGTATCATATATAGGTTTTAAAACAAAAGAAATTAAAATTAAATCCTACAGTACTGATCTTAATATTCAACTCAGCGAACATCCGATCCTTGGTCAGGAAGTTGTAGTGTCAGCTTCCCGTGTTGAGGAAAGTATAATGCGTTCACCTGTTTCAATTGAAAAGTTAACTCCCCTGGAAATTGAGCAAATATCCGCTCCGAATTTTTTTGATGGACTTTATCAAATTAAGGGAGTAGATATGAATGTTCACAGTTTAACATTCAGATATCCAAACACAAGGGGATTTAACGGTGAATCAAATACAAGAATGAACCAAATAGTAGATGGTGTTGAAAATATTCCACCCGGGTTGAGTTTCTCTGCTGGTAATATCTTTGGTCTTTCACCCCTTGATGTTGAAAGTATTGAATTACTTGTTGGTGCTTCTTCCGCTTTATACGGCCCCGGAGGTATTAATGGCAGTTTATTAATGAATAGTAAGAACCCTTTTGATTATCCTGGTTTGAGCGGATCACTTCAAACCGGATTGATGCATGTGGATAAAGATTATCAGGGAAATCCTACACTAATGGAAGACTTTAATTTCAGGTTCGCCAGAGTATTTAATGACAGGTTAGCATTTAAGATCATAGGTAGGTATCTAAATGCCAACGACTGGCATGCAACAGATTACAGGGACAAAAATCATTTGGATGACCCTTCAATAAACAGACATAACAATCCCGGCTATGACGGAGTCAATGTATATGGAGATGATTTGATTGCTCCCGTGAACCTGAAAAAGATAGCTCCGGGTGTAGGAGAAGGAATTGCCAAACAAATGGGATTCAAACCGGGATCATACGAATACGATTCCACTATTAAAGCTATTACAAGGCTTTTTCCTGACCAGGTTATTTCAAGAACAGGATGGAAGGAAGAACATCTGGTAGATTACAATACTAAGATATTAATGCTCGACGGATCAGTTCACTACAGAATGACCGAAAGCCTCGAAGGCTTATTAAGTGTTAATTACGGTAAGGGAACCAGTGTTTATACCGCTCATAACCGCTTTTCTTTGAAGGATTTTCACATGACTACTATTCATGCAGAAGTGAAAAACCCCAACTATTACATAAGAGGCTACACAACCATTGATAATTCAGGCGACACTTACAATGCAGGTGGTGCAGGTATGGCGTTGAATGAAAAATGGAAACCAAGTAAACAGTGGTATGAAAGATATATAGGTGTATTTACCATGCTCTACCTAATGGATACAAATAACATACAGCGAGCTTACGATTCGGCAAGGGTAGTTGCAGATAACAGATATCCAGATGGTAAAATAAGAAATCCCGAGCAACCCGCATTACCACAACCCGGAACCGAAGAATTTGATGAAATGCTTAATGATATAAAAAGCAAACATGTCAGTGAAGGAGGTGCAAAAGTATTTGATAACAGTAAGTTATATCACCTGGAAGGTATGTATAATTTCAAGGAACATTTTAATGTAGTTGATCTTATCATAGGTGCAAGTTACAGATTATACAGAATTAGCAGTGAGGGTACCGTATTTTATGACAAACCGGGCGATCCCATAACAATTAACCAATTTGGTGCATTCACTCAGATTACAAAAAAATTCCTTAATGATAAACTGAAAATCACTTTAGCAGGCAGATTTGATAAAAATCAATATTTTAAAGGACGTTTAACCCCACGTTTTTCATTAGTGTATTCAATAGATAATGATGAAGATCATAATTTACGTGGTTCAATACAAACTGCTTACCGTTTTCCAACAGTAGCAGACCAATGGGTTAACCTTGATGTGGGAGCTTACCGTGTAATTGGTGGTTTACCTGAAGTTAGGGAGCAATATAATTTCGATGAGTATCCTGCCTATCCATTAACAGGAAGAAATCCTATAACTGATTCTGCCTGCACCGAATGTGGTTATTATGAATTTCCCGAGTTCAGTCCGGAGAGGGTACTAACGTATGAGGTCGGTTATAAAGGATTGTTTTTAGGTAAAAAGCTATACATTGATGCTTACATCTTTCTGAATAAATATAATGGTTTTATTGCCTACCAAGTTCTTGAGCAATATACCGGCACTGATTCTGCAAGACGTTTCCAGGTAACTGTCAGCACAGTTGATCCGCTAAGTTCGTTTGGCTGGGCATTAGGCCTTGATTACAGAACACCCAGAGGATTCATGATAAGAGGTAACGTAGCGTATAATGCTCTTCAAAAATTAGAAAACAAAACAATTGGTTTCGAATCCAGATTTAATACACCCCGTTACAGATTTAATATCTCGGCAGGTAAAAGAAAAATATTTAAACGTTTCGGTTTTAATATAAGCTACCGCTGGCAAGATGAATTTTTATGGCAGTCGCCTTTCGGTACAGCTGAAATGCCTTCATTTTCAGTATTGGATGCCCATATTTCTGTAAAATTTGATGCTGCTGATATACAACTTAAAATAGGTGGTTCAAACATTCTGAATAAATCCTATACAACAAGTTTTGGCAGTGCCCAAATTGGTGGTTTATATTATATAACCCTTTTATATGACCAATTGATGAACTAATTAAGACTCATATTATGACTCCTGTCGCTGAAAAAATCATTAAAAAATATTATAAAGAAAAATCAGATTCATATATTTACTTATACAAACACAGTTGTTCCGTAGAAAGCCTTGCAGTAAAGATAGCGCAGCATAATGAACAATACTCACCCAATATTGAGTTCATAAAAACGGCTGCTATGCTTCATGATATAGGTATTTTTATGACCAATGCACCTGGCATAGGTTGTTTTGGAAAATACCCATACATTGCACATGGATATCTTGGACGTGAATTACTTGAAAAAGAAAACCTGAAAGAAATAGCCCCTGTCTGTGAAAGGCATGTAGGATTAGGGATTACAGTTAAAGATATAATAAGTGAAAACCTGCCACTACCTAAAAGAAATATGGTACCTGTTTCAATTGAGGAACAAATTGTTTGTTATGCTGATAAATTTTATTCAAAAAAACCAAAATACTTAATCCATCCCAAACCTCTTGAAAAAATAAGAAATAAAGCGAGGAAATACGGACCAGAAAAAGCAGCTATTTTTGAAGAATTCGTAAATAAATTTGGCTCTGAATATATTTATGAATAATAAATCATTTATTCTGATAGGTTTTAACCATTTGCCTCAAACCTTTCAGTGTTTCAAACGGATTATCAACAACTTTGAGATTAGCCAGCCATGAAGGAATGCTACCACCCGGTTCTGTTAGGATTTGATAAATAATTTTAACTTTATTTTTTTGAGGTATAATTTTCCAAAAACCATTCATTTTCTTTATCCTAACAATTCCTTCTTTTTCAGGCAAGTAATTTGGTAATGCTTTCATTTCCATAATAACAGTTCCGCTATTATTATGATATAAATGCCTCTCAACAATAACATCACGATTTTGCACAGGCCATGGAGCTTTTGTTTCCACATAATCTATTTGTATGCTGTCACCTGTCCTTTTTAAAAGTTTTGCCTTTTCTACATCAGGCATCCATTTATCAAACTCATTAACATTACAAATAACATCAATAATTGTTTTAACACTGGCATCAAGATATACCACACCTTTAAACTCATCAAAATTGGATTCTTTTACTTCCCTTGTATAGACCTCAATACCTTCGGAGTCCTTTCTCAATTCCCATGAATTTGTCTGGGCAAAAATACAATGCGCAGAAAATAAAATAATGAATAAATAAATTACTTTTTGATAATTCATAGATAACATCTTTTAAAAATTTTGATATAAAAATAAACATATTTTTATTTTTGTATAATATGTAAAAAATAACCAAATTTAATGACAAGAACGGTAGTTTACATTACATTGATTGATTTAATGCTTGCACAGTGCAATAACAACACTAACAAGCAATCAGAAATAATTATACTGCCTGATATTCAGGATGATAAAATAATATCCGTTCAAACCGATACAATAAAACATAAAAAGGAAAATTATCTTTTTCTGAATATCAAACCGAAGAAAAAAACACCTTCAAAAAACTATAAACCCGCTGAACTATTTGAAAAAAGCTCAGATATTTATTATGCTCCCACAAAGAAAAATCCAATTAAGAATAATTCATTTACAATGACTTATTATTCAATTAAAACAGACCCCATATCTGATTATTACTCCCCTGAACTATCGGAAAACTTTAAAATATTCACTGCAATTTTTGATAACGACGTTTATTTTGGAACTGATTTTTATTACACTAATGGCATTAAATTTGAACTAATACACCCCGGGCTTAAAAAGCTTCCCCTTAAATATTTGCTTTATCCTTTCTATGGTCTTCAGGAAACATATTTCGGATTGAGCTTTGTGCAAAACATGTATACGCCTGTTTTTTTGGACGTTAATAATATACTTACAGGCGACCGCCCTTTTGCTTCATACCTTACATTGGATTATTTCAAAATATCACTTGATCCGGTAAGAAAAACCAGGTTTAATTCGGCTTTATCATTTGGTCTTATAGGACCAGGATCTTTAGGAGGAGAGGTTCAGAATATCATTCATGATATTGAACCTACAGGCTGGAAATATCAAATTAGTAATGACCTGATCATTAATTACAGTTTAACGATGGAAAAAATTATTTTATTCAATAGAGGAATTGAATTAAGCGGTATAATTAATGGACAGTTAGGATCACTTTATAATAATATTGGCGGGGGTATTAAATTTTCAATAGGTAATTACTCCGCCTTTAATACTATACGTAACTTCAATCCTCATATCCCTGTAAATGACAATAAATTCAGATATAATTTTTTTATTACAACAAAAGGCTTTGTAATAGGATATGATGCAACCTTGCAGGGAGGCTTACTAAACTCAAATTCTATATATACTTTATCAGATAATGATATTTCACGGATTATTTATAAATATTCAGCAGGCATTAATCTGCAATACCGAAAAATAAGTCTTAATGTGCAAAACAATTATATTAGCCAAGAGTTCAAAAACGCCAAACCTCATTGGTGGCTTAGCATCACGGCATCAATTAGATTATAGGGGAAACCCCTTCTACCCTGCTTAAAGAAATAAAAACATACTATAAAAAACCTATCATTAATTCACTTCATTAAATTATCCTAATTTCAATTTTGAAAAATCATTATTTTTATATATACCTTTGTAATCTAATAGAAGTATTGATATGCATACTCTGGAACCTCATTATAACTGGCAGCATTGCTATATTGCATCGGAAGATGAACTCTCTCCCTTTTATGGCCGTGAATACAGTGAGTTTGAATTCACTCATACCATATATGATCATCTGATTCACCCTCAATGGGATGATATAGGTTCATCAACACTTTTTATAAAAATTTTGTACGCTAACTACGAAAATGGCTATGCGGTAATTGAAATGCTGGGTGAATGGAATGATTGCTTGCATAACGATATTATGTACCTGAAAAGAAACATAATAGAACATTTACAGAATAATGGTATCAACAAATTCATACTTGTCGGTGAAAACATTTTAAATTTTCACTCCAGCGACTCCGACTATTACGAAGAATGGACTGAAGACAACGAAGAAGGCTGGATAGTAGGATTAAATTTTCGTGATCATGTAATAAATGAGTTTGAAAAAGCCAATCTTGATTACTATATTTGCTTTGGAGGTAAATTTAACAGTTTCACATGGAGGGTTTTTGAACCATTGCAATTATGTGAAAGGATTAATGATCTCTTTAATAAAAGACTAACAGCCCCTAACTATGAAAAAAAGTATGACCATTAATATTTACGGTCGTGTTCAAAACGTAGGATTCCGTTACTATACTCATAAAACTGCAATAAAATATAATATAACGGGATTCGTAAAAAATGAATCTGATGGTTCAGTTTATTTAGAAGCTGAGGGTGAGGAAAAAGATATGGACAATTTTATACAATGGTTGCATGATGGTCCTACATGGGCTCAGGTAGAAGATATTAAATTAAAGGAAATACCATTCCAGAATTATAAGATATTCACTGTTCATTAATATGCTAAGGCTTCCTGGCTCTTATTATTTCTCTCTTACCTTCCGGACCTGGTAATTTAAAAACTTCAAATCCGCATTCCTTCAATACTCTCTTTACGCTTCCCTTAGAAGAATAAGTTGTTAACAAACCACCGGGTTTTAAAGAATTAATTATCATATTAAATATTTCCTTTTCCCATAGTTCAGGTTGATAAGATGGGGCGAATGCATCAAAATAAACTATGTCGAAATTATTTTCCGGTAATTGAGTATTTGTTAGATCCACTTGTATTTTGTGCAGAAAAAAACCGGAAGAACATTCTATTTGTTTGTTCCATTTACACATATGTATTCTTGAAAAAAAATCATTTTCACCAAGGAAATGGCAATAATTAAGCTTCTGCCAAATCTCTTTTTTTAATGGATACAATTCAATCGCTGTATAATATATTTCTAATCTACTTTTCTTCGATTCAATAAATGTTAACAGTGTATTTAAACCTGTTCCGAATCCTGCTTCAAAAATTGAAATACTGTCCTTTTTATCTTTCAATACATTAAATCCGCATTCAATAAAAATATGCCTTGATTCTGATATAGCTCCGTAATGAGAATGATAATATTCACCCATACGGGGAATGAAAAGAGTATGAGAACCATCTTTTGTAGTTATAAGACTAAGATCCATTATTCGTCCTGTTTATTTATTATATAGTAAATGAATGTTTTTAAGTTGAGCGTTCAAGTAAACATCAGCAAGTTTTGAATTGTTAGAATAACTATATATCTTTAAAGTGTTTTCATTTCCACATACCAAAATATTATAAATCTCATCATATTCTATGTATTTTGGAAAATAACTAATCGGCAATTGGTTAAAATTTCCGTTATTAGTCTGATAGCTGTATATACCATTATTGGTGGCAACTACTAATTCATCTTTACTAACGGAATCAACATCAATTGCCTTTCCGGTGTTTTGAGACAGATGTTCAAAATAGTTTTCCGATAAATAATATTTACCGGCAACAATACCATTATGTTTGTTTCCCAATACAAAAAGGCAATTATTATTAATCGGAATAAAATAAACAATATCAAAATCGATCAGCTTTCTCTTCATATAGGCACCTGTATTGCAATGATAAATAACTATATAGTGTTCCTGACCTAAAGTTAATCTGTTGTCAGTTACAATGTAATTACCACACAACACTATGTTCTCAGGTATTGTATCTTCCTTAGCCACAATAGAATATCTTACAGTACCAGACTGGTTGTATCCGTATAGAGTTCCGTTTTCTGTTCCGGCATATACCAATTCATTCGTATACAGAGCTGAATAATAAGGAAAAGGTATACCTGGTTCGGATTCCCATTCTATAGACAAATCATTCATATTATAACAGTATAAATGTTCAGGATCATTATCTGAAATAAAATATAATTGATGATATTTAGAACTTATATCTGAAAGGAAACAAGGACAATTAATGTGAAGCAATTTCTTTTTATTAAGTAACAGATCAAATTCATTTATCTCAGTGTTTTTTTCATTAGGCTGTGTTACTGCAATGATTTTCTCAAGTTCCAAAGGAACCTCCCTGAGCCTTATCGACCTGTATTTACGTGCAGTTGCAAAATTATCTTTTGCAGTAATAACTATATAATAATAACCTGATGAAAGCTGAATATCATCAACAGGGTATAATTCATTAAATACGACTTTTTCTTTATTATTAACATTAATAGTTACGGGAGGAAGCAAATTAACCAAATTATTATCAGTAAGAGATATGCTAATCTTATTAATACCTTTATCATCATTAGCGGTGCCGCTTACAACTATGGTATCCAGAACATTAAATTCCTGCCCATCGAATGGTTTCATAATATTTACAATTGGTATTGTTTCGCTTTCCTCCTTGCAAGCCAGTATTAAAATAATCAGAGTAATTAATAAAGAAATATTTTGGAGTAATCTGTACATATTGTTTTTTACTTAATTAAAATCATGGATAAGAATTGTTAATTTTACACAGTAAATTTAATAAAATCACCTTATGTTAAAAAATTTGGATATTGAAAAAATTCTCTTTCTTGATATTGAAACGGTACCTGAATATTCCGGTTATGATGAGCTACCCGTGCAAATAAAAAAGTTATGGGATCGTAAAGCTGAATACATCAAGAGAGATAAGAATGAAACTCCGGATATACTGTATTCAAGGGCTGGAATATACGCAGAATTTGGCAAGATAATCTGTATCTCGGTTGGCTTTATTAAAAATGAAGAAGCCCGTATTAAATCATTTGCAGGTGAGGATGAAAAAATACTACTTGAAGAATTTGCAAATTTGATACGTGAGTATTACAGTAGGCAAGACTATTTATTATGTGCACACAATGGAAAAGAATTTGATTTCCCTTACATCGCAAGAAGGATGCTTATTAATGGAATTGACCTTCCTGCTACACTTGATCATGCAGGTAAAAAACCCTGGGAAATCCCCCATCTCGATACCATGGAACTCTGGAAATTTGGTGATTTTAAAAGCTATACTTCCCTCGAATTACTGGCTGCAATATTCAAAATACAAACTCCAAAAGATGATATGGATGGCAGCGAGGTATACAAAATATATTGGGAGCACAATGATCTTGAAAGAATAGTAAATTATTGTCAGAAAGATGTATTAACTATCATTCAACTTTTTTTAAAATATCAGGGCAAACAATTATTACCAGATGATAAAGTATCAATTATAGAATGATATCTGATTATATTTCTATATTTGCGATAAATTAAAACTTATTAATTATGAAAAAGAATTTAGTTCTATCATTAATTTTGATTTTACCGATTTTTATAAAAGCGCAGCAATCGGAAGATAAAAAATTCGGGATTGAATTTCACGGTTTTGTTAAAACCGATATTTTTTATGATTCAAGACAGAATGTAGCAATACGTGAAGGTCATTTTTATCTTTACCCAAAACCTGAATTACTTGATGAAAATGGCAAAGATATTAATGACAAAGCTAATTTCAATATCTTATCCATACAAACCCGCCTGAAAGGGATCATCTCAGGTCCTGATGTATTAGGGGCCAAAACATCTGCATTGATCGAAGGTGCTTTTTTCGGTAATATAGAGAACGACATTAACGGTTTCAGATTACGGCATGCTTTCGCTAAATTATCATGGCCAAAGACAGAGTTATTAATTGGCCAATTTTGGCATCCCATGTTTGTTACGGATTGCTTCCCCGGAACAGTATCATTTAATACAGGAGCCCCCTTTCAACCTTTTTCAAGAAATCCGCAGGTAAGATTAAGTCAAAATATTTTTAAGAATTTCAATATCCAATTGGCAGCAATATCTCAAAGAGACTTCAGAGACACAGGTCCTGATGACAAAAGTTCCTCCTATTTACGTAATGATGTTTTACCCGAAATGAATCTTACAATTAAATATCATAAAATCAACAAAGAAAGAGGAACTGAATTCCTCGTAGGCATCGGAGGAAATTATAAAAGACTAATGCCGAGACTTGAAGCAACAGCACAAATAAATGACAGCACAACTGTTGTATATAAAACAGACGAAACCGTTTTCGGTTATTCAGGTATGGCTTTTTTTAAGATAAAAGTCCCTGCAATAACAATTAAAGCTGAAGGAGTATACGGTCAAAGCACTTACAGTATGACAATGCTTGGCGGTTATGCTGCCAAATCATGGACAGACCAGACCAAAAACTTATACGATTACACTCCTCTGGATGTGATTTCGTTATGGACTGATATACACACAAATGGTAAAAAATGGCAGTTTGGAATATTTGGTGGATATACCAGAAACAATGGAACTACAAACCATATACTGACAAATAATAATATCAGGGGACCAATTTATGCAAGAGGTTATGATACAAAGCATAATACATACATCGATTATGTTTACAGAGTTTCACCACGTGTAATATACAACGTAGGTAAAATGCGCTTTGCAGGTGAGGTTGAATATACTACGGTAGGTTATGGATATGATGACAATGAAAATTATGATGCTATTGACAAACATGCTATAGTAAACAATCCAAAAGACATATCTAACCTTAGAATACTGCTTGCAGTTTACTATTTCTTTTAATAAACGGATTTCTGAGAAATAAGAATAAGTTTTCCATCAAATAGTCATTACGACATATTTTACTTTTAATTTTGCAAAAATGCTTCTTGGAGTAATTTCTGATATACATGAAGACTTTATAAACCTGGAGAAAGCAATATCATACCTGAAGAAAATAAGCTGTGACGAGATAATCTGCCTCGGCGATATTATAGGTTATAACCCTGTTTATTTTAACCATGCCGGAAAACTTAAGCCTTCACAATCATTGAAACTTGTTAGGGATAATTGTACCGTTGTTGTTGCCGGTAACCATGATCTGTTTGCTATTAATAAATTACCACAATACGATGCAGGTTTTAAATATCCGGCAAACTGGTATGAATTTAGCAGAAAAGCACAGGAAAGAATATCAAGGGACAAGGTATGGATATATGAAGAAGAACATCCGGCTATAGATAATAAAGATTACAATTATATCAATTCATTACCCGAATATTTTGTAAAAAGAAGCAACGTTATAGACGTCTTTTTGTCACACTATCCATATCCTGATTTAACAGGTTCAACAACAACATTCATTGAAAATCATGAACAATTACTTTCACACTTCAATTTTATAAAAGAAAAAAAATGTGATCTCAGCATTTCGGGTCATAGACATGTTGAAGGTTGTTTGTTAGCAAATGAAAAAGAAATAAAAGTCCGGTCATTTGGGAAATATAATTTAAGTGATAATATTTTATGGATTGACGGACCTTGCATTACCAAAGGACATAAAGAAAACGGATTTATGGTATTGGATACTGAAGAAATGATTATTGAGATTATTCCTCTGGAAAGTCTTTAAATTTGTTGTATGGAGAAACATATTTTGTCCAAATCAACCTTCATCAGGGGAGTTCAATGTCTTAAATCATTGTACTTAAATAAAAAGCGGCCTTTTTTACGCGATAAGCTTTTTGCTGAACAAAAAGCAAAATATAAAAGAGGATGGGATATTGGTTTGATAGCGCAGGAACTTTTTCCGGGTGGAATAAATCTGAGGCCAAAATCACCTTTTCAATATAGAAAAGCTATTGAAACAACAAAAAAATAATTCAAAGCGCTTCACATAAAACATTGTATGAAGCGGCTTTTCAGTATAATAAGGTTTTGATATTTCTGGATATATTATACAAAGAAGATAATGGCTGGCATGCTTTTGAGGTTAAAAGTTCCAAAAAAATCTCAAAAACCTATCTTCTTGATGCAGCAATACAGTATTATGTGATCTCAAATTCCGGAATTGAGTTAACGGATTTCTCAATTGTATATATTAATAAAGATTATACCAGGGGTGACCAGGTAGATATTTCTGAATTGTTTAAAAAGGAATCGGTTATTGATAAAGCCAGGTCATTGCAAGGATTTATAAAAGAACAAATAATTGAAGAGAAGAAAATACTCGATCTAAAGCATTCTCCACAAATTGATATTGGTTCTTATTGCTATAACCCATATCCCTGCGATTTTATCAGACACTGCTGGAAACATATTCCTGAAAACTCAATTTTTAACATCCCATTTCTGGATAATGAGAAGAAATTCGAATTATACAAAAAAAACATAATTAACCCATCGGAAATAAAAGATATTTCCGTATTGAATGAAAAAGCCAGAATTGGTGTAAATTCACAAATATCAAAAAAACCATATATAGCAAAAGATAATCCGAGTACATATTTTAAAAGTATCAGGCAAGCTGTTTACTTTCTAAAAGTATTAACCCATAGACCGGCATTTCCTGAATACAGCAATACGAAACCATATGAAGTACTGCCTTATCATTTTGCAATTGGGATAATTGAAAACAATAATCTGGAAATATTCAACTGGCATTCAAAAATTAACTATGATCCCAGAATTAATTTCTTTGAGAATTTTTCAGAAGAACTACCTGATGAAAGCTCTATTATTATTTATGATCAGCCCGAAATTTTAACATTGTTAAATTATGAAATACACATAAATTACTTTTGTTTTTTTATTATAAATAAAAAAACAAACGAAGTAACTAATATTTTTAATTCCCCCAACAAAAAATATTCAATAAGTGACAATTTAATAAGAACATTTTTTATTGATAAATACAATTTTTTAACCCGGAATAACGATATCTTTTATCATCATGATCCGGAACACCCGGGTAGTATTAATGCCGGTTATGTTAGAACGATCTGCAAAGACAAACAAGGCAGAATATGGATAGGCACGGACATTGGCGGTATTGGCTATTTTGACGGAAAGCATAATGAATTCGTTAAATTTGTTCATGATCCTTACGATTCAACATCACTTAGTAATAATTATATTCATTCAATTTACGAAGATGCCAAAGGTAACATCTGGATAGGAACAAACGGAGGGCTCAATAAATTTCTACCGAAAACTAATTCCTTCAAACATTACACAATAGAGGATGGATTGCCAAATGATGTCATTTATGCCATTTTAGAAGACGACAAAGGTAATCTTTGGCTGTCCTCAAATATGGGTATTTCAAAATTCATTGTCAGCAAAGAGGAATTCAGGAATTATGATGCAGACTACAATTTACAAGGTAATGAGTTTAATTATTCAGCCTACTATAAAAGTGATGACGGGGAAATATTTTTTGGGGGTACAAATGGAGTAAGCTCATTTTATCCACACGAAATAATCGATAATGAATAAATATCGATTATAAAGATCCTGTTTTCAGCATCGAATTTTCTGCCTTGAATTTTTTTCAACCTGATAAGAATCAATATGCCTATAAATTATCAGGGCTGAAGGGTTCAGAAGATAAATGGATTTATTTAGGCAATAAAAACTTTGTTGATTTTACCGGTATTCAACCCGGTTTATATGCGCTATATGTAAAAGGCTCTAATAATGATGGTGTATGGAATGAGAAAGGCATAAAGTTAAATATTATTGTACTAGCTCCATTCTGGCACAAGCTATGGTTTCATTTACTTATAGCAGCATTTATTTTATTAATAATTCTTATTGCTGTCTGGATTAAAGTCATGAACGAAAAACAACAGCGCGAAAAACTGACAAGAATGGTTAATGAGCAAACAATGGTAAATTAAATGTTGAAAGCACAGTAGATAAAGGCAGCACTTTTTCATTTACTCTTCCTAAAGATACCTCCACTAAATAAGAACAATTAAATGTAATATCAAGTAAAATACGAGGGTTATTTACTTAACAAAGCACTAATACATCTGTATTTTAATTCTGGGATTTTTTTCCGTTTTTGGCAATTTTTATTCAAGCATTTGTTTTTCAGTGTTTATTTTGTTAATAAATTATTAAGGAAAGTCCTTGGAAAAATTGAAAAACGAAATTCTATTTTTGTACTTTTGAATTCATGGATGAAAAGAATAATAAATCAGCCAAGGCCAAGCGTATCAAAAAACAGCCTTTAAGTCAGTTATTTAATGAACATGGGAAAGTTCCTCCTCAGGCGGTTGATCTTGAAGAGGCTGTTTTGGGAGCTATAATGCTTGAAAAAGATGCATTAACTGCAGTAATAGATATTTTAAAACCTGAAATGTTTTATAAAGATAACCACCAAACTATTTACAAAGCTATCACCAAGCTATTTGCAAAATCCGAACCTGTTGATATTCTCACCGTTACTGAGGAACTGAAAAAGAGTGGTGAACTCGAACTAATAGGAGGTTCATATTATATCACTCAATTAACCAACAGGGTTGCTTCAGCAGCTAATGTTGAATATCATGTGCGAATCATAACTCAAAAATATATTCAGCGTGAATTGATCAGAATATCTTCGGATATTATTAAAGATTCTTATGAAGACATTACAGATGTATTCGATTTGCTTGATAAAGCTGAGCAAAATCTGTTTTCTATAAGCGAAACCAATCTGAGAAGAAATTACGATAACATGCAAACCCTTGTCAGGGAAGCTATTAGTGAAGTGCAGGCTGCCAGGGAACAGGAATCACATTTAAGAGGAGTGCCTTCAGGCTTTACCAAACTGGACAGGGTAACTGCCGGGTGGCAAAAATCAGATCTCATCATTGTTGCTTCAAGACCTGGTATGGGAAAAACAGCTTTTGCCCTTTCAATGGCCCGTAATATTTCTATTGATTTTAACCGGCCTGTTGCATTCTTTTCATTGGAGATGTCATCCCTTCAATTGGTCACCAGACTTATCTCAAGTGAAACAATGCTCCCATCAGATAAATTAAGAAAAGGGACACTTGAAAATTACGAATGGGAACAACTTAACGCAAAGATCAATGATCTTGTCGATGCTAAAATATTTATTGATGATACACCTGCCTTATCTATATTTGAATTAAGGGCAAAATGCCGCAGGCTTAAAGCCCAGCATAAAATAGAAGCTGTGTTTGTTGACTATCTGCAGCTTATGTCTGCACCTGCCGACTATAAAAGTAATCGCCAGGAAGAGATCAGTAATATTTCGCGTTCGCTTAAAAGCCTTGCCAAAGAGCTTGACATACCAATAATTGCCCTGTCGCAGCTCAGCAGAGCTGTTGAAACAAGAGGCGGAACTAAAAGACCTATCCTTTCAGACCTGCGCGAATCAGGCGCAATAGAACAGGATGCCGACCTTGTATTATTCCTGTACCGCCCTGAATATTACGATATTGATCAGGATGAAGAAGGAAATATAACACATGGCATTGCAGAAGTTATAATTGCAAAACACAGAAATGGACCTTTGAAAAACATCAATCTCAAATTTATCGATAAATATGCCAGGTTTGAAGATATTGAAGCAGAAGAATATGGTGATACCGAAACGGGTTCAGAATATGATTACCCAAATGGAAAAACTGTAAGAACAGTACCCTCAAAAATGAATGATGATAAAGCACCACCATTTTAATTCTGTAATTATACTCTAATAATCAAATTCAAAACGTTATTTAACAAAAAAAGCCGGCCTTAATCTGACCGGCTTTGAATTTTACTTTTCTAACTTTTTCTTTAGTTCATCTATTTCCTTAGTGAACTTATCGTTTTCCTCTTTCAGCTTCTTATTTTCTTTTTTCATTTTACCAAGTTCATTATTCAAATCATCCTTTTCCTGCTTAGTCTTGTCAAGATCATTTTTCAGGTCAAGAATATCTCTCAGATAAGAAGCAATTTTCTGGTTTAATAACTCTATGTCTGATTTTTCAGCCATGATATTTTGATTTAAATTAGCAAAAGATAAAATATACTATTTATAAATTGTAAGTGTATGTCCGGCAATAATAAAATCAGGATCAGGAATATTATTATCACAGGCAATCTTAGGATATTTCCAACCATCGCCATAATATTTCTGAGCAATCAAATAAAGAGTTTCCCCTCTTTTAATCAAGTGTTCAATTGTTCTTGGTTTATTAGCTTTCCTGAGTTTTTCATTTAATTCAGCTACCTTGGTTTCTAATTCTTTTTTTTCAGTTTGAATTTTATCATTTTGCATATGAAGTTGTTCAACCTGTTCTTTCAGTCTACCATTCTCAGTCCTTATACCAGCTGAATTTTTACGCATGAATATTATTGCCAAAACAAGGGCAGCTACCAATAATATTATCAGAATGATACATATTATTAGGTATGTTTTTTTTCTTTTACCACGCTTTTTAATTCTTTTCAGAACATCAAATGCTTCCAGATCAGAATTACAATCAGGGCACGTGGTATTCCCTTCACTAATTTCTTTGTAATGACATACAGGACATTCCATGGTACTAATTTTATGATTAAAGCCCCAATTTATAAAAAAAACTTTAATAAATCAAGCTTTGCTATAACCATTTAATAAATATGATGATAAATATTGAAAAGTAATAGCTTATCACATATTCTTGGTTATACCATGTACTTCGTTGGCTACCCTTTGATTATAAGAAAATGCAAGTTCCCGGTAATTGATAAGATCAACTATTGTTCCGATCAAACACAATCCTGCAGTAAATAAATACAAAATACCCATACCTATTTGTCCGATCATAAATCTTTGAATACCTGCAACAACAACCAAACCAAGTAATGTTGCCAGTAAGATCATATTAGGATCTTTGCGCCTGCTTCTGTAAATATTTGCAAAATTGTGTAATTGCTTTTCATTGTATTCACTGGTAAGGTTCTGGATAAATACCAGCTCCTGACCTTGTAATTCCGGTAAAAATTCTAATATATGTGCCATAATCATACTATTTAAAAATAATTTTTATTTGATTATTTGTTTGTTTAAAAACCATGAATATTCTTAATGTTAATACTAACATAGCAAAGATCCCAAGAGGATGGCATTGCAGAGAATGGCCTAACTCACCCCTGAACAGATACGAAATTGATCTCCCAAGACCGCATCCCGGACAAAATTCCCATCCAAGATTTTTAAAAGGACAAAAACTGTAATGATGTTCCGCAGGGCTATGTATTGCCAATAAGAACAAAGCACTTATCCATATAAATGCTTCCATATTATGCCTTATGAAATATATAACTTTTCTTTTCAATTTATAATTAAACAACTTTACAACAAATATACATAAGTGAGTGAAAATATTCAATATTATATTCATTTTGATACAAGGGGAATTTAATAATTTCGTCCTATGATTGATTCCAAATTTTATTTTTTTCTTTTCAATTTGGTAAGCAGAATAATATCAATGTCAGATTCTCTTATTTATAATTTCTGTAAAACAGATCATTTAAAATAAAATCAGCACTATGGAAAAAAATGAATTTATCAAAAAGAGACCCGGGCTGGAAACCAAAAAGAATGAAGAAATATTTTATACAAGCCTGTTTATCAGAACCTCAATAAGCAATGCAACCGTACACAAAGAACCAAATAAAAGGTTAAGCCTGGCGGTTTGTCCGTCCAATGAAATAAAATCCACGGGATTTTTCGGACTTTTCCTTTTCAATGCTTTCTTCCACAAATTAATAGCTAAAGGAAGTGCAAGCATAGTTATCAGGAAAGTGAAAGGCATGGCTGTTACCTCGGGAATATAAAAATATGGTATTAAAATTAATCCAATAACCATAATAAAAGGGCCATATATCAATATTCCATAATACCTCAATGATTTCTTGTCACCAAGCAATGACGCAACTGTAATAATATGCCGTACTTTGTCAGATCTAATATCACGCCAGTTGTTTGCATGTAGAATTGCAATAACAAGAGTAGCCATAGGAATAGCCCAGAGAACAGGTATCCATGACAAATGTCCGCTTTGCACATACCATGCACCCAAAGAACCCAGTATTCCAAAATCCATAAAAACAGAAAAGTCACCAAGCGCATTGTATTTCAAAGCTATCCTGTTTCCTGTTGTATAAAAAAATCCAATGGCTAATCCGACTAACCCAATAACAAGAAGCCAAATGCCACTAAACCAGGTTAAAACAAGACCTAATACCAATCCAATAACAAATAAAAGTATCGCAGCCCTTCGCGCTTCCTTAATTGAAATAAGCCCACGAACAATGCCACCGCTTCCGGGATTTGGAATTTTATCCAATCCTTTTTTATAATCATGTATGTCGTTTAAAATATTTGATCCTGCATGCAAAATAACCATTGCGAATAAAGCCATTAAAAAAATCCATATATTAAAATCAGCACCTCCGTATACGACGGCAAGCACTGTTCCAAAGATGACAGGCATTACCGAGGCAGGCAGAGAAAACGGACGGATAGAAATCCTCCATTTTTTGATAAAAGAAATATTTTTGGGAGTATCCATTTTTTAAACGTTAATTATCAATATCATCAAATACAGAAAACAAAAATACGCATTTATCTTTAATAAATAGAGGTTTTTACATGTTACTTATTCTCAGATTACGGTCACTTCCCTTTCAAGACTCATACCGAATTTATCGTATACCGAACGATGTATTTGCCTTGATAATTCCAATATTTCTTTTCCTGAAGCCCTGCCAAAATTAATTAATACAAGCGCCTGCTTATCGTATACACCAACATTACCATCCCTCCTGCCCTTCCATCCGCATTGTTCAATAAGCCAGGCTGCAGGAATTTTATAATACATATTATCAAGTTGATGCGAAACAATATCAGGATATTTTTCTTTTAAATGAAGATAATGATCTTTGCTGATAACCGGATTTTTAAAAAAGCTACCAGCATTGCCATATTCATCAGGATCAGGAAGTTTTTCAGCCCTTATTAATGAAATAACTTTTGCAACATCCTGGGGAGTTGGTCTGTAAATCCCTGCTTTAAGCAATCTATTCCTGACCGACCCATAATCTTTTTTTACTTTATTAACTTTTGACAACCTGTATTTGACAGATAAAATAATATAATCAATATGTTTTTCTTTGAATATACTGTTTCTGTATCCGAACTTACAATCCTTCTTTAAAAAAGTCCTGATAGTTTTGCTCACCCTGTCATAAGCTTTAAGCATAACAAAGCAATCCTTTTGCTCAACTCCATAAGCACCAATATTTTGAATGGGGGCAGCTCCGACACAACCTGGAATTCCTATCAAATTCTCAATGCCATATAATTGTCTGTTCAGGCAATTCTCAACAAAAGTATTCCAGTTCTCACCCGCCGAAACCTCTATTTCAGTATGGTCTTCTGTTTCATGAATAATATTAATACCCTTTAACTTATTTTTTATTACAAGGCCTTTATAATCGCCGGTAAACAAAACATTCGATCCCTCTCCCAATAACAGAACAGGCATTCCCTTCTCTCCGGCATAAGATAATAAAAACTTAATATGGTCTGTATGGGTAACTTCGGCGAACAAGTCTGCTTTGGCATCTACTCCAAAAGTGTTGTGATCTTTAAGTGATATGTTCTTTTGTATCTCGATCATAAATCATTTTCAGTCATCAAAGATAAAGCTATTTACAGAGTTGACAGATAATAATTAAATTTGATTGCTGTTTCTTTTATAATGAAAAAAGCAATTGTATCGGTAATCAATGACCTTGTCACTGACCAGAGAGTTAACAAAACCTGCACTGCTCTTGCAAAGCTGGATTTTTCTGTTACCCTTGTGGGAAGAATTAAAAAAGACAGTATACATATTGACAAAAGAAGCTATAAAACACACCGGATGAAGCTTATATTCGAAAAGGGTCCTTTTTTCTATGCCGAATATAATATGAGGCTATTCTTATATCTCTTATTTCATAAATGTGATCTGTTATTTTCTAATGATCTGGATACTCTTCTGCCTAACTATATCATTCATAAAATAAAACGAATACCAATCATTTTCGATAGTCATGAATATTTTACCGAAACCCCGGAACTTGTTAACAGGAAATTTATTCAAAAGATATGGAAAAAAATAGAAAGATCCATACTTCCAAAATTAGATGACATAATTACTGTAAATAAATCAATAGCAAAACTTTTTGAAAATGAATATGATATTGAAGTAAAAGTTGTAAGAAATATACCACAAAATATAAATATAAAATCATTAAAAAGCAGAAAAGAACTTGATCTTCCTGAGTACAAAAAAATCCTTATTCTGCAGGGATCAGGCATTAATATTCAGCGCGGTGCTGAAGAATTGATAGAAGCAATGAAATATGTTAATGATGCCATCCTTTTAATCATTGGTGGTGGTGATATTTTCGACAAACTGGAAATACTATCACAAGATTCAGTATTGAAAGAAAAGATCATGATAAAACAAAAAATGCTATATGAACAACTTTTTCACTACACAGCCAATGCCGATATAGGAGTTACCATTGATAAAGATACCAATATTAATTACAGGTACAGTTTACCAAACAAATTGTTTGACTATATCCATGCCGGAATACCCGTACTGGCATCAAAACTGCCTGAAATACAAAAGATAGTTGAAAAATATGATATAGGCGAATTTATCCCTGATCATAATCCAAGGCATATAGGTGACAAGTTAAATGAAATGCTTCACAATAAACAAAAATTGCAAAGGTGGAAAGAAAACATTATTTTTGCATCTAAAGAACTAACCTGGGAGCAGGAGGAAAAGCAACTTATTAAAATACTTAAAAAATATGCCTGAAAAGCATATACACATTGTATCTTTCGACATACCTTATCCCCCTAATTACGGAGGAGTAATTGATGTATTCTATAAAATAAAGGCGCTACATCAAACAGGCATAAATATTCACTTGCACTGTTATGAATATCCAGGCAGGGATCGTGCAGAGGAATTAGAAAAATATTGCTATTCCGTTGATTATTACAGGCGAAAAACAGGAATTATTTCGGCACTTAATATCAAACCTTATATCGTTGCAAGTCGCAGATCACAAAAACTACTTCGCAATCTGCTTAAAGATGATTATCCCATAATCTTTGAGGGCATGCACAGTTGCTTTTACCTTGATCATCCCAAATTAAATAAAAGATTTAAGATATACAGGGAATCAAATATTGAACACCGTTATTACTTTAACCTCTTTAAAGCAGAAAAAAAACTGTATAAAAAACTGTATTATATTATAGAAAGCAATAAACTAAAACATTATCAAAACATGCTGAAGCATGCCAACTTAATGCTTGCTGTTTCACAGTCCGATACAGATTACCTTCAGGGATGTTTTCCGGGAAATAAAGTTATTCATCTCCCAAGCTTTCATGCAAATGAGGATATAAAAATTAAACAGGGTAAGGGAAAATATGCTCTTTACCATGGTAATATTGAAGTGCCTGAAAACACACGTGCGGCTGAATATCTTATTAAAAATGTTTTCGACTCGTTAGATATACCATTGATAATTGCAGGAATGAATCCTCCTGAAGAGATCAAAAAGCTGGTGAACAGTTACCCCAGGGTTGAATTAATTTCAAATCCTACTGATAAAGAAATGTTCGACCTCATCAGAGATGCTCACGTAAATATTCTTGTAACATTTCAGGCAACAGGTCTTAAGCTGAAATTGCTTAATACTTTGTATAACGGAAGGTACTGTCTTGTTAATGATAAAATGCTCAGCGGAACTAAATTGGCAGAGTTATGCAATATAGCTAATAATGCAGAGGAAATGAAAGCCAAAATACGGGAAATTGCAGAAAAATCTTTTTGCAAGGATGATATCTCTGGCAGGGAGCAAAAACTCAATGGGATGTATTGTAATAAGATAAATGCAAAACAACTAGTAAGTTTGATTTCCTGAATCAATGATCTCGCCATCTTCGCATTTTAATATTCTTGATGGAAATTTATGAATTAAGTTATAATTATGCGTAGCCATAAAAACAGCTCTTCCCGAATAACTTATATCCATAAGCAACTCAACTATACCGTTTGATGTTTGCGGATCAAGATTACCTGTTGGTTCGTCAGCAAGAACTATTTCAGGATCATTAATTAAAGCCCTGGCAATGCCAACACGTTGTTGTTCTCCAAGCGATAATTGATGAGGCATTTTAAATCCTTTGGTACTTAAGCCAACTTTACCGAGCACATCCAGAATACGTGCCTGAATATGCTTTTTGTCTTTCCAGCCGGTAGACTTCATAACATATACAAGGTTTTCATTTACAGACCTGTCGGGTAACAATTGAAAATCCTGAAAAACAATACCTAGTTTTCTTCTTAAAAAAGGAATCTCCTTTCTTTTTATATTCCTGAGATGGAAACCGGTAACCTTTGCCCGTCCCTCTATTACAGGCAATTCAGCATAAATAGTTTTTAAAAGGCTGCTTTTTCCACTGCCTGTTTTACCAATCAGATATACGAATTCACTCTCATTTATAGTAAAAGATACATTGTTAAGCACCAGAACTTCTTTTTGGTAAACAGGCACTTTCTCAAAATGAATAACCATATCAAACGGAATAATGAATTACTATATATTAAAAATCAGCCTTAATTAAATGTGTAACTCCAGCAATTACCATTTGCACAGCAATAACTGATAATATTAATCCCATAATACGGGATATAACATTAATGAATCCTTTACCGAGGTATTTAACCAGTTTATCACCACTAATAAACATTAAAAAGGTAATGAGACACATTACAGCAAAAATAAAAACCACTACCGATATATGTACTACAGGGCTTAGTTTTGTTGTTGCATTAGCTCCCACAAAGTTCATTGCAGTTGCTATAGTACCGGGGCCAGCCAAAATGGGCATACACAAGGGTGAAATAGCAACATTTTCATTGGCCTGTAAAACTTGTTTTCTGATATGTTCCTTGTGGTCATCTGTGCTGGGATGTTGGATATTTGAAGTTTTACCATGAAGCATATTCATCCCTACAAAAAATAACAAAATGCCTCCCGTTATTTGAAAAGCTGGCAAAGTAATACCAAAAGCCTTAAAAATGAAATGACCTGATATACAAAACAGTGTAACTATTATAAAGGAATATAATATAGAGTGAAAAGCAATTTTTCTTTTTGTCTTTTCACTATCAATATTTTTAGTAAGAGAAATAAAAACAGGAGTATTTGCAACAGGATTCATTATCGCAAAAAATCCCATAAATACTGTGCCGGCAAAAAGTATAACTGGACTCATAATTAATTATTTTTTAATTTACTTTTTGGTTCGTTATTAGCTGTGTATAGTAAATAGCTAAATTAATTAAATAAATCATAAAACCTATAAGTTCTCTAATTCAAAAATATTAAAATTATTGATGAATACCTTGGTTAAACCAACCCGGAAAAACCCATAAATGCCAGTGATAATATACCTGCAACTACAAGGGCAATAGGAGCTCCACGCATTCCTTTAGGAACATCCATTAAATCCAGGTGCTCCCTGATTCCTGCGAACAGGGTCATGGCCAAAGTAAAACCTAATGCATTGGCAACAGCAAAAACAACACCTTCCAGCAGATTATAATCATTTCCAACTGTTAGCAAGGCAACTCCCATAATAGCACAGTTCGTTGTTATTAAAGGGAGGTATATTCCAAGTGCCTGGTATAAGGGGGGACTGACTTTTTTCAGAATGATTTCAACCATTTGAACCAAAGAGGCTATAACAAGAATAAAGCTTATTGTTTGCAGGAAAGTAATTCCGAAAGGAATTAGTACATAATTTTGTATCAACCATGTAACTATTGTTGCTATTGTCATTACGAATAATACTGCTCCGCTCATTCCCACTGCAGTATTAACTTTTCCTGAAACACCAAGAAAAGGGCAAATTCCAAGAAACTGAGCTAAAACAATATTAGTTACTAAAATTGCTCCTATAATTATTACAAAATATTCCATAGCCTTATAATTAAGTAGTTTTCTTTATTTTATTCAGTAATGCTATCATATATCCCAAAACGATAAAAGCGCCGGGTTGAAGAATAAACACCAGTATACCATCTCCTTCAATAAATTTGGCACCAAATAATGAACCGTTGCCAAGTATTTCGCGTATAGCTCCGAGTATTGTTAAAGACATAGTAAATCCCAGTCCCATTCCAAGTCCGTCAATTGCTGAAGATAAAGGATTATTTTTTGATGCAAATCCTTCTGCCCTTCCCAAGACAAGACAATTAACAACAATCAGGGGAATAAAAATACCAAGTGATTCGAATAAGCTTGGCACGTATGCTTCCATAACCATTTCAACTATGGTGACGAAAGATGCAATAACCACTATAAAAGAAGGTATTCTCACTCTGTTGGGTATAAAGTCCTTTACTAAAGAAACCACGATATTAGAACATAGTAGCACGAAAGTAGTTGCTATTCCCATTCCAAAACCATTAAACGCAGATGAGGTAACGGCCAGTGTCGGACATAAGCCTAACAATAGTACCAGAACGGGATTCTCTTTAATAAAACCTTTTGAAAAATTTTTCCATTGTTTCATCACTTTTTCCCTCCTGTTGTTTTTTCATATGTTTTATATGCTCTTGTCAGAGCATCGCAAAAAGCTCTGGAGCTTATTGTGGCCGCAGTAATTGCATCAACGTTACCACCATCTTTTCTAACTTCCAGTTTGAACCTGGCCGGATTTTTTCCCTTGAATTGATCCCGGAAGTTCTGCGTTTCCATTTTCGTCCCTAAACCTGGTGTTTCCTTCTGTTGTAGTACTTCAGTATTAATTATTGATCCGTCAGGACGCAATCCAACCATAATTTTTATCTGGGTCGGATCATAACCTTTATTGGAATATGTTGATATGGCAGTTCCTACTAACTTATCATTTTTATATCCCATATTAAATACTAGTGAATCTTCTCCATTCTCAGGCATTACTTTAAAGGTATGCAGGCTATCGAATTCAGGCATCACCGAATTAATAGCTGCTTTTTCTTCGGCCTCCCTTGCTAATCTTATTGGTTCACTGGTTATGGAATAAATACCACCCAGGGCAAAAGAAGCAATAGCTGTAATAATAAACAGTGTTAACAGCATATTTATAAATGAAGATTCTTTACTTTTATTTGACATTTTTTACTACCTCCCCAAAACGTTTTGGTTTAAAAGCTCTGTTGATAAGTGGTGCAAACGCATTCATAATAACAATTGCAAATGAAACACCTTCAGGGTATGCACCCCAGAATCTTATTACCATTGTTATAATACCACATCCTATTCCAAATATAATTTGTCCCTTTGGTGACATCGGCGAAGAAACCATATCTGTAGCCATATAAAATACACCAAGCATAAGTCCACCGGTTACCAGGTGAAATAATGGATTAACATAATAAGTAGGATCTATCAGCCAAAAGATACCGGCAAATATAAATGTTGTAAGCAAATACGAAGCAGGAATATGCCAGGTAATGATCCTTCTGTATAACATGTATATTGCCCCTATTATAAGAGCAATAGCTGATACCTCACCTAAGCAGCCTCCCATATTTCCGTATAATTCATTAACATAATCAGGTATCTTATATACTATTTCCTTCCCGTCAACAATGGCTTTTGTTCCGTTTTCCATAATATCCTGAACCGTCCGGTCATTTTTCAAACCTTCCTTGATCATTCCCAATGGAGTTGGGCCGGTAACGGCATCAGTTATTTTTTGAGCAAATAAAGGTTTTGGAACTGGCCATGTAGTCATCTGAACCGGAAAGGAAATAAGCAGAAATATCCTTCCCACAAGTGCAGGATTAAACGGATTTTTCCCCAAACCACCAAAAGACATCTTAGCAATACCAATAGAAACAAATGCTCCTATGGCTAATATCCACCACGGTATATTGGCAGGGACGTTAAATGCAAGTAAAATACCAGTAACCAATGCTGATCCGTCATTTATTGTTAATGGCCCCTTAATTATATACTTCTGTATAACCCATTCAAAGAACATACATGATAATGCAGATATCAGCAGTACCCGCAATGCATCTATTCCAAAAAAATAAACAGAAACCAGGATTGCAGGTATCATGGCATACACAACACCATACATTAGCTTTTTCACCGAAATATCTCCGTGAACATGAGGAGAACCCGATACCGTAAGTACACTCATATCTTATTTTTTACCTCTGTTTCTAATAATTTGACCAACTTTTGTTTTTCCAACTCTTATATAATCTAATAGGGGCCTGCCCGAAGGACAAATATAATGACAAGATCCACACTCCATGCAATCCATTATACGCTGCTTTTCCGTCTCATCCCATATTTCATGTTCGGCAAGCTGTGCAAGCAATATCGGCTCAAGGCCCATCGGGCATACTTGTATGCATCTCCCACATCGTATACAGGGTTTTACAGGTACCCTTTCGGATTTGGATTCATCAAACAGTAGAATACCGGAAGTTCCTTTTACGACAGGTGTATCCAGTAAAGTTAACGCCTTACCCATCATTGGACCACCTGAGACAATCTTGCCTGTTGCTTCCGGTAAGCCACCAATACTATTTAATAATTCACTAACAGGAGTTCCTATCCTGACAAGAAAATTCTGTGGCTCCTTGACATTGCTTCCTGTAACTGTTACTACTCTCTCAAAAAGCGGTTTATTTTTTTGAATTCCCTCATATACGGCAAAGGCTGTTCCTACATTATTTACAACACATCCTACCTCAATTGGCAACTTTCCGGAAGGCACTTCGCGACCGGTAAGTGCATTTATCAATTGCTTTTCTCCACCCTGTGGATATTTAACCTTCAGACCATAGATTTCAATATCATCATATTTTAGAGCAATCTCCGATAAATTGGTAATGGCATCGGGTTTATTATTCTCAATACCTATCATGCATTTGTCAACACCAAGGCCTTTCATCAATATTCTTGCCCCTATTACTATCTCTTCACCCTTTTCAAGCATCAGTTCATGATCCGAAGTCAAAAAGGGCTCACATTCCACTCCGTTCAGTATTAAATATTCTGCTTTTTTACCTTCAGGCACCATCAGCTTAACATGGGAAGGAAAGGTAGCACCCCCCATTCCAACAATGCCCATTTCTTTAACCTTTTTAATTATTTCATCTCTGGAAAGAGTAATTTCACTTTTAATACTATCAGAACGATCGATGTCTTCATACCATTCATCTCCTTCAACATTAATTATAATGGCAGGTTTCTTGTATCCACTTTGATCAACAACATTATCAATTTTCAATACTTTACCGGAAACAGAAGAATGAATATTAGCCGAAATAAAAGCTTCCCCTTTTGCTATCAGCTGTCCAACTTTTACAGTATCTCCTTTTGCTACGACTGGTTTGGAAGGAGCTCCTAAATTTTGTGAAGTTGGTATAAAAACCTGTTTTGGTATTGATATGGTTTTTATTTCTTTTCCTGCAGAAAGTTTATTTTCTTCCGGATGAACACCACCTAATTTAAATGTTTTCAATCTCACTATCCTTCCTTTTTTTATTTGGAAATTATTGCTTTTTCTCAGATTTATTCTCTTCTTGTTTTTTATTATTAGCTGATTCCTTCTTTGGTTCAGTTTTTTTCCCTGCACTATCCTTATCTTTCTTTGTTTTGCCCGGTGGAAAATTTATTTCGTGTATGGCTCCTGTAGGACATTCAGACACACATTTTCTGCATAGTTTACATTTCTCGTAATCAATATATGCAAGATTATTTTTCATGGTGATAGCATCAAAGGGACAAACATTATAGCATTTTTTGCAACCGATGCAGGCTACTTTGCAATTTTTTCTGGCAGGGCCACCTTTTTCTTCGTTAATACATGAAACATATATTCTTCTGTTTTTCTTACCTTTATTTCTAAGTTCAATAATATCCCGTGGGCAGGCTTCAACGCATGCACCACAAGCAACACAATTATCTTCAATAACAACAGGAAGGTTAGTTTTTTCATCCATGTACATGGCATCAAAATCACATGCTTCAACACAATCTCCCAAACCCAGACAACCATAAGGACATCCGCTTTCACCATGAAACAAATTATTGGCAAATGAGCATGTTGCAGGACCGTCATACTTTACTTTTTTGGGAGCATTTTGTAAGCTGCCATTGCATCGCACAACAGCTACTTTAGGTTCCTTTTCCTCAACTTCCAAGCCCATAACATCCGCAACTATATTCATTACATCACTTCCTCCCACAGGACAATTTAATCCTTCCAGGTTTCCTTCTTTTTTTGCCTTTGATACAATAGCTTCAGCGAAATTACGACAACCTGCAAATCCACATCCTCCACAATTAGCACCCGGAAGCTGTTCCTCAACATCATCAATCCTTGGATCATCAATAACCTTGAATTTACGGGCAACAAAGTATAATACCACAGCAGCAATAATCCCCAATGCACTTAACGTTACTATAGCATAAATTATAACTTCGTTCACTTATTCTCCTTTCTTTGATTAATTACACTTCCTCTTCATAAGAAAACATTGTAATTATAATACTGTGAAAAAATTCACGGCAAATTTATAAACAAATATGAAACAAGAATGCATCAAGAAATTTCTAAATTATATAGCATTGTTATTTAAATTCACTATAAATTGAATTAAGAAGAACAATAAATTTAACCATTTCTACTGATTAGGGCAAGAGAATTCTTATTAATGATCTTTATCTTTTTCTTTTCAAAATTAATTATCTTATCCTCTTTAAATTCAGAAAGTATACGAATGGCACTCTCAACAGAAATACCCGCCATCTCGGCAATATGTTTTCTGGTAATATTACTGTTGATCATCTCAAACTCATCACTGTCGATATAAAGAAGAACTTCGGCAAGCCGACCATGCATGTTTTTGTTGTTGATATTTCTGAGCTTATTGAATATTTCTTCATCATTTTTGCAATACCATTTAATTATCTCCTGTGCAAAATCGTTATTGGATGCTATTAGCTTTTTAAAATCATCTTTTTTTATCAAGCACAAAATCGTATCAGTAATAGCAGAAACGGAATAATAACAATGTTCCTTAACACAAAAAAGTGATGATAAACCAATGTACTCCGAAGGTTTTAATATTTTAACAATGAGGTTTTTATTGCTCGGACCTTCGAGATATTTAATTGCATAACCTTTTACGATATACATTATATTTGATGAAAAGGAACCCTGTTTGTATATTGTTTCTCCCTTCCTGTATTTGATCTGGGCTTTGTTTTGGTTAATGAACTCAAGCTCAGATTTTATAAGCTTATTAAAACATTCAGACTGATATTTACAATCAATACAATTGATCTTTTCTAGCGATAACGACATCTTTCAAGCTTTTAATCATTAATAAATTTTTTTGCCCAATGCTAAACAATAGCCTGCAAATATATCATTAATCGATTTAAAAAATACATAATATTTATTGTCAAATAAGATATAATTTACTGCAAAATATCATAAAATATAATGCTATAATTCATCAATTATTGTAACAACATACATGCTGTATTCAACCGAAACAAATACTTTCCATTATAATTTTGTAATGGTATATTAGAATGTTCAACAAATAGGATAAAGCCATGAAGACAACTAATAAAAATATCACAGATGTTTGTTTCGATCAAAAAGAAATCAATAAGATAATTGAGTTATGTGATGATGACAGAACATTGTTTTATGAGAAATCAAAAGACATATATTGTAAAAACACAAAATCCGATGCTGTATATTACTTAAAGGAAGGTAAAGTAAAAGTTCACATTAACATATTTAATGGAAACAGCCAGATCACCAGATTTGTAACCCCTGGTGAAATGTTTGGATTAAGGTCAGCAATCACAGGTAATAATCATTTAACTACTGCCACTGCCATTGAAGATTCTACAATATGTGTAATACCCAGGAATACTTTTCTACAAATCATAAAAGAAAAAACTGAAATCTCAACATGCATCCTTAAATACTTAATAAATATGCTTCATGATATTGAAAACAGAAGCATTTCTTTTTTAATGAAATCCGAAAGAGAACGTTTAGCTGAAAACCTTTTAGTCCTGCATAATAAATTCCATTCGGATACAATTAAAATCTTAAAAAAGGACCTGGCAAACTACACAAATATTGAAAGAGATTCGCTAACATCTCATTTACGCATATTTAAAGATCAGGATTTAATTGCATTCAACAGTGAAAGAATAAAAATAAAAAATATTGATGCCCTGAAAAAACTTGCACGGTCAGATGTATAGATCACAATTTTGTTTTGAACAATTAATTGATTAGAAATAAAAACTTAAATACTTTTTATGAAAACAACAGATATTTTGGTAATCGGTGGAAGTGCAGCGGGCGTAACAGTTGCATTGACATCAAAAACAAGGAATCCTGACAAAAAAGTTACTTTAATCAGGAAAGAAGAAAAGGTAATGGTACCATGTGGTATACCATATATCTTTGGAACAGTTAAAACAACTGATAATAATATCCTGCCCGATGCAATGTTGGAAAAGTCTAAGATTGATATTCAGATTAATGAAGCAGTTGATATTGATTTTGACAAAAAAATATGTATTCTTAAGAATGGGGAAAAAATAGTTTACGAAAAAATCATTCTTGCAACAGGTTCCTCTCCTGTTAAGCCAAAATGGCTGAATGGTGGTGATTTTGATAACGTATTTACTATCCCAAAAAACAAAAATTATCTTGATAATATTCAGGCAAATCTTAATGGTGCAGAAAATATAGTTGTTGTAGGAGCAGGGTTTATTGGTGTTGAAATAGCAGATGAGCTGAACAAAGCCGGTAAAAAAGTTACTCTTGTTGAAAAATTACCTCAGATTTTGGGATTGGCTTTTGATAAAGAATTTGCTGATGCTGCTGAAGATATTTTAAAAAGCAGGGGTATTAACGTTATTACAGGAGCCGGCATAAAAGAGATAAACGGAAATGGAAAAGCAGAAGAAGTATTATTGGAAAACGGTAATAAGCTACCAGCAAATGTTGTGATTCTCTCAATGGGCTATAGACCTAACACAGAGCTTGCCAAACGTTGTGGTCTGGATATTAATGAGCGTGGTTTTATTAAAGTTGATGAATATCTCAGAACAAACAAACCCGACGTTTTCGCTGTTGGCGACTGTGCCGAAAAAAAGGACTATTTTACCAGGAAAACAAGTTCAATTATGCTTGCTTCAACAGCATGTGCAGAAGCACGTGTAATCGGGCTCAATCTGTATAAATTATCAACCCCAAAATCATTTGGTGGTACAATTGCAGTATATTCAACAGCAATTGGCGATATTGCTTTTGCCACAGCAGGTATTACTGAAGAAATGGCAAAAAAAGAAAACTACGAAATTGTAACTGGTACTTTCGAAGGGCCTGATAAACATCCGGGATCATTACCGGGCACACATAAACAAAAAATTAAACTCATCGCATCTAAAGAAACAAAAACATTGCTTGGGGGTGAAATAATGGGAGGAAGCAGCACCGGTGAGCTTATCAATACTATTGGTTTGGCTATTGAGAACAAAATGACACTGAGCTCACTACTAACATCTCAAATAGGAACCCATCCATTACTGACAGGATCACCGATAGGATACCCTCTTCTTAAGGCAGCAGAGATAGCATGTAATAACAGTAATTCTCATTAATAAACAACAGGGGTGTATATTACAACCTATATGACTTGTGACATGCACCCCTATTTTTTTTACTTTATTTGAGAATTAATTTCTTTCTGACAATTAAATCATCTGAACCTAACTCTATAATATATATTCCCTTTAAAATGGAAGAAACATCTACTGCACCCTTTACGTGCTTTTCATGTAATACTATCCGACCAACCTGATCGTAAATTTTTAATTCTCCGGAGTAACTTTTATTGTTCTTTGTTATGAATATTTCTTTATTGGCAGGATTAGGATATAAGTGAAACCTAACATCCGTAACAGTTTCAAAAACACTTGAAGCATTACAGGCTTCTTCGACTTCTGTTTGCGAGCTGCATCCACTGTTATTATTATGTAACCAAATTATTCCACCGGGATCAGCCAGGTAATCACAAACACTTTTTACTTCACATTCTGATAATAATGGATTATAGGTTATCTTCAGATTTGTAATAGTTTGATAACCTATATTTTCAATACCCCGCAATGATTCTAATGTTTGATTTCCACCTATAATCAATTCTCCTCCTATTGAAGTAAGATTTTCCAATCCTGCTAAGTTAGAAAGAGTATCACAACCTTTTATTTCCAAACCACCACCAATAGAATTTAAATTACTCAAATTAGATAAGTCATCTAAAGGAGGCCCCAGAATACTCATTTTTCCGTTTACATTATTTAGAGCATCTAATCCTGTTAACGAATGAAGTGCAATAAGTGTATTTAATAAAAAATTACCATTGACAGATGTAAGTGAATTTAATCCTGATAAAGTTTCTATTCCTTTACAATCATTAATCACAAAGTTACCTTCAACGCTTGTTAAGGAACTTAATCCGGTAAAATCTGTAATATTATGTACGTATGCCATATCCATTCCTCCTGTCGTAGTAACTGATTCCAGACCAGTTAAACTACTTAATGCTTCATGATAACCGATCTCCAATTCACCACCAATTGATTCTAAAGCATCCAGTCCGCTTAAATCCGTAAGTACATGATTTTCGTAAAGAAAAAGACCGCCTCCTATTGTCTCCAAGGCATCCAGACCACTAAGTTCTGTCAGGGATTCATTATATTCAATCCGAAGGTATCCTCCTATTGACTTCAAATTATCCAAACCGGAAAGATTAGTAAGGTTGTCATTTTCATTTATTTCAAGATAACCGTCAATTTTTTCCAGTACATCTAATCCGTCAAGGTTATTTATATCCGTTTCATAACCAGTACCAATGCTAACATCGCCTTCAATTTCTATACAATCCGGATAATTGGTCTGGAAGTTATCTATCGCTTCCTGGCTCAGAAAAACTATACCATCGGGCAAACATGTTTGAGAGAACACAAAACCTTTTATAAAAAGGGTCAATAAAAATAATAAAGCTATTTTTTTCATTTTTCTATATTTAGTAATTAATGATTTCGGTAAAAGTAAGAAGATTATTCCAATTATTCTTATGGGATTGGTATAAAACGCTTAATTAGGTCCCCTGACATTAGCTAAATAAAAAGTAACAAACTAATTGCCATTATAGCCATACCTGCAATAAGACCTCCGATGGCGATATGATGTTCTCCAAATTCTTCGGCGGTTGGTAAAAGCTCATCCAATGATATATAAACCATAATACCAGCCACACTGGCAAATATAACTCCAAAGGTAGATTCATTAAAAATACTTCTTAAAATAAAATAGCCTATTACGGCACCAACCGGCTCTGCCAACCCGGACAAGAATGACAGCCAAAAAGCTTTTCGTCGTTTCCTTGTTGCGTAATAAATAGGTACCGAAACCGCAATACCTTCTGGTATATTATGAATTGCAATAGCAACTGCAATGCTTATTCCAAGAGCAGGATCTGATAAAGCCCCTATAAAGGTAGCCAGGCCCTCAGGGAAATTATGAATGGCAATAGCAAGTGCTGAAAACATCCCCATACGCAGCAACTTGTTCTTATTTTGAGGCTCTATATTCCGTGCATCAATATTTTTTATTTCATGTGGGTTTTCATAGGAAGGGATCAACTTATCAATTATTGCTATTAGTGCTATACCTGCAAAAAATGCAATAACTGTATAAATATATCCAAATTTATTACCATAAGCAATTGCTAATGATTCTTTTGCTTTTACAAAAATCTCAACCATTGAAACATAGATCATAACTCCGGCTGAAAAACCTAATGACGCAGTTAAAAACTTCGGATTGAATTTTTTAGATAATAGCGACATTATACTTCCAATCCCGGTTGATAATCCAGCAAAAACGGTTAGGCCAAATGCAAACAAAATATTTCCCGTATCCATTAATAAACGCTTTTAAATTATTATTAATCAAGCATTCTATAACTTAAAACCGGTCTCAATTTGTAACGATCTTAAAGGCTCCATTGCTTTTGGCTACCAGGCTATTTTTTCTCCTTAATTTTACAAGTTCTTAGTCCAAAAGGCATGTAGAGCGGACAATTACCAATTAAGCTTGTCAGCAGAAAAACACCTGCAACCACTAATATTACAATACCCCATGTTCCGGTTATAACATTTGTAAAATAAAGTACCACTAAAATTGCAGCGATTATCACCCTGATAATTCTGTCTGCTATACCCATGTTCTTTTTCATATGTATTAATTTAAATTTGTAAATAATTTCCTTTGCAAATATACCACATCATTTCTTTTATAAATTATTTCTTTTCCATATTCAGAAAGGAATCATTGAGTGATTTTAAGGATAATTTTCTTGTGTGTTCATCAAATTAATTATCAGTACAAGTCTTTCTTCCTTTTTGGTAAAATCAATTTTTTGAAAACTTTTTAATATATGTGAATATGATTGTGGGTTTAAGCCTCCACTTTTCTTAATTAATTCAAAGTATGATTTAAAGAAATCATTACGTTTTGAAAGAATTTTTAACAATTTAAAATATCTTCCATGCATATTAAGATCAAAGGAAAATGGTTGACACACATTCAAAGTTAGTTTATTCCCATTACAGAGTTTAGCAGTATCATTGATGATATATATTTCTTTAAGTGCCTCTTTATCAAGGGACTTGTAAAACTGTAGCCTTTCTTTTCTACCCGGCAAAAGAATGTTAAAGTCACCCCTTTCAATGGCGACCGGGCATGTGTTACTTAAAAAATCAACATAGGCTTTATCAATAAGTAAGTTTTTACCTGTTTGTTTTATGACAAAATTATCGTAGAAATCAATAATCTTGTTTATAGTTATCAGTTGATTGCTATTAAAAACTTTATTCAGGGTTTTGTTCTGATGAGAGCAGCTTACAAAAAATCCGACCGCTAAAATAAAAATACATGTTAAATATCTTCTCAATTTTTTCATAATACATTTCAATATATCAAATAATTCTTATATCCCTTAATTTCATTAGTGTGTAACTTATAATCTATTTTGATATTCGTACACGGTTAATCCATCCAATTACTCTATGTGGAATAAGAGGTAATAATAACACAATTAGTTTATTAAATACCCCGGGAATGCATTCCGGTTTAGCCTTAAATAGGGCTTTTACTCCTGAATAAGCAACTATTTCGGGCTTTTTCATTATTCTCAATCTCATAGCCAAAGGCACATTTACGCGATCCATATTATAAAAAGCTGTAGCCGTGGCACCGGGTATCATGCATGTGACTTTGATCCCATAAGGTTTCATTTCGGTTCTGAGAGCCCGTGTAAAAGAACGAATAAAGGTTTTTGTTGGTCCGTAGAAGGAAATAACCGGGTAAGGCATCACAGCCGAAATAGAGGACATATTCAGAATATATCCATTTTTTCTGTATATCATTTTTTTACCAAACAAATGACAGAGTAAAGCCGGGGTTATTACGTGAAGCTGCAGAATAGCAACTGCATTTGAATATTCGACTTTTGCTGCTTCTCCCATAACTAAAATACCTGCATTGTTTACAAGCACCTCAACTTCAAAATGATTTTTTTCACAAAAATCAAAAACTTCTTTTGCTGCTTCTGTATTTGTCAGATCAATATTTAATGTTAGTACTGAAACAGGATAGGTGTCCTCTAACGTTTTCTTTAAAATATCCAATTGTTCAGGCTGATTGCTCACAGCAATGACTGAATAACCATGATGGGCCAGCTCTTTTGATGTGTGCCAACCGATACCTGAAGAAGCTCCTGTTACTAATGCATATTTCATGTGCCGTTTAATTTTCCATAAAGCATTTTGCGTATTTCAGGACTTGCCTCCTCGTTCTGAATACAAGATGCTTTTTGGGTATACATAACCGCTATACAATAATTACAAATATCGCATGTTGATATTGACAATTCACGCTGACGCAGTTTTTTAACAAAATCGGGATCTTTAATCAGCGCCCTTGCAATTGCTACCATTTCAAATTTATTATCGAGCACTTCCAATATCTTTTCCCGTGATATCAATCCTCCTACATAGACTAAAGGTAGTTTTAACTGTTCTCTGAACTTCAATGCATCTTTTAGAAAATAGGCTTCCTGGTATGGCTTTGCCCTGATCAACTCATTTCCTAACATTCGGACAAATATCTTCATTAATTTATTGTTCATATGATATGCCATAATTCTGATCGGCATTGTCCCTCTCAGGATATACATAGGTGCTTTACTCACAAAACCGCCGCTTAATACAATAGCATCGGCTCCGGTCTGTTCCAACATCCCAGCTACTTCCAGACATTCCTCTGTTTCCATACCACCCTTAAATCCATCACTCATATTCATTTTTACCAACACGGCTATATCATTTCCGGCTGCCTTTTTTACTTTGCTCATAACCATATGCATGAAACGTGAGCGATTTTCGAGAGAACCGCCAAATTCATCTTTTCTGTGGTTGGTATAGGGCGAAAGAAACTGACTGATAAGATATCCATGCCCGGCATGAACTTCCACCGCGTCAAAACCCGATTCACGAGCAAGATATACAGCCTTGCCAAAAGCTTTGGCTATCTCCCTTATCTCAGTTTTTGTCATAGCCCTGGGGAATGTCGGGCCATACAGATTAATACGTGAACTCGGTGCAACAGGTCTTGAACCGGTAACAGATGATCTGGCCATATTGCCGCAATGACCAATTTGTATTGAACAAGCAGCTCCTTCTTTGTGCACAGCATCAGTCAATATTTTCAGTTTATTAACCACCTCTTTTCTCAACCACAATTGATGAGGGAAAGATAATCCTGACCTGTCAATTGCTGCATATGCAACGGTTGTCATTCCAATACCGCCAGCCGCTACCGCACGGTGGTAATCTATCAGGTCATCAGAGGGTGAGTTTCCCGGGCACATACCTTCAAAAGCCGCTGCACGGATAGTCCTGTTGCGAATTGTAACAGGCCCAAGCTTAAAAGGTGTGAAAAGTACACTATCTGATGTTGTCATATATTATTTTTTAAACAAAGACTTTCCGTATTCATATCTTTTTATCCACATTCTGTCAGTAATTATTATTATCAAAAAAGCAATAACATACCAAATTGGCTTTCCTTTAGGAAAAAAATTGTTGAAGGATGCTCTCTTATAATTGTTTTTCTTGAAAAGATACCCGACAGAACATAAGCTGGTAATAATGAAATTAAAATTGTAATTATTATTAATAGAGTTCCTTTTTCTATACCCTCAATATAAATCAGATAAAGATAAAAATAAAAATGCAATGAGGCAATAATCCAGACTATAAAAAAAGTAATCCATCGTTTATTTGTATTATTCGATCTCCTGTTATTTTTCAATGAGCAAAAGAAAATACTCACCAGAGCAGGTGCAAAAGCTCCGATACGCATAAGTGGCAGTTGTAATAAGAAACTATCAGGAAACAACAAATAAGCTAAACTCCACGCGATCCATGATAACAAATAAACAAACATAAAGAAAAATAGTATGTCATATTTCAGAAGTAATTTCATATGCAATCAGGTACTTGATCTGCAAATCATATTTTTCATCATTTATCGTTTTAATCTGTTTAACAAATGATTTTTTATTTACTATAAAAGCCACAGCATATAATGGTATCTTTTGGTTGTAAAAGTTCTTTTTGAGATCAGTAATATGAAGCCTAATAACAAGGCTATCAAGAAGCCTTGCCAAATAGAATGAAGAAGGGTCCATCCGGTTAGCCTCAATGATTTCATCCAAAAATACTACATCTAAAATTCTTCCTTATTATTATTAATATAATGACTCCTGACTTTTTTATCCGCCTGATTTGCCAGTAAGAGGAGAAGGCGGAAATACACATAATCAGTACTCAATTTTCGTATTTAGTTAATTCATTTTCTATAATTTCGATTTTGTTTCTTATTGTTTTTTGAGGATTAAATTTGTTCAATATTGATAACGCTATAAGTGAAATTACCGCAAAAATAATTTTAAGAACTTAGTTTTTCGCTTGCAAGGCTTCGTTTACTTTCGCCACATCATCATTCTTTATGATGAATCCCAAGCTAATGAAATCAATTTTCCATTGATCGTTTGTTTGCACTAAATGAGATGTTTGGCAAATAGGCATTTGCGGATTCCATTCCGGGAATGTGATTCTTTCCATAATCACAGCAGATTTACCACCGGGAGAAATTTTAATCTTTCTCATATCAACATTGTATGAATAAGCTGCGGTTGTATCGGCGAAAAATTGGGAACACATTTCCAGGAAAGCAGTTTTATCCATATTTTCTTCAGGGTCAGAACCGTAAAATTTGCCATCTTCAGTAGTAAGTTGATCTATCTTGTTCAGGTGATTACTATTCCAGGCTTCAAGATACTGATCTGCTATTTACTCAGTTGATTTAACCAATTCTGCTTGATCCTGATTGTGGGATTTCGTCCCGGAAGAGCAACCATACGCAAATAGAATTAAAATAATCACTAAAGCGTTTCTTTTGACAATTTACTTCCAAATTTTCAATTCTTGCCCATCTGCCCCAATAAAAACCACATAACTAATATGTGCTTCGTACTTTATCTTAACATTACCAATGATCGATTCTGCTTTTTTAACATTAAATGGCACACGCAGACTGACTCCTTCTGTTTTTATACCTGAATGTTCCACCAGGTTGATAAGGTAATAGTCTCCTTTGTCCTCACTGAAAAATCGTAATTTAGATAGCCCGTATCTGAAATCAGAGATCTTGTCAAGTGTAGTTATCCATGTTCTTTCTTTTTTGACTTTTGAAACCAAGCTTTTTAAAGGAATTAAGGTCTCCTCGCTTCTTCCTGAATAACCAGGGTGCCCTATATATACCATAACTCCATTATAGGGTTTTACAGCTAATTTCCAGTAATTCAACAAATAATTTTGATATAGTTGAACCGCTTTTTGTATTTGTTTCGGATTTGTATCTTTTTCATTGATAAAGTCTTGGTAGAAGTAAAAATCATCATGGTAAACGGGTGATATTTCCATAATATCACTTGTAGTGAAAAACTGGTCATTGGAAATGATAAGATTATACGGAACAACTGAACCATGAAAAAATGTAAGGTTGTTAGCTCCTATAGTCGACACGTATTTTACTCCTTTTTCATTAAGAGCCATCAAGCCCCAATAACTGGGGGTTGTATAAGGGAATCTGAAACCTGTGAAGGTTTGCTTCCAGTGATTTTCATTTCTTATTATATCCATAAGTGCTCTTGAATAATCCAATCCAGGATATCTTTTGTATCCAAATCCACTTGAGCCCAGCAAAAGGTTCTCCCCCTTAATATAGTTATATGTATCCGAATTAATAAGTCCATTAGTAAATAAAACAGGCTTTATTTTTTCTTTTTTGAGGTACTTAAATACTCTTTGATATTGTTCCACATCTCCGTTAGCATTCAGGCTTACACAAAAAGCCTGTGCGTAGTTCTCAGGCCAGGGATTAAGCTCTAATTTTATATTATTTAGTTGTTTAAAGTCATCAATAACATAGTGGTAAAAATGCGAGATTTGTTGTGCACTGAATTCTCCTCCGCTTGTTACAGTTTGCAGGAAATCAGAGGTTGCCAGGAGGTAAGTTGTACCTTTTCCATGTCTGTTTTTTATTAATGCCGGCAAACTGTCTTCGTTCAATATCCAGTTACCCAATACTTCCATTGAATCAGAAAAAACAGAATCCATAACCAGTGCCCATTTACTGTGAGCTGGTTCTTCTCTGAAGCTTCCCTCAAAACGCCCTGGTATTGTAAAACTGATATGATGGTCGTCCATATACCGTTCTTCCATTGTTCCGCCTAAACACTCGGCCAGCGGGAAATTTTCAGGCGTTAGTCTTTTGAATACTGAAATCCGGTCGGTGCCGTCGTGGTAGTTTCTTCCGACATTGTCCCCTGCTATCAGAACACCGCCTGCAGCAACAAACTCACAAAGTATTTTCAATTCTTCATCCGACATAAACGACAATGAGTAGTTTCTGTCGTTATCATGGAAGCCCTGAGCAGTGGATAAAACAAGAATATTGTATTGAAACAGGGCCTCTTTGTCAAAGAGAATCTCGCGTGTTTCCATACTGGAAACAACACCTTTCTGGTTCATGGACTGAATTGCAACAATGATCCCTTCTGGTAAAACCCCGTTTCCGCCCTTTAGTCCTGTCGTAATGAATAAGGCTTTGGGAAGTTGCCTGAATAAAGGGATTTCCTTTTTTTCTGAAAAAGTATATTTGCTTTCTGTATTACAGGAGATTATTCCTGCGAGCACAATAATAGCTATGACAGAGAGCAGGGAAAAACCGTGTTTAAATCTGTCTTTCATTACCATATTTTCTTAATCGTTAATTCTTTACCAGGTTTCGCATGCAACAATATTTTACCATCTCTGTTCTGATAAAAACCATCATCTTCCGAGCCTGAAACTTCTATTTTTGGAGCTTGTGTATAAAAGTAAAAACATAAAGGGTTATCAAAATTGCTTGTATCAAAAGGAATTTCGATAGTTACAAAAATGAACTGACCAAATTCGTTTACCTTAAGATTAGCTTTGTCCCGTTCTTTCTGATATTGAAATACATCTTTTTCCGTAGCAATCCAGGAGTTGGTATTACGTGACAGTCGCAGGTGTTTTTCCAGCTCTTTCTGGCTGATCTGACTGATCGCTTTTGACTTTTGTTCCGTTTCAGGTATAACCATACTTGTGATATCTTCATACTGAAGAACAAGCCAACCTTTATTTTCTTTCAGTTTTTCCAGCACAGATTTAGCTGACAGATCGGAAGCCTTTACCATGATATTGCTCCTCGTTTCTTTGGTTTCAATTATATCATGACCCTTATTATGCAACTGAGCAACTTCATCAATCCCCATTGTTTTTAATCGTTTACCTGATTTAGTTATTGTATACCCTGCCTGTTCCTGGCGTAATTCCTTATCAATATTGAAGCTTGCCTTTTTTCTGTATTTATTCAGCAGAGGTTCGGCCAGTTCGTACTGACTGTATGCACTTTTATCAAACCTAAAGGAAACAGCATTCGAATGACCCATATAAAATTTACAGAGCTCAAAATAGTCTTCCACCGGCCTTGATAATCTCTGCAAAGGTTTATAAAAATCATATTTAAAACAATATCTTAATGAATCATAAACAGGTTTTAATCTTTGTACAAAGGATGGTTCTTTCCATGTTTGCCATTCGTGTAAATAGGTACCATCATCAGGAATCCTGTATAGTTCTTTGTTAGTTGTGTCTGTTACAAATATTTGTAATTCTATTCCCTTTGTTTTTAAACATTCAATTTCCGGTGTTTCTATAACATTGTCCAAAACACATCCCTTTGAAGGATCAGTGACATTAAGCAAATGCCAGGTTAATCTCATTTCAAGTATATTTGTACTATCATTGTAGTACCAGTCGGCATTGGAGTATTGCGGCCGGCTATTGTTTCCAAAGATTAGCAGGCTTCGGTTCAACACGATCGAATCCACATGCTCACCTGTGAGGAATTCACGGCCTCTGTTGGTAAACATAAGTTGTTCAATAAATTTGGCATTTTCATTCGTAACCGATCTGTAATCCGGTATATTGTCATTGAAAATATCCGTATAAACTGAATATGTTTCATCAACAAGTATTCGGGCGCTATCTTTATTGATGATCTCAATAAAAAATTCAAAACCATTTTCGAATCTTTCTTCGGTAAATGGAAGTCGATGGTCTCCCTGTTCACCAGGCACAATATCAATGGCGATATAAATGTTTCTATTTTCAAAGTTCAGTTTTTCAACAGGCAGTGCTATATGAAAATAAGAAGGATCACCACTGGTTCTGATACTTTGTAGCTTTCCTGCCTCTGCATGCTGCCAGTCATCCAAGATACCATCCAGTATTTTCCTCTCCGGTTCAAGCGCCATTATACCAAAATTCTGTTCCGGATTTTCCATATTATGCCATAGTTTGCGATTTTCAAAAGGAATTTCAAAATCCATAACCAGCCAGTTGTGTTTAAACCATTCATCTGCCCATTCAAAATATATGGCACCAGCACAACCAGATTTAAAAATATTACGAGTAAGCCTGCTGTTTAAATGTGCATGCGATAATTCATCGTGCCCTCCTTGGTCCAGACCAGATGGGGTTTGATGGCTGTTGCCTCTGCTGGAAGGTAATCCATACTCTGCAATTACAAGAGGCATTCCCTGATGATGAACCTTAAGTTCGCTTAAATAAGCCCTGAAATTATCCTCTTCTCCTTCCTCATTCAAATAACCGGCATATTTAGGATCCAGATATATGAAGTCCGGGTAATAAGGATATACGTGGTAAGAAGCAAAAATACCCGGGAAAAATACAGGGCTGGCATGAAAATTCATAAAATCAACATACTCCAGGTCATTGTCATATTCTCTCACTCTTTCATTTTCAATAAATTCGGTATTATGAAAAAGAGGATCAAGAGGCAACCAGTTTACAAATGAAACCATGTGCTGCATACTATAGGTCATAGTTTCATAAAGTACGATAAAATCCATCATTCTGGCCAGCCAGACTTCCATAGGTGTGCCATAATGCACACCAATAAAATGGCCCTGGAAGTGATCAGAGGTATTCTGATGGTTAGTTTTCACAACACCATCAGGTTCCCACTCCCGGCCAAAAAGAATACCGGCAACATATTGAGATACATCTGTTGAGTATATTCCGTGAGCTTTACCTTTTTTGGGTTTTAAAACCGCATTTCCATGCAGTACATCAATAACATCGGTTATTTCTTTTTGCATCGCCCTTGTGTAGTCTGCATCAAGATAATTATGTGTTTCCGGAATAGTTGCCCAAACACCCTGCAGAAGATAAAGTGGCTTATCGTGGTGTAATAAATTGTATTGGGCAAAGGCATTATAAAATTCAGGAGGAAGAATCGTGTATGTTCTAATGGTGTTGGCTTCCATTTTTCCGATCAATATTAACCATTCTAAATACTCTTCCATTGACATAGAGAACTCCGCAGGAAATTTTCCGGGCAAAGCCACGCCTATGTTTACGCCTTTCATTAAAAACCCCTCCCATTCTATCTCCCTGCTTTCATTATTCTTTCGGAGAGATTTAAAAGCATCACCATCTGTTTGAAAATAATAATTAACCTCGTTGGCAAGGTTCTGCAATACTTCCAAAGGCAACTGACCAACCAGTGGGGCATTATCATCTTCGATATATTCTTTGACGATTTTTTCTGAACGAATGGATTGCTCGTACCTCAGCATTTCATATACAATATAGCTTAATAATGCTATAAGTATCAGTACAATTATTACTTTTCCTTTCATATTAAAAACTTTTTGAAAGGTTTATAAATCCAATCCAGTTTTCATAATAAGGATTCTTAAAGCGTGATCCGCTAAGTGAAACCGAAAATGATGGTTTGGTATAACCTATTTCCATACTAACAGACCAGTTGTCTACGTCGGTTGTGCCTGATTCATATATCCCATTTTGATCTGAAAGATAATAATATGTTTCGGTTCCAATGTTATAAATGAAGCCTGAATAAAAGTACCAATGTTTGAATTTCTTCAGCACACTGCTCATTATACCAGATAATTTTCTGTCATAGGGACTATAGTATAAGGGTGATTGATATTCATAATCCAGAAAGGAATGCTGACCTCCTATTTTTATTTCAGGGTTTTTCAGGACTTTATAGTTTAATGAAAAACTGTAACTTAAAATGGGATTGTTCCCAATTTGATACTCCTGATCTTTGTACTTGCGTATTTTCATTTCATCTATTTGTCCTGCTGTTATGCCCAGATTTGCTTCCAATCTTTTCCAGGAAAGCTGAAGGCTTTCTTTGATGATATGACGTCCTACATTGTTCCAGTAATAAAAGTAATCATAACCACCGTCAAACGAATTAATCAAACCGAAATCTCCCCATTTGTACGTCATTTTCCAGCTCAGCCCATAGCTTGACCAAAGATCATCAGTGGGTGAGTAACCTGTATGGATGCTTATGCGGTGGTTTTCGCTTATCCAGGAAACTTTGACCCAGTTGTTCTGAAACCAGCGTGTAGTATCCTCATCCAGAGAAAAAAAATCCCTGTCGGAATAATCAAGCAGGCTGTTGATTTGTATCTTCCAATGGTCGCTAAATCTTTTGGAAAAAGTGTATTGTTGAATCAAGGCATCAATAATGTATGATTCTTCTTTTTCCTGAAAATAGCGAAACTGACCGGACACCCAGTTTTTTATATCCTGTTGTATTTTTTTGTATTCATTTTTTATAGCTTCGTTTTCAGGATCCAGGTCTAGGGCTTTTTTATAATATTTAATGGCAGTGTAGGGTAATCCATTCCAATAGTGCATTCTTCCTAAGCCAGCCCAGGTTTGTGAATATGTAGGGTCTTGTTCATTTGCATCATTATATATACTTATAGCCACATCCACATTACCATTCCATGAATAAGCTTTGGCAAGTGCAAGATATCCGGGCACATAATCAGGAAGAGCTTTAACTGCTTTGCTGTAATAAAAAATTGCCTCGTCTAAATTTCCCTGTTTAAGATGACAATCGCCTATACCATATAAGGCCTCCCAGTCTTTAGGATCATTTGAAAGCAGTTTGTTATAATATTCAACTGATCTTCCATAATTAGTCTGCAGTGTATATAATCTTGCAAGTGCCAGCGTAGCATCGTAATCATTCGATTCTTGAGATAATATCTTTTCGTAATATTTAATGGAGAGTTCATAGTTACCTTCCTGCTTGGCCTGATAACCATGTTTTCTGAGTTCATCTGTATTAGGAACTTGAGCACAATTCCATGAAGTTATAAAGTATAAAACTATGATTAATATCTTCTTCATTTAACTTTAATTCCTTTTCTTTCAAACTTTTTCCAGTCAGTTTTACCTTTCATATAACTATATAAACCATTCAATTGTGCAAATATTTTATAAAAAGAAAATGTAAATTCTCCTGCAATTCCTGCAAAAACAAACCACATCCAATCCTTAAAGCTTTTATAGCGTAATGCTGCTCTGTTTGTTTCAGATTGCTTTATACTCCAATATTCTACCAAAGCGGTTATTGTGCTTGTAATAATGGCTGTAAGTAAAAGTACTGCTAAAAGTATCAATATCATCCATTTCAGGTTAATAGTACCAAACCATATTGAAACTGCTATAAACAAAATGGCCAGGATTTTTATTACCGGTGCCAGAAGTTCAAAGAAAAAATAATATGGTAACCCAAACAAGCCTAAACTTCCGTAAGATGGCTCCAGCATTATTTTACGATGTAAAAGGATACTTTCGGCCAGTCCCTGGTGCCATCTGGAACGTTGCTTAAAAAGCTTAGAACCTTTATCCGGAACTTCAGTCCAGCAAACAGGGCATGGCAAAAAAGTAACCTTTGATCTTTTTTTTTCTTGTTTGCGGTAACGGTATAACCGCACCACTATTTCCATATCTTCACAAACGGTATGTTTATTCTTTCCTACGGTAGCTGTAATATAAGAATGATTATTTTCTTTACTTAAGAATCCACCAACAGCCAACACTTCTGTTTTTCTGAACATAGAAAAGGCACCTGACATTATCAGTAAGGCATTTAAACGGCTCAGACTTCTTCTGGAAATCATGAAAGAACGTATATATTCGATGATCTGCCAGATCACCCAAATATTAGATGGGGTTTTGGCATTGATTATTTTATTGTCTTTGATATAAAGACCATTAGATGCAGCTAGTTGTCCTCCGGAAACCAATGTATCTTCTATAAGAATAAAAGGTTCAACAACCATTTTTAGAGAAGATTCATCCAGGATCGAATCTGCATCTATTGTACAAATATATTGCCCGTCAGAAAAATTAATACCCGCATTGATCGCATCAGCTTTCCCCCCATTCTGTTTGTCTATTACTTTTAAAGGTTGTTTTGTATCTATGTAGACATTATTAACTGGCATGGTCCGCAATCCTGAAATAGGATTAATGTTTTCTGAAGTTAGATTAAAATGTTCTTTTATCCTCTCCATTGTTTTATCTCCCGAACCATCGTTTACTACTATTACTTCATAGGCAGGATAATCAAGTTTTAAAAGCGTGTTGATGCAATCTACAATGGAAACCTCCTCATTATAAGCAGGAACTACTACAGAAATATAGTGTTTTTCGTATGGTATATGCAAGTTTTGAGTTTTCTTTGCACGCTTTCTGGAATATGTAAACAAAGCATAAATAAAAAAACTTATATCTATCAATAAATAAAGTAAAAAATATATAATAAGAAGCTTTTCAGCTATTCGGAGTATAAGTTCAAAAACAGATTCATATTCCATGTTTATACTTTATTTAACAACGCTTGTAAAATTATTATTCAAACATGAGATTTCAAAAAAAAATCTGATAACACTTTTTATAATAGCTACAAAATATCTGCAAAAAGTACTAATTATCCAACTATCAGGAAATAGAAAATGGTGCTTAAAGCCAATGTGATTTCAGAAATAGTACGATTTTCAGCTTTAACTGATTCAAATCTTTCAGCAACCCCAAATCTTCCACGAAAAAAATGAATACAAATGTATGTGTCAAGAAGATAATTCATTAGAATTCAAAGTTATCTTGTTTGTCAATTGTCCTATTTGTTAAAAATAAACCTATAATTTATTTTTTTATGAAGATATAATTTTTTGCCACAAAATGGAATTTATGTTATCTGGGTATTCTTGCCAACGTTTCCGGTATATAAGACGATGTGCCGGTTTGTTCTGATGGTTGAAGTTACTAATATGCCTTTTTTTGATTTCGTGAATTCAATTACCTCTCGATCAGTAATTCCAGGTTTATAGGCTCGTATTGAGATTATGTCGTAACCAAGATTTTTTATAAAGATAATTAAAATAATCTAATTCAGTTTTCTATTCTGTAATGCCTGCCAAATGGCATTTATAGCGTGTTTAACTCAACCTAAAGGTAGCTCACCGCCTCTACGTATAAGGAATTATTTAACAAAACTTATACGTATGAAAAACA
>CAZJYD010000007.1:0-12586 GCA_964550205.1 uncultured Bacteroidales bacterium
CAATCCGTCAGCACAGCAAAGGATACCTGCAACAGAACCAACAAAAAACAGATCCTTTCTCACCTTTTTCGCTTTCGCTCAAAAGGTTCGTCAGGATGACAAAAAAATTAATGTGGAAATACTGATCGGATCACTCGTAGTGATCCGATCAGTTGTCTGCCTGCTCCCCTGCTCGCAGGGGGAGCATTAAAGAGGGGGTACAATAATTTCATACGGCAATCCAGTTTTTTCCTTTTCAAAAGCATGGATTGCCGTCACCTTCAGGTGACGGTTTTTTATAAGCCATCGATGGACTGTCTTTAGCCCGAAATATTTAAATAAATAATTAAAGCCCATGCTACTTCATCTATTAAGAATTTCTTAATATTTATAAAATCATTAATTTAGTATTTCCTTAATCAGGTTTATTTATGAGAATTCAATCCAAAAAACCACGGAAATCAATTAATAAAGCATTTCTTAAGGCAGGTGCCGCACAGGGTGAGATAAATCTGTTAAAGAAAAATTTATCGGAACTATTTAATATAATAGATGAGGAAGAATCGGAAGAGCATGTGAAAAACGATATTAAGGATTTTCTATCAAATACCTTTTACCAGGATTATTATATTAATACCATTGGTCGTACCGACCTGGCAATACATCTTTCCAAATCCAACAAAAGCAAAGCCGGTGTACTGATGGAATGCAAAAGACCGCTGAATAAATCTGAAATGATCAGCCGTGAAAACATCAATGCCAAAGCCATGCATGAGGTAATGCTGTATTATCTGCGTCAGCGGGTGGAAGAAGGAAACAACGACATTCGGCATATTATTATTACCAATATCTACGAATGGTTTGTATATGACGCTTCGGAATTTGAAAAGCATTTTTATAAAAACAATAAGCTGGTACGGGAATATAAAAAGTGGAAATCAAATCAGAAAGTCAGCAGCAATACGGATTTATTCTATCAGGAAATTGCTTCTGATTTTCTTGACAAGACCGACGAAACTATTGAATGCAGCTATTTCGATTTACGCGATTATAAAAAATTACTTGAACGTGATGATAAGGACAAAGAACTGATACCACTGCTAAAGATACTTTCGCCCGAGCATTTGCTAAAACTCCCTTTTGCAAACGACAGCAACCGGCTTGAAAAATCTTTTTATTATGAACTGCTGCACATTATCGGCTTGGAAGAGCACAAGGAGAAAAGCAAGAAGGTAATACGCAGACCATTGGAGAAAAGGCGAAATGCTGGTTCTTTACTGGAGAACACAATAAATAATCTGAAAACCACTGAAAGACTCAGGCATCTGAAAAATGTTGATAAATACGGGGAAACAAAGGATGAACAGCTTTTCAATGTATCGCTTGAGCTAAACATAACCTGGATAAACCGTGTATTGTTTCTTAAATTACTCGAAGCCCAGTTGCTTAAATATCATAAGGGTGACGAATCATTTAAATTCCTCAACACTAAAACCATTGCCGATTTCGACGAACTGAATGAGCTGTTTTTTGAAGTACTTGCCCGTCAGGATCACCAGCGGGAAGAATTCCTGCGGGAAAAATTCAAGCGGGTACCTTACCTGAATTCCTCTCTTTTTGAGATCAACAGCCTGGAAGACGCCACCATTGTAGTTAGTAATCTTAAAGACCGTTACGATTTGCCATTGTACGATCGCACTGTGCTGAAAAACGAAAAAGGCAAACGCCTGCAGGGTGAGCTTCCCTTTTTGGAATACCTTTTCATATTTCTTGATGCTTATGATTTTTCATCTGAAGGCTTGGAGGAGATCCGCCGCGAGAATAAAAGTCTGATAAATGCTTCTGTTCTCGGATTGATCTTTGAAAAGATCAATGGCTATAAAGAAGGCTCTTATTTTACCCCCGGTTTTATTACCATGTACATGTGCCGCGAAACAATTCGCAGGGCGGTGGTACAGAAATTCAATGATGCACTTGGAGAAAAGTATAAGGATTTTGGGGAGCTAAAAAAGGAGATTGACCGCACAGCAGAAGGCCGTAAAAAAGCCAACGTGATCATCAACAGCCTTAAGATATGCGACCCTGCAGTAGGCTCCGGGCATTTTCTGGTATCTGCTTTAAATGAGATCATTGCCATCAAATCGGAGCTTGGTGTTTTGAATTATCCTGATGGCAGTCGTGTACAGTTTTATAATATTGAAATAGAGAACGACGAACTCATCATTACTGACGAAGAAACACATGAGATTTTTGAATACACTGTAAATCCCTTGCCCGATGGCAAAGGATGGAAAGCCCCTGCAGAAAAACAAAGATTGCAGGAATGCCTCTTCTACGAAAAACAAACCATCATCGAAAACTGTCTTTTTGGTGTTGATATAAATCCCAACTCCGTAAAAATATGCCGTCTCCGCCTCTGGATCGAACTCCTCAAAAACGCCTACTACAAAGACATGAAGCTAGCTAAAACTACATCCGGTAATTCAGAACAAAATGGCCCCCCATTTGGGGAAATTAAGGGGGGTGGGGGTCTCGAAACCCTTCCCAACATAGACATCAACATCAAGCAGGGCAACAGCCTTATCAGCCGTTTTCCTCTTGATGCAAGCATCAGTAAAATGCTGAGTAAAAGCAAATGGAACATTACCGATTACCGTCTGGCTGTTGACACTTACCGCAATGCCACTACAAAAGAGGAAAAGCGGGAAATGCTTCAACTTATTGATTCAATTAAAAATGATTTCAGAACCGAGATAAGCCGGAACGATCCCAAGCAAAAAAGGCTCGACAAACTGGGAAGTGAGCTTTATGAAAAATACCAGGCAAACAAGCTTATTGATGTGGAATTGACCGAAAAACAAAAAGCCCGCGAAAAGAAAGAACGCCGGAAGCTGGAAGAAAAGATCAACAAGCTCAGCACCGAAATCAAGGATATAAAGGAAAATAAAATTTACCTCGACGCCTTTGAATGGCGTTTCGAATTCCCCGAAGTTTTAGATGATGATGGAAATTTTACGGGTTTTGATGTGGTAATTGGGAATCCGCCGTATATTAATTTTAGGGATATAAAAGACAAAAATGAAAAATTTTATCTTTCAAATCAATATTCAATAGCTGAATATCAATCAGATTTCTTTATTCTTTTTATTCAGCTTTCTTACAATCTCATTAAGGATATTGGAAATTTTGCCTTTATAATGCCAAATTCAATAACTAACAACCTTAATAATTCTAAAGCTCGGAAGTTTATTTTAGATCGTTCATGTATTAATTCAATAGTTAATACACCTATTGGGGTTTTTCCTGATGCAACTGTAGATACAATTGTTTTAACAACTGAGTTACCAAAAAAGAATAATTCTTCTATTAAATCATATGATATTGTTGATGAAGGATTCTTCTTTATTGGAGCAGTTAAACAAGAAATATATGAAAATAACAACAACTTCTATTTTGATTTTTTAATTGGTGAGACAACAAGAAATCTATTAAGTAAAATAGAGCAAAGCACAAAATCGTTGCATGAGATTACTGATTCATCAAGCGGCATTAAGGAATATGAGGCTGGTAAAGGAACTCCACCGCAAACAAAGGAAGATAGAATAAATAAAGTATTTAACTCAAATGTTAAAGTAAGTGATGACTATCTGAAACACCTTACAGGAAAAGAAATTGAACCTTACATTATTAAGTGGAATTACTCCTATCTTAAATATGGCCCTTGGTTAGCAGCCCCAAGAAATCCAAAATACTTTAAAGGTGAGAGAGTTATTATTCGTGAAATACTCAGAAAGGATAAACTAATAGCTGCATATACTGAGGAAAACTATACTGTAAAAAACACAGCACATATATTCATTCCCAAGAAGAACATAAATGCAAGATTTCTGGTGGGTTTATTAAACTCAAGATTATTTGGATTTTATTTTGCAAACAAGTTCTCAGAACGTGATCAAGTATTTCCAAAAGCAAAAATTGGGCAATGTAGGCAATTGCCAATACAAAATATTAATAATTCAAACAAAAAAATTGCTGAATTAATCTCAACCAAAGTCACCCAAATTCTCACCCTCAAGCGTCAGGATCCAGAAGCGCATACAAGTGCATTGGAAGCAGAGATAGACAGGATGGTTTATGAGCTTTATGGGTTGACGGAAGAGGAGGTTAGGGTTGTTGAGGAAACTATAGAATAAAAAAATATAAATGAATTATCTTAATTAAACATGTCACAATACAAACTATTTTTTGACGAAAGCAATCATTTAGAACATGATCAATCACCTGTAATGATCCTTGGATTTATTAAGGTAATAGATTACAAATATACTGAATTAAAAAATGCCATTAAGGAAATTAAATATAAACATGGGATTCCTCATGAATTTAAATGGAATACATGCAGCAATACTAAAATTGGATTCTATAAAGAAATTGTCAATTTATTTTTTACCTCCTCTCTATGTTTTCGTTCTGTTGTGGTAAAATATAAGCAAAAACTCGATCATGATCAATTCAATCAGGGTAGTCATGACAATTTTTATTATAAAATGATCTATTTCCTTTTGAATAATCATTGGTTCAATCCACCAGAGAATAGTTATCACGTTTATTTGGATATCAAAGATACACGTGGACGTGACAAATTAAGGAAAATAAACGAAGTATTTCAGTCTCAGCACAGGGGAACATCTCCATTTGTGTCTTTTCAGCATATTCGTTCACATGAATCAGTTTTTATACAATTAACCGATTTGTTTATTGGGGCAATCGGTTATAAGTGTAAAGGATTACACAAGAAAAAAGGCTCAAATCAAGCCAAGAATTACATTATTAGCCTGCTTGAAAAACATTCGGGTTATTTATTAGATGAGGGAACCGAGCCTTGGGAAAAAAAGTTCAACATCTTTGATCATCAACCCCGAAAAAAATAGGATATGTCAGATATACTTGCTGAACTGAAACCCTATTTCGATTCAATTTCTTTAAATGATGAAGAAAAAATTGATGAATTGTTTGCTATTTATAAGAGTTGTTTTCATTATAAAACAATTGAAGTCAAAGGCCTCATTTTAAGTGTTAAAATACACTCTTATAATCCAAGAAAGGATGGGCTTCCTGATTTTTTTGCAGGATACTATGAGAAATTTGTGCATTTAGTTACCAGAAAAATAAATCGTAATCGTGAATTTCGCCCAGAAAGAGCAAACCGAATACATTGGATTAAACCAATTCTTGAAAACCATAATGATCAAAGGATTACATATTTTAAATTCCGGGAATACGATAATTCTATTCGTGATTATTTTTGGTATAAGACAAAAGACTACTTAGTGGTGTTGGAACAAGTAAAATCAGAATACATACTAATAACCGGCTTTTGTGTTGATAGAAGAAATAAAAGATACTTTGAAAGAAAAGAAAGACAACAGATATAAAAAAACCGCATTTACGGTAATGCGGCCAACCAAGTCCTTTACTCAATGAGCAATGACCTTGCAATAATAATAAATTATTATTCAAAATGCAAGAAAATCATTAATTTAGTGATATGTAAACCATGTTTATATTATACAAAAAATAAAAATACACCCAAATCCTCACCCTCAAGCGTCAGGGCCCGGAGGCGGACACCGGCGAATTGGAAGCAGAGATAGACAGGATGGTTTATGGGCTTTATGGGTTGATGGATGAGGAAGTGAGGGTGGTGGAGGAAGCAATGAGATAAGAAAAGATCAAACTATTTGAAATTTTCTAATAGTTCAAAATTGAAATATTGAAATGCTTGATAGATGGGAGATGAGGGGACAGTTATTCGAGAAATTCGAATAACTAAAAAGATTTGGAAGCTATTAACTCCTGATTATCTGATACTCGAAATTAATATCTTCAATTTCGTACACTTTTGTTTCAATGCATTTTAATTTGGAAGGATTAAAAATTGCCAAATTATAACCTTTTGGATTTTGCGAACTCTTAAATTCTATGCCATCATAACCAAGTGATTTGATAAACTCTGATAAATATTGAGTGGGTAAATAATACAAATCATTATCAAATCTTCTAATTGGACGAGATAATTCATCTTCGAGTTCACTTATAAAGGGGAGGTGAACAAGAAAGTCTTCAATATCTTCTTTTTCTGAAAGCTCTATTGGATCAAATATTTCGGTTTCTCGTAAGTTTATAATAGAAATATCGTTAACTAATTCAAATTTACCAACAGTGATAAAGTCATAAAGGATAGCTCTTAGTTCGTATATGGTAGTTATTTCATTGTTTGACAAATACAAGTAAGAAATACCTTGAGGATTTGCTCGCCCAGCCCTGGCTTTATGTGGACTTGGATTACCCATTTTTTCAGGTGTATAGCCAGTTTTATCTGACAATCTTGCCCTGTAGAAATATTTGCCTTTTGAATATCCTTTTACATGCCTTCCTAATAAGTTACTCAAACTTTCCAGATCGATTGCATTTTGAATGTGAAATCTGTTTTGAGTTATTATTTCACGTGAAAATTTTTCCCAAATAAGTTGAAGATTTTCTGCCTTTTGTTTTGCTGTTTCTGAATACCTGGCATCAAGTACCACAGGACCGTTCATTATATCTTCAAAAAGTTCTGATTCCGGTTCAATGATTGCTTGTATTAAGGCCTTAATAGAATCATCATTAATTAAATTAAAAATCTTATTCGGAAAATCAATAGTTATCTGCTTTTCTAAAGGTTGTGGTTTTTCAATAGATATATGTTTTTTTTCATTGTATGGTTTATAAAGTTCCAATATCCCACGGAAAAATTTGATTAGTTCAGATGTGTTATATAATGGCACATCTGTTTTAGGACAAAAATCACAATCGCCAATTTTTTTTGATCTTTTAATAATGGACCTCAAGTATTCACTTACGAAGCAATTGGGACAAGCATTCATTTTTTCAAAGTGTTTATAACCACCTCAATATGGTGCATAATAGAAAGTTTCTTAACATAACCAAGTCCAGGAAATCTTTCTTCTTTCCATAATCTGCGGAACTCCTGAATTGCAATGGAATCTTCGATGTCGTTTTCATCAACCCAGCCTATTAGTTTAATCAATGCTTCTAGAAACTTTCCCGCAACATCAGATGTATCATCATTACTATCAGATACAAAATGATGTATCCGAATATTGTTATTATCATCTGCATAGGTTAGGTGAATTGCAACAGCGTATGGTAAAAATCCTGTATCAGAATACTCTTCTCCTATTGTAAGATAATCCGAAAATCCAACAAATCCTTCCTGTTCATAAAATTTGTTTTCATCTGTAAAAAACTCATCAGTAATTTTATTGTAATCAACATTTTTTTGTTTTACTTGAAAATAGTCATCTAATGACACCCAAGTCTCTTGAGGGAAATTTCTATAATACCTTCTCGATGTATGTCCAAAATGAATAATGTTGAAAACGGCTTGTTTTATTTTTACAAAATCGTTAAACCTCTTAATATAGTTAATTGGTGCAAGATGTATAAAGCTAAAACCATTGAAATCGAAAGTTATTTTATCACAAATTTCTAAGTTCTCTTCAATACTTTTTTCTTCTTTTATGTATAAGCCGCATTGAAAATTATTATAACCAGTCAAAAAGTCGCTAATTTGGTCAATTATTTCATTGGATTTGTCTTTTAGTTTCCCTTCGATGGGATTTAAAACAATTGTGAAGTTAATATTATTATTAACGAGAGCCTCAAGAGTTAATCGTATAGTGCTTGAAGATGTTCTAACAGGCTCAATTATTGGGGAAATTAATGAACTGTTTTCTTTAAGATAATCAGCCTGTTCCCTTAAAGCAATTAATTCAAATTGCTTCCCTCTTAAGAATGGTAAATACATTTTTTAAATCTTTTGATTTAGTAGTTTATGTAAATTGTTGAATTGTTGTTTTGAAAGATTTTGGCTATAACAAAGAAATTTTAATTCATCAGGTGTTTCATCATCTTTAATACAGTCAGGATTCTCAATAGTTCTAGTTTTAACTTTTTGAAAAGCCATTTCTTGGAAAGTTTTGACATCAACTTTTTGGACTAGGTCCAGACATGCTTTAAATATTCTAGTATTTGGTACATTTGGAACTGCTCCAAATATTTTTTTTACAATACTAAGGTATTCGTGTTTTCTGAGCAATTTAAAAATAGTACTGTGTTTAAAAGAATTTTTGTCTACAGTTGCTTTCTTATGCTCCCTGAGGGTATTTTGATCTGTTAATTCTATTATGCCAAAACTCGTATTGGAATACTTTATTAGCAATTCTTTGATATATTTTGTATTTGTGACAATTGAAATCAATTCTACTGCTTTTGTGTAATTATTTAGCTGATAATTAAGTCTTATAAGATTGTCAAGGTCCGTTTTAATCTCAAACAAATTAACCTGATCATTTACCAGTATCAAATCTGCAACAGAACCTTCTATTCTGAACTCATTCAACAAAGTTGTTGTATTCAAGCTATATTTGCCTAGTAATTGTTTAATTAGAATCTCATTTTTATAAATGTACTCAGTGCGATACTGCTTGTACATTTTTTTATAAACTAACTTTACCAAATCAGTAAAATTGGTATGGTTATCTTTAAACAGAAAGTACTCCTTGTTTTTGTTATATCTTGACTTAACTTGGTTTAATGATCCAGTATTAATCAAACCTCTGAATATATTGGGAGTGAAAATACAGGAGAGACTCCTTATTTGATCGGTTTGATTCCTTGTACCCATATCGCAAATATAGTAAAAATACAAATAATTTGTCAAAACCTAAATGGCATATCTAAACAGAGACAAGAAAGTTAGGAGAGTATGATAGGTATATTAACACTGAAGCCGCCGGAAATAATTCCTGACGGCTTCGTTTCTCCTTCAACACTTACGTCTCTTAGACTGGTTGCTGAGATACTTTAAATTTCTTTTTAACCAATTATAGAACAAATATAATGCCTATTGTTAGAGAATTCCAAATTTTATTTAGAATTTTTTAAAATCAAACATCTTCAGCTGGCTAAAGTTCCGGGCTAAAGCCCTTTATGTATAATTCTATTTAAATGCTTATTTACCCCCTCTGTCTCGCTACGCTCAAAATCTCTGCTCGCAGGGGGAGAATTAAAGAAGGGGTACAATAATTTAATACCGGCAATCCAATTATTCCTTTTCAAAAGCATGGATTGGATTACTACCAGGCAGTTACGTAATCCTGCTTATAAATGCGTATTTTTGAGACCTCACCGGTTTTTAAGGATTTGTAGGTCAGATAACCATTAACAGTGTTTTGGGTATTAGAGGATGTAGATATTTTTTTAACAGGTAGCTTATCAGAAATATTAAATCGCAGATCGTGCTGTCCCTCACCTTTAAAATCTTTATTAAGCGGAATATCTGCTATAATATTATGTTCCTTCCATTCAAGGGTTACATTGGTTACCTCAAACTCACTATCGTATTTCGAATATACCGGTATAACGCAGATTGCATCTGAAACCATTCCACTCTCTACAGTACCACCCTGAATATGGATGTTGCCATTTACAGCTATTTCGACTTTACTTCCGGTGATGTCAAAATAAAATGTTTTTTCAGGCTTGTTATTACCAATGGAATAATAAACCTTGATGTGGTTACCGGGCTCATCATAACATTCGTCGTATTGATAATTGACTTCGCATATAAAATCACCAAACTTTTTATTGGTTATCCGGACACAGTTCGATCTGACCACAGGTGTTTGTGCAGTTTTTACTACCTTATCCCCTATTTTCAGGCTGTACCGTACAAGTCCAAGCTCGCTGCCCGCATCAGTAATATATACCGAAGCCAGAAGAGCATTACATTTTTCAATTCCTGTTTTGCATTTGGCTTTTCTCTCGTCAATAAAAATATCCGACAGTTGTTGCAGAGTGTTTTTACATTGTATGATCTCTTCAATTGTAGTATAATTATCCATGATCTTCAGAGCATCTTCCATCTCCTTAGTAAGAAGCTGATCTTTTTCATTAAAATCTTTTACAAGCTCATCGAGATCGAACTGGCTGAAGTAATATTTTATATAATATTTATATTTTACTTCTTTGGTCTTTTTATTGTAAAGCTTTTCCCAGTAATAATCATCAGCCTTGCTTGCAGAAATTCCCTGTATATAATCACGCATGCCCGATTCGCTTTTAATCCTTTTCGAATAATTTTGATACATTTCGGAGAATTCATCCCGGGTTATCTCTTTTGTATTGATCTCCGTAGAAGTTGTAATATTATCAGCCACCGCATTGATTATCTGAGATTTTATATTAAGCATTGCCTTATCTTTGGCATCTGACATACTATTACCGCTGCCAATGCCAATAAAATAATTTCTTTGAACAACCGTAGTCCAGTCCGGTTCTTTGCCGCTACTTTCATCAACCTTAAACTGCGCATTTAAGACTTGTGCAATGCATATAAATATTACCAGAATAAATGTGTTTTTACTATTCATTTTTAAGATTATTTTTCAATGGGCAGGTTACTAAATTTGAATTGATTATCATTAATATTGAAACGAAGGAAATTTACTTTATTCACCTTAGGAAATTTACATACCATTTTTGTATTAACTGCTGGTATCAAGGTTGTTTTGATTCTATACCTGCTTTCCTTTGATCCTATCTTCATCGATTCAATATAAACTTCATTTCCTTTTTCATCTATCAGCATAGTTTCAAATACCCGGCTTATTTCGAATTCAAAATCTCCCTGGTTTTTATTTATCAGTTCAAAATGCAACATGGTTTTTTCACCTATATTTTCTCCGTAAGTATATTTGAGGAAGATATTATTATCAAGGTCTACCATATTATCCGAAGCATAAACAGGTTTTTGTTCTTCCGGTTCTTTTGCATCGGCAATTTCAACTTTTTGTTCCGGCATATTCTCTCCTATTTCTGTTGCAACGGCATTGGCTTTGTCGAAGCATTCGCGGCTCACCGGAGGTACTGAATTCAACAAAGCCAGAGCCCCCTCATAATTCTTTTGGGCCGCAAGGCTTTTTGCTCTCGATATAACCAGGTCGCAATGAACATTATAATATTCCAGGATTTCTTTCTTTCCTTCTTCCAGCATCATTTTATATTTACCGCTACGCACATTAATGTTTTTAATAGCTGAGTTGTAAGCAGCCGTTTCGCTTTTGCCGGCACTTTTTAATGATTCTGTGGCGCTGGCGTACACATTCCCCGTATAGCGATCGGCCAGATTAAAAGTCAATTCCATAAAAATAGTGTACATAGGAGGTGTTGTTGGAGATAACTCATTGCTGATAACTACTATCTCAGGGCTCATAATAAAAAGCGGAGCATCATCTAATGCACTCAGTCCGTTTAAACTGATTATCTGTCTCATTTTACCAATCAGCATCTCAGCGGTTGACTGAGGTATTTCAACAGATTGTTCAGTAACAACAGGAGATATTGCTATACGAGAATAATCATCGCTTTTCCCTTCAACATTTTGGGCTTTTGCTGCTATCACTGATAAAATGAATATTGCTGAGAGGGTTAAATATTTGTATCTTACCATGTTTATTATTTATTTGGTGAATAATTTAAAATCCTGCATCCAATCTTTTTGCGATACCTTTTTCTTCAAGATAACTTCTAAGACCAGAATAATTAAGTGATACGCTCAGTCCGACCTTATAGCCTTTTTTCATCTTTATACGGTCTTTTCCGCCCGGTATACCGTCAGTTGTACTATTAACGAAATTCAGGTACATACCGCCGGCTTTGAAGAATTCGTCATAAAAATCCTTATGTTTATCATAGCTATCAAGATCAGAAACGATTGGTGGTGTCGGAGCTGCTCCATTACCTGCAGGTATACCTTTGAATATAGCTGCCGATACAGCGTATCGTTTTGCCTTGTACACAGCATCGTGCGGTTTTTTTGCATATGCCCAGATTTTGAAAAGCTTTGTACCATCCTGACCTACACCAAGAGTTTCTATTTCATAATTATAGTCGCTGCTGTACATGGCTTTGCGTTCTTTTCTGGTCTGACCTGTAACTGCAACTGTTAAGGCCAATGCAAAAAGCAAAAGAAATATCTTTTTTTCCATATTAATAAAAATTTATATTATTAAAATTCAAATCTCAAACCAAACATAATGTTCATACCTTCACGTCCTGCAAATTTCTCAGTCCATTCGTAATCTTCTTCTTTTAATTCTTTATCGTCATCTTCGGCTTTTGTACCTACATTGCCAAAAGGCAGATAATAATTTAATTTACCAAATACAGAAAAGTTGTGTGTTATATTTATGCCCAGTATACCACCAGCTTTAACAAAGTTTGTACGTATAAGCGAAAGGCTGTCGTTACTGGTAGATTCCTGACCCCATGAAGCAAAGGGTGCCAGCTCAAATATTCTTAAGAACCTGAAACCCTTACCCAATCCTATAGAGTATCTAAAAAAAGAATAATCTTTATTCTGAAGGTCAACAGGTGCATAATTCTTTTGATCCAAACCTAAATCAGCCATAATGTATAAAGAAGGCACCTTGGTAAAAAAGCCCGTACGTATCATCACTCCTGCTTCCACACCTGCAATATC
>CAZJYD010000007.1:12686-59281 GCA_964550205.1 uncultured Bacteroidales bacterium
CCTGCATCCATAAGTATTGCCTTGCCACGTTTAGCTGCCTTTGAAATCAGTACATCCTGGTCGTCGGCACTGTAAAGCCCGCATTCGTAAAAATAATCAAGGCTGAACATACCGTTTTCCTGCCTGTTAAACCACTTGGCTATCATCTTGCGGCCAATGTTATTCTTTTCAAGATATTCCTGCAGAACCATTCTTTTTTCTGTAGTGCTTTTTTCTTTAAAATAATCAGGCAACTCAATATCTATAGTGCTGAGATTATGGTTAAAGTACTTATCAGAAAAGTTTATTTTTTGTGCAGATACAGTTGCACGCTGGCTCAATCTGTCCCCGGTATATCTTGTGATGAAAAAAGTAATAGAAGGACGTGTATATTCGTCTTCTAATAATTCATCATTATTCTGACAAAACAACTTACTTGGCATTGATAAAATAAAAATTGCAAAAAGAAGAATATATTTACCCATAAAGCATACGATATTATATAAATTTTTAAATATTATTATTAAACAAATAAGTATTGCACAAATGTATAAAAGTTATATAAAAAAAATATCTTTGTATAAATTTTCAATCAATATTAACCTAAAACCAAATTATTATGGAGAAAAAAGAAACAATTAAATCGGTAACTTTCATTATTGCAGGTGCTCTACTTCAGATATTTAATGGTGTGGGCGGAGGCTGGGCTGCTCCAGTTGTTTCTATCTTTGGGCTTATCCTGTTTTTCATAGGATTAAGTAAACTGAAAGAGGGATTGGATGCTGCCGGAAAAAGTGCTGTTAGTTTATTGATCATAGCTGCTGTTATCGGCATTCTTGGACTTATCATCGACCTTATACCTCTGGTGGGCTGGGTGGCAATAATCATTTTCATTATCGCATTTATTATTGAATTGATCGGATTTATAAGATTGAAAACATCGTCAACGATTGGGGATAAAGGAAAGAGTGGTGCAGGATTGCTTATCGTATCGATGGTACTGGTTATCATTGCTGCCATATTCTGGTTTATTCCTTTAGTTGGTGGTATTATTTCGGCCATATTATCACTTGTTGCACTTTTCCTTGTATTCTATGGATGGCTAAAAATTCAATCAGGTGTTATTGGCGAAAAATTGCCTGTTGTTACCTCAATTACCATGATATTGATAGGTACATTGCTTCTGCTTTGCAACACAGCAACAAGCGGATGGGCACCGGCCATTGCATCCATCTTTGGATTGTTCTTGGTATTTAAAGGATACAAACAATTACATGATCATGTGGATGAGGTCGGGCAAAAAGCAGTCAACCTGCTTGTTATTTCAATCATCATAGGAATTGTTGCCTCTGTGTTGGATGTTATCGCATCATTCATCAATATCGGTTCAGGTGATATAACAGGTATAGTGTCAGCAGAGCCAGGTGTTTTCGATTATATTGTAATCATAGCCTTTGCTGTCGCTTACATAGTTCAGTTTATTGGTTTTCTTAAACTAAGAGAATCGTCTTCGATTGGGGAAGCCGGAAAATCCGGTGTTTTGTTTTTGATGATCTCCATGATCGTAGCTGTTATTGCAATTATTATTACGATAGTTCCTTTCAGCGGTATTATTACCCCCATATTTGCCATAATCGGCCTTATACTGATATTTTTCGGTTGGTTAAAAGTCCAGGACGGCATTATTTCAAAAATACTGTAGGCGCAACATATATTTTCCAAAACATAAATAATTAAACAGGCTGCCGGAGAAATAACTAATATTTTTCTGGCAGTTTTTTTTTTATAAATGACAGGTTATTTTATCTGTCATTTTTTCATATATGGATATTCGTAGTTTACAGGTGGATTAAAGTTTTCCTTGATAGTTCTCGGTGAAACCCATCTTAACAGGTTTAACAGTGAACCCGATTTATCATTGGTACCTGATGCCCTTGCTCCACCAAATGGCTGCTGTCCAACCACTGCACCAGTTGGTTTATCATTTATGTAAAAGTTGCCCGCTGCATTAACAAGTCTACGGGTAGCCATATCAATAGCATACCTGTCCTGTGAAAAAATTGCTCCTGTTAAAGCATATGGTGATGTCTTGTCCACAAGATCTAATGTTTCCTCATATTTATCTTTGTCATATACAAAAACGGTTAATACAGGTCCGAATATCTCCTCCTGCATAGATTCATATTTCGGATTGGTAGTTAATATCACCGTAGGCTCTATAAAGTAACCTTTTGTTTTGTCATATCCGCCGCCTGTTATTATTTTGGTATCGGAAGACTTTTTCGCCCTTTCGATATAGCCTGTGATTTTATCAAATGCAGCTTCATCAATAACGGCATTTATGAAGTTTGAAAAATCTTCCGGTCCTCCCATCTTAAATGATTTAATAGTACTGATAAGCATTTCTTCAAGGTCATCCCATAAATTATCCGGTATATAAGCCCTTGAAGCGGCAGAGCATTTCTGACCCTGATATTCGAAGGCACCTCTTGCCAGTGCAGTTGAAAGTTGTTTCAAATTTGCAGATCTGTGGGCAACAACAAAATCTTTTCCACCTGTTTCACCCACTATTTTCGGGTAGGTATTATGCAGCATAACTTTTTCACCTATAGCTTTCCATATCTTTTTAAAAACCTCCGTTGAACCTGTGAAATGAACACCAACAAAATCGGGATGTCTTGACATTACCTTACCTCCTACCGGTCCCGGTACACAGATCATATTAATCACTCCGTCGGGCAAGCCGGCTTCCCTAAATATTTCCATTATCACATTAGCACTGTACAATTGTGTCTGAGCAGGTTTCCATACAACCACATTTCCCATCATAGCAGGAGCTGATGGCAGGTTTCCCGCTATTGAGGTGAAATTAAAAGGCGTTAATGCATAAACAAATCCTTCAAGCGGCCTTTGTTCCAAACGGTTCCATACCCCCTTTGAGGAAATTGGTTGCTGCTGATAAATCTCAGACATAAACTGAACATTAAAACGAAGGAAATCTGCAAACTCACATGCTGCATCAATCTCCGCCTGGTTAACACTCTTTGACTGACCCAACATAGTAGCAGCATTGATCTTGGCCCTGAACGGTCCTGATATCAGGTCGGCGGCTTTGAGGAAAATCGACGCCCTTTGATCCCATGAAAGCGATTGCCATTTAGGCCGCACTTTAAGAGCTGCATCAATTGCAAGGTGAACATGTTCACTGTCACCCATATAATAATGCCCCAGCAAATGTTTGAGATCGTGCGGGGGTTTTATTTCCTGCTTATCATCAGTTCTTACTTCCCTGTCACCAATATACATTGGAATATCAGTTACTTTTGCCCGGAGTTCTGAAATCACGGATTTAAGTTCTGTCCTTTCCGGCGTGCGCGGTGCATAACTTAATACGGGCTCATTAACGGCTAACGGGGTTTTATAAATTCCTCTTGACATATCATATTTTTTATTTTAGTAATTCATTATTTCAACAAAGTTAGATATATATTTGTTTTCATTATAAATAATCATTAGTAGCCGGTACAATCATATAGTTTCTTCGATTCGCTACTATCAATAAAAATGGTTGTGTAAATGTAAAAGAAAGAGGCTGCGGGGAAGCAGAAATAATAGATTCCTCAGTCGCTCCGCTCCATCAGAATGACCAGTTAAGTTGGTGACTATAGAAGAAGGCCGCGATGACACAGTTTAATATAAATAAGGAGTCATCGCGGCCTTCTTCACCCCAATACCCATAATTTAATGTCATTCTGATGACCACATTTATTTTTATTTCAACTCTTTTATTTATCTTTATACTTTAAAATTTTTTACTATGAAAAAATCATTATTTACAATTGCTTTAATGTTTGCCTTATCCTGCATTTTTGCCCAATCCGGCGATATGAAGGATTATATATGGTCAACTGAAAATGAACTGTTGAACAATGGTTATGATATAGTTTTCAGCGATTATACAGATATAAATAAATACAACGAAATATCTTCAGAAACAATAACACTCAATCCACTTACATATTATCAAATCATATTATTTATTGATGATTGTTCTTCATGTAATCCCTATATTCTTTTCTTGTATAATGGAGAAGAACACAAAATTAAAAGCAAGGCAGAACAACTTGATAAAGTTACTAAGTTAACCAAAAAAAGTCATGTAAATGAACCTCGTACGGTTAAAGTAATTGGTAAGACCGAATCACAGTCGTTGCATAAAAGTTATTTACTGATAGTAAAAAATGAAAATGTAAATCCCTGATAATTATGAATTCTATTCTGCTAAAAGATAAGAATTCAACTAAGTATTTAATAATAATATTATTATCATTTCTCATTTGTAAATCACATGCCCAAAGTAAAAAATGGGAAAAATGCGATGGCTTATACGGAGGCTGTGCCAAAACCCTATTAAAAGTAGATTCCATGCTTTTTACAGGTGTATTTAAGGGAGGAGTTTACCGGTCATTTGATACAGCAAGGAATTGGGAAAATCCATCAGATGATAATTTCTATAAGGTAACATCACTTGAGAATAAAGGAAACTTGCTCTTCGCAGTAGGTTTTTATGAAGGTATCTACCGATCAGATGATTTTGGTGAGACCTGGGAGCAAATAAATGTTGATCCGCTTGGAACATGGATTTTTCCAACAGAGGATACAATTTTTCTTTGTTGTGATTTTGGAGTTCGAATATCAACCGACAATGGCGACACCTGGCAACCTTCCAATGAAGGATTTCCCAATAATATTTTAGTTTATCATATAACTTCAGGAAATAATAATTATTATGTCGGCACCAATGAAGGAATTTTTTATTCTAAGGATGGCACATACTGGAATTCTATAAACGGTAATCTTCCTGAAGGCCAATCAGTGTATCGTGTACATTCCACAGATAAAGGATTATTCATTTCCAATAATTATAAAGGAATTTATTACTCATCTGATCATGGCCAATACTGGGAATTGAGAAATAATGGATTGCCTAACTATTTTGCTTCAAATTTTTTTAATGAAAATGATACGGCACTGTTTTTATGCACTGACCGTGGACTGTATTATACTAAAGACCTGGGATTAAACTGGAAAAAATTAAACAAAAATTTGCCAAATACAGCTATTACTGATTTTATCTTCTTTAATGATGAAATCTGGATTAGTAGTGAAGGTGGTATTTTTCGCCTAAATTCCGAATCAGATAAATGGGAAATATGGAATAATAACATTAGGAACTCCCGAATAAGTGCATTGTATGAAAAGCAAGATACACTTGTTACAGGTACTTATTTTGGTATTCAATATTCACATGATAATGGAGATTCATGGAATGTAATGTTTGAAGGCCTTGATTTTGGTAGGGTTTGGGCACTTACAGGTAATAAGAATACTTTGCTTGCCCTGGTTGATCGCAGAAGAATTTACAAAACTAACAAACTAGGCAGCCGATGGCAGGATTTTTCAAATGGAATAAATTCAGATTATATTTGGCATCTTCACACAGTTGATAGTACATTTATTGCCTTAACTAATTCGGGATTCTATTCATGCAAGCCAAATGATACCACATGGAAACCGACAGGTACATTTCCATTTGAACATTATATTTGTGAAATGACAACCATCGACAATGAAATTTATGTCGGAAATATAGAGGGCATTGTCTATTGGTCTGATGACCTTTGCAATACATGGCACCAATGTAGTAATATCGAAGGGGATAATCTTTTATTACACTCACTAACAGCAGGAGATTCTACTGTATATGCCGGCTGTGATAATAGTAGTTTTTTTAAATATATTAAAGAAAAGGATGTATGGGAATATCTTCATGTAAGCCACGAATACTATACTTTATACCTTGCTGAAATTAAAGAACCAATCATTTTTGTATTTGTTGATCGCTGGGGTTTAGATAACAAGCCATTTCTATCTTTAGATAATGGATTAACTTTTAATGACATAAGTGATGGTGTTGATTTCGGTATCATTAATGGTTCAGCTTTGTCCATTCATAAAAATGCTTTGTATTTAGGAACTAATGCCAATTCCGTATGGAAAATGGAAGATTTTTTAACTTATAAAAATGACCATTATATATCTGAAATTACACCCGAAATCTCAATATATCCCAACCCTTCAACCGATAAAGCTTATATAAAAGCCAATTATGTTATTTATTACCTGGCTGTTTACAATAATTCAGGTCTGTTATTAATAAATAAAAAGATAAATAGCAATTTCTATAAGTTAAATACATCAAACCTGGTTCCGGGTATTTATTATATCAAAGTTAAAACTTCAAAAGGCATAAATACGAAAAAGATTATCGTAAGGTAAGGATTTATATTTCTTTACCACCCCAAAACTCTATTATGAAACCAATCCAATACCCCTGCGCCCCACAGCAGCATTATAACACCGCCAATAAATAATGCAAGTACAAAAAGGGCAGGCACGTAATACAGGAAAGAACGAGAAGCCTTTTTCCTGAAATAAACAAAATATATCAATCCAATATACATCGACATCAATCCAGCAAAAACAAGCATTATATGATAGTTCCCATCGAAAAAAGCAACATAGAACATATTCATTACTACCAGGTATATCCATATCAGCATCAAGGGTATCATCCAGTACTTCAATAATCCCCTCATCATCCATGAAAGGGATATGCCCTGATAAAATTTTACTGCAGCAGCCAGCAAAGGGAGAAAATAGATCCATGCCCTGATATGTATTCTCAATGGCAGGCCAGAGCCGAATCTGTATAAGCTGACATAAAACAACACAACAAATAGCAAAATTATTCCTGCAATGAGTTTGCTGTTAAACTTCTCAAAATTGTTTTTGGGCTTTACAATTTTTTTAGCTGCTTTGTTAAAGCCGTCAACCTGTTGGAATATGTAGTCAGTAAATTTCAATCTTCCGAATTATTGATTTATATATTTCCAATCGCCTCCCGCTCTCTGTTCTTTTGACATCTCATTGTCATTGTGACTGAAAATACTTCGTTAGGCCAAGTTTTTTAGGGAGAAATCTCATTAATAATTACTTGATATACAGACACTATTTCGATTTTTTATTTTCTTTTGATTTCCTGCTTTCCCAATCCTCAATATATTCCTCCACTATTTTTTTTAATGATTTAGCTATGATAGTATAATCCTCATCCTTTAAATTGGCAAGCGAAACCCTTATAGACCATTCGGGCGCATCGAATCCTCCGCCGTTAAGTAATACCACAGAACAAAGCTCTGCAAGCCTGAAAAGTGCGTCAACCGGTTCGTAATTTTTCTTTAAATATCTGGCAAATTTTTTACCATAATTCTGTTTTGCCCACAACATGATATCGAGCTCAGCATAATAATCCGAACTATCGGGATTATGTTTTATCCTGAATCCCATACCTTCTAATAAAAGCTTATGCCTGTGCTGAACAATCTTTTGGGCAAGCTTTTTATATGCGTTTTTCTTGTCGAACAACGCAAAAGCCGAAAACAACATCATCTGTATTTGCTGTGGGAGCGATAATCCTGCTGTATGGTTTAATGCTACCATCCTGCTATCCGCAACCATGCGGTCAATAAATTTTAGTTTTTCAGGATGCAGGTGAATAGTATGATAACGTTTATATAATTTGTTTTTCTTTCCCCTGGGTAAATCCTTTATCATCTTGTCATAAATGTTTTTTTCATGAAGGGCAACAACACCTAGTCGCCAACCAGTGCATCCGAAATATTTAGAAAAAGAATATACCCCTAATGTGTTATGCGGAATTTCTGCCATAAGCGAACGAAAGCCGTTAACAAATGTTCCGTAAACATCATCGGTAATGAACATCAGGTTGGTATTATGATTCTTCACAATGTCAATTATCTTATCCCTTTCACTCTTATTCAGAGCCACCGATGGCGGATTACTCGGATTAACCAGAAACGCTACTTTAATATCTTTATCTTTCAACTTTGCGAGTTCCTTATCAGGATATTCCCAGTTATGTGTCCCCTCCTTTGTCAGTCCCTTTGCATTAATATTAATGACCTTGAAATCAAAACGATCCAGCTCGGGGATTTCTATATAAGGTGTAAAAACAGGTATAAATAAAGCTATCTTGTCGCCTCTTTTTAAAAGAAAGTTTTGCATGAGGGAATCGAAAATATAACACATGGCTGCCGTTCCGCCTTCTACGGCAAAAAGGTCATACTTACCTTCCGGTGGTTTTCCGGCACACATTTCCTGAACAAGATAATCATGTACAATAGTTTCAGGATATCGAAGCATACGGTCAGGTACAGGGTATTGATCCCCGATAACTCCTTCGGCAAGTTCATGAACAAACAGATCCGGATCAAATTTGTGATGCTTCAATCCGTATTCATATAATCCCTTTAAAAGATCTGCTCCGGGATCATCCTTATGTTTATCCAGAAAATCTTCGAATCTTTTGGCAATACCTTTTTTTTCAGGAATACCAGCCAGTCCCTGATCATAATTCATACGTCGCCTGCATTCCTCAATCCCGAACAAACCCAGTGTAAAAAAAGCTTCGCGCGGCCTGGCAGATATCCAGTTAGGATTACCGCGGCCTGCATTGAGCATGGCATGGCTGCTTTTATCAAAACTCTTATCTGCCAAAGCAATTAAGTTATTCTTCAGTTCGAAAGGACTCATTTGCTCAAGCTCTTTTTCAGTTGAGCGTGTAGTTTTGATTTTTTCAATTTTACTTTCCATTTTATTTTGTTTTAACTGAATAGAAATACCATAATAATTCCACCTATTATTAATAGTGTATTACCAAAAGCATATGTAACCGTATAACCAAGGGCAGGCAGCCTGCTTTCCAGTGAATCCTGCACTGCAGGTAGTGCTGCTGTTGTAACCCTTGCTCCGCAGCAGCAGCCCAAGCCCAATGCAGGTTCAAACTTGAAAATATAACGTGCCATTATCAGTCCGAAAAACAATGGAATCAAAGAAGCAACAGCACCTATTACAAATAGCATAGGCCCAACTTCTTTAAATCCTTCCACAAATCCGGGACCTGCGGTTATACCAACCACTGCAATAAATGCGTTCAGTCCGAGAGTATTCATTATCCACAGTGAAGGTTCCGGTATTTGTGCAAATGTAGGATGTTTCGAACGAAGCCATCCCAGTATCAAACCGGCTATCAGCGCGCCTCCGCTTGTGCTTAAACTGATAGTGGCTTTACCGATATGCAGGGCAAGCACACCGATCAAACCCCCAAGCAAAATACCAAGTCCTACTGAGATCATATCTGTTTTTTCAGTCATAACATCAGGATATCCCAGCATACTGACAGCTTTTTCCACATCTTCTTTCGGGCCTACAAGATGAAGCATATCTCCGTGATGCAATTGGGTTTCGGCAAGAAGTGGAATTTCCGTACCTCCTCGCGTTATTCTTTGCAGGGAAACCTTAAAGTCATACCTGTGCTGACTAAGTTCCCTTACGGTCATGCCGTGTACTTTTTTATTGGTTAAAAGAACTTTTACATGGTCAACTTTGAAATCGAGCAGGTTGCGGTCATAGATCTCTTTTCCTACTTCTTTCATCTCCGAAATTAAAAACTCTCCCCTTCCTTGTAATACAATATCATCATGAAGCTGTAACCTATATCCCTTATATGAATCCATCGGCTTTTTCTCACCCATTTTTCTTACCCTTTTAACATAAATACGATGGCCCTTCTCAACAAAAAAGTTGTAAAGTTCTTCAGGGGTCTTACCAATTGCAATGCTTTTCTCATCAAGATTATATGCCCTGAATACTATGGTTGAAAATGATGAGATCATTGTTGGCATATCATCCGTACCAACGCCAAGTTTTTTCTCCAGGTCGCGGCAATGCTGTCTAACCTTCTTCAATCCGCCCCAGAACATAGGCCCGACCTGTGCAAGAAAAAATGCAGAGCCAATCGTTCCGAAAATATAAGTCACCGCATAGCAAACCGCAACAGCATTAACCATACTTTTTTTTGTTGCCGGATCAATATCAAGGGAATTGATTGTATCGGCGCCCACTCCAATAACAGCAGAGATGGTCTGTGCACCGGCAAACAAACCGGCTGCCTGTCCGGCATTGTAACCCATCATTTTACCTAACAACCAGGTAGCCACCAGGCCAATTATGGCTATTATAGTGGTAAAGATAAGTTGTGGTATCCCCGATTTCTTTAAGCTGTTGAAAAACTGGGGACCAACACTATATCCCACTGAAAAAAGAAAAATCAGAAAGAAGATTTGTTTAACATCGGATGAAATATCAATCTTAAGCTGGCCTACAAGTACACCAACCAATAGCACACTGGTAACATTTCCCAGCGAAAATGTCTTGTACTTAAATCTGCCGATAAAGAATCCAAGAGCGATTGTCAGGAAAATTGCCAGGATTGGATTCTCCTGAAGCGTTTTAACAAACCATTCCATAAATTATTGTTTTATTTATTCATTATTATTTTATGATTTGCAGGGTAATGTAAAACTAAACCGGCTACCTTTACCCGGTTCGCTTTTAACCTGAATAATACCACCTTGTTTTTCTGTAAACTCCTTGCATATCAATAATCCCAATCCGGTGCCCTTTTCATCATTTGTGCCGGGCATCGTATATTGTTCGTCAACCTGAAATAATTTGGAAATGTCCTCCTTTTTAATTCCAATACCGTTATCTATTATGCTTACTTTTACCATGTCATTTCTTTCAGCAATAATTGATATATTGCCTTTGTTTGGTGTATATTTTATGGCATTTGAAATAAGGTTGCGTAAAATTATAGAAGTCATGTTCCTGTCTGCATAAACAAAAAGATCATCCGTTATTTCTATATCTATATTAATTTTTTTCACTGATGCATTACCACCATATAATTCAAGTGCTTCATTCACCAATTCACGTAGTTTAATATTTTTCGGATTATAGGCAATTGAACCTGTCTGAGAACGGGCCCAGTCGAGTAGATTCTCAAGAAGGTACAGACCCTCCCTTGATGTTCTGCTAATATTATTAACAATTTCTATAACCGTTTTCTCATTTAATCTTTCATAATCATCCTTTAACAAATCGGTAAAGGATACTAAAGTACTTACCGGACTTTTAAGGTCGTGTGAAATGATCCTGAAAATCCTGTCCTTGGTCGTATTCAAATCGGTTAATTCTTTGTTCTTCTCAGCAATTATCTTGCTTTTCTTTTCCAACTCACGGTTAAGGCGGGTTTTTAATATATTATTACGGTACAGAACAAATACTATAATGCAAAGCAAAACCGAACCGGATACGATTATATAAATAACTGTGTTCTTTCTTTCTATACGTTGTTGCTTGATTTGATTCTCAGCAGCAAGAAGTTCATTCTCTTCCTGTTTTCTTTTTAATTGCAGGTAATTTATCTCTTTTTCTTTCTCCTCATTAAAAATACTGTCATTATATGTTTTATATAACAGCAAATATTTATATGCACTGTCCCATTTTTCAAGCCTCGCATATGTTTCTGCCAAAATACCTGTTACCTTCTGTAGATCCCATTTAGCCTGAATTTCTTTGGCTATTTTGTAACTCCGCATTGCATAATCGATACTTTTCTGATTATTGCCCAGGTGTTTTTCTGCATCCGCCAAACCTGCCAGAGCATAGCATATTTCCCATTTGTTATTATAATCCGGCTGGTTAATAACTGCTAAATAAGTTTCAACGGCCCTATCATAATTATGTTTCTTAATGAATATCTCTCCTTTAAGATTATAAACTTTTAACTTTTCAAAGTAAACATCAATAGAATCATAAAATCCAATTGATTTATCTGCATAAAACAATGCACTGTCATACTTGTTACCTGTATTGAATGCTATGCCGATATTATGCAGGTTTCTGGCCCAAAGCAGACTATCTCCAAGTTCACGGCAAATTTGTATTGATTTCTTATGATTGAGGATAGCCTCATCAATTTTCTCCTGCATATTTTGTATAATTCCTATATCGTTCAAACCAATGGCAATACCTTTTTTATTGCCTTCTTTTTCCCATAATCTTAGTGCCTTTAGTGTGTTTTCTAATGCAAAATCATATTCACCCATTATATATTTAGCACCTCCAATGCGGCTATATATTTTCGCTATTTCACTGCTAAGATTGATTTTATTTGCAATATCAAGGGCAGCATTGTAATAGAACAGAGCAGAATCGGGTTTTGTAAATACAAAAGAATTACCGATTTCCTGGAGCTCGATAATTTTCAGGCTGTCGTTTACCCTGTTACTTTTGTCTAAAAGCGTATCCTCTTTGGATCCGGCACCATAAAGACCCACTCCTGTAATTATCAAAAATAACAGAAATTTCATGAATCAAATATAAATAAAACATATTGTTAAATACAAGCAATAGCATCGTTTTTTATTTTAAGGGATAACATCGCATGAAGTGATACTATCAACATGGACAAATTTTCTTATGATTCATCTCAAAAATAATAATAAAATAATTATAAAAGGAAAGTCAATATATTGCTGTTTTGTATATTGTGAGATACAAATAAGTAAGACCATTGTTATGAAATAACTTAATATATTATGAAACCACAGGTACAATTTTATGATGAGAACTACTGAGGTGCATGGTGGGATTCCCGCCTGACCGTGGGGTGTGTACATAGTTCAACCTGCAGTGCATAGTTGGTACTGCATATCAAATGAACTACTATTCATAAGTGAACTTTTTTACTATTATTAATTAACCAAGCTACTATCTTTTTATGATTGAATTTTCCGGTTGCGATTTTAATTACAAAATCATATTTAGCAGATTTAGATGCTTTGATATCCCATCCATATTCCATCAATAGCAACCTCATTAAAACGTAACCAATTCTTTTATTACCATCTACGAATGGATGATTAGTCAAAAGACTTTCTATTAATGCAGCAGCTTTTTGAAATGTAGTTTCGTAAAGTTCTTTTTGATCAAAAGTTTGAAAGGGTCTTACCAGAGCCGATTCAAGTTGTTTAATATCTCTTATCCCTTTTGTTCCACCAAAGTAATCAATCAGTATATCATGTATCCGAGTGGCATCTCTTATATTGATCATTGAGCAAGCTTTTGAAGCAATTCTCTATCCTCTCTCAATATTGTCCCCAAATTTTTGGTTAAGTTCACTTTGTCCGGTGTAGTTTCTTTTGCTCTGTTTAAGTACTCAAGTACTTCTAAAAGTACAGATTCCGGAGCGTCATCAATTGCTTTAGTGATTTTATCTTTTAAGTTTTCTTTTGTCATTTTGATTTGCTTTTATGCAAAATTAATCATTTTCGAAAATGATTAAAAAAACAATCCACATAACAGTACTAAAAATCGAACATCGCCAAATCGCTAAATCGCCAAATCAAAAAACCCTCCGGCAATATAAACATTTTAAATTATTATTGTAATTGGACAATGTCATTTTTTAACCAGTTTAGTAAATTTTCAAGGGTATGAAATGAAGCTGAAGCATTTTGACTAAGAGACAAAATTAAATGCTTTAGTTTGACTTTTTCGTATCTGTCATATTCTTTAATAATAAGTTTAAGCAACTCATCTATTGCTCCTATGTTGCCCCTGATATCATGTGAAATTAAAGATAAAAATCTGGATTTTGTATGATTTAATTGTTCCAGTTTCTTGTTTTTACCCTGTAAATCATTATTGAGTACTAAAAGTTTTAAATCATCTTCGATATGTTGTTTTATTTGTTATTTTTTCTACTGAATATTTTGCTTTTAGATAATTTTAGCTCAATTGAAGCATAGCGGTATTTTAATAAAGTTAATTGCATTACTTCAAATATTAAACAATATTTATTTTTAATGCCAAGAGACTGTAATAACATCCTCCATGAATTTATTTGATGTTCTGTGCAGTTTTAATCCTTAATCCGGTTTTATTAAGTACAGAAAAATTCTTTTCCAGCTTTTTGAAATGTTTTTGTATAATTTCAACTGCCATATTAATTCGATCATTTCGTGGGATGTCATTTAATCGAATCAGCAAAATTCCATGATGTTTGAACTTCAAACGATAGGCTAATTCACCAAAGTCTTTATCTTCCGTAATTAGCAAATCTTTATTCTTATAGGCTATTTGTAGTACTTCTTTGTCTGTAATACTTGGCAATTCCTCTGCAATTGATATGACTTTTATCCCGTTTTGTCTTAACCGGGAAATTATTTCGGCATCAACACTTTCGTCTGCAATTAGATTCATTTTATGATGCTTTTGAAAAAAATATTTCGTTTTTTATTGAATCCGCTGCAAATAATAAACATGCTGTAATATCATCTCTTGTTATATTAGGATATGCCTGCAGTAATTCTTTAAAAGTGTCGCCTGCTCCTAATTTTTCCAGTATTAAGTCAACAGGAATTCTTGTTTTAATTATTACCGGTTTCCCAAATAATTTTTCCGGATTGGATTCAATATGTTGCTTCCAGTTTATCATGTCATTTTTAATTCAAAATTACTAAAAGACATTACTATTTGCAAATGTTCTTTTTATTAAAAATTGCCCGGAACGCAAGTTCGTTTATAAACTGCCCCTTATTTACTTCACTAATTCAAATATATAACATTATTGACTTTTAATAACAAAAGATACAAAAATCGAACATCGCCAAATCGTTAAATAGGCAAATCAAAAAAACCCTCCGGCCATATAAACGTATTTCCGTGAGTATTTTCAATTGCAGATGGGGACGGAACTGTTAAAGTGTGGACTTTAATTTGTGGTGATTGGGAACCGATACTGGATGACATAGGTTTTATATCATCAAAATTATATAAGTTAAAGGAGATAATTATTAACTACAGGCATGATGATAAAGAACAGATTGAAGATGCAGCAAAAGCATCAGTACATACAAACGAATACCACATTGGTACATATTCAACTGACATTCACTTTAAACCTTAAATAATCATAATGAATAAGAAATAAGTTAAAAAATTACATAGCTGTAATACAAACCGTCTTCTATCCTGTCCCCTAAACAAAAATACCCTTGCTAACTTACTGATTAACAAGGGTCGCTTGTGGTACCACCCGGAATCGAACCAGGGACACACGGATTTTCAGTCCGTTGCTCTACCAACTGAGCTATGGTACCTTTTAAAATAAGAACGTTTGTGGTACCACCCGTAATCGTACCGATAGCTATGGTACCGGAATTTGAGCTTGCAAAAATACAAACATTTTTCATTTTATGAAAAAAATCAGCCAAAATCATTCATTTGTAAACCAGATGATTTAATTTTATCCCTCTCTTAAAAAATATGTTTTGTGATGAAATTGATCATTGACCTGGGAAATACTCAGGGGAAATTTGCAGTTTTCAAGAATGATGAAATTATTATTGTTGAAACAATTAACAATAAAGCAAAAAAAGACTTTCGAGTATATACAGACCAGCTAATTAAAAAATATTGTAAAGAACCACTTCATTCGGTTATTTTATCTTCCGTAATTGATTATCCGACATCATTTAATAAATATTTAAAAAATAATTTCAGATTCCTTGAATTGACAAAGAAAACACCTGTTCCCGTAAAGATAAATTATAAAACTCCTGAAACAATAGGTAATGACAGGATTGCAATTGCAGTTGCTGTCAATTATCTTTTTCCCGGAAAGAATACTTTAGCAGTTAATGCCGGAACATGCATTACTTATGATATTGTGGATAATAAAGAAGTGTATCAGGGTGGTGCTATTTCGCCCGGTTTTGACATGCGATTAAGATCATTGCATAATTTTACCGACCAATTGCCGTTAATCGAGAGCGGAGAATGTAATACCGTTACCGGCAAGTCTACGGATGAATCCATACTGTCGGGAGTGATGAACGGTACTATTGCCGAAGTTAACGGGATGATTGATAAGTTCAGTGGAATTTATGATAATTTAACAATAATTATTAGCGGAGGTAACCTGAAATATTTTGATAAAAAACTAAAAAATAACATCTTTGCAGTTCAAAATTTGGTTTTGAAGGGGCTGAAAATAATATTGGATTTTAATGAAGATTTCTAAAAGAGTATTACTATTTACAATAATCTTTTCATTATTGTTGTGCTGCAATTTTTTGCAGTCACAAACCACACGTATAAACTCGCCGTATACGCTTTTTGGCATTGGCAATCTTAATAATACCGACAACAGTGCCATAAGCATGTCAATGGGAGGTATTAAATATGCATTAAGACATCACCAGATTATTAATGCTGCTAATCCAGCTTCTTATACTGCTTTTGATTCATTATCTTTCCTCTTTGAAGGTGCAATGAAGGTTGATTACGTAACTATAAAATCCTCAAATGTAAGTGAGAATACCTTATCAGCTTCACTTAACTATCTTACATTCGGATTTCCCGTAACCAATTGGTGGAAAAGCAGTATCGGATTACTTCCATACAGCAACGTAGGATATAAAGTTGCTCAGGATCAAACATTTGACAATATCGGAGCAGTCAGGTTCATCAATGATGGGTCAGGTGGTTTGAACCAGGTTTATTGGGGTAACGGTTTCCGGTTAGCAAAAAACTTTTCAATAGGAATTAATGCTGCATATGTATTCGGTACCATTGATCATGGCCTGTCTGTTATTTTCCCCGATTCAACATATTATTTCAGTACCAGGGAGGATCACTCAATTGCATTAAGTGACTTTGTATTTACCTACGGAATGCAGTATACCATACCTTTTAAAAATGATCTTGATCTTACCCTCGGAGCAACTTTCAGTAATAAGACAAAACTACATGCCGAAAAGGATTACCTGGTCAGAAATTTTTACGGTGAAGTAAATAATATCAGATATTATAAAGATACCATTGTTAACAATAGCGCCATTAAAGGAGATGTTATTTTACCTGTGGGTTTGGGAGTTGGTTTTATGCTGAAGAAAAAAAACAAATGGTTGATAGGAGGAGATTTTAACTGGCAGCAGTGGGAAGACTATTCCTCATTCGGAGAATCCGATTCATTAAAGAACCGGATGAATTTTGCAATAGGAGCACAATACATACCGGAAAAGTACAGTATCTTTTCATACTTCGACATGATCAGCTACAGGCTGGGGATAAGGTACACTAATTCTTACCTTGAGCTTAATGGGCAGCAATTAACAGAGTTTGGTATAAGTTTTGGATTTGGTTTTCCTGTAAGAAAATCAAAATCGATGTTTAATATAGGTTGTGAAATAGGAAAATGGGGTACAACATCAGAGGGGCTTATTCAGGAAAACTTTATTAAATTTACAGTGGCTGTTTCAATATATGAAAACTGGTTTATAAAACCGAAATATAAATAAAACGAAAATAAAAACATTTTAAAATGAAAAAAAATGTATTAATAGGCCTTCTTTTAACAGGCTTTGGTATAATACTTACATTAAATATCAATGCTCAGGAAGAAAAAGACGAACAATTTACACAGCAGGATATCCCTAAATATGGTTTTGACAGTGCTCAATGTGTAATGGAATTGTCTCTTTACCGTGAGTTTTACAAACAATGGAAAAAGAGTAAAGTTAAAAGTCCCACAATTAATGATGCTATACCCCACTGGCGGTGGGTTTACCTGAATTGTCCCAGGGCAACAAAAAACATATATATTGATGGCGCTAACATTCTTGAGTATATGATAGAAAACGCAGAGACAAAAGAAAGAAAAGATAAGCTTATCGATACTTTAATGATGATGTATGATAAACGCATACATTATTTTGATCAGGAAGGATATGTACTGGGAAGGAAGGGATATGATCTGTATCGATTCCGCACGGAAGATTATGAAGAAGTATATAATATTTTTAAACGCTCGGTAGAATTGGAGTGCAATGATTGCAAAGCTCCTATACTTGTTTATTATTTCAGAACCGCGATAAAAATGGCAACAACAGGAAAGGCAGATTCAACTATTATTGTTGAAACCTATGATATAGTAAGTGAGATCGTTGATTATAATCTTAATAAATATGAAAAAACAGGCAAGCAAAGCAAGATTGAATCATGGCAAAATATTAAGAACAATGTAGAAATAACTTTTGAACCTTATGCAACTTGTGAAGATTTAATAGCCATTTATGAAAAGAAATTTGAAGAAAATCCCAATGATGTTGAATTGTTGAAAAAGATAACAGATATACTGGACAAGAAAAAATGTAATGATACCAAACTATTCTTCGAAGCATCTGTGAATCTGTATAATGAAGAGCCCACACCTGAGGCTGCTCTTATGTTAGGAAAAATGTTTATTAATGAAAAAAATTATGAAAAAGCGCTGAAGTACATGAAGGAAGCTAAAAGCATTAGCGATGAAGAAGCACGGGCTGATGCATATTATTACATTGCTTTCTGTTACCAAATGCTTGATCAGTTTACAAAATCACGGGAGGCTGCCTATAAATCAATAGAAAATAATCCTGATAATGGAAAGCCATATATACTGATAGGCGATCTTTATGCTGCCAGCTCAGAGCTTTGTGCAACCGATGATCTGGCTAAAAAATCGGTTTATTGGGTTGCAGTTGATAAATATTACCAGGCCAAAAGTATAGATCCTTCAGTTGAAGATATTGCTAATCAAAGAATAGCATCATATTCAAGATATTTCCCGACTAAAGAAACCATCTTTTTTCACGACTACAATGAAGGTGACACCTATAAAGTCGGAGGCTGGATAAATGAAGAAACTAAAGTAAGATCCGTTGACTAAAAAAAAAGTTTTAAAACGAATTCCTGATTTAAAAGGTAGTTATATCAATTTAATTAGCATTGTTGTTTTTTCGCTGGCAACAATGCTTTTTGCTTGTAAACAGGACATTAAAACCATCAGCAGGTATTACGAAATTGACACTTTGCCCGAGATGGTAGCCAAGGACATAAGATATATACGAAGCGACTCGGGTAAGGTAACCGCCGAGCTTACAAGTGAAATAATGTATCAGTATTCGGATGACGAGCCATATTTTGAATTTCCTGAAGGATTCGAAGTTATCTTTTATGATTCGGTAATGAATATTAAATCCACCTTAACAGCTAATTATGGTATTGGTTTTGAAAAAAAGAAATTAATGAAAGCACGCGATGATGTTGTAATAGTTAATCTACAAAAGAATGAGACACTAAATACGGAGCAACTCATTTGGGATCAGCGCAAGAAAAAAATATATTCTGATGTAAAAGTAAAAATAACCACCCAAAATGATATATTGTACGGCGATGGTTTAAGATCGGATGAATCCTTCAATGAATATGATATTGTTAATCCAACCGGCGTTTTCCGTGTAAAAGATGAAAAATAATAATTATTTTTATAGTTATATAATTCTAAAACTTAAATGAACGCCTGGCTCTTAGTCATTATTACCTTGATATTATCGGCATTTTTCTCAGGTATGGAAATTGCCTTCGTGAGCTCAAACAGGTTGAAAGTCGAGATAGATAAAAACAAAGGATGCATTTCCGCCAGAATAATTTCCTATTTCCTATATAAACAATCAAAATTTATCGGAGCCCTGTTACTGGGGAACAATATCGCATTGGTTGTTTATGGTATTGTAATTGTAAAAATCCTTGAACCTTTTATAGTGAACCTATTGCCTGAAAACCTTAATCTGGAATATCTCGTACTTCTGATTCAGACAATCATCTCGACAATTATAATTTTATTCTTTGCAGAGTTTATTCCGAAAGCTTTATTCAGAATAAAACCTAACAGTGTATTGAATATTTTTGCTCTTCCATTGGTATTTTTTTACTATTTGTTATATCCTGTTATTTATTTGTTTATAGGTCTGGCTGAGCTAATATTGAAAATATTTTTTGGAATTGACTTTTCAGAACAAAAATATGTCTTCAGTCCAATTGACCTTGATGAATACGTTAAAGAATACTCCACTGACCAAGAGAACAAAGAAGAAGTGCCCGAATATAAAATGTTCAGAAATGCCATTGAGTTTAAAAATGTACGTCTCAGAGAATGTATGATACCCCGCACTGAAATCATTGCATTGGAAGAAAACGAGCCAATACATGAACTGCGGAAGAAATTCATTGAAACAGGACATTCCAAAATTCTAATTTTTCGTGAATCAATAGATAACGTAATTGGGTATACCCATTCGTTTGACATGTTCAGAAAACCATCATCAATCAAGCAAATACTGAAGTCTATCATTATTGTACCGGAAACAATGCTCGCCAGCGAAGTACTGAAGATGATGATCCAGCAGCACAAAAGCGTTGCTGTTGTTGTTGATGAGTTTGGAGGAACATCCGGGATGGTCTCGCTCGAAGATATTATTGAAGAAATATTTGGAGAAATAAAAGATGAATACGATATAGAAGAATTTACCGAACGAAAAATAAATGACAGTGAATATATTTTTTCCGCACGTCTGGAGATAGATTATCTTAATAAAGAATACAATTTATACTTTCCGGAAAACGAAGAATACGAAACCCTTGCAGGATATATTATACACCATTACGAAGATATCCCCGATGTTAGTACTGAAATTATTATTCAGAGTTATATGTTTACCATTCTAAAAGCAACTGAGAACAGGATTGAACAGATTCATCTGAAAATATTAAATGAATAAGTATCATTAACCGCCTCATGATAAAGAATATCAAATTTTGTATTGATTATTTAATAACTTTAATTTACAATTTGTAACTTTGCAACTTCATAAAAAAATAGTCAAAAATGGCAGTAATTGGTAGAATAAGAAAACGCTCAGGATTAATAGTTATAGTAGTGGGAATTGCTTTAGCAGCATTTGTGCTTGGAGATTTACTCAGAAATAATCCGAGAAGAAAAAATTATGTGGGTGTGATTAATGATGAAAAAGTCTCATATATAGAATTCAGCAAGAAGGTTGATGAGGCCATAGAAATGCAAAAACAGAACAAACAAAAAGATCAATTATCCCAGGATGAAATATTCCGTGCCCGTCAAAACACCTGGGATCAGATTGTCTATAAAACAATAATGGGTGAAGAATTTGATAAATTAGGTCTTGTTGTCACTTCCGATGAATTGTTTGAGCTTGTACAGGGAAATCATCCTCATCCTTTTATTCAACAGTATTTTGTAGATCCTGAAACAGGAGGATATAATCCGGCTTTGGTATTAAATTATTTACGCAACCTCAACCAAATGGAACAGGCACAAATCAACCAATGGTTAAACTTTGAAAAAGCAATTAAACAGGATCAACTGAGGACCAAATATAATACACTTGTTTCTCGTGGTTTATATATGCCCAGAACTTTTTCGGAAATGAAATACCAACAAAGTGAAACCGAAGCTTTGACAAGAATCATATTGAAGAGATATCAGGAAGTGCCGGATAGTTTGATTACCGTTAGCGAAGAAGAAATTGAAAAAAAATATGAAGAGGTTAAACACAATTACATACAAAATGATGCCGTAACTTTCGATTATGTTGTTTTTGATGTAAAACCCTCCAGGGAAGACCATCAGAAAGTCAGGGAAAATGTTGATGAGATATATCAGGAATTCAGGGAAACAAAAAACATTCCGACTTTCGTAAGGGCTACTTCAGATACACCTTACGACAGTACATGGAAAACCATAGGAGAACTGCCTTTAGCTATTGATTCAATTATGTTTAACTCACCGGCAGGAACTTTTGTTTCTCCTTATTTGGAAGAGAATACTTATCATATGGCCAAGTTGATCGATATCACATACAGGCCTGATTCAATGAAAGCCTCACATATTTTGATAACATACCAGGGAGCATACAGAGCCCCTCAAAATATTAACCGTTCAAAAGAAGAAGCAGAAAATCTTGCTGACAGTCTGTATAATCTTGCAAAGAATGATCCTGAAAGGATTGAGTCTTTAGCAATGGATTTTTCAGAAGATCCCAGCGCCAGAGAGAATTCAGGCGACCTGGGATGGTTTCCCGATCAGACTATGGTGCACCAGTTTAATGAAACAATTGTAAATAATGATGTTGGAGATGTTGAAATGGTGGAAACACCATTTGGATACCATGTGATCAGAATAACCGGTAAAAGCCCCAAGGTAAAAAAGGTAAAAGTTGCAATTATCGACAGAGAAATAAAACCAAGCTCAAAGACTTACCAGGAAGTTTATACAAATGCCAGCATTTTTGCAGGAGAAAATAATACTGAAGAGAAATTCGAAAAAGCTGTTACTAAGCAGGGATTAGTTAAAAAATCAGCACCAAGGATCACAAAAATGACAAATGTTGTTCCCGGACTTGATAATCCAAGAAATATTATACGCTGGGCTTTCAGCGATAATACTGAAATAGGTGATGTTTCACCCGTTTTTGACCTGGGCGAAGAATATGTTATTGCGGTACTTAAAAGCAGGTATGAAAAAGGTCTTAGACCACTTGATGAATTGTACAATACAGTTAAAAATATGGTGATAAATGATAAAAAAGCTCAATATATAATATCAGAAAGTAAAACACATTCAGGCAATATTTATCAATTGGCTGAATATCTCAATACCAAAGTCGATACTGTTAATGTTACATTTGCATCGCCAAATATTCGTGGTATAGGACGGGAACCAAAGGTTGTAGGCACAATATTTACGCTTGAGGAAGGCAAATTGTCAGAGCCTGTTCAAGGAAACCTGGGTGTGTATTGGGTTATTGTTGACAAATATCTTGAACCATCCGGGACAACAAATTATGGTCCGTATATTCAGGAATATATTTCGGAATTTCAACGCAGGGTAGGTAATAATAACGTATATGCTGCAATTAAAGAAAATGCAGATATTACAGATTACAGATTAGACTATTACTAAGCTAATTTACAATTATAATTTTTCCAGTCTTGCAGCATCCTGCCTCAGGAAAATAAATAATAAAATCGTAAAAGCCCAAAGCGAAGAACCGCCATAACTAAAAAATGGCAAAGGAATACCTATAACAGGAGTAAGACCTATGGTCATCCCAATATTGATCATAAAATGAAAAAATAAAATTGAAGCGACACCATAACCATATATTCTGCTGAACCGTGATCGTTGCCTTTCTGCCAGTTGTACCAGCCTTATCAAGAATAAAATAAACAAAATAATTACCAAAGCGGTTCCCAGAAATCCCCATTCTTCACCAATAGTGCAAAATATGAAATCAGTACTTTGCTCAGGAACAAAATCATATTTTGTCTGTGTTCCCTTAAGAAAACCCTTACCGGCTAATCCACCCGAGCCTATTGCAATTTTAGACTGGTTAACGTTGTACCCTGCTCCATGAATATCATCTTCTTTTCCAATAAGTACATTTAAACGTTTTATCTGATGTTGTTCCAATACATTCTCAACTGCAAAATCAATACTGAATATAAAAGCCGACATCAAAATAAAAAATCCTATTGCCTGCCAGAAATGTTTTCTGATCTTTTTAAACATAATTAACACTAAAACTATCAAAATACTTAATGAACCAATTAGAATAAATTTATCAAATAACAGAGTAAGCACGAATAGTATGGCCGCAAAAATGCCTAATAATAAAATACTTCCCGACAAACCCTCACGGTATAGAACGATGATGAATGCTCCGTATACCAATGCCGAACCTGTATCACGCTGCAGAAGAATAAAAAAAGCAGGTATAATAACCAATGCAAGAGCCTTAAGAACACACTTGAACTTTTTAAGGCTAACATTCAATGTAGTTAAATATTTAGCTATAGCCAAACACGTTGCAAATTTTGCAAACTCCGATGGTTGAATTCCAAAGTTACCTATTCTAAACCATGACTTTGAACCTGAAACCTCAGAACCGAAAAGTAATACCGCAATCAAGATAAGTATTGAAAACGCATAAATAAAGTAAGCAAATGTGGAAAAGACTTTTGAATCGATCATAAGAATGATAATTCCAAGTAACAGTGCAAATGAAATCCAGATCAATTGCTTACCATGTTCCTGAGAAAGGTCAAAAATGCTATTCTGTTCAGTTGTGCAAGCAGAAGAATAAATATTTATCAATCCGAAAAATACAAAGAAAAGATACAGCAGAACCGTTATCCAGTCGATATTGTAATATATACCCGATCTATTCCTCATTTCCCGCTAGTAAATTTGTATTGATAATTTTATCTCTGTACCATCTTTGCTTTACTGATCCTTTAATGTATTTCTCGATCATCAAACTTGCGATGGGTGCTGCCCACGTAGCACCATAACCACTGTTTTCGACAACAACAGAAATTGCTATCACCGGATCATCGGCCGGAGCAAAAGCTATAAATACCGAATGATCCTTGCCATGAGGATTCTCTGCTGTTCCTGTTTTTCCGCACATCTCAATGCCTGGTACCTTATACCATCTGGCTGTACCATGCTTACCTTCAAATACCAGTTTCATGCCCTGTATTACAGGTTCATAATTTTGTGAATCTATAGTGGTGAAGTTTTTTCTTGTGAATTTAAGTTCTTTTGCTAACTGTTTATCTATCCCTTTCAACAGATGAGGATTATAAAAATAACCCCTGTTAGCAATAATTGCAGCAACATTGGCCAGTTGCAGCGGAGTAAACTCTATTTCACCCTGTCCGATAGATAATGAACGTATCGTAATTGCTTTCCATCCGTTTTCCCCGTAATATCTGTTAAAATATCCAGCATCCGGTAAATTTCCCTTTTTTTGGTTTATTATATCGCTATAAAATGCCTGTCCTACATTAAAGGATTTCAAATAATCAGTCCAGTGGTTATATGCCTCCTGAACAGTCTTATACTTAGGTTGTTTAAATATCGATCTGAAAACTTTCCAGAAATAAGGATTACATGATAACTCAATGGCATGGATCATATTAAGTGGTGAATAATGATAATGGCTGCATGTAATAGGGGATGCTTCCGGGCCTTCACAAAAATATTCCGTAGTTGGTTTTAAAACTCCTTCCTGAAGTGCGATAAGAGCATTAACAAGTTTAAAAACCGAACCCGGTGGATACCTTGCCATTATTGGCCTGTTAAAAAGAGGCTCAAGCGTATCTTTGCTTAGTTTGATGAAATTCTTCGTTCTTATACGCCCAATTAGTAAATTTGGATTATATGCCGGTGATGACACCATAGCAAGAACTTCTCCGCTTCCGGGTTCTATGGCTACAATACTTCCTTTTTTATTTTGCATTAACTTTTCACCATACCGTTGCAGATCAACATCAATTGTAAGTTGAATATCTTTTCCGGGAATAGCAGTAGTATCGTATTTACCCTCCTGGTAACTGCCCTTAACCCTGTTAAAAACATCAACCATTACTATTTTAATTCCTTTTTCTCCTCTGAGTATTTTTTCATAAGATCTTTCTATGCCACTTTTTCCTATATAATCCCCCTGCTTATAATAAGGATCAGCATCTAGTTCATATTTATTAACTTCCCCTACAAACCCAAGAATATGTGGTGCGGTCGGAGCCGGATATTTCCTTAAAGTTCTTGATTCAACATAAAATCCAGGGAATTTATAAAGACTCTCCGCCAAGTAACCATATTCTTCTTTTGAAATTTGTTCAACAAAAACAGAAGGTTTATACAAAGAATATCTTTTAGCTCTACTGATCTTCTTATTAAAATCATCACGGCTAATGCCTAAAAGTATGCATAATTCAGCAGTGTCAATGTTTTTCATCTGCCCGGGAACAACCAGTAAGTCATATGCAGCTTCATTATATACCAATAGTTTCCCGTTACGGTCATATATCAATCCCCTTGCAGGATATTGCGTTACATAGCGCAATACATTGTTCTCAGCAAACAACTTATAATTATGATCGAGTACCTGTAGAAAAAAAAGCCTGAAAAGATACAATACCCCAATGAGAATAAAAATAATGATAATGAAGTATTTCCTTCTGGAGTATTGCTGATCCAACATGTAATTATTTATTTATCCTTTTGATATTCGGGTTATAAAATTAACATTAAACAAAAATATTTAATTGCCTGATTTAATAATCAGTTTACTATAAATTCCGGTGTCATAATAACATTGCTTTCATGCAAGGCTCTGTCAACAATATATGTTTCAAAGGCGATAGTATCAGAATCAAGGAAAGGCACCATTCTGAATAATTCCAATTCCATCTCAATAGTTCCCTTAATGGCTTTATGCACTCCCTTGGGCGTTAGTATTGGTATCCTGGCATTAAATGTAACATTTGAATCGGGCAATACAACCTTTTCCAATTCTCCATTAATGTTTTGATAAATGTCAAGAAAAAAATTATATTCATAAGGTGGTAAGGTATCACTTGATTTTAATCCTATATCGCCATCCCCATCTGTGTATGATATTGACAAATATCCTAGCGAATCCGAGCCATTTATATCTTTTATTACCTGAAATTCATTAAACTCTATATGTGGTATAACAGGATACTCTTCAAATTTCTGGCAGGAAAAAAAATATATTAACAGAGCAGGTAGAAGTATCAATAATATCTTTTTATGTATGGTTGTGCTGTTATGCTTACTCATTTAACATAATTTTGTGATATAAAATTAAACAATAATAATCATCCTGTATTATTTAATTTTGTATATAATGGCTGATGAACTTATTTTAACAGAAAAATTATTTAATGTCTCCTCCGCTGAAAAATTTAACGATACTGCGTTGGAAATATTTCAATTTCAATACGGCAATAATTTGCTTTACAAAAGATTTGTTGACTTGCTTATACCAGACCCTTTTTCAATAAAAACATATTCGGAAATTCCTTTTCTGCCCATCGAGTTTTTTAAAAATAAAAAGATTCTTACTAAAGAACAAAAAGCCGATCTGGTATTTACCAGCAGCGGCACTACTGGAGGATTGCCATCAAAACATTATGTAGCTGACCGGTCGGTTTACCGAAAAAGCTTTCAGAAAACTTTTGAATTATTCTATGGTGAAATTTCAGATTACTGTCTGCTGGCTTTATTACCTTCCTATCTGGAGCGTGAAGGTTCCTCGCTGGTATATATGGTAAGTGAATTGATTAAAAATACCAGAAATCCTGACAGCGGCTTTTATCTGAAAGATTATGATAAGCTTACTCACAAAATCATAAAACTTAATAGGTCAGGAAAAAAAATTTTGTTATTTGGTGTTTCATTTGCATTGCTTGAGCTGGCCGAAAAATTTAAACCCGATCTTCCACCCAACACAATCGTAATGGAAACAGGTGGCATGAAAGGTCGGAAGGAGGAAATAACCAGAAAAGAGCTTCATAGTATTCTTATTAAGAGTTTTGGTGTTAATGCCATACATTCTGAATACGGTATGACCGAATTGCTATCTCAGGCTTATTCCAAAGGACAGGGGAAGTTTTATACACCTCCATGGATGAAAGTCATTATCAGGGATATTAATGATCCTTTATCCATAGAAAGCACTGGACGTTCCGGAGGAATAAATGTCATTGATCTGGCAAATATTTATTCATGTTCCTTCATTGCTACCCAGGATATTGGAAAAGTCAATACAGATGGTTCATTTGAGGTATTGGGCCGTTATGATTATAGTGATATAAGGGGGTGTAATCTGATGATCACTTAAGTTCAAGCCGCTTCCGAAGGTTTTATGATTTCTTCACTATCGTTTGCCGGTGAATTAACAAGACTTGATATTTTATATGCATCCATATTTTCATGCTGGTATGGTTTTAAAAGCATAAGCAAAGCTGATGGATCATCATCAGTCAACCATTTCTTTTCATCTTCTTTCCTGAGTATAACAGGCATCCTGTTATGAATATCTTTCAGTAAAGCATTAGGTGTAGTTGTAATAATTGAATACGACCTGGTTTCTCTTCCCTCAGCATCTTTCCAAGTATCCCATATTCCAGCCATAGCAAAGAGCTTTTCATCTTTAAATAAAATACGGTAAGGGATTTTTTTATTGTTTTCTTTTTTCCATTCGTAAAAACCATTGCTCAGAACCAGGCATCTTCTTCTTTTAAAGGAATGCTTGAAAGATGGTTTTTGGTCAATGGTTTCTGCTTTGGCATTGATCATGCGGTTGCCCATTGCCGGATCCTCGGCCCAGAAAGGAATTAATCCCCATTTATAAAGTACTAACTGGTCCGGTTTCTCATTAGAAATTACCGGAAGATGCTGTGAAGGAGCACAATTGTATGAAGGCCTGTACTGCTCCTTATAAACTTCAACATTGAACCTCACAACTATTTCATCTTCCTTAACTGATAATTGATAACGTCCACACATATTTATGATGATATTTTTCTTATTGCTAAAGTTAATAATTCATTATGATCAAATGCAAGTTGTGGAACTTGCCCTGCAGGAAACCACTCGGCTTCCCTTGCGTCATCAGCTCCTTCAACATGTTCGTTTTCTTTATTAGCAAATCCCAAATAAACTACTGAAATTGTACGACCCCTGGGATCACGGTTAAGCTTTCCAAAAGTGTGAAGTTGCAAGAGACCACTTATTTGTAATCCTGTTTCCTCTTTAAGCTCCCTTTCAGCCGCAGCTTCAAGTTCCTCGTCAATATTCACAAAGCCACCGGGGAAAGCCCATTGCCCTTCAAAAGGTGGGTGTTTCCTTTTAATCAGCAGAACCTTATGTTCATTATCTTCTTTTAAAAATATTACTATATCAACAGTTACTGCCGGTCTGGGATATTTATAAGTATATGACATAATAGTTATTTTTGGGTGGCATAATATAAAAAAAATCCCGGAACCACCGGGATTTTTTTACTTCAATAAGAACCTTAAATTAAACACAAAATGAAATTTAATTTAAGGATCCTAATGGTAATTAGTTTTTACATCCTGCTAAGGTAATAACAAATTCGCCTTTAGGCGGATGTTTTGTGAAATGCTCTATTGCTTTTTTAATATCACCTCTTATTGTTTCTTCGTAAACTTTTGTAAGCTCCCTTGAAACAGCGATTTTTCTTTCTGCTCCAAAATATTCGGCAATTTGTTTGAGAGTCTTCAATAGGCGATGAGGCGATTCATAAAATACTATTGTATTTTCAAATTTGGCCAGTTCTTCAAGTCTTGATTTACGTCCTTTTTTATGAGGCAGGAATCCCTCGAATAAAAATTTATCGCATGGCAAGCCTGAAACTATCAATGCCGGGAGAAATGCTGTTGGGCCAGGTAAGCACTCAACTTCTATATTGTTATTAATACATTCCCTGACGAGTAAAAATCCTGCATCTGAAATACCCGGTGTACCTGCATCGGATAGGACCGCAATATTTTCATTATCATTTAACCTTTTTATTATTCTGCCAACTAATTGATGCTCATTATATTGATGATATGAACTCAAACGTTTTGAGATATTGTATTTTTTTAAAAGTATTCCTGTTTTACGGGTGTCTTCAGCATAGATCAAATCCACCTTTTTCAATATATTCAAAGCCCTTAGAGTAATATCTTCTAAGTTTCCTATAGGCGTGGGGATAATATATAGTTTTCCCATTTTAATATTTTTTCACAAAATCAACTAAAAGCCTGAAGAGATCTTTATACTCAGTAAGCGGCAGATCTTTAGCTAAGTCACCAGGATTATGGTATTCGGTAAACTCATCGCCTCTTGTATAAATAAAAATCGAAGGAACTCCCGACATATAAAAGGGGCAATGATCACTATTACATGCTTCACCTCTTGATTTAATGCTTTTGAGATATCCCTTTTCATCATTGATCTGATTGAGCAAATCAAATGCTTTATCAAAAACTTTACCATTAACTACCGTAATACCTTTACTTCCGGTTCCTATCATATCAAGGTTAATTACGAACTTAATTTTATCAAGCGGAAATAATGGATTGTTAACGTAATACCTCGATCCATTAAGTCCCGTTTCTTCAGCAGCAAATGCCATAAAAGCAACTGAATAATCCGGCCGATTTGCAGGATCAGCGAAATATCTTGACAGGCTTAATACCATTGCAGTACCGCTGGCATTATCATTAGCCCCGGGAAAAAATGCTTTCCTGCCCATATAACCCAGGTGATCGTAATGAGCAGTGAAAACAAAAAAACTGTCCGGTAACGATTTTCCCTTTACATAAGCAATAACATTCTGAGTTTCGTAATCATCTATAAATTTTGATTTATAATCAATTGTAATCGTTTTTACTTCATCATGCAATGCTTCCTCAGTAATATCAATCGTAAAAAAGTCATTGACTTTTCCGGAATTGGAAAGAAACCAATACAACTTCCTATCAGTAATAAATATCAATCCTGACACCTCATCAGGCCTGTATTTCAAAATACTGTCATCAATGGTCTTTTCAGCTACAAGTATTTTATTATCAAGGTCATTTTCTTCATAAAATTCATTAAGATAATTCGAATCGACAGTATCATTTTTTAATCTAACAATTTCATATTTTCCCTCAGCAGAGGGTGAATTGGCATAAATAATAAAGTCATCTGCGGGTTCAAGAGTTTGTTCATTAACTTCAATTTTAATCCTTTCAGGAAAAGTATTTACCGACAGACTAAAAGGCTGAAAATAATTATTGTTAAACATTTGGGTATTATTCTTTTTGAACTCTTTTCGTATGAACCTGGCTGCTTTCTTATCACCGTTTTTAACATACCCCCTGCCTGCGAATTTTTTTGAGGACAGTTTTTCAATAATATATCTGCCGTATTCAACATCCTGACTATATGAATAAATCCCTGATAATATAAGAATGATCAGGGAAACGCGAAATAAATTGAAATTCATTAGCCTGGTTTTTAATTAATACCTTCTTTTAATAAATGATAAAAAATACTTATAAGTATCGTCATTTTTCCAGCCATATTTATCTTTTAGCTCATTAATAAATTTAAAGGCTTTATCGTAATCATCAAAACTATTTAACTGATCAATCGCTTGATTATATTCATGGACATTACTATCGAATAGTTCATTGATAAACAGAAATTTTTCATTAATGCCTATAGCTGTTTTAAGGTCGTGAATTTTATTTTTTTGCATTTTAGCTGCCAGGCTTTCATCCTGCTCATCCATAAGTTTATCTCCTAATGTTGCCGGAGTATCCGAATACAGATCGATTGTTCTTTTCTTATCAGATTTTTTTTGAGTCTTGTTTTTTGGTTCAGCTTTTTTTTCTTCCCGTTTAGGCTCTGCGGATTTACTGTCTGAGATATCAGTTTTTTCAGGCTCTGGTTTTATATGCGGTTTTTTTTCCGTGGTGGAAGTTTTTTCTTTATCTCTTTCTGTCTTATGGTCAAACTCAACAACCTGTTCTTTTTTTAATGAAGATTTCATATCCTTTTTAGGTGTTGGTTTCTTATCCCGAGTTATTTTTCTTTCCTTACGGTTGATTTTATCCAGGGTATAAAAATCTTCGTAAATTTTTCTGATATTGCCCATTGCAATATCTATATCAATTTGTGGAATATTGCCTTCAAGTTCAGTAATTCTGGTGATTTGCTCTTCAAGTGCTCTTGCTGTTACAGCAATTTCGTTTTTCAATGTGTTGATATCCATTATTTTATGTTGGTTTTAATTACCTGACAATAATTGATTTCGTTAAATTTGTATTGATATAACTATTTGATAAAAGTATAAAACTTACATTGATATAATAAATGTTTTTAGAAAAAACAAAAGGTTGATTTTAAAGTTTATGAATTATTCGGGTTAAATTATTAATATTGCAATAATTATAAAATTTATTTAATATGATAAAAAAGAATATTGGTTTATTTCTATTGGTTTTTCTGGGCTTTAGCCTTAGCTTATGCTCACAAAAAGAAAATAAAGAAACTGTGGTTGTTATCCACACTGATCTGGGAGATATGAAAGCAAAACTTTACAATGATACCCCAAAACACCGTGATAACTTTATTAAGCTTATAAAGGATGGATGGTATGATGGATCAAAGTTCCACAGGGTTATTGAAAAATTCATGATACAGGGCGGAAAGGGTAAAAATGGTGAACCTGGTCCCGGGTACATGATTGATGCGGAATTCGTTCCACAGTATTTTCATAAAAAAGGTGCACTGGCTGCTGCAAGGCAGGGCGACGAAGTAAATCCCGATAAAAAATCATCAGGATCACAATTTTATATTGTTCAGGGTTATGTTTTTAGTGATACACAACTCGACTATGTAATTGAGAAGATGAATAAAACATTTACAGAAGAACAAAGGGAAGTTTATAAAACAATCGGAGGCACTCCCCACCTGGATGGTGATTATACCGTTTTTGGCGAACTTATTGAAGGTTTTGATGTATTAGATAAAATTGCATCGCTTGAAACAGGCAGCCTTGACAAACCTGTTGACGATGTAAAAATGACAATTGAAATAGTTGAATAAATGATTCATTATAAATGAAGGAGAAAATAGAATCGGTAATTAAAAAGGTTGAATCTTTTCACGCAGAAAACAAAGAAGAGCTGGAGAATTTCAGATTAAAATATTTAACAAGAAAAGGTGTAATCCAATCATTATTCGGCGAATTCAAAAAAATACCTCCTGAACAGAAAAGGGAAATTGGTAAATTTCTAAATGAACTGAAAACCAAGGCACAGAACAAATACAATAATCTTCACAAAGAAATGTCAGAGTCAGATGTCAAAACTAAAAGTGAAAAAGATCTGACACTTCCTGCTGATTTTATTGAATTGGGTGCAAGGCATCCCGTTTCTATTGTTCTTAACGAAATGATTGATATTTTTTTAAGGATAGGTTTTACAATTGAAGAAGGACCTGAAATGGAGGATGACTTTCACAATTTCACTGCATTAAATTTTCCAAAAGACCATCCCGCCAGGGATATGCAGGATACATTCTTTATTCAAAAAGATCCGGATATTCTATTGCGAACACATACATCATCCGTTCAGGTGAGAGCTATGGAAAGTAAAAAGCCTCCGATCAGGGAAATATATCCGGGAAGAGTTTATAGAAATGAGGCAATATCAGCACGTTCGCATTGTATCTTCCACCAGGTTGAAGGATTATACATTGACAAGGATGTTTCTTTTGCCGACCTGAAACAAACACTATTTTATTTTGCCAAAGAATTCATTGGCCAGGATGTTAAAGTTCGTTTCAGGCCTTCTTATTTCCCTTTTACCGAACCATCTGCAGAAATGGATATATCATGCTTTTTATGTGGAGGAAAGGGTTGCAAAATATGCAAACAAACAGGCTGGGTAGAAATACTTGGTTGTGGTATGGTCGATCCCAGGGTTTTTGAATTCTGCGGAATAAATTCTGAAGAATATACAGGCTATGCATTCGGAATCGGAATAGAAAGAACAACCTTAGTTAAATATCAAATAGAGGATATCAGACTTTTCTTTGAAAATGATATCAGATTCCTTGAGCAGTTCAGGTCAGTTATTTAAGAATGCAAGTTAATGCATATTTCTTTGTTAATTTCTGAGTAATGTTAAGAATGAATAACTCTATTTTTCGCTTTGCTACCAATTAAATTGGTGAAGTAAAAACACAAGAAAAAAGCAACGCGGACTTCTTTTCTCCAATTCCCATAATAGCAGGTCATTCTGACGATATCGTCTTGATTCGTCTCAGTCGAGAGAGGAGGAATCTATTGTCTGAGCTAGTATGTTGTCTTTTTTACTTTCTTCTCCACATCCTGAAGAAAGTCCATAGCCCTATAGTAACGGCAAAAACAAAAATTGCATGACCTACCCACTTAACATGTTCAAGTTGCGAAACTATTGCAGAACCTATAATTAATGCTGCAAGAATAATTGCAGAGGAAAGGTTTCTGCTTACTTTATCGAATTTGGAAAGTATGCGTTCTAGCTTATTTAATTCCAAATGTATTTTTAAATCCCCTTCCTTGGTTTTATATATTATTTCGGCAATTTCAAATGGCAGTTCTCTTAGCAGATCAAAATAATCACCTATTGTATTAAAAATATTTTTAGTTAATTTTTTCGGACTGAACTGTCGTATTAATAAATTTTTTGCATAAGGCTCCATTTCCTTGGCAAGGTCAAGCTTTGGATTTAATAATGTAGCAACACCTTGTATCGTGATAAGCGCTTTTATCAAAAGATAAATAGTTGGAGGTATTCTAAGATTAAAATCAACAACTATATCAATGGATTTATTCATTACCTCACCGAAGTTAATTTCTTTATAAGACAAATACTGATATTGTTTCATCATATCAGATATTTCAAATTCAAGCTCGGTAATACGTTCATAATGTTTTTTGCCGCAAAGAAGTAGAAGAGCCTCTGTCATTTTTTTCGGATCTTTCTGTAAATAACCAATGCCATACTTACCCAAAAAATCCATGTGATATGGCCTTAATGATCCCATCATGCCATAATCAATAAAAGCAATTATATTTTTATCTTTTATGAATATATTTCCCGGATGTGGATCTGCATGAAAAAAGCCATAATTAAAAATCTGTTCAAAAAGTAATTTAACTCCCCGGTGAGCGATTTCTGCAAGATCATTACCCTGTGCCTTAACCTCCTCAATATTATGTAATTCAATGCCATCAACAAACTCTTCGATAATAATATACTTATTTGTGTATTGCATAAATACTTTAGGAACATGAGTAAGGGGATTATCTTTAAAGTTATGCGCAAAACGAAGCATATTGGCTGCCTCGTTATTAAAATTCAATTCCTTTCTGATAGACTTGCCAAATTCTTCAACAATACCAATAACATCAATTGCCTGAAAGTCATCATTATTATTTTGTATTTTTTCGGCAAAATATGCCATCAATTGAAGATCGGTATTTATTGTTTTTTCAATTCCGGGGCGTTGAATCTTAATTGCAACCTTCTCACCAGAGTGTAATACTCCTTTATGTGCTTGTGCTATTGAGGCCGATGCAATATGTTTCTCATCGAAAGATTTAAAAACTTTATCAATAGGTTGTTTAAGTTGTTTTTCAATTTCCTTAACAGCTACCTCATCAGGTACTGGGTGGGCATCATCCTGAAGTTTCTTAAGTTCATTGCGTAATTCAGCATTAATTAAATCTGGCCTGTCAGCCAATATTTGTCCGAATTTAACGAAAGTAGGTCCTAATTCTTCAATTGCTTTTCTGATGCGTTCATATCTGGTGATTGATTCTATCTTTGCCCGCCGCCTTTTTGTTACCAAATGTTTACCAAATCCACTTTTATAAACAAATTCACCAAAGCCATATTTTATCAATATGGATATAATCTCCCTGGCCCTGATAATTTGATGATACGCCAAACCGATTTCCGTTATTTTCATAATTAAAGTTTAATTAAGTATTTCATTTTTTCAATAAAGCATAAATATACAGTATTTGTTTAATAAAACAAACAGTTAATATATATCCGGTATTACTAACTTATTATTTCGGGATTCCCAATAAATGCAATTCCAGTTCGGAAAGCAATACAGGCAACATCTTATCTGCTGCTGGTTTTATCATAAATACTACAATAACATTTTTTATGCCTTTTACACTTCTTACCAGGTTTTGCAATGTTTCATCAGGTATATTATTTCTTACCATCATAAAGAAATCAACTTGTTTAAGGTTTGGTAAAATTACACCGTTTGGATTACGGTTTTCGAGAAGATTAATATATAAAGGATCATTTGTATTATTATATTGATAAAGAGAATAGTAATTATTTTCCTTTGAGTTAGTTGAGAAACAAAAATCTTTTGTTTTCTTTAAATTTATATTAAGGCTTTTATTAATATGGAATGCTAATTTGTAATCTTTTAATGCTGTAGTAATACCGATCACTAACAGGTCGGTTTCATCTTTAATATCAAATTTGATTTTCTTTATCATCAGGAAGAAGCAAAAAATAGTTATTGTTTATCAATAATCAGCGAATTAGTATAATTTAACAAGTAAAATTATTTTTTTAGGATCTAATTAACTTCCGTTTAAGTATTCTTTTTCCCATATATCTTCAGTAAGCTTTTTAAGCTCTTCATCATACTTTATCATATTATTGTAATATTCCTCATCATTCAATATTTCCTGAGCTTCTAAGTTTTCTCCACGTATATTATTATTATTAAGTATGTTTTTACGAAAATTTTCGTAATGGTCGCGGATTGAGCATGGCATTAACCAGTTACCTGGTTTTTTCTTGTCTTTAAGGGCATAATCGATTTGCCATTTATTTCCTTTCTTCATAAGACCGGAAAACAAAGCATCTCCGAGTGTTTTTCCATTTTTATAAACATCATAAACGTTATCTTCATAATAAGGAACAAAAACACAAGGCATTATATTGCCATTCCAGTCTATGTAAATATATCCCCTGTTGGCGCCATAAGCAATACAGCCATGTGTTAGTACCCCGCTATTCCAAAAGTCGGCAATACAATATTTCTTTTCTGAAAGCATTCGTTCCCACATCCTGTACATTTTAATTCTATCCTGTGGTTTTACAACGAGATCAAAGGTTTCCTTACCTCTACCAATGGGCATGAACTGAAACTGCCACATGTATGTTGCACCAAGTTCATCAAAGCAGTAATCATAAAATTTTTCATCAAGAACTGTATTTATATTATGATTAGTTGCTGTTATTGATAAACCAAACGGAACCCCTGCATTTCTGAGATTCTCAAATCCCTTTAAAATTCTTTCTGATGTACCCTTTCCTCTTCTTTTATCTGTTTGTTCTTCAGTACCCTCAATAGAAACAGCAGGTGTTACATTTCCAAGTTCCGCAATTGTATTTGCCAATTCTTCATCAATAAGGGTACCATTGGTATAAACCAGGAAGAACATATCATCATATTTCCTGAAAATATCAATCAGTGTTTTTCCATCGCTTTGATACATGAATGGCTCACCTCCACTTATTGTTACAAACCTGCCGTTAAAGGAATCATGCACTTCAGCAATAATTTTGTCTACAATATCGTAGGGCAATGTTGCAGCTGTTTTGGCATTCGATGCAGCATAACAACCAATACAATTGAGGTTACAACGCTGAGTAGGAGATAAAACAATAAACATGGGAGGGTCCATGCCGTATTTACTTATAAAGGAAGAGTTGTCTCTTGCCGGATCCTTATCATGTATGCAGGAAACTTCAAGGCTTGCAATAAAACCACCAACGTTTTTAATAAAATTCTTTGAAATATATTTTTTTCCAATGTTTCTTTTTATTGAATAAAGTAAAGCTGATAAGTAATCATATTTTTTTCTCTGAACAGTTTTTAAATTGTCAGTTTCTGTTTCAACAATCGATTTGAAAATACGTTTATCGATATTAGAGGTAATTATATTCCTGAATAATTTTACATTTGTATAAAGATTCAGAACTACATTGCCTGCAGTCGATTTCATATTGCCCCCCCCTTTAATAATATTCAGACACGTAAAAGTAGTAAAAATATTGCAACTAAAAAAATGAATGTATTAAATAAACTCATTATCCTGGATCATTTTAAATGCTTTTTCAGCCGCTATTTGTTCGGCACCTTTAATAGAAAAGTCACGTGATTTACTAATCGGATCATTATCAATTACAACCTCAATTTCATATTGTTTGTTAAATCCTAAATTAATCTCATTTATTACTTTAAATTCGAGTTTCTTCCTGTTTTTCTGAGCCCATTCGATTAATTTGCTTTTAAAATTATCTTCTCTTTTCTCCAGTTCATCAATATCGTAATGAACATTAATAATACGGTTTATGAATAGTTTCTTGGTAATTCTGTAACCCTTATCAAGGTAAAGGGCTCCAATAAAAGCCTCCATGGTATCTCCGGTAATAGATTTACATAAATTAATATTACCTGATTCTGATTCAATGAATATGTCAAGGCCAAGTTTCCTGGATATTTGATTAAGCTGTGTACGATTAACAATTTTAGATCTCATTTCCGTAAGGAATCCTTCATCCTTATAAGGAAATTTCTTAAAGAGAAAATCTGCTATAACTGAATTTAACACGGCATCGCCAAGGTATTCAAGTCTCTCATTGCTCAGTCTTAGTCCATTTATGTTTTCTTTAGCAACAGATTTATGACGAAATGCAAGTTTATATAAAGAAATATTGCCGGGATAAAATCCGAAGATATTTCTTATATATCGGTACAGACATTTTTCTGACGACAAACAAATTTTAAGTTCGCTAAGCAAAGAATACTTCAATGTTATTCAACAAATTTCTTTACACATATTGAGGTGTTATGGCCCCCAAAACCGAATGTATTAGTTAAAGCATTATTTACTACTCTTTTTTGAGCTTTGTGATAAGTAAAATCGAGCTTATTGTCAATCTTCGGGTCATCAGTAAAATGATTAATAGTGGGAGGTATAATATCGTTTACAATGGTAAGGGTAGTAGCAATTGCTTCAACAGCACCAGCAGCACCTAAAAGATGACCCGTCATAGATTTGGTAGAATTTAAACTAATATTATAAGCATGGTCTCCGAAAAGCTCAATTATAGCTATTGGTTCTGCAATATCTCCTACCGGTGTAGAGGTACCATGTGTATTTATATGGTCTATTTCTTCGGGTTTAAGGTTTGCATCTTCAAGAGCATATTGCATGCAGTTCTTAGCTCCCAAACCCTGGGGATGAGGGGCGGTCATATGATATGCATCCGCTGAGAGACCTGCACCGGTTATCTCTGCATAAATCTTTGCTCCCCTGTTCAACGCATGTTCAAGCTCTTCAAAAATCACTGCACATCCACCTTCGCCCAGAACAAAACCATCCCGGTCCTTATCAAATGGGCGCGATCCTGTTTTTGGATCATCATTACGGGTTGATATGGCATGCATAGAATTGAACCCACCAATGCCACCTTCGAAAATTGATGCTTCCGATCCTCCTGTAATAAATACATTTGCTTTGCCAAGTCTAATGTAATTAAAAGCATCTGCCAAAGAATTTGCTGATGAAGCACAAGCTGATACAGTTGCATAATTAGGACCCCTGAATCCGTATTTTATAGAAATATGACCTGCTGCAATATCGGCAATCATTTTGGGAATAAAGAACGGATTGAAACGTGGAATTCCATTACCCTTAGCGTATGCTGTTATCTCTTTCTGAAAAGTATCCAAACCTCCTATACCTGAAGCCCAAATAATTCCTGCTTTATCAAGATCCAACTTATCAAAATTAAAATTGGCGTCTTCTACAGCTTCATTAGCTGAGATCATTGCATATTGAGCATAAAGATCCAATTTTCTTGCTTCTTTACGATCAAAATAATCATTAGGATCGTAATTCTTTACCTCGCAAGCAAACTGTGTTTTGAAATTGGAAGCATCAAAATGGGTGATCTTATCAGCACTACTAACCCCATTAATCAATCCTTCCCATAATTCCTCAACAGTGTTGCCTAATGGAGTTATTGCACCAAGGCCTGTAACGACAACACGTTTTAATTCCATGTACTATGAAATTTACTGTTTTGCGTTTTCTTCAATGTATTTAATTGCTTCTCCAACAGTAGCAATCTTTTCTGCTTGATCATCTGGAATGGCTATGTTGAACTCTTTTTCAAATTCCATTATCAGTTCAACGGTATCAAGTGAGTCCGCTCCTAAATCGTTTGTGAAACTTGCTTCGGGAGTTACTTCTCCTTCATCTACTCCAAGCTTATCAACTATGATAGCTTTAACTCTGGTTGAAATATCAGACATATTTATTTCATTTTTGGTTAAACAGGTTGCAAAGAAATGAATTAAATCAAAAAAAAGCAAAGAATTTCTAATAAAAATACCCTTTCTGATTACTAATGAGCAGATTAACAATAATTTAAATTAAAATATTTATATATATTTGATTCACTTATAATTATAGTGTAAGAATTTTAATATATTTGATTTTACAGTAATAACTATATTATCAGAAAAAACACTATGAAAAGAATTGCAATCTTCGCATCCGGTAATGGTTCAAATGCACAAGTTATATCAGAATATTTTAATGATCATCCGGAAATAACAGTATCATTGATATTGTCAAATAAAAAAGAAGCCTATGTACTTCAACGTGCAAAAATAATGAACATACCTTCTTTTGTTTTCAGCAGGCAAGAATTTTATAAAACCGATAAGGTATTAAATATCCTGAAGAAATATAAGATCGATTTTATAGTACTTGCAGGTTTTTTATGGTTAGTACCTGAAAACATACTAAAAGTTTACAATAATAAAATCATCAATATTCATCCGGCATTACTTCCAAAATACGGAGGTAAGGGAATGCATGGAAACAGGGTTCACAAGGCCGTTATTGAAAACCACGATAAAGAATCGGGAATTACAATTCATAAAGTAAATGAAAAATACGATGAGGGAGAGATTGTTTTTCAGGTTAAATGCCCTGTAGAAAAATTTGATGATCATGAATCACTTGCAAAAAAAGTACATCAATTGGAATATAAGTATTATCCAAAAATTATTGAAAAACTGCTAACAAAATAGATCGGCCTATCTATATGAATTGTAGCTGATGATATTTTCTTTGTTTTTCCTCTTTTTCTCCTTTAAAGTAATATCTTTGGGAGGGTACCCCAAAGTGATGATTAAACCAAGTGTTTTATTTTTTGGAATATTCAGTAATTTCTTAATGTTCTTTTGCTTGAACCATCCTACCATGCATGTTCCAAGACCCATCTCGGTGGCTTGCAGGCAGAAATGCTCAGCAGCAATACCTATATCTATTAACGGAAATTCTCTCCTTACCAGAGCGGCCCCTATCTGCGTAATTAATTTCGGTTTTTCAATAACTATAACTATCAAAACTGGTGCCTGCTGAACGAACTTATTAAAAGTTAATATATTATCATATGTTTCCTGTGCTATTTTATTTTTCAGTTTAGCATCATCAACAACAATAAAATGCCATGGTTGAGAGTTGCTGGCCGAAGGAGCTAATCTTGCTGCTTCAAGACATTTTTCGATTTTATTTTTCTCTACTGACTGGTCTGAATATTTTCTTATACTTTGTCTTTGGTTTACAAGTGTTAGAAAATCCATAATCATTTTTATTCATTTGAAAATCTCTTTCTCAGCTCTCTGGACTCATCTTCAAATCCCGGTTTCCCAAGTAATGCAAACATATTCCTTTTATATGATTCAACTCCCGGTTGGTCAAAGGGATTTACTCCCAGAATATATCCACTTATAGCACAAGCCATCTCGAAGAAATATATCATCTGCCCTGTATTTTCTTCATCAATAACAGGAATATTAATATTGATATTCGGAACACCGCCATCAACATGAGCAAACATAGTACCTGCCCTGGCCATTTTATTTACCTCATGTATTCTTTTACCTGTTATATAGTTCAGTTTATCAAGATTCTCATTATCCTTTGGTATTGTAAGTTCTTTATTTGATCTATCTACAGAAATAACGGTTTCAAAAATATTCCTGAGTCCATCCTGTATGTATTGTCCCAAAGAATGCAGGTCAGTGGTGAAGTTCACACCGGCAGGAAAAATACCTTTCCCATCCTTGCCTTCACTCTCACCATACAGTTGTTTCCACCACTCATTAAAATAAAACAGATTAGGTTGATAGCTGGTTAAAATCTCTATAATCTTTCCTTTGTTATATAAAGCATTTCTAGTAGCTGCATATAATGCCGCAGGATTATTATCTATATTTCTGTTATTGAAAATATATTCCTGCATCTCTTTAGCTCCTTCCAGCAATGATTGAATATCAAAACCAGCCACAGCTATAGGCCACAACCCTACAGGTGTTAATACCGAATATCTTCCGCCGATATCATCAGGAACTACATAGGTTTTATAACCTTCCTTATCAGAAAGGTTTTTTAATGCGCCTTTTTCTTTATCGGTTATGGCAACGATCCGTTTTCGGGCTTCCTCAAGACCATACTTATTTTCGAGATGATTGCGTATGATCCTGAACGCAATAGCCGGTTCTGTTGTAGTACCTGATTTAGAAATAACACTAACTGCGTAATCTTTGTCATCGAGGACCTCAAGCAAATCCATAAGATAATCCTCACCAATATTTTGCCCGGCAAACAAAACCAACGGATTGTCCTGCTTTTTTTTAAGTTCATAAAAGTTGTGTCCCAAAGCTTCTATAACAGCACGTGCACCCAGGTAAGATCCTCCAATTCCTATAACAACATATATTTCTGCATATTCTTTAACTCTTTGAGCAGTTTCTTTAATGTCTTCTATCAGTTCCGTATTGGTTTCTGTCGGAAGATCAATCCATCCCAAAAAATTATTGCCCTTTCCGGTTTTACAGTATAATGAATCAAGATGATCTTTGATCTCATCCTGATAACTGAATACATCCTCACTGCTGATAAAATCAAAAACTTTTGTAATGTCTATATTTAAATTGATCATAGTGTTTTATTTTTATTAGGATTAATAATTGTAAAGAATGACAAAATTAATTAAAACACCATTAAATATTCGCTTAAACTATTTTATATTGAAAAAGTTAAATTATGTTAAAATGCTGTAAATCATTTAATCAACAATTAATTTTGTGTTGATGAACAAAAAAAGGATTATTATATTAATTGTAGTAATAACTATTGCTCTGATAGGGTTAATGATTATTCAGGCTTACTGGATCAACAATGCGGTTAAGGTGAAGGAAGCTGCTTTTTTACGAAATGTTGAAAATGCCGGATCAAATGTAGTCCGCACACTCGAAAAAATGGAAACGGCATATCAGCTAAATCACCAGTTGGACAATAAGAGCAGATCAATATTCAGGATAATGGATTCGCTTAATCAGTCATTTTATGATGATCTGTCAAATGTAAAAAACAGAAATGATTTTGAAAGATTCATCAACCAAAGCTACATGGTTCAAAAATCTTTGCAGGAGATAATAAATAAACCTTTAGCCAGATCAATTGAACAGAAACTTTCTGGTAGATTACTTGATTCATTATTAAATTTCGAACTAAAACAAAACGGTATCAACACCGAGTTTGAATTCGGTGTTTATAATCTTGCACAAAACCGCATGATTTTGCAAAAAACAGGTAAATTTCCTTCCGAGCTGTTAAATAAAGGATATGTTTTTACTCTATATCCCACTGATATACAGAATGATTATAACTATCTTATGTTATATTTCCCTAATAAAAAACAATTTCTTGTCAGCCAGCTTTGGGTTTTATTATTAGTTTCCATAATACTGATCTGTCTGATCATTTTTGCATTTACAGCCAGCATTAACACAATATTCAGGCAGAAAAAATTATCTGTAATGAAAAATGATTTTATAAATAATATAACCCATGAATTTAAGACTCCCATTTCCACAATCTCATTGGCTTGTGAAGCCTTAAAAGATAAAGACGTAAAAAAATCAAATAATATTTACAACAATTATATCAACATCATTAATGAAGAGAACAAGCGTTTGGGAAACATGGCAGAAAAGGTCCTGCAATCTGCTATTATTGAAAAAGGAGAATTAAAGCTTAAAAAAGAATGGATCAACATACATGAAATAATATCTAATGTTGTTAAGAAGATAGGACTACAAGTTGAAAAAAGAAACGGAAGAATAAAAACCCATCTAAATGCAGAAACAAGTATTCTTTTTGCTGATAAAATTCATCTGACAAATATTATTTTCAATCTATTGGATAATGCGAATAAATATTCCCCTGATGATCCAAAGATCAATATCTATACTAATAATGAAAACACCAGTATAAATATAATTGTTGAAGATAATGGTATTGGTATCAGCAAATCGGATCAAGAGAAAATTTTTGATAAATTATACAGGATTCCTACCGGAAATATTCATAACTTTAAGGGTTTTGGTTTAGGGCTTAGTTATGTAAAAGCAGTAGTTGAAAAGCACGGAGGCCAAATAAATCTTGAAAGCGAATTGAAAAAAGGTTCTAAGTTTACAATTAATTTGCCCCTTGAATAAAACTTATAAATCATGAATGATAATATTAAAGTTCTTCTTGCCGAGGATGATAAGAACCTTGGAAGCATCTTAAAAACCTACCTCGAAGCAAAAGGTTATGAAACCACATTAAAAGCCGATGGCCAGCAAGCGCTTGATGCATACCATAAAGGTGAATATAACTTTTGCATAATTGATATCATGATGCCTGTAAAAGACGGTTTTTCTCTTGCAAGAGACATACGCAGGGAGGATAAAAACATCCCTATTTTATTTCTCACCGCTAAATCAATGGAAGAAGATAAAATAAAAGGTTTTGAGCTGGGAGCTGATGATTATATAACAAAACCCTTTAGTATGGAGGAACTGCTGGCCAGGATGAAAGCTATTTTACGCAGGGTAAATCAGGAAAAACCATACAAGAAAGAAAACATTTATGAAATAGGCAGGTATACTTTCGACTACGACCGACAGATACTCAGTATAGATAAAAAGAAACAAAAACTGACCTCCAAAGAATCAGGATTGTTAAAACTACTGTGTGATAATGTGAACGAGGTTCTTGACCGTACTGATGCTCTCAAAAAAATATGGTATGACGACAGCTATTTCAATGCGCGTAGTATGGATGTTTATATTACAAAGTTGAGAAAATATTTAAAAGATGATGATAATATTGAACTAATAAATGTCCACAGTGTTGGCTTTAAACTTGTAGTTCGTTAATGTGAATAATTTCTGCAGATATATCCTAATTCGTGTTCGTTGTTATTAAGCACTTTCCAGAAATTATATGAGCCTGGCCCTTTAGAAATATTACTTAATACAATAATAGTTTTTTCTTTTTTCATGTCTCTTATAAAAAAAGATCTGAACCCTTTCCACCATCCGTAGTGGTATACACAGCTATCCATACTGGTTTTTATTCTCCATCCATAACCATAATTATCCCTTCGCCTCCAGTAATCAGGACTTCCGGGGGTAAAAGCCTCATGCAGTGTTGAATCACTTATAAAAGTTTGACTGTATAATGCCTCGTCAAATTTGTATAGGTCCTCAACAGTGGAATAAATGCCCTTATCGCCAACAATACCGTTTAGATAATCATTTCTTACTCTCCTCAGCCTCCAGCCCTGATAACGATATCCTGTAGCTCCTTTATCTATGTATGATGGAACTATTGAATCATCATTCATACTGTAAACAAATGAATTCTCCATTTGTAAAGGCCTGAAAATTTCCATTTTTACAAACTTGCCAAATGGCATTTGGGTAATTACTTCAACCAGGTATGCAAGAACAGCATAGTTTGTATTGCAGTAATGAAAACCTTCATCTGGTTTAAAATAGGGCTTGGGTTCATATTTGATAAAAAGATCTATCATCTTCTTATTGGTCAAAGGCTTTCTTTTATTTTTCCATTTCTTATGTGCAAGCGACATATAACGAGACAAGCCTGATCTATGGGTTAAAAGATGTTTGATGGTTATTCCCTTATAAGGAAAATCCGGAATATATTTTGTGATGGTATCGTTAAAGCCCAGTTTTCCATTATCTTTAAGAATCATTATAGCTGCTGCTGTAATACTCTTGGAAACAGACGCAAGTTGAAACGGAGTGTTAGTTGTTATCCTTTCCTTATCCCGGAAATCAGCCATGCCAAAGCCTTTTTTATACACTACACGACCCTTTTCGCTGTATAAAACAACCCCGTTAAATCCTGCTCTTCTGTCCAGGTTTTTAAAAATACTATCTATCCAATGTGATTTGGCACGAATACGAAAACTATCAAGGTCAATAATAAAATCATCAGGGACAGTATAATCCATATACTCAACCCTTAACCTTTCCTTTTCCGGATTTTTGTAATTGGTAAAAGTTGAAAAAAGACAAACAGTCAATGCTGATAAAAGATAAAATGATATGTTTTTCAAAAAACGGATAACTGTTCAATTTTTATTTTTTTGTCAACGTAAAAATAAAATATTATTGTACTGATTTAATGTTAAAATTTATTAATAATTAACATTTCAATAGTTAATAACTTGAAATACAATTTACACCTTGTTAAAAACTACCAGTAAAAAAGTTATTAAATGAAACTATCATCTTTTGTCCGGATTTACGAATTAGGATAATGTATTTTATAAATATGTATTATTGGCTTTCAATAACACAGAGTACTTTAATGACTATTTAACAGCACTTTAAATCTATTACTCCAAACTGATTAAAAAAAAATCTCCGAAACTGGTGAATAAAATTTTTATTGTAGAAAGAATTGTTTCATTTGTTAATTCGCTGATAATTAAAATTATAACACCCAATCAATAACTATGGATTTATTAATCTATCAACACGAAAGTAGAATTATTTAAACAACTTCTGAATACTGTTCAGCATTATCCTGAATATCAAAATAATAATTTTATTGGTATGGATTTTGAAATTAGTCTTTTTAAATCGTTATATGGACTGGTTATTACTTGGCATATTATACTTAATTACTGTACTGGTATTAACTATAGAGGCAAATAACAGGGTAGTTGGAAAAACAGGTATTTTCCTTATCAGCTTATTCTGTACTCCACTAATAGGATTAGTTGTTTTTATGCTTTCCCCCCGAAAAATAAATTTTTATCATTTTGTAAAGCTAAAGAACCACAATTTT
>CAZJYD010000007.1:59381-77595 GCA_964550205.1 uncultured Bacteroidales bacterium
CTTTTCTGATAAAAAATTCTTTGCTGTCAGAGAGTTCAAGTATGTAATTTTTCATCAGCTCGAAATCGGTATCATCTTTATATTTTAGCTGATAAATCAAAGAAGTTCACTTTAAAACAACTTTTTCCCTGATAATATGATTGCCGGCATCTTGTATTAAAACAAGGTAATAAGCTCCATTCGAAAGATTATTTGCATCCCATGTTACAGATGTTTTATTTGATGGTACTTCAATCACTTCAATTAAATTACCTGAAGTGCCAAATACTTTAATCATGGAGTTTTCATTAAAATCATGTATAATATTAAATGACCGGTCAGATGGATTCGGATAAACCTTTAGCCTTTTTTTCTTATCCTGAGTTTTTGGTTTATCTTCTCCAACATATTCTGTATCCCATGCTCCTAAAGCATATTGTCCGGGTTGCAGATTTTCAACATACAGATAACCTATATTCCAAACACCTTCCCTGTAAAAATCTGTTTCCTGCCATTTTTCACCAGCATTTGAACGATAAAGTATTACAACAGAGTCCTGATCACTTTTGATAAGCGTATTATCCAAAAAGCCATCTTTTGAATAAAAGAATCGTGCTGTGGCATTAAATCCTTCCGGGAATATACCATTAATTTGCCAGTACCGGTAATCAGACAACTTAAAACCAGGAACCGGATCTATTAATGTGTCGGGGGCAATCCAGTTATGCACGACCCGCACAAAAGCAGAATCATTTATATCCTCTACCTGTATTTTGCAAAATGTTTCAGAAAATTTATAATTACCTGCATTGCTGATGACCTTATACTCGTCTGTTGTAGCATCATAGGTTTTCTCCATAAGGTCAACAAAAGCAACAGTTGTTTCAAAAGGAACCGTTTTGACCGAATGACCGTTTCGCCCTGAAAAATGAACTGTATCGGTATGGGTATTCCAGTCATCATCCATAAAGGTAACCTCTACGATATTTGAGTTACCAAGAAAATCATATCCCTTACGTTTTTGTTTAAGATAAATATGTGTTTCATAGTCATTGCGGTCTTCAGAAGCAACCTTAAATGAATCAATAGAAAAATGAGGGGTGCCACGATTAAAAACCCAGTTATCAAAAAAATCAGTCATATCTATACCTGTGGCATTGGTAAGTTCATCCCTCAGGTCATAGGAAGAAGCTGAATTGAATGCGTATTCATCGAGGTATGATTTTACACCTTCATAAAATAATGAATCCCTGAGGTAAGCACGGATGCTTTGCACTATTGTTGCTCCTTTATCATAGGCTGTCATGCCATATGTATATTCCTGTGGAATATCATTAAGTTTATAATAATCACCATCGCCTGATGATGTATGGCAATATTGCAAAACATCTGCATGGGTTGCACGCATATATATAATGAAATCCTCTTGTGAATACAACTTTTCACGATAAAACATTTCACAAAAGGTAGCCCAGCCTTCGTTAAGCCACATTTCCTGAGCCGACTCACAGGTTACAAGGTCGCCGAACCACATATGCGAGAGTTCATGGGCAATCAAATACTCATAGGTAAGATTACCGTTTATACATGAATTCGGATATGCGATATTTGTTGCATGTTCCATAGCACCTATTGCTGTGCCTACATATCCGATTCTGTCCCATTTATAAGGTCCGAAATATGTTTCAAAAATATTTGTAATGTTTTTTAAATGGGCAAAGGATCCTTCTATATCAGTTGAGTCGTTTGGCTTTGTATAGATAGTAATTTGTTTTTCTCCTTCCAGACCGTTATATTTATCTTCATAAAGATAATACTCACCGGTGGCAACCGAAGCCAAATATGTTGGAATAGTTTGATGAAGTTCCCAATGAAAAGTTGATTTATTATCTTCAATTTCTGTAACCTCAACAAGTGTTCCACCGCAAACTGCAGTTTCGTCATCACTTACTGTAATATAAAAATCATATGTGGCACGATCGGTAAAATCATCAACACAAGGAAACCAAGCCTTTCCGAGGTTATGCGGTATTGAAATAAATCCAACACCCAAGTTAAATGAGTAATCTCCTGAAAAATGATATCCTCCCCAATTTTCATGAAAAGGCTGCCCATGATAATATATTGATACTTCAATGGTATCTCCCGTATTTATTGCATTGTTTAATTCTATTTCCAAAAGAGGATCATAATGATTATAGCTTGCTGGTGGTGAGTTATCTATTAGAATACTGTCTATGGTCAAACTCAGAAGCTCAAGGGTAAAAGTTGAAATATTATCTAATTTGGGGGTAAGCAGTAATTTTGAATGCGCCACTATCGTGTCGGCTTCCGTGTCTACATTATCGATATAAATATCATAGTGAACAACATCGATTGTGTCGCCTGGGCTAATATTATTAATTTCATTATCTTCACCATTTGAAATAAATACATTCCCCATAATCAGGATAAAAAAGAAATATTTCATAAAATCGTTTGGGTTTTTTTTCGTTGAAATCATATTAAAATCAATTTTTTTTGAATACGTAAAATTATAAAAATTGTGCTTCAACTATACAAAATCAATAGCAGCTTTCGGTTCCTATGTTCATAACCGAACAACAACTGTAAATAATTGAACACAGTAAGCGAAATCATTCAGTAATGGTTGCTTTTATATGTTTGCGGTTCAGCTAATTATGATTATGGCATATTTTTAGTAATTATGTAAAAATTTTGAATAAATACACTGTCTCATGAAAAAAACAAATGTTTTGGTAAGAAATCTTGTTTATATATTATTAACAGTATCGATTTTTGCATTCGCAGCACCAATGCATGCACAGGAGAAAATTTGGTCATTGGAAGATTGCATTAGCTATGCACTTGAAAACAATATACAGATCAAGCAGAGTGAAATAACATCGAAAGATAATAAAGCTTCTCTCTTGCAAAGCAAACTAAATCTTTTACCCACAGTAAATGCTAATGCATCCCACAGTTATGGCTGGGGAAGGTCTATCGATTTGGCAACATATTCATATACTGATCAACAAACACAACAGAATTATATGTCCGCTTCAACAGAAATGACATTGTTCTCAGGATTAACTAATTTCAATGCTATTAAAAGAGACTACTTTAATTACCTTGCCAGCAAGTATGATTCTGATAAAATGCGCGATGATATTTCATTACAAATCGCTGCTGCTTATCTACAGATATTGTTTAGTCAGGAGCTTCTTCATCAGGCAAGAGAACAGGTTGAGGTAACAAAACAGCATATCAAACGCACCGGCAAAATGGTTGAAGCCGGTACAATCCCAAAAGGTGATATGCTTGATATACAATCACAGGGTGCTATGGAAGAAGTTAATCTGATCAATGCAAAAAACCAGTTAGATCTGGCATACCTCGATCTGCTTCAATTGCTCGATATGAGCACATCAGAGAGATTTGAGATAAGAAAGCCGGATCTGATTATTAAAGACAAACCTAAACTATACGGATCAGAAAAAATATATGATGTTGCAATAACTCATTTACCTGAAATAAAAAGCGCCGAATATCTGCTTAAAAGCTCAGAAAGAGAATTAGCCAGGGCTCACGGTTTGAGAAGTCCCACACTTTCAATAAGAGGAAGCTGGGGTACAAACTATTCCGATCAGATTATTTATACCGATCCCGGTAATCCCAAGTACGGTGAAACAATACCATTCAAAGATCAGCTCGATAATAATCAAAATAAAACTTTGTCTTTATCTCTGAATATTCCGATTTTTAATGGATATCAGGTAGGAACATATGTAAACCAGGCTAAATTACAAACGCTGTATGCACTGAATAATCTTGAGCTTCAAAAAAATACCGTAAGAAAAAATGTTGAGCAGGCCTATGCCGATGCACGTGCAGCTTATGAAACTTTCAAGGCCAATCAAAAATCCTTGCAGGCATCAAAGGAGGCTTTTAAATATATGGAACAAAAATTCAATGTAGGTATTGTCAACTCATTGGATTATAATATGGCAAAAACCCAGCTTTCACGGTCCGAATCCGATCTGCTACAGGCAAAGTATGATTTTATCTTTAAAACCAAAGTTCTGGATTTCTATATGGGTAGACCTATCACACTTGAAGAATATAAATAGTATCTAACTTTCAGGTCAATAATAAAAGGGAATTTTAAAATAAAAATGATATTATCCTCATAAAATTATAAGTGTTGAATAATTATTTCAGCTTTTAAAACATAAGTATTTTATTTTTGCCGATATAAGCAATTTGATTAATTTTACGACCTGTATTATTTTGATACTATAAGTTAATTTTCAAAAATATATTTAATGAAGAAGAAAAAATTAAAAAAGAGAAAATGGTTCATCTGGGGTGGGCTGCTAGTGATTATCATTTTAATTATTCTGGCTATTTTTAAAGGTCGTAGTTCATCAGAAATAAAAGTAAGTACTGCATTAGTTGAAAGCAGAACCATTATTGAAACCGTATCTGCCAGCGGGAAAATACAGCCTGAGGTGGACGTGGCCATAAGTCCCTATATTTCGGGCGAGGTTATTAAACTCACAGTAAAAGAAGGAGATGAAGTTGAGAAAGGGAAATTACTTGCCATAATAGACCCTGAAATTTACAAATCTAATTATGAAAGGATGAAAGCCGCCTTGAATACTCAGCAGGCCAATCATGCAAGCGCCAAAGCTAGGTTAGCCCAGGCCAAGGCTCAATTTACAAATGAGAAGCTTGCTTTCGGAAGAAGCAAAAAATTATTCGAGCAAAATGTAATATCAGCAGCAGAATATGATGCAGCCAAAGCCTCTTATGAAATGGCTGAAGCGGAAGTAGAAGCAGCCGAAGAAAGCGTTAAAGCAGCGGAATTTTCAGTTGCCAGCGCTAAGGCTTCACTTAGCGAGGCTGAAGAAAACCTCAGAAGAACTAATATATATGCTCCCAACGAAGGTACAGTATCCAAATTAAACATTGAAATCGGTGAACGCGTTGTGGGAGCTTCACAGTTTTCGAGTGGAACCGAAATTATGAAAATTGCCAATCTGCATAGTATGGAAGTTAATGTTGAAGTTAATGAGAATGACATCGTTCGTGTTGAACTGGGAGACACCTGTGACATAGAAGTTGATGCATATCTCGATAGAACATTCAAGGGGGTAGTAACTGAAATTGCAACATCGGCAAATGTGACTGGGGTAAGCGCTGATCAGGTTACAAATTTTGATGTTAAAATCCACATCTTGCGTGATTCTTATAATGACCTGATCTCCGAATATAATCCTAATATGTCACCTTTCAGACCCGGAATGTCTGCAACAGTTGATATTCAAACTGACCGGGCTGACAACATTTTGGTTGTGCCTATTCAGGCTGTCACAACACGATCTGATACAACCGGAAAACAAAAATCAACAAGACAGAAAATAGAAGAAGATAAACTGGAAAAAGAGGAAGGGATCGAGCTTGCTGACAAAGATCTGGAAGTAGTGTTTTTATACAAAGATGGAATTGCAGAGCTAAGGGAGGTTGAAACCGGAATTCAGGATAATAAATTTATTGAAATAAAAAAAGGATTAAATGAGGACGATGAAGTGATCTCAGCACCATACAGGGCCGTTTCAAAACAACTCGAAAATGGTGATGAGGTCAATAAAGTTCCGAAGAAACAGCTCTTTGACGAAGAATAAATGTTTATATAACAAGATTATACTTTTCCTGACCATGCCGTTGATATTAGGTATAGAAACTGCCACTCAAGTTTGTTCTGTTTCATTATCACAAGATGAAGAGATTTTATCATTTCATGAATCTTATGAAATGAATGCCCATTCAAAAAATATAAATGTTTTTACTGAGCAGGTGGTTAAGGAATCCCATAAAACAATTCATGACATTGACGCTGTTGCTGTTAGTATAGGACCCGGATCATATACCGGATTGCGTATCGGAGTGTCTGCGGCAAAAGGCCTATGTTATGCAATGGATAAACCTTTAATTGCTGTGAGCACTTTGCAGGGAATGGTAAGCGGACTAATTGAAAAACTTAAAGCACATAAAACATATGATAAGGATGCATTGCTTTGTCCTATGATAGACGCCAGAAGAATGGAAGTTTATACAGCAGTTTATAATATGGAGAACAAACAGCTCAGGGAGATCAAGGCGGAGATCATCGATAAAAACTCATTTCTAAAATATCTTATAGATCATAAAATTTATTTTTTCGGCGATGGATCAAACAAATGTAAAGAAGTATTGGGGGATAATCGTAATGCTATTTTTATTGATGACTTTAAACCGTCTGCAAAATACTTAGCAGGAATTGCTTTTAAGCAATACAAAAAAAAACAATTTGAAGACATAGCTTACTTTGAACCTTTTTACCTGAAGGATTTTATTGCAGGCAAGCCAAAAGTAAAAGGACTCAAATAACAACCAAACAAAAATAATTATGGAAGAAGAAAAAAAATTTGGTTGCGAAGAATGCAAGCTGCGAAAGAAAGCTGAAGCCAGGCCCAAATCATTTATAGGATGGTTCTGGCGCTGGCATACTAAATGGTGCCCGGGTTGGAAGGCTTATCAGAAACATCTGAAAGAAATGGAAGAAGCAGCATAGGCATTAGCATTATATCAATAGCTAAATTAATTTTCTTCGTCGGAAGACCACGTTCGGTGTAGCGTCCTCGCTACACCGTTACTCAATTGTTATCTACAATCTTTAAATGTAATTTTCATTTATCCGCCTTTAAGAATAGCGTAGCGAAGACGCTACGCTAAACACAAGTTTTTCGCATCCACGTTCGGTGTAGCGTCCTCGCTACACCGATATTGAAAAGTTATCTAAACTCTTGCAATTTAATCGAAACTTATGGTAAAGGTTTCCGACACCTCTTTCTTACAATCACAGGCACATTTCCAAGTAAATTTTACCTTAATAGTTCCGGAAGAATATGATACCACATTCACAGTTTGCGGATTGGCTGTAGTACTAACAGCTCCCCAACTGCTTACACCAACAGGAGTTACCGTATTGGACCATTTTCCATCACAGGTGGCACCATGAATTTCGGCATCCAGCCGGAAATTAACTCCCGTATTCATATTATTAAGCTCATTATTTGCAGCATAACCTTGTGTAGGTTTATTGTAATTTCCACAAGGTGGGTCATAAGCCCACGTGACAAGTATTTTTATCTCAGGCTTACAAGGACAAACCGGTACTTTCTGATTGGTGTCTGGTTTCTTTGGTGCTTGTTATTTCTCATACCGATTATGAATTTGTTTGAGCCATAATTTCACTTCGTTCATTACGGCTTACAAATTCTATATCGGCATGATACCAAGACTAAGATAAAAAATGGCTTAATGTTTTCTCAATTGGTATCACAATGATCCTCCCCGCACCCACAACTCAATGTCTCACTGCCGGCTTTCTCAAAAGCTTCCCTGCCTTCACTGAAGGCAAACCAGGCAATAGCAAGCGAACCGGCTAGATCGATGTACATGATTTGGAAGATCTCATATAAACCACTTGAAACCAGCAGTATAATACTCAGGTAAAAACAGGTTTTCGTACAGTTGGCATCTGCAATTATAGCACTTGAGTTGAGCTGCTTACCAATCTTCAATTTATAAGTCATTAGAAAATACATTGTAGCAATGGATATTACGGAGATGATAACACCGGGCAAGGTGGTTTCCGGTTTGTTACCCTGGATAATATTAATACCCGAACCAAATACAAGTCCGGCAGTCAGAAGGTAGAAACTTAAACCGGTCACCCTCAATGCGGTTCGTTCAAACTTATCCCTTGAAGCAGGATCATCACCTATTCTTTTCATCCGTATGATCATATGAAGGATACCGATCCCGGAGATCACCTCCACAAAACTATCCACACCAAAACCCAATAATGCCAGGGTTTCACCCGAAGCTCCGAAGAAAACCGATATGATCCCTTCAACCACATTATAAAAGATGGTAATGTATGCCAACCAAAGGGCAATGTTCATTAACTTTTTCTGATCTGCCATTCTCTATTTATGTATTCTTCCAATCGCGCAACTTACATAAGATTTAATTTTCGCTGCCCTGCTCCCGGAACCCTGTTCAGGATAGCCGAGCTTTCTGAGCTTTTTACTGAATTCTCCTTTCAATTCATCATTCCCCTCATGATCAATAATAACCGAACCTTTTTCCACCTCAACTCTTACATCTTTCACTTGTTCGATTTTCCTGATTTCCCTCTGTATGATATTTGCGCAACCATGGCATTTTATATTTTCTATTAATAATTCCGTTGTTTTCATATCTCTACATTTATCTATTTATATTTATCAATATATAAACATTTGATCGATTGTAATTATTGTATTATAATAAGATAATATTGCAAACAAATGACTGACCTAAATATCGGTTTCAATAAAATTCTTATTTTTGGAAATTTAACCCAATAATTGAATTTATCTATGGATTATGAAATTTTAAAGATCGATATTACTGACGGCATAGCAGTTGTCAGAATCGACAGGCCTAAGGCTTTAAATGCTTTAAACACCCGTTTTTTTAATGAAATGGATGATGTTGTGGCAAACATCTCAAGAAATAAAGATGTAAAATTGATGATAATAACCGGTGAAGGTAAAGCATTTGTCGCCGGGGCTGATATAGCGGAAATGGTTGACAAAACCCCTGAGGAGGGAACAGAATTTTCAAGACTTGGACAGAACACTTTCCACAGCCTTGAAAAACTTGAAGTTCCTGTAATTGCAGCCATTAATGGTTTTGCTCTTGGTGGCGGACTGGAACTGGCTATGGGATGTGATTTCAGAATTGCATCATCAAAAGCCAAATTCGGCCAGCCTGAGGTCAATCTTGGTATGATACCAGGATATGCCGGTACTCAAAGATTGCCAAGACTCGTCGGAAAAGGTAATGCATTATATCTTCTGTTAACTGCTGAAATGATCGATGCCAGCGAAGCATTGAGAATCGGACTGGTACAAAAAGTAGTAGATGCCGAAATTTTTATGGATGAGGTTATGAAGATAGCAAAGGTCATAATTTCAAAAGGACCCAAGGCTGTTAAAAAAGTCAAGTATGCAGTACATGAGGGTATGCTATCCGGCTTCGATTCTGGAAGCAAGCTGGAAGCAGAAGAATTTGGTTCTTTGTTCAAAAATGAAGGAGAGGAAGGAATGAGGGCCTTTCTTGATAAAAGAGACCCAAAATGGTAAATTAGTACTGGAATTTGAATTTTCAAAATGAATTAATTCTCGTAATAACAATTTATTAATTAATAAAAATAGTATATGGAATACGCAGACAGATTAGAAAATGTAACTGTACTGGGAGCGGCAGGTAAAATGGGAAGCGGTATTTTGCTGCTTACCGCAGTTGAAATGACAGACCTCAGCCTGATGCCTGAGAACAAGAATAAAACTTTTGTCCTCAATGCTATTGACATTTCTCAGGAAGGATTAAGAGGATTAACAAGGTATCTTAGATCTCAGGTTCGCAAAATAGCAGAGAAAAAAACAGTATTATTAAGAAAGATGTATGCCGACCGCGAAGACCTGATAGAAAACCATGATATTATAGATCAGTATGTTTCTGACGTGATGAGCGTTATAAGTACATCTACAAGAATGGAATCATCATATGATTCCAAACTGATATTTGAAGCAGTTAGTGAAAATAAGGATTTGAAGGTTAAATTATTTTCTCAGATCGATAAAAATAATGATAGCGATCCGTGGTACTTTACAAACACCTCTTCCGTTCCTATAAATGAGATGGAAAGCGAAGCAGGATTAACCGGCAGAATACTGGGATTTCATTTTTATAATCCGCCGGCTGTTCAGAAACTTGTTGAGTTGATCGTTACCGACGATACAAAAGAAGAAGCCAGGGAGTTTGCCCTTCAGTATGCAAAACGGCTGAGAAAAATTGTTGTACCTGCCAACGATTTCGCAGGATTTATCGGCAACGGACATTTTATGAGAGATGCCCTTCACGGTATAAAAGAAGCTGAAGAGCTCTCAAAGAATGTTCCCCTGGTTGAAGCTATATATATGATAAATAAAGTAACACAGGAATATCTTATCCGTCCCATGGGTATTTTTCAATTGATAGATTATGTTGGTATTGATGTGGTACAATTTATCATGAATGTCATGAATCCGCATCTTCCGGAAGAAGAGCTACAGCATCCTCTTCTTGACAAGATGATTGACCTTGGAATTAAAGGCGGGCAGAATCCCGACGGCTCTCAGAAAAACGGTTTTCTGAAATATGAAAAAGGAAGACCCGTTGCTGTTTTTGATCCTGAAAAAAAGGATTATGTTCCTGTTTCGGAATTCAAAGACAGATGTGATGAAAAGTTAGGTCCATTACCAGATGAAACTGTTTCGTGGAAGAAAGCAATTAAACACCCGAAAAAGGATGAACTGTTGAGTAAATTCTTTAAATTGTTAAAAGAAATGAATACACTGGGAGCAGAATTGGCTGTTAGCTACGGTAAAAGATCAAAAGAAATAGGTAAGCAGCTTGTCGGTGAAAATGTCGCTCATAAGGATGAAGATGTTAATAAAGTTTTACTAACAGGTTTCTTCCATGCTTACGGGCCGATTAATGAGTTCTTTGACTGACATTCGATAGGAATTCAATGGGTGAGGGATTTGGAAGGTTTCACTACAAGGATAAAAAATTTTTGGTTATTATGCCAGAGGATCATTGGTTGATACTTCAACATGGTTAGAAAAAGTTTGAATAAATAATAAAAACACATATTTCATGAAAAAATTAAGAAAGAAAGTATACATGACGGCCGGTTATAATACTATATCTCTGGGCACAGGCAGAAGGGAATTTAATCCCAAGAAGCCCAGACCGGGTATTGAGCATTATGTTAAGGAAGCCGGTGAGAATACAGTTAAAAAGGTAGGCGGTGCAAATAATATTGATGAAATCGTAGTAGGGAATTTCATGGCCGAACGATTTAACAAGCAGGGTCAGCTTGGTGGTTTTGCAGGCATGATAGATAAAGACCTGGAATTTAAGCCTTCGATGAGGGTTGAAGGTGCTTGTGCTTCAGGAGGTCTGGCATTGGTTACCGGAATCAAAAACATCCAGGCTGAAACATCCGAGGTAACACTTGCCGTTGGTGTTGAAGTACAAAACACTATTAAAGCCATCTATGGTGCGGATGTTCTGGCAGGCGCCGGATGGTTCCAGAAAAGAAAAAATGGCCATGCTTATTTTTTCCCCGGTCAGTTTAGCGACAGGGCAGGAGCTTATTATGAGAAGTATGGCTTTGATTACACAAGAAAAGGATTTGCAAAATGGTTTGCAAATGCAATAGAAAATGCAAGATTATGCCCTACTGCACAGGAATATCATAATAAGATAGATGATCTGGAAGGCCTTTATATGAGCCGCAAACCCGATGGTAGATTTTTTGTCGACAATCTGACTGTTTTTGATTGTTCCAAAGTATCCGATGCTGCTTCTGCAATTGCCATAGTGTCTGAGGAAGGATTAGAAAGAATAGGCATCCCTAAAGATCAGGCCGTTGAGGTGATTGGATACGGACATAGTGTGAGAAATATGGCCAGCGATCCTCCAAATCCGGTAGAACTGACCACTGTAAAAAAGGCTGCCCATCAGGCCCTTGAGTCAGCCGGTATAACAATAGATCAATTGGGAACTATTGAAACCCACGACTGTTTCTCCATTGCTGGAATTCTTGCCCCTGAGGCACTTGGATTTGCCAAACCAGGTGAAGGAGCACAGTTTGTTGCCGAAGGCAATACTTCAAGAAACGGTAAAATACCAATGAACACAACAGGCGGATTAATAGGTTGGGGGCATCCTACAGGCGGAACAGGTGTTCATATGTCAGTTACTGTATGGGAACAGCTCACAGGTAACGCCGGTGAGGCACAAATAAAAATAAATGAAGATAAACCTTACGGAATGATTATGAATATGGGTGGTGATGATATTACAGCAGTTGCCATGGTATACAAAAAAGCTCAAAGATATTAATTACAAAATATATTTTATAAAAGCATTTGATTTATCTGCTCTTTTGTATTATCTTTATTCTTTAATTAAAACTAAAAAGGAAAACTGATATTATACTACTAATGCTACATATGTATTTATTATATACTTTCTTTTAGTACTTATTCAATTATAAATAATAGTATTTTATATTATATACTTGTCTTGATGACAATAAATATTAAACTAATACCAATTTATCATGTTACAAGGAAAAATCAAATGGTTTAACAGGGAAAAAGGATATGGATTTATTATAAATGAGAAAGGGGAAGATGTTTTTTTTCATCGTACCGGCATAGTACCTGAAACAAAAGAAAAAATTGCGGATGGAGCAGAAGTATCTTATGAGCTAACTCAGGGATTAAAAGGCACACAGGCAACAAATGTTCAAGTTTTATAATCCTGAAGATCATTCAAACTTATTGAAGCCATCTCAAAAACGGGATGGCTTTTTCATTTCACAGGTTTCTTTATTATTGTTACTTTTGGGATATTCATTTTAAAACAAAAAATATATTAATTATGAAGAAATTTGCAATTGTATTAGCAGGATGTGGTGTGTTTGATGGTGCCGAAATCCATGAAGCAACACTTACAATGCTGGCAATCAAAAAGCAGGGTGCCGATTATCAGTGTTTCGCACCTGACATTCCACAGCATCATGTGATTAACCATCTTACAGGTGAGGAAACATCAGAAACAAGAAATGTATTGGTTGAAGCAGCAAGGATTGCCCGTGGTAATATAAAACCTTTGTCGGAATTTAGAATTGACGATTTTGATGCGTTGATCTTTCCGGGTGGTTTCGGTGCTGCCAAGAATCTCTCAACATTTGCATTCGACGGTGCTGATGCAGCAGTTTATCCGGAAGTTGAAATGGCCGTAAATAAAACAGTTGATGCCGGAAAACCTTTAGGAGCTCTTTGCATATCGCCTGCCTTCATTGCTAAAATTCTTGGAGATGCTACACTAACAATAGGTAAGGATAAGGAAACCGCAGAAGCAATCCGGAAATTAGGAGCTACTCATGTCGAATCAAATCATGGAGAGGTTGTCATCGATGAAAAAAATAAAATATTTACCACACCATGCTATATGCTCGATGCTGACATCACCAATATATACGATGGCGCAATGAATATCGTAAAGAAAATGCTGAAATATATGTAGTTGAATGATTAATTAAATATTATAATTCATGGATTTTAATTTTACCGAAGAACAAGAAATGATCCGCCAGGCAGCCCGTGATTTTGCCCAGCGTGATCTGATCAAGGATGTTATTGAAAGAGACGAAAAAGCAGAGTTCCCCACTAAGCATGTTGAAAAATTAAAGGAGCTTGGTTTCCTGGGAATGATGGTCGATACGGCCTACGGAGGTGGTGGAATGGACATGCTATCCTATATTTTGGCTATGGAAGAGATTTCCAAAATAGATTCGGCAGTAGCAGTGATAATGTCTGTTCACAACTCACTGGTATGTTTCGGTGTTGAAAAATGGGGAACGGAAGAACAAAAAGAAAAATACCTGAAACCTATGGCCACCGGAGAAAAAATAGGTGCCTTTCTTTTATCGGAACCCGAAGCCGGTTCCGATGCCACATCCCAAAAAACCATTGCCGAAGATAAAGGAGATCATTACCTGGTAAATGGAACTAAAAACTGGACTACCAATGCTAACTGTGCAGACACTTATATTTTGATTGCTCAGACACATCCCGAAAAAAGACATCACGGAATTAATGCTTTTGTGATTGATAAAAACATTAAAGGCATTTCCTTAGCACCCCATGAAAATAAAATGGGAATGAGAAGTTCAGATACACACTCTGTTATGTTTAGTGATGTAAAAATTCCAAAAGAAAGCCGCATCGGTGAAGATGGTTTTGGTTTCAAATTTGCCATGATGATACTTGAAGGTGGCAGAATAGGTATAGCTGCTCAGGCACTGGGTATTGCAGGAGGAGCATTTAACAGATCAGTCCAGTATGCCAAAGAAAGAAAAGCATTCGGGAAACTTATAATACAGCACCAGGCCATTGCTTTTAAATTATCTGATATGGCAGTAAAAATTGAAGCAGGCAAACATTTATGCTATAAAGCTGCCTGGCTCAAAGATCAAGGGAAACCATTCGGCGTAGCCAGCGCCATGGCAAAACAATACTGTGCAGATATGTCAATGGAAGTTACAACGGAAGCTGTTCAGATACACGGCGGATACGGATACGTAAAAGAATACCATGTTGAAAGATTAATGCGCGAAGCCAAACTTACCCAGATATATGAAGGCACCTCGGAAATACAGAAGATTGTTATTTCCAGGTCTTTGATGAAGGATTGACTTTCAAATACTAATGCTCGATTGTTCGATTGTTAATGTTGAATTAAAATATATTCAAGATGAATGATGATAAGTCTTACTTGAAATTAAATGATATTGAATCTTATAAAATGGCTTTTAATCTTAGTAACAATGTTTGGGATATCGTTATTAAGTTGGATTATTTTGCGAAAGATACCGTTGGCAAGCAGTTTGTAAAGGCCGTTGATTCTATTTCAGCAAACATTGCAGAAGGATTTGGAAGATATTCCAAAAAGGATAAAATACGTTTTTATCGAATTAGCAAAGGATCTGTTCAGGAATCATTCGATTGGAATGAAAAGTGTAAAGTAAGAAAACTAATTTCTGAAAAACAATATCAAATGATATTTGATGAACTCGTAAAACTTCCCAAATTAATAAACCAATTAATAAAATACACTAATCTTGCATTAAAAGAATAACAATAACATAAACTAACTATAAAATTTAACAATCGAACAATTAAACAATTGATCCGTTGAATATTAATGTTTCCTTATCTTTGCACCCGAAATTATTTTAAAACAAAATAAATTATAAATATGAAATTTTTAGTTTGTATCAGTAATGTTCCGGACACCACTACCAAGATCAGGTTTAAGGATGACAACAAAGTGTTCGACACTACAGGAGTGCAATGGATAATTAATCCATGGGATGAATTGGCCCTGACAAGGGCTCTGCAATTAAAGGAAGGATCGGGCGGCTCAATAGAAAAAGTATCTGTTGCTATGGTTGGCGACAAAGCAACTGAGCCGACAATCAGAAAGGCACTTGCTATTGGTGCCGATGATGCTTTCAGGGTTGATGCCGACCCCAAAGATTCTTATTTTGTTGCTGCTCAGCTAAAAGAAGTAGCCAAAGATTACGACATAGTTCTATGTGGTATAGAATCGAGCGACTATACCTCATCCGCTGTGGGTGGAATGCTGGCAGAGATGCTTGAATGGCCTTCTGTGTCTTCTGTTTCCAGGCTTGAAATTGAAGGGGATAATGTAAAGATCCAGCGTGAAATAGACGGCGGGCAGCAGATCCTGTCATCCGAACTGCCTTTTGTTGCCATTGTGCAGAAAGGCATAGCCATAGAACCCAGAATACCATCAATGAGAGGCATTATGATGGCACGTAAAAAACCATTAAATGTCGTTCAGCCAATAGAAGCCGAAGCACTTACAGAATATGAAAACTTCGAGCTACCACCTCCGAAAGCAGAGTGCAAAATGGTGGATGAGGAAAATGTAAAAGAATTGGTTGAATTGCTTAAGAATGAGGCGAAAGTAATATAATATTGTTCAATTGCTCAATTGTTCAATTGTTATTCGATACAAGGAAAAAACATTAACAATCGAACAATTGAACCTTTATCAATAAAGAGTAAATAATCAGAAAATAATAAAGAAATTTAAAATAATTAAAGAAATGTCAATACTAACATATACAGAAAACTGGGATGGTAAGTTCAAGAAATTAAATTTTGAATTGGTATCTTATGCCAAAGCCATCGCCGAAAAATTAAATACAGAAACCATTGCCGTTTCCATAGGTAATGTTGAAGAGGATGAATTGAAAAAGCTCGGTAATTATGGCGCAGATAAGATTATCAGCGTTAAAGATGATAAATTAAAAGATCTGGCCAATCAGCCTTATGCCAGGGTTATAGCTCAGGTTGCTGAAAAAGAGAACGCCAATATAATTGTCTTTGCAAATAACTTCACAGGCAAAGCAGTTGCACCGAGGGTTGCGGTTAAGTTAAAAGCCGGTCTTGCCGGTGGTGTTGTTGAATCGCCTTCCAATTATGATCCTTTTATCATCAAAAGAAAGGTGTTTACAAATAATGCTTTTGCCAATGTTAAAATTAATTCTGAGAATAAAGTATTAACACTTTTCCAGAATTCCTTTGAAATAAATGAAACCGAAAATAAAGCTGTTATTAAAGATTTCACACCTGAGCTCTCTGATACTGATTTCAGAACCGAAGTAAAAGAGGTTAACAAGGTAACAGGAAAGATATTATTGACAGATGCTGAGATTGTTGTTTCAGGCGGACGTGGCATGAAAGGACCGGAAAGATGGAAACCCCTTGAAGAGCTTGCCGAAGTGCTAGGAGGCGCAGTAGCCTGTTCACGCCCGGTTTCCGATGAAGGCTGGCGCCCGCACGAAGAGCATGTAGGACAAACAGGAAAGATAATAGCCCCCAATGTTTATTTTGCCCTAGGGATTTCGGGAGCTATTCAGCATCTTGGAGGTGTAAGCAGCTCCAAACATATAGTGGCTATCAATACGGATAAAGACGCACCCATATTCGAGGCTGCTGACTACGGAATAGTCGGGGATGTACATAAAATCCTCCCGGAATTGATAGATGCCGTGAAAGAGGTGAAAGCCGAAGGATAGGAGTAGTTTATATAACCTTCAGTAATTACCCTCTACCTATACAAAACTTTTATAATAAATAAAACCACGAATATCTAGATTATTTTTTTCTTAAACATAATATTAACTAGATAATATTTTGTATATTTGAAAAATTATCTAGTTATTATGTTGCAGGACATATTTTTTTTACAGAATCCCTGGAGGAATAATAAAAATTATACATTCAATTTAAAGAACAGGGAAATTTTAAGCATCATTGAAGAAAACATCGACAATGAATTGATATTGGGCCTTCTTGGGAGCAGGCAAGTTGGGAAAAGCTCTATTATTTTCCTTATAATAGATTTTCTGCGAAAAAGGGGTACCCCGGTAGAAAACATATTCTACTTCAATCTTGATGATTTCCAGTTACAGAAGCTATTTAATAATATACCAGCGTTTTTACAGTTTATTGATACTCCTAAAGGAAGAAAGTTTGTTTTTATAGATGAGGTGCAACGATTACAAAATCCTGGTTTGTTTTTAAAACAAGTTTTTGATTTCAGGAAGGACATTAAAATATTTTATAGCGGTTCTTCACAACTTGAAGTTAAGGCTAAAACCAGGGAACACTTGGTTGGACGAGCGAGAATTTTTAATATTAACAGGTTATCTTTCGATGAATACCTCAATTTTGCAAGTCCAATAACAAAGGAACAGGCACTTGATAACATCCTTTTGTATGGTTCCTATCCTGCTGTTGCGAAAGAAAGTAACCATACCCAAAAGATTTTGAGGATTAAAGATATCTTTGACTCATACATAAAAAAAGACCTTGTTGATTATATCAAACTTAAGGAAATAGATACTTATAACAAATTCTTGATCAGCATTGCAATGCAGTCTGGTGACCTTTTGAACATTCATTCAATATCAAAGAACATAAAAGTGCAAAGAACCCTGATTGAAGAATATATCAACATACTGGAAAACACTTTCGTTTGTATAAGAATTTATCCCTTTTACAAAAATCTAAGCAAAGAGATCAGAAAAACCCCTAAGCTTTATTTCCTTGACCTTGGTCTGCGAAACTTCGTACTTAATAATTTCAACTCTTTAACTACAAGAACGGATACAGGTAAATTATTTGAAAATTTTTACCTGACAGAACTGCTGGTAAAAGACTATTATTCAATGGATAAAATAAATTTCTGGAGAACAACTAATAAAACTGAAGTTGATTTTATATTACATAGCAAGGGCAGGCAAAAAGCAATAGAGGTTAAATGGAGCGACAAAAAACAGCCAAAGGCATTTAAGAGTTTGATATCAGCTTATCCATCAATGGAAACGGAAGTAGTTACCAGGGATCGTTTTTTATAACAATTATCCCCAAAAACCAAAATAGTGATCAAGTTAAAAAATACATAATTTACAGTAAAAGTT
>CAZJYD010000007.1:77695-82780 GCA_964550205.1 uncultured Bacteroidales bacterium
GCTTTCTCAAACAATACTGTAAATTCTTTATTACCGCTGCCAGGCACAACAGGGTAGTTAACTGAATACCCCTTTCCGGCACCTCCTCCTGCTTCCTCCGAAAAACCTGATAAGGGAAAGGTATACATTTGATGAATAGAACAATACAAAACTTTATCAGTTTTATAAAAAATTTGCTGTGTGCCGTTTCCATGGTGAGCATCAAAATCGAAAATAAAAACCCTCTTTCCCTCATTAACCAGATTCTGGGTAGCAATAGCTATATTATTAAAAAAACAAAATCCCCTTGCCCTATTTCTCTCCGAGTGATGGCCGGGAGGGCGAACAACAGCAAAATCATTCTGTTTTGATGCAAGTACCGTTAAGCCCACAGCCAACAGGGCTGCATCATAAGATTCCTTTGTGAGGTATGCTTCGGCTAATTTCTCATTTTTGTAGCATGCTTCCCTGAAACGTTGAATATACCTGTCATTATATATTAGGGAAAGATACTTTTCACCATCATAAAAAGTATCTTTCATATCTGCAAAATCCTTTAATCTGTACGCTCCTTCATAATAACTATCCTTATTATGTTCAAGGAACTTCTTATTAAATAAGATTTTCATAAGATCATCACTGTTAATAACCAACTACACTACCAATAAAGAATATCAATTAATTCATTCGTATAAAACACACCACAAAGAAAATGAATATTTTCTAATTAAGGAGTATAACCATCACAATCATTGTAATACAGGAAGATATAAAAGTTGCGATGGATTGTACTGCATGTTGCTCAAACATGTTGGATTAAAATATTTTTATATTAACAAAAATAATATCTTAAATTATTTTATTCTCATTTAATTAGTGCCTTTCCATAATGTTGACCGGTAAGCTATAATAAGGAGATATCTATCAACATAAATCTCTATATTACTTTATAGACAGGCACTAATTAGTGTTGAGTCAAGCGTAAATTGGCAATTATGGTTTTTCACCCTTTCTTTTTCTGAAAACATCATTATCAATAAAAATCTAATCCTCCTATGAAAAGATTGTTACTTTATTGTATGGGAGACAATAAAACCTTTACCTTTACCACGAATTATTGAATTCATAAATTACGAAACAAAACTTATTTTAAATTAAAATTTCTTTAAGGATGAAAAAAACATTATTAATTTCAATTGCATTAGTTCTAATTGCTTCTTTTGTTAAAGCACAGACAATAGATGAAATTCTCGAAAAGCATTTTGCCACAATAGGCCAGGAAAAACTCAATGACGTAAATGAGGTAATGGTATATGCAAGGGCTATACAAGGCCCTAATGAATTCCCGGTAAAAATATTTTTAAAAAGACCCAACAAATTAAGGGTTGAGATTGAAGTGCAGGGGCAAAAGATAATCCAGGCTTATGACGGTGAAAAAGCATGGCAGATAAATCCTATGGCCGGTACTACCGATGCTCTGGAAATAACCGGACCTCAATTAAAAGGTTTCCGGTGGACCGCAGATATGGACGGTTTATTATATAATTATGATGAAAAAGGATTCGAAGCAAAACTTTTGGATGATAAGGATTATGAAGGAACAAAGGTTTATAAAATTCAACTCGAGGATGAGGAAGGAGATAAAATGACTTTTTACATTGATGCAGAAAATTACGTAATATTGGCCAATATTGTAAACATGACCATACAGGGTAATGAAGTCGAGCAAGAAACCGTTTTCAGTAATTATAAAATGATAGATGGTGTTGCATACCCATTTGAACAGGAAATTAAGATGAACGGACAAATAATCCGTCAATCCGTCACGGATTCTGTTTTAACCGAAGTGCAAATAAACGACAGCATTTTTACAATGCCGGAGAAAAAAATAGAGCCGGCAACAGAAGAAAGTCCGGAAAACAATAACTAAAACTTATATCTATGAAAAAGATATGCCTATTTATTGCCTGGTCGATTGTGTTTTCAGCTATTATTATCATTCCATTTAATTCAAACGGACAGGATAAAGTCAAACCGGATAAACATATATTTGGGGAAATTGAAGCCAGGCACATAGGCCCTGCTGTTATGAGCGGCAGAATAAGCTGCATAGATGCTGTTGAAAAAGATCCCAAAACAGTATATGTCGGCACTGCAGGTGGAGGTATATGGAAAAGCGATAATGCTGCTACTACCTTTGATCCCATATTTGATAAACATAATCAGTGTATAGGTACTATTACTATTGATCAAAATCATCCTGATACCGTATGGGTCGGAACCGGTGAAGTATGGGTAAGGAACAGTGTTTCGGTAGGCGATGGTATATACAAAACAACAGATGGAGGAGAAAAATGGAAAAACATGGGTTTGAAAAATTCGGAAAGGATATCGCGTATAATAATCCATCCTGATCATCCTGATACCGTTTATGTCGGGGTATTAGGAAATCTATGGGATGAAAGTGATGAAAGGGGTGTTTATAAAACAACTGATGGCGGACAAACCTGGGAAAAGATTTTATATGTTGATGAGAATACCGGTTGTGCCGATATGGCAATGGATCCCGAAAATCCGGATATCATACTCTCAGGAATGTGGGATTTTAGAAGGAAGCCTTACTTCTTCAGGTCGGGAGGACCCGGAAGCGGACTTTATCAAACATCCAACGGCGGCCAATCCTGGAATAGAATTGAAAATAATTTACCTGATACTACTATCGGCAGGATAGCTTTGACCTTTTCCTGTGCGGATACCAATCTTGCCTTTGCCCTTGTTGAATCAGAGAAATCAGGATTATACAGATCGGCTGATAAGGGTGAAAGTTGGGAACTGGTAAGCGACAATCCAATATTAGGACACAGGCCTTTCTACTTCGCTTATATTGTTGCCGATCCTGTTGAAGCAAACCGTATATACAAGCCGGGTTTTTCTTTACATGTAAGCGATGATTACGGCGAACACTTTGTATCACCATTTATCGGAGGCGGTAATGTTCATTCCGATATACATGCCATGTGGATAGATCCCAATGACAACAATTTTATCTATATGGGAACCGATGGTGGTTTATATATTTCTCATGACAAAGGCAATACATGGAAATTTGTGAGAAACCTTCCTGTTTCAACATTTTACCATGTTCAGGCAGATGATCAAAAACCATACTTCGTTTATGGCGGATTGCAGGATAACGGATCGTGGATGGCACCATCAAAAAATGCAGGTGCGATAGGCAATAAAAACTGGGATTATATAGGATACGGTGATGGCTTTAATGTTTTTCCGGATAATGAAGATAATAACATCGTTTACTTCCAGTCGCAGGGAGGTAATATCAACAGGAAATATCTCAACACAAACGAATCAAAAAATATAAAGCCTTTTGAGGATGATGAAACGGAAAAACTAAGATTCAACTGGAATACACCCATCATTCAAAGTTCAAAAACCAATACCTTATTTGTTGGAGCACAGTATCTGTTTAAATCATCTGATAAAGGTGATACATGGATCAGGATATCACCCGATCTCACAACAAACAACCAGGAAAAACTCAGACAGGAAGAAACAGGTGGTTTGACATTAGATAATTCCACGGCAGAAAATCATTGTACAATATTTGCTATTGCAGAGTCACCCCTTGACACAAATATTATTTGGGTGGGTACCGATGACGGTAATCTATATATAACAAAGAACGCAGGTAAAAAATGGAAAAACCTGATTGACAATATTCCGGATCTTCCCAAAAGCACATGGTGCTCTTCGATAGAGCCCAGCAGATACGATAAAGAAACTATTTATGTTACTTTCGACGGTCATCGGCAGGGAGATAAAAAACCATACATTTATAAAACAACAGACAATGGCAAAAGCTGGATTTCTCTTGCTGATAAAAACATTGAAGGATATTGTCATATAATACTTGAAGATCCTGTAAATCCAAACTTGTTGTTTTTGGGTACAGAATTCGGATTATATATTTCCATTGACGGTGGAAAAACATGGACCAAATTCCAGGGGAAGGTTCCCGATGTATCCGCACGTGATATGGTTATACAGGAAAGAGAAAACGATCTTGTGATGGCAACACACGGAAGAGGAATTTTGATCATTGATGATATAACTCCCATCAGAAATCTCACACCGGAATTACTTGATAAAGAACTTGTATTTCTTCCGTCACGACCGTTTGAACTTAGTTATCTTGGATACTCCATAAATCATCAAGGAGATGATGAGTTTATCGGACCCAATCCTTCGGGATCGGTTCAGATCACTTATTATCTGAAAAAGCGTCATATCTTCGGTGATATGAATATTGAAATATATAGTAAAGACGGAAAACTAATTAAGACCATGCCTGCAGGAAAACGCAAAGGTATTAACAGGGTTTCCTGGCAGATGTATAAGAAGCCGCCCAAGGTACCATCATCTGTTCAATTACTTGGACAAGCGTTTGTTGGTCCTCCCTATCCTCCGGGGAAATATACAGTCAAGGTCAACAAGGGCGATAACACGTATGAAGGTGAAATAAGAGTAATTTACGATACTGCTTCACCACATTCTTTTGCCGACAGGGATTTGAGGCTCGAAATACTTACCAAAGCATATGACCTTCTTGAAAAGCTTGCTTTTATTGATGCACAGGTTATTGATATCAGGAATAAAACAAAAAACAAAGCCAAAGAAACAGATGTTGAAAAACTTAAGAGCAATTTGAATGAATTATCCAATAGAATGGATTCTATTAGAAAAGAAATTCTTGCAACCAAACAAGGACGGGTTACAGGTGAAATAAAACTGCGTGAAAAAATTGCCAAAATTTACGGTAACGTAATGGGATACCAGGGAAGACCAACAAACAATCAGATTGAACGGCTTGATGATCTGGTTAACGAAGTTAATATTCTTCAGGAACAGTTAAATCATATTGTTTCTGTTAAAATAAAAGACCTGAACCAGGAGTTACAAAACCAAGGTGTGGATCCACTAAAGATCATAACTTATGATGAGTTCATGAAAGATAAATAATCAGGCAGGCTAATTATTTATCTTTGCATTTAAGTTTATCAAAAAATAAAATCATCCATAAACTGTAAA
>CAZJYD010000007.1:82880-84127 GCA_964550205.1 uncultured Bacteroidales bacterium
CTGGCGGCGTTCCAGAATTATCTGATGACTCTTGATCCTGAGCTGGGCAGGGTTCCTGTTGAAAGGTTAAAATATGCAATCGAAGAAACCAAAAGATTACAAAATGAAAGAGGATTTAAGTCTTCTGCTAATCTCGAATGGGAAGGTACCGGTGCGTTTATGGGAGGACGATCCCGTGCTATTATGTTCGACCCAAATGATCCTGAAACTACTAAGCTGTGGGCTGGAGGTGTTACAGGCGGATTATGGTATAATGATAACATTCAGAATAATTCATCCGAATGGATTCCTGTAGATGATTTTTGGCCCAGCCTGTCAATTAGTTGTATTACTTACGACCCTAATAGTACAAATGTTTTTTATGTGGGCACCGGTGAAGTAGAAACTGCCTTTACCACTTACCGTGAATCATCAGGTGTTGGCGTGGGTATATTCAAAACTGCTAACGGAGGTGATTACTGGCAATTGCTTTCTTCAACGGAAGACTTTAAATATGTTACTGATATTGCTGTGCGTGATGAAGATGGCATCAGTGCTGTATATGCCGGAGTGGCATCAGGTTATTATCATGGGGCAACCCATCAAAGCGAACCTACCGATGGACTCTACAGATCTACAAATGGCGGTTCAACATGGGAGCAGGTATTACCAAACATCACTGACCTGGACATACCCTATGCCGTTTCGGATGTCGCCATCGGAGCAGATGGCAGAATATATGTCGGAACTATCCAAAATGTAAATGGCGATGGAGGTGCCACAATTCTATATTCTGATGAAGGTACTGCTGGAACATGGACAGTTTATGAAGAATACAGGATAATCATAGAAAACGGTTACAATTTTGATTTGCCGGGAAGAGTTATAATGGCTCCCGCCCCGTCCGATGAGGATATTGTATATGCTATCATAGCAGCAGGTTTCAATGACGGTTTTGATTACTACTATGGTCGTTATATTTTAAAAAGTGAGGATAAAGGTAATTCATGGAGTACAATCAATAAACCAAACTCATCGGGCGACTGGGCAAACCTGGCATGGCATGCCATGATTGGGGTTGTTAATCCGCAAAATCCAAATGCTCTCTATGTAGGCGGACTTGATGTATGGAACACCTTTAACGGAGGAAACAATTGGAACCATATTTCAGACTGGGCATTGATGTATTATGGCGGAGGTGAGGATTATGTTCATGCCGACCAGCACGAACAAATATACAGACCCGGTCATCCTGATGAAATGTGTTT
>CAZJYD010000008.1:0-63366 GCA_964550205.1 uncultured Bacteroidales bacterium
AACAGATTCCTCATTTCAACACTCCGCTTCGCTACGTGTTTCATTCGGAATGACCTGTTATTATCTGTTTGATTTAATTGAATCCTGAATTTTCTTATTTTTGCCTGGTTAATTGTAATATTAATAAATAAAACTAATAATCATGAAAATACTAATTGTCGGAACAGGTTACGTAGGACTTGTTACCGGAACATGTTTTTCGGAAGTGGGGATAGAGGTAACATGTGTTGATATTGATGAGAAAAAAATTGAAAACCTTAAAAAAGGTATTATTCCAATCTATGAACCGGGCCTTGAAGAAATGGTTCACAGAAATATCAAAAAAGACAGATTGCATTTTTCAACTGATATTAGTTCTTCAATGGAAGGTGCAGAAATTGTTTTTAGTGCAGTCGGAACGCCTCCTGATGAAGATGGCAGCGCTGACCTGCAATATGTTCTGGAAGTAGCACGGGAGGTTGGAAGAAAAATGAATGATTATATGTTAATGGTAACAAAAAGCACTGTGCCTGTTGGAACAGCAAAGAAAGTAAAGTCAGCAATACAGGAAGAACTGGATAAAAGAAATGTTGATATTGAATTTGATGTTGCTTCAAATCCTGAGTTTTTAAAAGAAGGTGCAGCGGTTAATGATTTTCTGAAACCTGACAGGATTGTTGTAGGACTTGAATCAGACCGGGCAAAGAAAATAATGGAAAGGCTCTACAAGCCATTTGTTATGAACGGCCATCCTGTTATCTTTATGGATATTGTTTCGGCAGAAATGACAAAGTATGCGGCTAACTCAATGCTTGCCACAAAAATTAGTTTCATGAATGACATTGCCAATTTGTGTGAGATTGTAGATGCAGATGTTAATATGGTAAGAAAGGGAATAGGTACGGACAGCCGAATTGGAAATAAGTTCATATATCCTGGCGCCGGTTACGGTGGCTCCTGCTTTCCAAAAGATGTGAAAGCACTCATCAGAACTGCTGATGAATATGGCTATCCTATGAGAGTATTGAAATCAGTTGAAGACGTTAATGAGTCACAGAAAAATTTAATGTATAAGAAGATTGCTAAATTTTTTGATAATAAGCTTAAAGGGAAAAAAGTTGCTTTGTGGGGATTGTCATTTAAACCACGCACAGATGATATGCGGGAAGCCCCCTCTATGGTTGTTATTGATAGTCTGGTAAAAGATGGTGCAGAGGTATATGCCTATGATCCGGCAGCGATGGATGAAGCAAAAAGACGAATAGGAGATAAAGTAAAATACGTGTCGGATCAGTATGAAGCAATTATTGATGCTGATTGCCTCGTAATAATGACCGAATGGAATGAGTTCAGGTATCCTAATTTCAATGTGATAAAGAAGCTGATGAAAAATCCTGTGATCTTTGACGGTAGAAATGTTTATGAAATTGATGAGATGAAAGAAAAAGGATTTGAGTATTTTGGTATCGGAATTAATACAAAAAAATTAGCCGTATAGTAATTTTTAAAAAAATCTCCTGATGAAAAAAAAGATATTGGTAACAGGTGGTGCAGGTTTTTTAGGTTCCCACCTTTGCGATCATTTGCTTAATGAGGGTAATGAGGTTATTTGCCTCGATAATTATTTTACAGGACAAAAGGAAAATGTAGTTCATCTGCTGGATAATCCCTATTTTGAATTGGTAAGGCATGACATTACCATGCCTTATTTTATTGAAGTGGATGAAATCTACAATCTGGCTTGTCCTGCATCACCTATTCATTATCAGTATAATCCTATTAAAACGGTTAAAACTTCTGTAATGGGAGCGGTTAATATGCTTGGACTTGCAAAGCGTATCAAAGCAAAAGTTCTACAAGCTTCAACCAGTGAGGTTTATGGCGATCCCGAAGTTCATCCTCAGGATGAGAAATATTGGGGACATGTTAATCCTATAGGCGACAGATCTTGTTATGATGAAGGTAAACGTTGTGCTGAAACATTGTTTGTTGATTATTATAAACAAAATAATGTAAGAATTAAGATCGTAAGAATTTTTAATACTTATGGACCACGAATGCACCCCAATGACGGACGTGTAGTTTCAAACTTTATAGTCCAGGCATTGAAAGGTGAAGATATAACAGTTTATGGCGATGGCAAGCAAACCCGTAGCTTCCAGTATGTAGATGACCTGATTAAGGGAATGGTAAAAATGATGGACACACCGGAAGATTTCAGGGGTCCTGTAAATATTGGTAATCCGGATGAATTTACTATCATTGAGCTTGCCGAAAAAGTAATAGAACTTACCGGTTCTAAATCGAAAATTATCTATAAACCACTTCCTAAAGATGATCCTATGCAAAGACAACCGGATATATCAGTTGCTAAAAAACATCTATATTGGTATCCGGAGGTAAAACTTGAAGATGGTTTAAAAAAGACTATAGAATATTTTAAACAGATTGTTTAATGAAGCGAATATTAATTACAGGATGTAAAGGTCAACTGGGAAGAGAAATCCAGGAGTTATCTGTGGAATATAAGGATATGGATTTTGAATTTACCGATGTTGAAGAGCTTGATATAACTGATGAATCGGAGTTAAATAAATTTCTTGCAGCGGATAATTTTGATTATATTATTAATGCTGCCGGATATACTGCAGTTGACAAAGCCGAAAAAGAAAAAGATAAAGCCGGGCTGATAAACTCTTATGCTGTGGAATTGTTGTCAAAAGCAACTGCAAAACACAATATTATATTAATACACATTTCTACTGATTTTGTTTTTGGGGGGGAGAAAAATACACCATACACAGAAAGCGACCAGCCCGCACCACTGTCAGCCTATTCGGAATCCAAATATAACGGGGAAAAGAACTTTTTACAATTTGCCAAAAAAGGATTAATAATCAGGACTTCATGGCTTTATTCATCGTATGGGCATAATTTTGTCAAAACCATCATGAAATATGGAAAGCAAAAGGATGAACTAAATGTTGTATTTGATCAGACGGGTACACCAACCTATGCCAATGATCTGGCTAAAGCAATTCTGCATATTGTAAATTCGGAAAGGGAAATTACTACAACTGATATTTATCATTATTCCAATGAAGGCATTACCAGTTGGTATGATTTTGCACATGCGGTTATTGAATTAGCCGCAATAAGTTGTAAAATTAATCCTGTTGAAACAAAAGATTATCCTTTACCGTCGAAACGGCCGCAATATAGCGTAATGAACAAAAATAAGATAAAGACTAAGTATAATTTATTAATTCCTTACTGGAGGGATAGTCTGAAAATTTGTATTGAAAGAATTAAATCTGAATGTTAAATAATAATATCATGAGCAATGCTAAGTTTGATAAAAGTATAATGGAAAAAGCCAAACGTTGGCTTGATGGTAATTACGATCAGGAAACAAAGAACAAGATCAGGGTAATGATAGAAAATGATCCCCAGGAACTTGTTGAATCTTTCTATAAGGATCTTGAATTTGGTACAGGGGGTTTAAGAGGTATTATGGGTGTAGGATCAAACCGAATGAATAAATACACGGTAGGTATGGCTACCCAGGGGCTTGTGAATTATTTAAAAAAGAAATTCCCTGATGTTGATAAGATCAAAGTTGCCGTTGCTCATGATTCGAGAAATAACAGCAGGTATTTTGCAAAGATAACAGCAGAAGTATTATCTGCCAATGATGTAAGGGTTTATTTATTTGATGATCTGCGCCCTGTTCCCGAACTTTCTTTTGCAGTGAGGTATTATAAATGCCAGAGCGGAATAGTTATTACTGCTTCTCACAATCCTAAAGAGTATAATGGTTATAAAGTTTATTGGGATGATGGAGGACAATTGATTAATCCTCATGATGTTAATGTTATCGAAGAAGTAAAAAAAATAAGTGATGTTGGAGAAATCAGTTTTAAGGGTAAAAAGGAAAACATACGGGTTATAGGGGAGGAGATAGACAAAGCATATCTTAATAAGATCAAAGAGCAATCATTGTCACCAGACATTATTACAAAACATAAGGATCTGTTACTTGTATATACACCTCTTCATGGTACCGGTTATAAGCTGATTCCGGAAGCGCTTAAATTGTTCGGTTTTGAAAATATTCATTTGGTAGATGAACAAAGTGTTCCCGATGGAGATTTCCCGACTGTTTTTTCTCCAAATCCTGAAGAACCAAAAGCATTGGAAATGGCTTTAAAGAAAGCAGGAGAGGTTGATGCCGATTTGGTTATGGCAACTGATCCGGATGCCGACAGGGTAGGTATTGCTGTCAGAAATCCTGAAGGTAAGTATGTATTATTAAATGGAAATCAGGCTGCCACACTTTTGCTTTATTATGTACTTGATCAATGGAAAAGAAAAGGGAAAATTACAGGCAAAGAGTATATAGTGAAAACTATAGTGACATCTGAATTATTAGCAGATATAGCAAATAAATATCATGTAAAATACTTTGATGTATTAACCGGATTTAAATACATAGCAGATAAGATAAAACAATACGAGGGCGAGCTACAGTATATTGCTGGCGGTGAAGAAAGCTACGGATATATGATAGGTGATTTTGTAAGGGACAAAGATGCTGTTAGTTCTTGCGCTATGCTGGCCGAAACGGCAGCCTGGGCCGCAGAAATGGGAAAAACACTTTATGAAGTGTTGATTGAGATATATATAGAATTTGCATTTTATAAAGAAAGATTATATTCTGTTGTGAGGAAAGGTAAAAAAGGTGAAGAAGAAATTCAGGAAATGATGAGAAGGTTTAGAAATAATCCGCCAAATAAAATAAATCAAAGCAAAGTAATAAGGATAAAAGATTACCTGAAAAGAACAGATAAAAATTTATTAACAGGAGAAGAAGAAAGTATTGAATTACCAAAATCCAATGTTCTTCAGTTTTTTCTTGAGGATGGAAGCAAGATAAGTATGAGACCATCGGGTACCGAACCTAAGATAAAATTTTATCTTGGAGTAAAAGGAGAAGTTAAGAGTATTGATGAATATGAAAAGGTGAATAATCAGCTTGAAAAGAAAATAGATAACATAATCAGTGATTTAGATTTATGATGATCAAAAAAAGTGCTTTGGTTTTAAAATAGTATCGCTTTACTTGATTGAAAATAAATATTTCCTATTTTTGTATAGATAAAAATCAGTTTTGTTTTAATTTTGTAATGATGAAATGTTGATAATGGTTTACTGATATTTACTCCTGTTTTTCTAGATAAGAGTAATTATTAAAAAATGAGTTAATGAAAAAAGAAGTAATTGAAAATAAGATAAATAATGTGCTGATAGATGAGTTTGAAATTGCTGAAGAGGATTTGGAACCTGATGCACGATTAATAAATGATCTTGGTATTGAGAGCCTGGATTTTGTTGATATTGCTGTTATTATTGAAAAGGATTTTGGTTTTAAGGTTGTTAAGGAGGAAATCACCAAAGTTAAAACCTTAAACGATTTATATGAATACATAGAAGACAGGGTAAAAAATTGATAGCGTATTTTTTAAACAGATAAAAAAGAAACTCACAAAAGCAGATTTTTTATATATATCAAAATTTTTCTGAAATATTGATAGTAAGTCAGAACATTTCCTTTTATAAGAGCGAACTACAGATAATACTATAGTCATATTTACAAATAGAATACCTCAAGTAAGTGATAATTAAGATTATTAACTTGTATGTATATTTGTCTTTTGTTTTCACTTTTTATTCAAATACAGCAAAGCTATGTCGGTTACATATGGTAAAGATGATAAGTCTGCGATTCAGGCAAAGTTTGATGCCCAGAAGATATCATTTGGTCCTGTAATGTTTCATGCCGCCAAACTGCTCAGGGATTTAGGCATATTAAAAACCATAATAAAAAACAGGAAAGGTATAACTTTAGATGAAATTGCCAAACAGTTGAATCTTTCCAGGTATGGTGTAAAAATATTGCTTGAAGCAGGCTTGAGCCTTGAATTGGTATGTGTTAAAAACGATTTGTATTACATAACAAAGACGGGCTACTTTATTCTTAATGATGATCTGACAAGGGTAAATATGGACTTTACCAATGATGTAAATTATCTTGGAATGTTTAAGCTCAAAGAAAGTATCATAAATCATGAACCGGAGGGACTAAAGATTTTTGGTGATTGGAATACAATATATGAGGCCTTAACAGAGCTTCCTGATAAAGTTCAAGAAAGCTGGTATAAGTTTGACCATTATTATTCTGATTATGCATTCCCGGAAATATTGCCGGTTGTTTTTGAAGATAAACCCCGAAAAATACTTGATGTTGGAGGTAACACAGGTAAGTTCGCAATAAAATGCGCCGAATATGATGATAATGTTGAAATAACAATACTTGATCTTCCCGGGCAAATAAATGATGCATTGAAAAATATCAGGAAAAACAATATGGAAAACAGAATCAATACTCATACAATTAATCTTCTTGATCATTCCAAACCTTTTCCTGAGGGAGCGGATGTGATTTGGATGAGCCAGTTTTTGGATTGTTTTTCTCAGGATGATATTTACGAATTGCTTCTAAGGTCTTACAAAGCTATGTCGGAGGATTCATCTCTGTTTATTTTAGAAACATACTGGGATAAACAAAGATTTAAAGCTTCAACCTATTCATTACATGCTACTTCATTATACTTTGCCTGTATTGCAAATGGTTGCAGCCAGATGTACCATTCGGAAGATTTATTAAATCTTATAGATAAGGCAAATATGAAAGTTGTTAAAGAAATTAATGATGTGGGGGTTAGTCATACACTATTTAAGTGCAAAAAGAAATAATTATGAATCCAGTATTGATAAGCAGAGATCAGATAACGAAATTTATCCCGCACAGAAAGCCTATGATAATGGTAGATGAGTTAATAGATCATTCTGATAATTATGCAAAAACTTTCCTTACTGTAAGAGAGGAAAATATCTTTTGCGAGGATGGATTATTCAGGGAGCCAGGATTGATAGAAAATATAGCCCAGACAGTTGCATTAAAGACAGGATATGAAAGAATGAAACATACACAATCCGGCTCTTTACAAATCGGATATCTGGCATCTGTGAAAGAGTTAAAAATATACAATTTGCCGAAATGCGGAGATAAAATTATTACCACAATAAATGTTAGGCACCGTGTAATTGATGCAATTGTTATAGAGTCTAAAACGGAATTAAATAATTCCGTTTTAGCAGAATCCTTAATGAATGTTGTAATTAAATCAAAATAAACTATAATTTGGAAAGAAATACAAATTTAATCAATAGTAAAGAGATACTTATCAGATTTAGTGAGGTTGATTCTATGGGTGTTGTATGGCACGGAAATTATGTTAAATACCTTGAAGATGGAAGGGAATCCTTTGGCGAACAATACAATCTGGGATACCTCGATGTTTTTGAACAGGGTCTTTTTACACCCCTGGTTAAACTCGATATAAACTATAAAAATACTGTTAAATATGGTGATAGAATTTGTGTAGAGACAAAATACATGAATTCGGATGCGGCAAAAATAATATTCAAATATAGGATACACAAATGCGATGATAGCCTGGAAGTTCTTACCGCAAAGAGTATTCAGGTATTTATGGACAGAAAAGGTGAACTTATTCTGACACCACCTGACTTTTTTATAGGGTGGAAGAAACAATGGAATATTTTATAAATATATTTTATTAGCGCAATTGCCAAAAATAAACCTCTTAAATTTTTAAAAATTCTAAGCAAAGCTTAACATTATCAATGAAATGATAATCGGGAAATTTTCATTAAATAATTTAGTTAAATTTGCATCTTAATGTTTTTTATTGGTAAAAAGAGAATATATTAATTGATTATGGAAAACTTAATTGAGAAGTTAAAAATACAGCTTATTGAGCAATTGAATCTTGAAGATATTGAACCTGATGATATTGATGCCTCAGAACCATTGTTTAATGAAGGTTTAGGGCTTGATTCAATAGATGCGTTGGAAATAATTGTGTTATTGGAAAAAGAATATGGAATAAAGCTCGAGGATCCCAAAAAAGGAAAGGATGTGTTTTACTCTGTAAAGACCCTTGCAGAATTCATTTCAAAAAATCAAAAAGTTAGCAGTAAGGAAAGTTCATAATCTGTATTGATGGATAGAACTATCTATATATCAGGTACAGGTATAATATCACCTGTTGGTAATAATACTGAGCAGTGTTTAACATCCCTGAAAAATAAAAAAAGCGGTATTGAACCAATTTCTTTTCTATATACTGATTACAGGGGTAAAATGGTTGCAGGTGAGGTAAAACATACAAACAATGAACTAATACAGATGCTCAACAAAAAATATAATGAGTATTATAAATATACAAGAACCACGCTTCTTGCAATGATTGCTGCTCAAGAGGCAGTTAGAAATTCTGGAATTGATATAAATAAAGAGCAAAAAACAGGTTTTATTTCTGCCACAACAGTAGGGGGTATGGATAAAACTGAGAATGAATATTTCAAAAATGATCAGCATGTTGATTTTATATTAACACATCCGAGTGGTGATTCTACCGAGAAGGTTGCTGAGTTTCTAAAAATTAAAGATTACAGAACAACAGTAAGCACTGCCTGTTCTTCTTCAGCAAATTCAATAATGCATGCTGCACGATTGATAAAAAATGGTTTTATTGACAGGGCAATAGCAGGTGGAACAGATGCATTATCTAAATTTACTCTTAATGGATTTTTATCACTTATGATATTGGATAAGGAGCTATGCAAGCCTTTTGATGAGAACCGGCAGGGATTGAATTTAGGAGAAGGTGCTGCTTTTCTGGTTCTGGAATCGGAAGAATCGATGAAAAAAGGGAACAGGGAGCCGTTGTGTTGTTTAACCGGTTATTCAAATGCAAATGATGCCTATCACCAAACTGCCTCATCTCCTGAGGGCGAAGGCGCTTATCTTGCTATGAAAAAAGCATTGGAGATATCAGGTTGCAGCCCTTCTGATATAGATTATATCAACAGTCATGGCACCGGAACACTAAATAATGATCTCTCCGAGGGCGTTGCTATAAAAAAAATTTTTGAAGATAAGATTCCTAAATTCAGCTCAACAAAATCTTATACAGGTCATACCCTTGGTGCTGCTGCTGGGATAGAAGCAGTATTTTCTGTGTTGTCACTGGTTAATGGATATATTTTTCCTAATTTAAATTACAAGGAAACTATTAAAGAGTTGGGTATTATTCCCGAAACCAAATTCACGAAAGGAAATAATATCAAGAATATTTTATCAAACTCCTTTGGATTTGGCGGAAATAATTCATCATTGGTGTTCTCAAAAGTATAGTATGGATATATATTTAAGTTCATTTGAGGCAATTTCTCCACAGCGTACTTTTAATACCGGTTCTTTTTTAAAAGAATTAAAGGTACCTGAAAAAAATTATTTTACTTGCATAGAACCAAGATATGAAGATCATATTGATCCAAGATTTCTGAGGAGGTTGGGGAGAATTGTAAGGATGAGTCTTGTGGCTTCTATTAAATGTCTTAAAAACAATAATATCGAAAAGCCGGACGCCATTCTCACAGGAACAAGCCTGGGATGTGTTCAGGATACTGCAAAATTTCTTTTAAACTTACATAAGGGCACTATAAATCCGACATCCTTTATACATTCTACTCATAATACCGTATCAGGACAGATCGCATTATTTTTGAAATGTAAAAATTATAATCTTACCTATTCTCATAATAATATTTCATTTGAAACAGCTTTGATAGATGCATCGATGCTTCTCAAAGAACACGGGTACAATGATATATTATTGGGAGGAGTGGACGAAATAACAGAAGAAAGCTTTCAACTACTCTCTAAAACCGGATGTATTAAAAATTCAAAAATTGATCTTCAAAACACTATCAATAATGGATCAAGAGGTTATTACCCCGGTGAGGGTGTAAACTTTTTTATTATTTCAAACCGTCGATCAGATAATACTATTGCTAGAATTGATGATGTTATGTTTATTAGCATGGAAAATGATCATTCTAATATTGCTGAAAAGTTATATGTTTTTCTTAAAAACAATAATGTTAAAACAAGTGATATAGATATTCTTATTAGCGGAAATAATGGCGATGTTTTAAGTGATAATATTTACGATTATTTACTTGAAAATGTTTTTACAGATTCGTTAAATACAGTATATAAGAATGTATGCGGTGAATACGACACTGCACAATCATTTGGCTTATGGACTGCATTAAAAATCATTAAAGAACAGCATGTTCCGCAAATATTAAGAAATAACGACAGAAATATTGGTAATATTCGACGGATATTATTATATAATCATAAAAAATATTCTAATCATTCATTTATTTTATTGTCGGTATAAATGTCAATCTTCAGCAGGATAAATATTGCATTTCTCTTTGTTTTAATAATTACATTAATACTTTCATTTTGTTATAGTTACTGGTGGATTATTTTAATAGCTACTATTTCTTTTTATTTTGCTATTGTTATTTATGGCGTATTCAATATCAGATCGGGATTTTTTACAAAATCTTTGTATAAAGTAAAAACTGATAAAAATATTGTTTCACTTACTTTTGATGATGGTCCTTGTGAGAACACATTACAGTTACTTGATGTATTAAAAAAACATAATGTAAAAGCAAGCTTTTTTTTAATTGGAGAAAAAATTGAAAAAAAACCTCATATTGTAAAACGCATAATTGATGAGGGGCATTCTATTGGAAATCATTCGTATAGCCATAAAAACTGCTTTCCTTTTCTTTCGGTGAAAAAAATGTTTAATGACCTTCATAAAACAAGCAGTATAATCAATAAATATTGTGCTGATAATATTTATTTCAGGCCTCCTTTCGGTGTACTTAATCTCAATATTGTAAAGGCAGCCTCAAAAGCCGGTTTAATTATAGTTGGCTGGAGCATTCGATCTTATGATACAACCGGAAGAAAAAAAGAAAAGATACTTGATAAATTAAAGAAAAAGATATCAGGAGGAGATATAATTCTTTTTCATGATACAATAAAAAAAACCAACTTTATTGTAGATGAATTATGTGTTTATTTGAAAAAAAATAATTTTATAGCTGTAAAGATCAACGAACTAAGTGATATATGAAAAACCTGATGATATATATGGCTATCTTATTTTTACTTATAAATGATAGCAGCGGACAAGAGACTTTCAAACCGGTAATTGATAAAGATTCTGTTGAAAAAAGACTTATGGACGAATCCGGTAAAATTAATTCCATTAAAAGCAATTTTACCCAGGATAAACATCTCGAAAATCTGTCAATTGTTATCCGCTCGGAGGGTAATTTTTATTTTAGACAAGAAAATAAACTTAAATGGGAATATACCAGTCCGTATTATTATTTAATACTTATCAATGAAGGGAAGTTTACCATTAAGGATGAAAACAAAACAAATCAATATAATATTCAATCAAATAAAATTTTCAGGGAAATAAATAATATAATTATTAATTCCGTTAACGGAACACTTATAAAATCAGGAGATTTCATAAGTAATTTCTTTGAAAATGAAAAAACATATCTGGTAAGATTGATTCCAAAAGATAAAAATATGTTGGAGATAATTACAGAAATATTTATCTATTTCTCAAAGAAGGACTATACTGTAGAAAAAATTAAAATTGTTGAACCCGGAGAAGATTATTCTGTTATTACGTTTTCAAATAAAGAAATTAATGCTGAGATACCTGACAAAATTTTTACTGTTAATTAGTATATTGAGCATATTATTTACCTCCTGCTCAATTAGAAAAGGACTGATGAAAAACGAAGCCGGCTGTGATATCCCGGAACTTATAAAACCCATTATTAGTCAGCCATATGGTACAATATTTTATAAAGCATCTTTTTATGTCAGGAACATTAATTTAACGGGAATTTTTATTTTTAAGGATGTTGATACTTCTCAGAGAATTGTCTTTATTTCGGAGGTAGGCCTAAAATATTTTGACCTGGAATACAGCAATGATACATGGACAGTAGTAGATTGTAAAAAGTTTCTTGAAAATGAATGGTTGATAGGACAAGTAGAAAACTCTCTCAAGTTAATTATTGATGAAGTGCTAGTTGCAAAAAGGGCGAAATTATATAAGAAAAAAGAGAGTAATGAAAAGGGTTTATTATTTAAAAGGAAAAACAGTAAATATTGTTTTTTGTGGAATAACAAAAACAAAATAACTGAAATAAGGTTAAAGGAGGGAATATTTAATCATTTAATTATGAAAGTTAATTCATATAAAGAAAATCTTCCTCGAAAAATATTGATAAACAACAGAAGTATAATTAACTTTAAAATTGAGCTTAAACTATTAAAAACAAACGATGATGTTATCAGGTGATTTCTTTACATTCAAAATGAATTATAATAAAGAAGGATTAATTAAAGGACGTATTAATTTTAATAAAGATCATAATATCTTTAAAGGACATTTTCCTAAAAACCCAATTGTTCCTGGTGTATGTCAAATTCAGGCTATTAAGGAAATAGCAGAATATATATTAGATAAAAATTTTATGCTTACCCGGGCCAGAAATATTAAATTCATTTCCATAATTAATCCTGTAGAAACACCCTTTGTTTATATGGAATTATCCTATGAATTTTTGGAAGATAACGAATTGGATATTAATTGTACTTTAATATTAGATGATAAAGTATTTTTAAAATTCAGGGGTACATTTAGTGAATAACAATAATTACATAAAGGAATTTAAAGATTATAAATGTTGTGTTGTTATCCCCACTTATAATAATGCAACTTTAATATCACAGGTTCTTAATGATGTTATTAAATACACTAATGATGTAATTGTGGTTAATGATGGGTCTACTGATGATACGAGGGAAGTATTGAGTAAATATAAGATAATTGATGTTATTTCATATAAACAAAATAAGGGTAAAGGATATGCATTGCGCAAAGGTTTTGAATATGCCATACAAAAGGATTATAAATATGCAATTACAATGGATTCCGATGGTCAGCATTCTGCACATGACCTTCCTTTATTCATCGAAAAATTAAAATCGAAACCCGGTTCTTTAATTATAGGAAGTAGGAATATGAAGAAAAAGGGAGTTCCGGGTAAAAGCAGCTTTGGAAATAAGTTTTCAAATTTTTGGTTTAAAGTTGAAACAGGTATTTCCCTGCCAGATACACAATCGGGTTTCAGACTTTATCCATTAGAAGAAATATCAAAATCACGATTGCATACAAATAAATTTGAATTTGAAATAGAGGTGCTGGTTAGATTTGCCTGGCGTGGTGTAAATATAGAAACTGTACCTGTAGATGTACACTACGCCAGAAAAGAAGATAGAATTTCTCATTTCAGGCCTTTTGTTGATTTTACCCGTATTAGTATCTTAAATACGATACTTGTCTTTTTAGCGCTTTTTGTGCACAGGCCCAAGGCAGTTGTTAGAAAATACAAAAAAAAGAAGATAAAGCAGATCATAAAGGAAGATATACTTGGGAGTAAGGAATCGAATCTTAAAATAGCTTCGGCTATTGGCTTTGGTGTGTTTATGGGAATTTTGCCAATATGGGGCTATCAGCTTGCAGTTGGATTTGTTTTAGCTCATTTGCTTAAACTGAATAAGGGTATTTTTTTTATTGCTGCAAACATCAGCATACCGCCGATGATTCCCTTGATTTTATATTTAAGCTTTGCAACAGGAGGTTATGTAATTGGCGAAGAACCGTGGACAATTAACTTGAGTAATATCAGTTTCGAAATGGTATATGAAAACCTGCTTCAATATATTATTGGTAGTATTGTTTTTGCAGTGATAGCCGGTGCTTTTTTCTTTTTAGCAAGTTATTCTGTATTTATGATCACAAGAAACAAGAAGAAATAAATGATTTACTTGTTCAATTCAATATACAGCTACTTCAGTAAAAACAGATTATTATTTGTTTTTTTTCTTATCGTTATTATTGCTTTTATTGTAATCTTCGCAAGCCGTATTAAGCTTGAAGAAAATGTTAATGCAATAATACCTGATGATAAAAACCTGAACAAAATAAGCCGCGTTATTGAAAGCTCCGAAATATCCGATCAGATAATAATAAATATCAGCTTATCGGATACTTCCCTTGTATTACCTGATAGCCTGATCCGCTTTGCTGATAATTTATCCGCAAAACTTGATACTAACATACTTATTGAGGAATTAACATATAAAATTGATGAAAGCTTGTATTCTCAGGTTTATGATATTTTTTTTAATTATCTTCCTTTTTTCCTGGATAGTAGCGATTATGAGGATATAGCAAACAGATTAACTAATGATGAAATAGAAAATAATATTAAAAATGATCTGAAAGTGTTGATTTCACCTTCGGGAATAGTAACCAAGAAATACATATATAAAGATCCTTTGAACATAGTACCTTTAGTGTTAAGAAAACTGGAAAAGTTCAGATTTGGTGATAGTTTTATTATTTATGATTCCCGCATATTCTCGAAAAATAAAAAACATTTACTTCTTTTTATAAATCCGGAATATTCATCTGCTAATACCTCAAAAAATACAGTTCTGATAGAAGATATAGAAAATGCCATAAACAATAACTCAGAAGAGTTTATAGGGATTGATGCGGAGTATTATGGAGGGACGGCTGTTGCGGCAGCAAATGCAAAATGTATTAAAAGAGATATTATTATTACGGTATCAATAGCGGTTATTATCTTGATTCTGGTTTTCATAATTATCTTCAGGAGGATAAGGATCTTTTTCTTGCTCTTTCTACCTGTTATTATAGGAGCAGGTGTTTCAATAGCCATACTATCAATAACAGAAGATAAAATCTCAGCAATATCATTGGGGATAGGAGCTGTGTTGGTCGGAATTACTATTGATTATTCCTTACATCTTTACACGCATTTTCGTAATTCCGGTTCTGTATCCCGATCCTTGAAAAATGTTTCACAACCGATATTAATGAGCAGCATAACAACTGCTTCTGCATTTTTATGTCTGTTGCTGATTAAGTCGGATGCGCTGAATGATCTTGGTAAGTTTGCTGCCCTGAGTGTTGTTGTATCTGCTTTGTTTGTTTTGTTATTTATACCTGTATTTTTAAAAAGAAAAGATAGCAGTATTTCCGGTAGAAAGAGAAAGACAATTTTTGACCGTTTTGTTGCTTTTAAATTTCATAGAAGTAAAATAATTATAATACTAATTGTTGTTTTATCAGTAGTATTTGCTTTTACATTAAAAAACATCAGGTTCAACAGCGATATTTCAACCCTTAATTACATGCCTGATAAGTTGAAAGAAGCGGAAGAAAATTTAAAAAAAATAAGCTCGCAAACATATGGTGCAATGTATATTCTTTCTTTGGGGGATGATCTGAACTCTGCATTGGAAAACTCAGAAAAACATAATGCAATTCTGGATGATAAGAAATATAAAGATTTTTATTATGATGTAACTTCTGCTTCAGATCTGCTTTTATCAAAAAATATGCAGATAAAGAAAATAAAGCAATGGTCGGATTTTTGGAAAGATCAGGGAAAAGAAAGAGTAATAAACACGATCAAAGAAAAAGGTAAAAAGTATCATTTTAAGGAAAAAGCCTTCAGGCAGTTTTATCACATTCTTAATAAAGAATTTAAACCTGTTGATGATTCGGTATTCAATCCCATGAAAAAGATGTTTCTGAAAAACTACATTACTGAATTTGATAGTGGTATGTCTGTTGTCTCAATATTGAAAGTAGACAGATCAAACAAAGACAAATTATTTGATGAACTTGAAGATCAGGATAATCTTATTTTCTTTGATCAGCTATACTTAACGAACCGCCTTTTCAAAATATTAAAAGACGATTTCAATATGCTGGTGACAATTTCTCTGATAGTGGTATTTGTTATCATGTTAGTTTTCCTTGGAAGGATTGAACTGACAATTATTGCATTCACACCATTGATCATTAGCTGGCTCTGGACATTAGGACTTATGGGTATATTTAATCTTGAATTCAATATTTTTAATATAATTGTTTCCAGCTTTATTTTCGGATTGGGTATTGACTACTGTATTTTTATAATGCGTGGTTTACAGAATGATTATAAGGAAGGAAAAACAGAACTGCCATCATATAAGTTATCTATATTGATTTCTGCGATTACCTCAATTACAGGTTTTGGAATACTTATTTTAGCAAATCATCCGGCATTAAGATCAATTGCATTAGTTTCACTGGTAGGTATTTCGGCAATACTTTTTATTTCATATGCAATTCTGCCGTTTTTATTTTCTGCGCTTGTATCCGGAAATCAAAGAACAGGCCAAGGTCCTGTTACTATTGGAAGTCTGTTTTTTTCGCTTACAACTATTATCATTTTTCTTATTGGATCTTTTTTATTAACGTTATTAGTACCTTTATTAAAGATACTTCCGTTACCTAATAAAACAGCAAAGCATTTGCATCATATTGCTCTATGCTATGTAATGCGTTTTCTGGTTTATTTTAATATTAATACAAAAAAAATATTTATTAATAGAGGAAAACTTGATTTTTCCAAACCATCCGTGATCATAAGCAACCATCAGTCGCAGCTTGATCTGTCGCTTACAATTATGCTTAATCCTAAGATTGTTGTGCTTACAAATGAATGGGTCTGGAATAGCCCGTATTTTGGACATATTATAAAATATTCTGATTATGTGCCTCTTTATAGAGGATTGGAAAAGGGATATACAAGATTAAAAAAAGTTATACAAAATGGTTATTCGGTTCTTATTTTTCCCGAAGGTTCCAGAACACCGGATGGCAGAATAAAAAGATTTCATCAGGGGGCATTTAAGCTGGCTGATATGTATAACCTCGAAATTCAGCCCATTATGATACATGGTGCATTTCATTGCCTCAATAAGCATGAATTCTTTTTACGTAAGGGAAAAATAACCGTTAAAATATTTGACAGGGAAAAATTACGTAAACGAAGTGAAGATGAAGTTACTTATAGAAATCATGCCATAGAATACAATAAGTTCTACCGGGAAGAATATGATAAACTAAGAAAAAGCATAGAAACACCTGATTACTTTAAGAGGCGGTTAATAAATCAATTCATATACAAAGGAGTTGAATTGGAATGGTATCTGAGAATTAAGCTTAGATTTGAAAAAAACTACAATTTATTTAATGATGTGATTCCGCGGGATTGTAAGATAGTTGACATAGGCTGCGGATACGGATTTTTAGATTTTATGCTTAATTATATCTCAGATAAAAGAATAATACATGGAATAGACTATGATGAAGAAAAGATAAATACAGCAAAATCTATTGCAAAGCACTTTAAGAGTATTAAATTTTCTGAGACTGATATAACACAAATTGAAATACCTGAAAGTGAGGTATATATTTTAAACGATGTGCTTCATTATATCCCTGAGCAAAAACAGTTATCAATACTGCGGGAATGCATGAATAAAATTCCGGCAAACGGAATGATAATAGTCAGGGATGCTGATAAAGATATGCAAAAGAGGATTAAAGGAACCAAAGCGATAGAGTTTTTATCAACAAAGGTTATTAAATTTAATAAAACAAAATATAAGAATCTGTCATTTATTTCAGGTGTCAGGATAATATCATTGGCACAAGAAAACGGATTAAGCGTTGAACGTATAGATAATACCAAATATACATCCGATATTATCTATATCATAAAATAATAATGATATGAACATATCTGAAACTGTTATTATTGTGGGCAGCGGGCTTGGTGGTTTATTATGTGGAAATATATTAAGCAAGGAAGGCTACAGGGTGATTGTTCTTGAGAAACATTCTCAGATAGGTGGTAATCTGCAAACTTTTAAAAGGAACGGGTGCGTCTTTGATACAGGAATGCACTATATAGGATGCATGGATGAAGAGCAGATATTACACAAGATCTTTTCTTATCTTGATATAACTGATAAACTAAAGCTGAGAAAACTTAATAAAAATGCCTTTGATATAATTGGTTTCCCGGATAAGGATTATAATTACGCTATGGGATTTGATAATTTTGAGAACATATTAACTCAATATTTTTTTGAAGAAAAAAGATCAATACATGAATATGTTGGAAGGATTAAGTCGGTATGGGACAAATTAAACATAGTTAATTTAAGAGATGTATCAGGTGATGCTAAGTTTTATGAATCTCAAAATGTAAACACCTATGATTTCCTTGATTCACTATTCTCTAATAAGAGATTAAAGGCGGTTCTTGCCGGTAACAATTTATTATATGGAGGGATCAAAGAAAAATCTTCTTTGTTTGTTCATGCACTCATCATGAATTATTTTATCAGAAGTTCCTACAGAATAGCTGGTGGATCATCAGTATTGGCAGAAATTATAAAAAATAATATTGAAAAAAACGGTGGATCAGTGTATACAAATCAGGAGGTCGTAAAATTGATTAGTAAAGATAACAGAATTAAGGCAGCTCAGGTGAAAAATAAACACAAGCATTATGGTGATATATTTATCTCTAATATACATCCTTTGTTAACTAATGATATTACTGATCAAAACATATACAGGAAGGCACGATTTAACAGAATAAAAAGACTTAAAAATACTGTATCAGCATTTTCTGTATATATTGTATTGGAAAAATTTAAATTACGATATTTCAATTCAAATTATTATTATAATAAAACTGATGATGTGTGGCAGGCAAATAATTACGCTACCGGAGATTGGCCATTATGCTATTTATTGTATATGACTCCTGATAGTGACAATCCTGAATATGCTGAAAGTATAACTATTATAACCACTATGCGTTTTGAAGAAGTAAAAAAATGGGAGAATACCAATATAGGAAAAAGGGGTAATGATTATATTGAGTTTAAAAGAAAAAAGGCAAATATTATTTTTGATTTAGTCAATAATAAATATCCGGGAATAAGAAATTTTATAAAAAATTATTATACGGCAACTCCACTTACATATAGGGATTATACGGGAACTGTTGACGGTACTATGTATGGTCTGGTTGAAGATCATAAAAGTCCTCACGGGTCTTATGTTTCATCCAAAACAAGAATGCCTAATTTGTTTTTAACGGGTCAAAATGTAAATTTACATGGTATGCTCGGGGTTACTATAACTTCTTTAACAACATGCGGGAATATTATTGATATCAATTCTATAATTAGAAAAATTAAAGTAAAATAAATTAGCACGTTTTCGTATGCAGATTATAATTATATTATTATATTTGAACATTATTTATAAAAAGTAAATTTTCTAAAATTAAATATTAAATAAAGCTTAAATAAATATTATTAATTAATATGATTATTCCTGCGATTGAGAAAAAAACGTTTAAGGAAATTGATGAATATCAGGAAAAAAGGCTTAAGGTTACTTTAGACTATATAAATAATAAATCAGTATTTTATCAATCATTTTTCAAAAAAAATAAAATTGATATATCAAAAATTAATACCCTTGAAGATATATCTTTTATTAAACCAACTACAAAATCCGATTTACAAAAAAATAATATGAATTTCCTGTGTGTTGACCGTAAACAAGTAATAGATTATAATACAACTTCAGGAACAACGGGAGATCCGGTTACCTTTGCCACAACGGAAAATGATCTTAAACGACTCGAATATAATGAATACCTGTCATTTCTGTGTGCTAACGGAACCAGGGAGGATATTTATCAGATCATTGTTACGCTCGACAGAAGATTCATGGCAGGATTAGCATATTTTATGGGTGCAAGAAGGTTGGGGGCAGGAGTCGTTCGAGTGGGTCCGGGTAACCCGGAGCTGCATTTCGATACTATAAACAGGATTAAACCTACTTCACTTGTTACGGTTCCGTCTTTCATATTAAAACTTATAGATTATGCTGAAAAAAATAATATTGATTATAAAAATTCTTCGGTTAAGTCAGCGATTTGTATAGGCGAGCCTATCAGGAATATTAACCTGGATTACAATGTACTGGGAAGAAAAATATTATCAAAATGGAATTTACAATTGTTTTCAACCTATGCTTCTACAGAGATGGGTGCGGCCTTTACTGAATGTATTGAAGGCAAGGGGGGACATCATCATCCAGAATTGTTAATAGTAGAATTTTTAGATAGTAATGATAATCCTGTCAATGAGGGGGAAATCGGAGAATTAACAGTAACCACATTGGGTGTGGAAGCTATGCCTATGCTGCGATTCAAAACCGGGGATGTTTGCAAACATTACAAAGAACCTTGCAAATGTGGCAGAAACACTATAAGAATTGGCCCTATACTTGGTAGAAAAAATCAAATGATAAAGTATAAGGGTACTACATTATATCCTTCTGCGTTTTATGATATTTTGAATGAGATAAGCGGAGTGAATACTTATGTAATTGAGTTATCAACAAGTAATATTAATACTGATGAAATACTTATTAAAATAGGCACTGAACGCAGAGATGAAGAATTGATAAAAAGAATAAAGAATCATTTCAGGGCCAAGTTAAGGGTTGCACCTGCTATTGAACTGTTTACAACTGAAGAAATAACAAAGCTCCAATTTCCAAAAAACAGCAGAAAGGCCATCAAATTCATTGATAAAAGAAAAAATGCGTTTAATGGATGTTGATAAAGAAATAGAATCACTGCGTCCTTATAAGAACTCAGAAGTTGCGGACGCAATTAACAGATTGATTTCACATCCCGGATTTGAAAGAATATGTAAATATTTATATCCCGGCCATTCAACAAAAAAATTAATAGAATTACTTAGGAGTATTAATACTCTTGATGGATTTCAGAGTAAATTTTCACATGATGCAATTAAAACCGTACTTAAAAGAACATCAGACGGACTAACATATACAGGGATTAATAAACTTACTAAAAACCAGGGATATTTATTCATTGCAAATCACAGGGATATTATTCTGGATTCTGCTTTTATGGAATTGGCACTGGTAGAGAACAGATTTCCCACAACGCAAATCGCATTTGGCTCAAACCTTATGGCGAACCAGTTAATCACTGATCTGGCAAGACTTAATAAAGTTTTTATCATAAATAGAGGTGGTTCCAAAAAGGAAATATTTGAAAATACTTTGTTACGTTCAAAGTATATTCATAAGGTGGTTATTGAAAATAATGAATCATTATGGATTTCACAAAGAAACGGCAGAACAAAAAACGGTGATGATAAAACACAAAGAGGATTGTTAAAAATGCTTGTCGGACCGCAAAATAATATAATTCAAACCTTAATGAGATTGAATGTAATTCCGGTTACAATTTCATATGAGTATGAGCCCTGCGATATAGAGAAAGCTATTGAATTGTACATTTCTAAAAAAGCTAAATACAGGAAAAGCAAGAATGAAGATATAAATAGTATGCTGTCCGGAATCGTTAATCATAAAGGTCGCATGCATCTGACTTTTGGAAAACCTTTAAATGATGCACTTGAAAAAATGAAGGATGACAAACTCTTGCCGAATGATATATTTAACAACGCAGTGAATACTATCGATAACCAGATGTATAAGAATTACAAATTATGGAAAACAAATTACATTGCCTGGGACAAACTGAATAATAGCAAAAGATTTAATAATAAATATACCGAAGAAGAAAAGGAAAAATTTATAAATTACCTGAATAACAAGATTAACAAAACTGATTTCACCTCAGAAAAAAATGAAATAGAAAGATTAATGATGGAAATATATTCCAATCCTGTTAATAATCTTGATAAACTAGCCAACGTATTTTCCTGATTGATGTTATTTATTTCTTATCGATTATTAAATTTGCCGTTTTGTCTTTAGGAGAATATTCAAGTTATCTGATATCTTTAACAGATAAAAAATGAAAATATATACAACAGGAGCGAACATTATAACATCACTTGGTTTTAATATTCAGAAGAATGTTGCACAGATAGAAAATGATAATATTGGAATCAAATTAGATAATAGCAATCTTTTTGCTCCCTCGTTATTACCATTATCTTGTGTCAATAATGAAACACTTGGTAATAAAAGCAAAAAAATTAATAACCACACCTCATACACCCGTTTTGAGAAATTATTGATTTTATCAATAGAAGATGCCTTGGAACAAGCATCTATTGATATTACAAGTGAGAAAACCGGGATAATTATTTCTACTACAAAAGGCAATATCGACTTGCTTGAGGAGAGGAATAAAGATTTGTTTCCTGCTGAAAGGATTTATTTATGGAAATCTGCGCAGATAATACAGGAATATTTAAAAAATCCTAATGCACCGATAATAATTTCAAATGCATGTATATCGGGAGTTGTAGGAATAATTACAGCAATGAGGCTAATTGATTCAGGCAGATATGATCATGTAGTCGTTACAGGTGGAGATATAATGTCGAAGTTTGTGGTATCTGGTTTTTTGTCATTTATGTCATTAGATATTAACCCATGTAAACCTTTTGATAAGAACAGGGAGGGCCTGACATTGGGAGAGGGTGCCGGCACTATTATTCTTTCTTCCGGAAGACATAATGATAAATACAAGGCTATATTTGTTAATGGATCATGCAGCAACGACGCCAACCATATTTCAGGACCGTCAAGGACAGGCGAAGGTTTATTAATAGCAATTAAAAACACGATAAAGGAAGATAAAAATATTGATTATATTTCAGCACATGGCACCGGTACTCTTTATAATGATGATATGGAATCAAAAGCATTAAAAAGGGCAGGAATTGCCAATGTGCCTGTTAATAGTTTTAAGGGATATTTTGGACATACTCTTGGTGCTGCAGGAATTATTGAAACTATTTTGGGAATTTATTCCATGGAAAATAATGTTTTATTCAGAACAGCTAATTATGAAGAGTTTGGTGTAGCAGAAAATATTAATGTTATTTCCACTACAAGGGCGGAGGATATTAAAACGGTTTTGAAGACTGCATCAGGATTTGGCGGGTGCAATGCAGCTTTATTAATCAAAAAAGGGATGAAATAGGCTATGAAATCTCAATAAGTTTGGAGGATTATATTAATAGTTTGAAAAAAGTACTATGAAACCTGATTTGTATATTAGTAAATATGTCATAATAAGGAATAATAAAGTTTATGTTAATGGAGCACTGTTAATAGACAAGCAAAACGAAATGCTTAAGTTCAGGCAATTTGCTAAGTCTGTTTATTCCTTTTATAACGTAAAATATCCGAAATATTTTAAAATGGATAATCATTGCAAACTTGGATTTTTGGGAACAGAAATACTACTTCAGGATTTTTCTCTTTACAAATATAAACCCGATCAAATAGGAATAATTCTAAGTAATTCCGAATCATCATTATATACTGACAGGGAATACCAAAAGTCTATAAATAATATACCAAGTCCTGCTCTTTTTGTTTATACGCTCCCTAATATACTTTTGGGTGAGGTTTGTATAAGAAATAAAATAATGGGAGAAAATATCTTTTTTATTAATGAAAAATTTGATGCATCTGCTATTATGAATAATCTCGATCTGTTATTCAGTTATACAGATACATGCTTATGTATAACCGGTTGGGTAAATTTTGCAGATCCGGATAATTATGATTCAGTAGTTTATTTGGTTAGAAATGAAAAGGGTGATGATGATTTACTTGAATGCAATGTAGGTAACCTTAATAATATTTATAATTTTAGATTGTAAAAAGTTAGAAATTCTAATTAATGATAAACCAAAATTTGCAAATACCAGAAATCATTTGAATGTTTGAGAAAACATATATAACAGGTTTAGGGATAATTAGTGCGATAGGTGATAACACGGAACAAAATCTACAATCACTGTTGAACAAGAAGTCGGGAATATCAAAGATTGAACTTCTTGATACTGTTCACAAAGATGACTTTGTTGCAGGTGAAATAAAACATACTAACGAAGAATTATCAAAACTCTTGAATATTGAATACCTTGATTATCCACGTGCAACTTTGCTTGGTATGATAGCAGCAAGGGAGGCTTATAATAATGCTGAAATAGAAGATAGCGGTGAACTACATACGGGTATTATAGCAGGAACTACAGTTGGTGGTATGGATAAAACAGAAAAGTATTATAAAAATACCGGCATGAATACTGAATTTATTCGTGCACATAATTGTGGTTACTGTACTGAAAGAATTGCTGAGTTATTAAATATTACTGAGTATGCCTCGAGTGTTAGTACTGCGTGTTCATCGGCTGCAAATGCAATACTTTTCGGAAGCATGTTAATAAGACACAATATTCTTGACAGGGTGATTGCGGGAGGAATGGATTGCCTTTCAAAATTTACATTAAACGGATTTAACACATTGTATATACTGGATAAGGATCAATGCAAACCTTTTGACAAGAACCGGAAGGGATTAAATCTTGGTGAAGGAGCAGGATTTGTTGTAATTGAGTCGGAAAAGAGTATAATGAGAAAAAGCAAGGATCCGATATGTGAATTAACAGGATATGCTAATTCTAATGATGCTTATCATCAAACGGCTTTGTCGCCTGATGCCGAAGGGCCTTATTTAAGTATGAAAAAAGCATTGGAGACAGGTAATGTTCAGGAAGGTGATATAGATTATATTAATATGCACGGCACCGGTACGGAAAATAACGATATCACAGAAGTAAAAGCATTAAAAAGGCTATTTGGTGAGGATATACCGAAATTCAGTTCTACTAAATCATTTACGGGTCATACGCTTGGAGCGGCTGGTGGGATTGAGGCCATATACTCAATATTGGCTATGAAGTATAATTTCATTCCTCCTAATATTAATTATAACGTTCCGATGGAAGAACTCAGTACTATAATACCGGTTACTGAAGTAGTTCGTGATGTGAAATTGAAACATGTATTGTCGAATTCATTTGGTTTTGGAGGTAATGATTCTACGTTACTTTTTTCTAATCTGAAATAGTAATAATATGTTTATTAACGGAGTTGCAAATATTTCACCTCAGTGTACATTTGATACAAATGATTTTCTTACCGATATTATTGAGTGCAAAAGATATTTAACTTGCAAAGAGCCGGAGTATAAAAAATACATTGATGCGAAAAAACTTCGCAGAATGAGCAGAATTATGAGGATTGGAATGACTTCGGCAAAATATTGCCTTGATTCGGCGGGTATTGAGCAACCGGATGCAATATTTGTTGGTACTGGTTTGGGGTGTTTAAAAGATACCGAGAAATTTTTAAATACAATGCTAGATTATAATGAAAAGTTCCTGAATCCAACCTCTTTTATTCAATCAACTCATAATACTATCGGAGCTCAAATTTCTTTGATGTTGAAAAATTACAATGATAATATAACTTTTGTACATGAAAATGTTTCCTTTGAAAGTTCACTGATAAATGCTTATATGTATATAAGTGAAGGAAGAGCAAAAAATATACTTATCGGAGGTATTGATGAAATTACAGAAGATTATTATATCAAAAAAAAGCAGATCTCGGCATGGAAAGATGAGAATGTTGTCAATACACGACTTTATATGTCAAAAACGGTTGGCACCATGCCCGGAGAAGGAGGGGCATTCTTTCTTGTATCGGATAAAAAAAATGAAATCACATATTCTCAAATGCTTGCAGTGGATGTAGTATATAAACTTAATGGTATTAATGACCTGGAAAAAAGATTTTTGAAAATACTTAATCAAAACAATCTGTCTTTGGATGATATAGACCTTGTTATTTTAGGAAATAACGGAGATGTGGATAATGATAAGATATATTATCAATTGATGGAAAGCATTTTCAGGAATAAACCTCTGGCATATTATAAACATTTATGTGGTGAATATGACACCTCTTCTGCTTTTGGTTTCTGGCTCGGAACAATGATAATCAAAAATAATAAAGTACCTGATCATTTATTAATATCGCAGAAAAAACCTGACAAATTACAGAACATTGTTTTATATAATCAGAGAAATAATACAAACCATTCAATAATTATTTTATCAAAACAATAAATCAAATGTTTAACTTAAATTATTAATTATGAGAAAAAAAACAAGCAGTTTATTAGTATTGGTTGCATTATTTGTAACCTTTGTATTTGCGGGTTGTGCTGTATCCCGAAAAGTTCAGTACGACAGGTTGAATTTAAATTTGCCTGAAGTAAAAACAGAAAGTGTCAGCATTGCAACCTGGGATCAAAGGAGTCAAATCCTTGATGGTTCGCGTAAACCTGATTTTGTAGGTTATATGAGGTCAGGTGCAGGAATAGCATACCCTATGGGTACAAAATCAGGAAAACCTTTTACTGATGACCTTTCAACTACCATTGCCGAGGCCTTTAATGAAGAAGGTTGTAGCACATCTATTATTAAAACTACTTATGATCAAGAAGAAGATGCAATAATAGATAATCTGTTAAGTAGTGGAAATGAAAGATTGATACTATTGAAATTGGATAAATTATATACTGATGGATACGGGGTTCAGGTTCTTAACTACGATATGCAATTAAGTATATACGATGCCAGCGGAGAATTAATGGCAAGTGAAAGCAATGAGGGCAATAATGAAATTGGAGGAAATGCTTTCTGGGGACCCGGTGATTACAAACAATATATGCCAACCGCATTAAAGATTATATTGGAAAATATGTTCAGTGATTCAAGTATAAAAGAAGCGCTATAGAAGCTGTATTTTTTAATATAGGTTGGTTGTATTGTGCATAGAGCATAGAGCGCAGGGCTCAGAGTTGGGTGACGGGTTTCTAAATTATTTGTTGAATTGATAAGTGTTATGTTTCGCAGCATTCTTTAATGTAGCAAAATTTAAAGTAATTTTGCTGTCTGAATTGAGACATTGTATTTTTGCATGAATATATTACTGATAAATCCGCCACGTTCGCCGTATAATAATATTTTATCCAATGCTTCAGAAGAAGCAAAACAATTCATACATAAAAAGCTTATAGGTCCTCCGTTAGGACTATTAACTATAGCAGAAGCAGCAAAAGAATATAATGTAACTTTATTTGATACTAAAGGTGAATATGATCTCAAGCCGGACACTCCTCCTTTAAAAGAACTCACACTTAAATTACTTGAGAAATATAAACCTGATGTAGTAGGCGTTACTATAATTACATCGGAATTTAATTTTGCCCTGGAAATATTTGACGTTGTTAAACAATACGATCCTGAAATACTAACTGTAGCTGGAGGTTTACATGCAACATTATGCCCGGAGGATTTCAATTTACAAACTATTGATATAGTTTGCCCGGGTCAGGCAGGGAATACATTCAGGGAAGTTATCAGAGCCAAAGAAAAAAACCGGCCATACACTGATGTTGCCGGCATATATATTAATACACAAGTTGGGCTAGAGAAAACAAAAGTCCCTGCAAATAACTGGAATGCTGCAGGTGATGATTTTCTAATGCCTGACCGCACCCTGCTGGAAAGATGGAGATCGACTTACAGGGTGAAATCGGCTCCTTATCCTACTACATATACATTTACTTCTTTGGGCTGCCCTTACAGGTGTTCCTTTTGTTCAATATGGTGTGAATTCCAGGGTAAGTTTTTTCAGCGTAATGTTGAAAGTATTATCGAAGAATTAAAACACATTGATTATAATATTGTACGTTTTGCCGATGCAAATACCATTGTAAATGTGGACTTTGTAGAGCAATTATTTGACAGGATAGAAGAAGAAGGAATTAAAAAGGAATATGTTATGGATATAAGGGCTGATACTGCTGTTAAATATCCCTGGCTCATTGAAAAGCTTGCAAAAAACGGCCTGAAGGTTGTCATATGCGGATTTGAATCTTATAAAGATTCTGAATTAAAGGAATATAATAAAAATACTTCGGCAGGTTATATTGAGGAAGCCGTTAATATATTTCATAATAACGACATATTAATCAGGGGGAATTATGTTATACCACCCCATTATGATAAAGATGATTTTAAAGCATTGGCTGAATATGCCAATTCACATAAGGTTAATTATGCCGGATATACTATTCTTACACCTTTACCCGGCACACCTTTCTATAAAAAAGTAAAGGATCAGATCATTGATCACGACTATGCCAAATACAACTTTTTTAACTGTGTATTAAAAACGAAGTTGCCGCTTGAGGAGTTTTATTATAGTATTGGTTCTTTGTGGTTGATAAAAAGAGGAGTGGATACTATATAATTCTCGATTATTATTTTAATAATATAAAATCCAATTAACATAAAATCCAATTTTTATAATTCCTTATTAGTTTTTATTACAATATTTGCAATTATTTTCCTGGTTGAATCTTGTAAGAAAGATGATGAAAACGATTCCGAACCCAACAATGTCTGGTTTAATTCTTTTTGGTATGGATTCTATTTCTTCATCAATTATCCTGATATGATAATTATCAGGTGTAAGTGCTGCCAGGGTGGGTAATGCCAGCGAAGTGTTGACAATTATTTTGCCCATAATGCGAGCCATGGTGAATTGCGTTGCGTATTGCTTGTATTTCTGAAAAGAATTTACTAAAAAAAGTTTGTATTTTTTGTTATTCAAGGGTTTATCTTTTTCCTGCTGTAAAGCCTGCCTGCATAAATTTACTTACCTCAGTGACAAAACTAAGAATCAGATCATTTTTTTCTAATTTTTCTTCACGCAGAATTTTATCCAGGCAAATAAAGGCCATTGGGGGTCCATTATATCCCAGAGAGGATAACTTAGTATAGACCTTTTCTTTTGAAATTCCAAGTGATTCGCATTCCTCTATTATTAATTCTGCTATATGCCGGGAAGGAAAATTGATCTGAAAAAAACGTATTTTGTTAACATCAATGTCATATTGTTTTATCATTCGCTTTAAACCTTTATAAAATACCGATCCGTCTTTTTCAATAAATTGCTTTCTTAATTGTTCATTAAATATTTGTTTAAGATGGTGGTAACCTTCCTCGTATTCTACCCTGGGATTCATCCAGTAGGCCGGTCGCTTATTATACATAGCCGGAGATTTTTTGCCTCCGGCGGATTCCATATATACATTCTCAAGAAATATACCATCATCTTTATCCGTGCTATTTTCAAGCAATACAGCGCCGGCCCCATCACTTAAAAAATACCTCAGGAAAAGTTCCTCCTTTTTTATTTTTTTTTGATTGTAATAGTCTGCTCTTAATTCTGATGATGGAATATTCGAAGAAAGAACTAATGCATTGTTATACCTGCCTGATTTGATGAGTTCATATGCTGTAAGAAGAGCTTTATAAGCAGAAGTGCAATTTGCATGTATTGAGATTTCGCCGCATCTTTCAATACCCAATATGTCTTGTATCATAACTGATGGAGTGGGCATCTGGTCCTGATGTGGGCTTCCATATGCAATAAATTCTATGTCTTTTTTTTGAAATCCTGCCATTTGTAAAGCTTTTTCTGCAGCTTTAACTGACATGGAAATGTTATCATCAGTATATTTCCTGGTTAACGGATCTATTGCAAAATAATACTGATCTACTTCAAGTAGTTCGTGCATTATGTTTTTTGTCCTGTTTAACCATTTAACTATCTTATGAGGAGTATTAAGGAATTTCCCAAGGTAATTATCAATTTCTTCAAAAGAAACAGGTTTACCGGGAAGGTATGTGCCTGTTCCGGTAATTTTTACTTTACGGTTATTCATGATTTATTTTTTTCAAACTTTACAAACTTATCCAGTTCATCTTTAAGAAATATTGGATTGTAAGAATCCTTAATGGTAAGTGCAAACTTTTCGGCAAAAACAACGGATGTCTTCTTTGGGACAATGTGATCTATTAGTTTCATTGATTTTGCTTCTTCAGGTGATAAGCTATCTCCGGAAAGAACGTATTCTATAGTTTTTGCTTTATGTGCATGAAGAAAAAAATTCTGAATACCGCCAATTCCAGGAATTAAATTAAACATGGACTCGGGCAGGCTCAAATATGAACCTTCCTCACAAATCCTTACATTTGCAAATAATGCCAATTCAAGCCCCGCTCCTATACATACACCTCTTATCGCCGCAATAACAGGGATATTCATCTTTTTTAAAGAGTAAAATGAATCTACGTTTTCCTTAAGAAAATCAGGTATTTTATCATTGGTATATTTCTTTTGTTTATTTATTTGTTTTAAAAGATCATCCAGATCGGCCCCGGAAGAAAAATGACGACCTTTATTATACAATAAAATAGCCTGAACATCACTATTTGTTAATATATTGCTGATCAGATTCTTGAAATCATTGTAGAAATGAGTGTCCATTCTGTTATCCGGTGGATTACTTAAAACAATATGTCCTATGTTCTGGATTTTTTTCCAATCAATTCTTTCCATCATACACAGGTTTCATTGTTACTTAACTGGTAAACTACATATCCAGTTGCATAGTTTCGTGAATGGGATATCGAGCAATCAATACTTTTGATATTAATATCTTTTAATTTCTTTTGGATTTCTTTATGAGTTTTTAGCACTGGTTTTCCAAGATCATTATTCAAAATTTCAATATAACGATAATTTATGTTTGAAATCAGAATTTTGTCAATTATGCACTTTTTTATAATAAAACGACCAGCTAAACTTCTGTATGCATTTTTTACGGGATAATTCCTGATTTCATTAATTGTAAAGTATTTATTTATAAATTGTTCATTTTCTGCCATTGCCTTGAATTTTCCCAATTCTATTATGTCAAATTTTTCTTTTATCATTAGATTAATCCTGCTTTTTATAAGGTTTTTGTGATGCCAATTCAAAAAACAACCTGGCATTCTCATACAGCGCTTCCTCATAAGTCATAGTTCGAATGTTATTTATTGATTGCATAACACTGTTTATGATTGTTAGTGGCCTGTCATTAGTAATTCTTTTTAGTAATTCTATCGAAAACTCAAATGCCTTTTTTGATGGAACAAGATAGTCGACCAAATGTATTCGGTGTGCCGTATTGGCATTAATGGTTTCACCTGATAATACCAGCTCAATACTTTTACCCTGTGATTGTAAAATATTTTGTATTCTTTGAATTCCGCCCAAACCAGGTATCAGATTATTAATTATCTCAGGAAATGCAAATAAAGATCTTTCCGAAGCTATTCTTATATGACATGCCAATGCGATTTCCAATCCTCCCCCAAAACAGATCCCTTCAATGGCAGCAACTATTGGAATATTTATGTTTTCAAGGTAGTTTAATACTTCATTGCCAAGATTTATTTCAGAATGGAAATTTTTTCTTTTTACATCTTTGTATATCTTTTCTATATCGGCACCCGCAGAGAAATGTTTTCCTTTACCCTGAATAATAATTCCTTTAAGTGAATTATTTTTGACAAAATCAATTAATTTATTTTTTTCTAACAGAACAGGGCTTTTTAAATAATTATGCGGAGTATCATTTATTGTAATGATACCGATTGAATTATCTGTGTTTAGATCGACTGGATTTTTTTCCATTATTAGCTGTAAAGTTTTTCCGGTACATCAACCGGATTAAGTTCACTGTCAACCATCAACGCTTTTGTCTTTGACTTTGAAGCCAGTTTATTGTCTTTTTGTATAAATATCTTTTGTAAAAATACCAAATAAGGGGTTTCCATTTTTATCGATGTTTGTATTTCCACCTCGTCAAATAATTTTAATTCTTTGATATAACGAATATTTGTTTCAATCACTACAATGGAGTATTTATTATTTGAAAGATAATCAAGCATATCCAATTCCTTGAATACACACCATCTTGCCTGCTCAAGATAATTAAGATAAACAGCATTATTTAAGTGATTAAAACTATCAAGTTCATAACCTCTCACGGTTATATTATATTTAAAGTGCTTGTTCATTTTTTGTATTTATTTTTTTTAAAATCTTATTGTGTTCGTGCTTTACAATTTTTTTCAATGGCATTTGGGTAAAATACGCGAAAAATGTTTTATGAATAATATCTGATATATGGTGGTTTTTATTTTTGCGGAATTTGTTGAAATAGAACAATGTTCGTTTTAGTATTTCTTTTCTGCTGTACCCCTTGTTTTCGATGTTTAATAATGCTTTTATTAATTCATTATTACTAATGTTTTTATTAGGAACATTTGTAGCATTTGTATTAATATTGAGTAATTTGCCTTCTTTCTCCAACCGTTCAAATAAACGGCTTCCATGAAGTGCATAAACAGGATTGATTACAGGGAATATATTTGTTTCCCTGCAAAACTCTAATGTCTCATAATAGGATTTTACAGTATCATTTTCATATCCGATTGTAAACCAGCCTGATAATATGATGCCTGAGTCCTGAAGGAATTCTATTTTATCCTTCATATCAGAAACCACATCATTGTCTTTTTGTATTCCCATCTTTTTTATGCTTCCGCTGGTTTTCAGGGTGTCAGGATTTATCGATTCCAACCCGACAGCAGCATATATCAAACCGGATTCAACAGCCTTTTTTATTACTTTGCGCCCTTCATTTGAGGCAACTGCTTTTAAATTGGCCTGACCCATCCAGTATTTTTTCCCTGGCAATTTACTTATTCGGTCATACAATTCATAATAGTAGTCATAGGATCCTTTTCTTCCGAAAACATTATCATCTATGAGGTAATAATAGCCTTTGAATTTCTTTATTTCATTAACAACATCATTAATTGGTCTTGTTCTCGTATTTTTACCGAATACTTTTGATACAAGGCAAAAATCACAATCTATCGGACAGCCTCGTGAAGCATAGACCGTATCAAATTTATACTTATTCTTAAATGCATTGTGTGCAGGTCTTTTAATGGATTTAAGATCCGGTAAGTTATCAAGAAAATGTACGGTATAATTTCCTGCATTAAATTCATTTGGAGAACATACATAAAAGTCTTTTAATTTATTATTTTCAAAATCACACAGTAATCGAGGCCATAGAAGTTCTCCCTCGCCAATTACTACTGCGTCGGCATGCTGTTTTGATACATAAGGATTAGCTGAAGCCTGCGGACCTCCCAAAATAACCGGTATATAATTTTTTCTGAATTTGTCAGCTATTTCAAATGCACTTTTCTCAGATGACATCTTTACACTTATCCCTACCAGGTCGGTTTTGTCATTATAATTTATTTTATCTCTTTTGCTATTTAATAGATCAATTAAAGTATAATTGTGTTCAGGAGCTGCACTTACCAGGGTGGATAGCGATAAAGGCATAAATAATCTTCTTCCTTTTACATGGTCATCTTCTTCGGCTGCTAATATCAATTTAATATTCATTAATCGCAGTTCCTTATATGTTTTTTATTTTGATTTTGCTAGTGTAATGTCAAGTATAATGTGATGGTTATTTACACCCTCTGTCTCTCTGCACTCGGCATCTCCCCCTGCTCGCAGGGGAGAAAAAGAGGGGGTAAAATAAACGATAACTGCAAATTTACAATACATTTACAAAATTATACTTTTAATAATTATCTATAATATTGCATAACATAAGTATGTTAATTTATTAGAAATTATTGAGATCAATTTGTTTGTAATAAACGAAAAAAATTGTGAAAAAAAGATCTGTGTTTACTAAGATATTGAAGATAACAGGAATAAGTCTGTTGGCTATTCTGATTATTTCATATGTATATGTAAAACTTGTTAGCAGGGTTGAACCTCCGGAAGTTCCTGTAACAGATATTGTAAAGGCCAAAGTTGTTACTAAAGATAATAACTTTTACAGTATAGGCAATTGCTGGCTGAAAGAGAGCGAAACAGGTATATGGGAGCTTTATATTGAAGGCAGCGCTTTTGAAAGAGGTGTGATTATAGGTAAACTTACCAAGGATTTAATAAGAAAACAGGAAGAAATATTTGTGTCAAAAGTAAAAGAATTTGTGCCTTCCCCAATTTATCGCAGCTTTTTGCAGATGATGATTGAGTATTTCAACCGTAATCTTGATAGTAAGATACCGGATGAATACTTAAAGGAGATATACGGTATATCTTTATCAGCTTCAAAGGATTTTAATAGATACGGTTCACCATATATGAGAATTCTGAATTATCATGCGGCTCATGATATAGGGCATGCTCTGGCAGATTATTCTTTTGTTGGTTGTACTTCATTTTCTTATTGGGATGTTACTAGAAAAGATACCTTGTTGATAACCGGTAGGAATTTTGATTTTTCAATAGGTGACGAATTTGCAGAAGATAAGATAGTTGCTTTTTTTGCTCCTGATGAAGGGAATAAATTTGCTTTTGTAACATGGGGAGGTATGATTGGTGTGGTTTCAGGAATGAATTGCCAGGGGATTTCGGTTACTATTAACGCTGCTAAGTCAGAATTGCCTATATCATCGTCTACACCGATCTCAATCCTTACACGTGAAATTTTACAATATGCCGGAAATATTGATGAGGCTGTTAAGATAGCGAAAAAAAGACAAACCTTTGTTTCGGAATCAATATTGGTTAGCTCAGCAAGTGATGGTAAAACAATAATTATAGAGAAAACACCTTTAAAAGAAGCTGTCGTTTTTCCTGATTCCAATTATATAATCTGTACAAATCATTTCAGAAGCAGGGTTTTCAGCGATACCAGTTTACCATCTTCAACCTCAAAATACCGTTATAAAAGAGTTAAGGAGCTATTTAACAGATACGATTCAATAACACCCGAAATAGCTGCAAGCATATTAAGAAACCGAAAAGGATTAAATGATGCGGATATTGGTAATGGAAATGAAAAAGCTATAAATCAATTAATTGCACATCACTCTGTTCTTTTTGATTTATATAATAAGATAATGTGGGTATCTGCAAACCCTTATAATTTAGGTAAATATGTGGCTTATGATTTGAATAAAGTATTTAAGGATTACAACGGATTAAAAGAAAATAAAGAAATTTACAATAAAGAGCTGAGCATACCACCCGACACTTTTTTGTTTACCAATGATTATCAGCAGTTTATTAAATATAAAAGCCTGAGGAAAAAGATATTAAAGGCAACAGACAAAAGTAGGAGAATCAGTGCAGATACTTTAAAATTGTTTAGATCCACAAATCCGGAATATTTTGAATTATATCTGGTTTTGGGTGATTATTATAAGAGCATACATCAATATAATAAAGCCATTGACAATTATAATATAGCATTATCAAAAGAAATCGACTCTGAGAATAATGAAAAGAAAATATCAGAAAACCTTGAGGCATGCCTCGAAAATGCTAAAAGATAGTTTGTTGGATTTTCTTATTTTATGAAATTATTATTAATAACGTATTGCTTTTCGTAATTCCCTGTATACATTTTCCTCATTATCAGCGATACCATGCACCATATCAGCAATAGAATCAAATGAAATTTCATTCTGGCCTCTTTTTTTGCATATCCTGCTTGCCATTATTGCAAATTCACGCCATTGATCTCCGACCTCAGTCATTTTTTGAGAAAGCCCAAGCATTCTATCATTATCCAGAATTTCTGCAGCTTCCTGCAGAAAAGCCGAATAGAGAAATCTGAAGCCTGCACCCCCTGTGCCTATTTCTTCCTGCATTCTTACAACCTGCCCCAGATACTTTGATGCTTTTTCTTCACCGATCCTTTTAGGCCATTTTCTTATTCTTGAAGAAAGGTAACGAATCCCCCGTACTCCTATTATTGGGCCCGGAAGCAAGACCATTTCAAAGATAGTTCTCTTTATTCCTTTTATTATTGCTTTTTTAAGATCGATCTCAGAAGGTACCTTACTAATATAGTACATTTTGCCTTTGGGTTTGTATGTACCCCTTGCATATCTTACCTTAATTAGTTCATCATAGGTAAGCTCCTGAGGTGTTTCCATAATGGGATCACTAATGAGATATTTATTGTCTTCTTTTCCAAAGGCAATGATATTATGTGCATTGAAATGAAATCTATAAGGAGCAGGAAAATAGGGTAGGTGATAAACTCCAATCACCATACCTGTGGGAATACCATGATTTAGATTATTGTCTAATTCGTACATTGCCTTCTCGGGAGACCTGAAACGCTTTATTTCGGTGGAAATTCCAAGAGAGTGTCTTATACGTTTAAATATCAAACCCGGCAATGGTCTGAAAGTAGTGACCGGAATGCCGTTGAGTTTTATTATTGGCAGGTGAGAAAAAAAGATACCTGAACCTATACCAAAAATCATAGGCTCACTAAGATCAATTCCATAATACCGCAAAAGGTTGGAAACTACTCCATTCTCACAATGGGCAGCCATACGGTGGTCAAAATCGATCTTTGTCATTTATTCCTCAATATTATTAATATCTTTAACACTATTTAAATTAAATGCTTCCATGTACTTGATAAGCGTCTTATTTTTTAATTTATTAAAGGGTTTGGGTTTAAGGTGCCTCTTAACACATAAGATAAAAATGCCTGTATATTCAGATAGTAATTTAGGGGTCATCATATTCTTTTTCATATAATAGTATATGGGACTCGCTCTTCCGTCTTTTACTTTTCTTCTTGCTTCTTCAATTTCTTTGTTAGTATCTTCCCACACCTGTTTCATTACGATATTTTTGGGTTTCCAGCCTACGCTCTTTATCTTTACATATTTTCCATCCTTATCAACTGCATACTGGATTTCTCTGGTTTTACCATTTAACATATTTTCATCATCCTGAGGTACTTGATTTACTTTCATTAGTTTATTGTTTTTAAACCACTGTTAAAAGAGCGTATGTGTATGAAAATCTTGCACTTTCAGGAACCATCACCAAGAGTTTTTCTCCTGGGTTTAATTTACCTGAATTAAAAAGTTCTTCAAGTATCAGATAAATGGATGCAGAACCAACATTTCCAACCCTTTCAAGGTTTAAAGACCAGCGTTCCAAAGGAATTGGTATTTTTAATCGTTTCATTTCCTCATATATTTTTTCTTTGAAAAAATAAGAAGAAATATGGGGGATGAAATGATCTATATCGTTAATATTTAGATTGTATTTATCCAAAATATAAACAAGTCCTCTGCCTCCGTATTTTACTATGTTTTCTTCCAGCAATTTAACATCCTGTTTTAGTGAAAAAACAGAGTTGCTGATTATCTCATTTAAGGAGCAGTCTCTCCAAGGCATTAATTCACTACTATTTTTTTTAATACCACCGGCATACATGCAAGTATCCACTTCATTTGCATAAGATTTAATGTCTATCCATTCAACTTTAAGTGATGTTTTATTTATTGCAGGTTTATTTTCCATAAGAACTGCACCAGCGCCGTCCGAAAGCATCCATCTGAGAAATTCATTTTCAAATGCTATATAAGGGTTTTTACCCAATTCTTGATGTTTTGCAGTTTCTTCTTCAAAGTTTTTTGATAAAAGCCAGGTAGATAATTTCTCTGAACCCGTACATACGGCATTATTTGTATTTCCTGTAATAAGAGAGTAATAACCATATTTTAATGCCGACATCCCTGCATTGCAACTGCCACTTGCTGATATTATTTCGATGGGATTGCATTTAAGTTTGCCATGTACCATTGATGCATGACCGGGTAATAATTGATCAGGTGAAGTTGTTCCGCATGCCAGTAATTCAATGTCATTCAGTTTAAAATGATCATCAAAAAGCTTTTGTATTGCTTCAACAGTAATATCGGTATTGCTGTGTGTGGAATTACCTTTTTTATCAATCGCATAATATCGTGAAGTGATTTTATTATTTCTGAGAATTATGTTTTTTGATCTTGATTTTGATCCGTTGATCAAACCAAGGTATTCTTCCATCTCTTCGTTGCTTACTGGTTTATTTGGTAAATATTTAGAACTAGCTGTTATGTATGCTTTACTTATCATTACAAATAATTAGTTAGTCTTTTATTAATAATATGCAAATGTCTGCAAATATATATACAACCAAACAAAGTGTGTATTCTTATTTGGTTATTTTTTAATACCTGAATAATATTTAATATCTGATTCGGATGAGGATCTTAGTATTATTTTCTTCAAATTAAAAAATAAAGAAGCAATGGGTGAGATTATAAAAATGACAAATAGCAAATAATATTTAAATAATCTGACTAATAATAGTCTTGTTTTCTTATTCTTTTTTTCTGCTTTCAGTATTAAACCGGCCCATATTCTGAAAATGCGTTTGGCATTTTTTTCCATTTGTAAAATATTATATTGAATTTCAACAGCTTTCTCCTTAGTGAGTTCATCTTGCAGTTTTAAATAATCATTATTTAATAAATGCTTTTTTATTATAGTACCATATTTTGATGATTCTGCTATTTCTTTATCCGAAACACCTGCAGAAGGAAGAAACCTGTATGGGCCTTTATTTCCTTTTATTAACCATTTTATTATTGTGATAACACTGATTAAATTATTTGACTTATCGGTGAAAACGATATTGCCTACTAACTCAGCCTCCATTTTATATAAATAACTTTTAATATCTTCCTGTGCCATCACCCACATATTCCTAACTCCAGAAATTGTTATAATCTTTTTTCCTTTTAATAACCGATGAGTTTCAGGCTTATGAAGAAAGCTTGTAACAGGCAAGGAAGGAGATAAGTACCAAACAGAGTACCCCAGAATTATGAGATCATATTTATTTAAAGGCGGGTTTACCGGTTTTATTTCACAAGGAATCAATTTAACTGATTCGGGAAAAACATTGAAAAAGTCATCTGACTTCCACGGAAAGCTATAATCAGGAATGGGATTTATTCTTTCATAGTCAATATGTATATTAGGATCGCTTGCTAATGGTCCAAGCAAATTCTTTAATATTTCTTCCAGTTGACCTGTTTGTGAATAATATACTACCAAAATACTTTTCATTGGGCCAGGATAGTATTTAGTTTGTTTACCGGAATAATTGTAAAATCTTTATCGATGAATTTTCCAATTCTGTATAATGAATCTCCAGGTCCGCATTCTATGCAATATTTTATTTCCAGTGAATTCAGTTTTTTCATTGTATTATGCCAGTTCAATGGTGTTTTTAAGTTTCTGACAAGTTCGTGTCTGATCTGTTCGGGATTTAAAAGTATTTGCTGATCAATAGAGGATACGATTGGGTACCTGGGTTTATTTATTCTTAGTTTGTCAACAAAGGTAGAAAAATAATTTTCAGTTTCTTTTAGATATTTTGAATGATAAGGAATTGAAGTATTGATAACTCCTGTTTGTATGGCGCCTTCATTTTTTGCGATTTTTATAATTCTAATGATATCACCTTTTTTCCCAGATAATAATGTGGAATGAATGTTATTGGTATTCACGATTTCAACACAAAGATTATTTTCTGATATATTATTTTGAATTTCTTCCTTGTTCAACCCTACTATATAACCCATTCCGAATTCTGATTTAGATGGAATAACTTTTCTGCATATTTCATAAGCATTAATAATCAATTGAAGTCCATCGTTAAATGAAATGGCATTAATATCATATAGTGCAGAATAAATGCCCATACTTATACCTGCAACATAATCCGGATATTGATTTTTTTGTTTCAGCAATTTTGAAACCCCGCAACTTATTATATATGTGATATACTGGTTTTTGAGCTCATTATCCATAAAGTTATTTTCTTTTATATCGAACTCTGTAATGTTGGAATTAACGATGTGTTGAGCTTCTGTTAAGATATTCCCGAAATTAATATTATGATCGTTAAGAATTTTAACTTCAGCTCCCGTGTACTTTTGCACAAAGGCAGGAAATAAATGTACCGAGGCAGATTTAGTCATCTGTAAGTATAATTTTAAAAATTACATAATCATTTGTTGTTTCAAATGAAGAAATTGCTTTTTTAATATTGAGCTTATTCCGGTATTCCTCTGCAAACCCTGAAAAACGTATTTCATGATTTTCAATATCCTCATGAAATAACAATTCAATTTCTTTCCAGTCAATAGGGCTGTTTGTCCAGCTAATACCAAACGCTTTAAATGCTGCTTCCTTACAGGCAAATCCTAAGGGAAAGCCAACGATTCCTTTCAGTGTATAGTTAGTCATAATCTCAGCTTGGGAAAAAACTGTTTTTAAAAATGGATGTGTTGAATTTTCCTTGGTTAGATACTTTTTAAACCTGTTTATTTCTGTAATATCAATACCGCATCTTACCATGATTTTTTTAAAAGCCGTTAATAGATTTCCAGGATTTTGTTTTCATGTTCAATGATTAGCAACTGCATATCTATTAATTCTCCGATTTTACGGACAGGATGTTTTGTACTGTATTTTCCTATTGTCTTAAGTTCTATATTTAGGTCGTATTTCTTCTTATATATTTCTATGAGCTCCAGAAACATAAGTGAGTCACCTTCCAGGTCTTCAAAGATATCTGTTTCTTCTGTGATTGTATTTTTATCTACTTCGCATTCCTCGGCAAAAAAGTCGATAAGAATTTTCTTTACTTCCTTTCTTGTGTTTTTATTGATTTCTGCCATTATTCAACATATTTTAAAATAATGGCCAAAATTAGTAATATTTTCGTGAGAATTAAGGCCGTGAAACTACATTTTTATTTTATGTGTATTTTTTAAGCACGAGAGTAGCGTTATGTCCTCCAAAACCAAAAGAGTTAACAAGAGCTGCATTAATTTTTTTCATCCTCCTTTTATTGGGAACATAATCCAGATCCAGATCCGGATCGGGATTATTTAAATTAATAGTAGGTGTAATTATATTAGCATCAATGCTCATAGCCGTAATGGCCGATTCAATTGCTCCGGCAGCGCCTATAGTGTGGCCTATCATCGATTTGGAAGATGATATGGGTATATTGTAAGCATCCTTAGTAAATATTTCTTTAATAGCTATAGTTTCGAACAGATCGTTTAATACTGTAGAAGTTCCATGTGCATTGATGTAATCAATATCGGATTTATTTATTCCGCTGTTTTCTATTGCTATTTTCATGGTTTCTGTCATGCCTTTTCCATCTGTTCTGGGAGCCATAATATTATATGCCTCATTGGTAAGAGCGTATCCGGCCACCTCCGCATAAATATGTGCATTTCTTTTGATGGCAGCATGTTCTGCCTCCAATAATATCATTCCCGCACCTTCACCTATGACGAAGCCACTCCTATCCTTTGAAAATGGTTTACTTGCTTTTTCAGGAATATCATTCTCAGTTGAAAGTGCATATAATTCATTGAAACCTCTGATCTCTTCCGGATTTACTGTAGAATCAGTACCGCCCGCTATTACAAGGTCAGCTATTCCGTGCCTGATCAAATCATAGCCTTGTGCTATTGCATAAGCTGATGAAGAGCATGCGGTTGAAATTGCATAATTAGGTCCGTGAAAACCATATTCCATTGCAATCCAGGCTCCAGGTGCATTATTCATGTTCTTTATAACAGTGTTTTTGGAGCTTGTTACCTTTTCAATACTTGAATTGCCTGTTGTAACTATCCCCATTATTACAGCACAGCGTGCCTTATTAAATTTATTAAGATCAATATTGCTCTTGTTTATCATTTCCTTGGCACAAACCACTCCCATTTTAGTTACTCTGGTCATTTGTTTTGCAGCTCGCTTTTTGATATATTGTGGATAGAATTGGTTAAAATCTGATGTAACTTCTCCTGCGATTTGTGTCTCCAGTTCCGAAGGATCAAATAAAGATATTCTTGAAATTCCAGAATTACCTTGCGTGAGGTTTTTCCAGTTTTCTTTTGCGTTTAGTCCAAGTGCTGAGATAATATTTAATCCTGTGATGAATACTCTTGTTTCCATATTGGCTTATAAAAGTACTATAATTTTTTGCTTAATGAGAAAGGTCCTGATTCAGATCCTAATAATTCTGTTAATGCAAAATCTATTTCATTATCTGTTAAATTTGTTTGTTGCTTTATATTCAATGCTGATTCTAAGTACCATGATTCAAATTTTGCATTCACATCAGAAATATATTTTTTATTGTTATTAGTTGATTGATTTTTATACGAACTTATCCTGATGTTATTTTTATAATCGTAAAAACCCTTGCCATTTTTTATTCCAAAACGATTTGATGAAATTTTCTTTTCAAGCTCCTGCATCAAGGGGTAATAGAATTCTTTATCTTTTTCTGATTTAATATAATTACAAATTGAATAATATGCAGTATCAATACCAATATGATCAAACATTTCGAAGATACCGGGATTGAAAAAATTATTACTAACTATAGAATCCACTTCTTCATAGCTAAGTATGTTTTCTTGTATAATATGACAAGCACCGGCCTGTAGCCTTAACAGAAACTTGTTTAAAATAAAGGCATTTTGCTCATTAAGAATTAAATAATGTTTATCTATTTTATTTAGGAAATCCAGTATATAGTTAATTGTATTTTTAGCAGTATTTTTTAGAATTATAAACTCAGCAATATTTTTTAACTCAACAGGAAAGAAAAAGTGTAATCCTACAAACTTATCACTGCGTTTATTGGAGGGAATAATAAGTGAAGGAAGTATGGATGACGAATTCGTAGCAAATATGCAGTTATCATTAATAATTGTATCAATATTTGAAAATAGATCTTTCTTTTTTTTTAGATTTTCAGTAATTGTTTCAATAATGATATTACAATCCGACAGATCAGAAATATCATGAGTTATTTTTTTTTGCCTGCTAGTATCTTTTGTAATGACCTTATTTTTTACTAGTCGGTTAACACGTTTTTCGTATTGTTTTTTCAGAGAGGATGAATCCTTATAATGATACAGAGTAACGGGAAAATTAAAATATAGTAATGAAGAGAAAAGGTTAATTCCCATTTTTCCTGCACCTGTTATTCCAATATTAGGGGACTTCATAAATTAATTATTAAACTTGCAAAAATATATTAAAGCGTTTTTATATTGAAATTTTATATTGAAAAATAAGATAGAGATTTTCATAAAACATTCATTTTCAAAACAGGAATTTAAACTATATTATTTTGTTATAATTCATAGAATTGAGTTAATTTTGTTTTGTTTTTCTGTTTTAAGATAGAAAGCAATTTGGAGGAAGATAAAATGGTAATAACAGACAAATCGCGGGTAGGAATAAGCGATTTTTATCGATTAATCTTTCAAAACGAAGAACTGCAAGTAGATAGTAGTACGCTTGAATTAGTGGAAAAAAATTACAGGTTTTTAGAAGAGTTTATTGAGAACAAGATAATATACGGGATTAATACAGGTCTTGGACCTATGGCCCAGTACAAAGTTGATGATGATAAGCATAAAGAATTACAGCTCAATTTAATACGCAGTCACTCGTCTGGTTGTGGTGATCCTATTGATAAATATAGTATTAAAGCGGCGATGATAAGCCGTTTAATTTGTTTTAGCAGAGGACTTTCTGGAATACATCCGGAAGTTATTGAGCTCATAAGGCAATTAATAAATAACAACATAATCCCATATATACCTGAACATGGTGGGGTGGGAGCTAGCGGGGACCTGGTTCAACTGGCTCATTTTGCATTGTCTTTGATAGGAGAAGGTAAAGTATTATACAAGAATACCTGGCAGCCAACAGATGATGTTCTGAGAAAACTCGATTTAAAGCCGATTGGTATTCATATTCGGGAAGGGTTAGCATTGATAAACGGTACTGCAGTGATGTCAGGGATTGGTGTGATAAACCTGATCCACGCAAGAAATTTATTTAATTGGATGATTATTGCATCGGCAATTATTAATGAAATAGTTGAAACATTTGATGATCATTATTCAAATGAATTGAATTCGGTTAAATCCCATCCGGGACAGAACTATATTGCAAAAATCCTTAGAAACATACTTCAAGACAGTAAATTAACCAAGAGAAGACCGGATGTATTGTATAACAATAACAATAAGAAAAATCATAGGATCAAGAAAAAAGTACAGGAATATTACTCAATAAGATGTATACCTCAGATACTTGGCCCGGTTTATGACGTTATTGTTAATGCTGAAAAAGTGCTGGAGGATGAGATCAACTCAGTTAATGATAATCCGGTGATTGATATGCACAATAAATGTGTATTTCATGGAGGAAATTTTCATGGTGATTATGTATCGCTTGAGATGGATAAGTTGAAAATTGCCCTTACTAAATTATCTATGCTATCGGAAAGACAATTGAATTTTTTAATGAATCACAAGATAAATGAGATATTGCCACCATTTGTTAATTTAGGTGTTTTGGGACTGAATCTTGGAATGCAGGGTGCACAGTTCACAGCTACTTCAAATGTCGCTGAAAACCAGACATTATCTACTTCAATGTATGTTCACAGCATTCCGTGTAATAATGAAAATCAGGATATAGTCAGCATGGGAACAAATGCTGCATTAATTACAAAAAGAATAATTGAAAACGCGTTTCAAACATTGTCTATTGAATTGATAGCTTTAATACAAGCAGTTGATTATTTGGAGTTTCAGGATAAACTATCGGAGAAGACAAAGTGGTCATATAAAGAACTAAGGAAGTTGGTGCCCAAATTCAATGAGGATAAAGTTTTATATGAGGATATTGAGAATATCAAAAATTATATATTAAAGAACAAAATTGAATTATAAATAATAAAAAATTATGAATGCACTTGTAACAGGAGGATCGAGGGGTATTGGAAAAGCAATATGTATAAAGCTTGCTGAATCCGGGCATCATGTGATAATAAATTATCATAAAAATAAACAGAAAGCAAAAGAATCTTTACAAGAAGTTAATAAGCATAGTAGCGGGGAATTGTTGAAATTTGATGTTGCAAATAGTAAGGAAGTGGAAAATGCTATAAATAAATGGAAAGCAGAGAATAAAGAACGTCATATTGATATATTGATAAATAATGCAGGAATAAGGAAAGATAATGTGATCATATGGATGAATAATGATGAATGGGAGGAGATCATAAATACAAACCTGAATAGTTTTTTCTATCTTACAAGATTACTAATTCAGGACATGTTGGTGAATAAATTCGGGCGTATTATTAATATAGTTTCTTTATCCGGTTTAAAAGGATTACCGGGGCAGATAAATTATTCTGCTGCTAAAGCAGGTTTAATAGGTGCAACTAAAGCACTTGCCCAGGAAGTTGGTAAAAAGAAAGTAACAGTAAATGCTGTTGCACCCGGGTATATCAAAACAGACATGACAAAAGAGCTGGATGAGAAGGAATTAAAAAGGACTATTCCTTTAAACCGTTTTGGATACCCTGAAGAGGTTGCCGAACTGGTTAATTTTCTGGCCTCGGAACGATCATCTTATATAACAGGTGAAGTAATATCCATAAATGGTGGTTTATATACATGATTTCTGCATATAAAATTTAAAAATATGAATAAGGTAGTAATTACCGGAATTGGCATATATTCAACTATTGGAAAAAATATACATGAGGTAAAGCAATCTTTATATGAAGGTAGATCGGGTATAGTTTACGATCCTGAAAGAAAGGAAATGGGATTTAGATCTGCGCTTACAGGCAAAATCGAACGCCCTGTCCTTAAAGGCAAATTACCAAGGCGCATGAGAATTGGCATGGCAGAACAAGGTGAATATGCATATGTATCAACTTTAGAAGCTTTGGAAATGTCAAATTTGAACCAGGATTATCTTGATAATAATGAGGTGGGTATTCTTTTTGGCAATGATAGTTCTGCTGTTCCTGTCGTTGAAGGTATGGACCTTTTGAGAGAGAAAAAGGATACTATGTTATTGGGATCGGGAGCGATTTTTCAGTCAATGAATTCAACAGTGAGCATGAACCTTTCGGTTATTTTTAAGCTCAAAGGAATCAATTTTACTGTAAGTGCAGCTTGTGCAAGCGGTTCACAAGCCATAGGTATTGGAACATTGCTTATAAGAATGGGTTTGCAGGATACGATAATATGTGGAGGAGCACAGGAAATAAGTGCCGAATCGATGAGTAGCTTTGATGGTTTGGCTGCTTTTTCAACACAGGAAAAAGAACCTACAAAAGCGTCCAGACCTTTTGACAGTGAGAGAGATGGTTTGATTCCAAGCGGTGGAGCAGCAACAGTGATAATTGAAAATTATGATACTGCGAAAAAAAGAGGAGCACCAATATTAGGTGAAATAATAGGATATGGATTTTCATCGAATGGTGACCATATTTCTGTTCCTAATGTTGATGGACCTGTTAGATCAATAAAAAGGGCTTTAAAAGATGCCAGGATTAATAGTAGTGAAATTGATTATGTTAATGCACATGCTACTTCAACGATTGTAGGAGATAAAAATGAAGCACAGGCTATTTATCAAGTACTTGGAGGTGACGTGTTGGTGAGTTCCACAAAATCGATGACAGGTCACGAAATGTGGATGGGGGGAGCTAGCGAGGTTGTATATTCTATGATTATGATGACAGATTCTTTTATTGCTCCAAATATCAATCTGAATAAACCTGATGAAGAATCTGAAAAATTAAATATTGTCAGAGAAACCATGAACAAGAACATAAATGTTTTTTTATCTAATTCATTTGGTTTTGGGGGAACAAATTCAACATTGATCATAAGAAAAACAGTTTAGTAACCTGAATTTGCAATGAATAAAAATATGCTTGATAATAACTTATCGGAATTAATCTGTTTATTGTAAACTACTGTAAATGACTTCATGGAAAGGTAAAAGCAGAGGAGGTGTTCTTGGAACCAGAATTTTTATTCTAATTCTTAAAAGATTTAATATATCTCTCGCTTATTTTGTCTTGTATTTTGTTGCTTTTTATTACTTGATCTTTACTGAAAGATCAGGGATCAGGTATTATTTTAGAACGATCTTAGGGTATCCTCTAATAAAAACCTACTGGAGTATTTATAGAAATTATTATAAATTCGGTCAGGTGTTATTAGATAAGGTTGCTGTTCTTGCCGGCTTTTCTGATAAATTTACTTTTAATTTTGATGGTGAGAATTATCTACGTACTTCTGTTGGAGAGAATCATGGAGGAGTACTTATAGGAGCACATTTAGGTAATTGGGAAATAGCAGGACAACTACTTGAACGGCTGGATACAAATATTAATATTGTAATGTTTGATGCCGAAGAAAGAGGGATAAAGGAATTGTTGAATGATGTGTTGGTGAAGAAAACTGTTAAAATAATATTTATAAAAGAAGATAGCTTTTCTTATTTGCATGAAATCAGCAATGCTCTTGAAAATAAAGAAATTGTAGCTATTCATGGTGACAGATTTTTAAAGGGGCATAAATATACCGAATGTCTATTTATGGGTAAAAATGCAAAGTTTCCTACAGGCCCATTCTATTTAGCTATGAAATATCAAGTACCTGTGTTTTTTGTTAATGCAATGAAAGAAACCTCCACCCATTATCACTTTTATTCGACCGAAGCCAAAATTTATCCTTATCCTTCAAAACTTAATGAAAGAAACCTAATAGTGAATAAAATGATTAAAGATTATACTAATGAATTGGAAAGAATTCTCAGAAAATACCCTTTGCAATGGTTTAATTATTATAATTTCTGGTATCAATAAATTTGCTAATAAAATTTGATGACCCAATTAACGAAATTGAAGTAATTTTACAAACAAAAATAAGCTAAGAAATTTTGTTTAAAATCAATATTGATGAAGGAAAAAGAATTATATGTCGAATATACTCCCCAGCAACATGTCTATTATGTTGAGAAAGAAGATGAGATTTATGGACCTGTATTGAGCGGGTCGTATATTTCGAAACACCATCTTGATGATTACTGGAATAAACGCAAAAATCTTGAAATGAAATTACGTAAGCAATTGCATTCGGGAGAAATTTCCACTGTTTATTATTATATGGTTCTTCAGGAAATGGGAGAAGCAGATTTGGCATCTAGGGTAGGTATTAGCAGGCATAAACTGCATAAGCATTTCAAACCGGCATATTTTAATAGAATAAAAATAAAAACTTTGAAAAAATATGCTGAAGTATTTAATGTGCCACTGGTAAATATGTTTCAAACACTGCTGATAAAAAATGGTGATGAGAAGAAGATCAATGTTGATCAGATAAAAACAAATAATCCATTACATCTGGTCACTAAAATAGGACTTAATAAATGAATACAATGGAGTTTAATCATAAGATGGCTGCTCATTGTGAGACAGGAACGCTAACGTCATTATTAAATAATAAAGGGCTTGATATAACCGAACCATTAGTTTTTGGTATATCAAGCGGAATATTTTTTGGATACCTGGATAATGCTAATTTTAGTTTCCCCACGATAATATTCAGAAGCAGGCCCGGACAAATACGAAAAAAAATATCCAAGCGACTGGGGATTAAGTTTATTACTCAGCGGTTTAAAGATATTGAAAAAGGTGAAGAGGCACTCAATCAATTGATTGCAAAGCAGTTGCCTACGGCTGCCCAGGTGGATTTCTTTTATATGAATTATATGCCCGAATGGCAAAGAGTACATAATAATGTACATTTTATAATCGTGATAGGTAAGAATTCATCAAAATATATTGTAAGTGATAGCTATTATCCGAAAATTGCAGAAATAAATCAGGATCAATTATATAAGGCTAGGTTTGCCGGTGGTTTTATGGCCCCGAGAGGTTTTATTTATTATCCTGATGAAATCAAGCAAGATAGAATTGATTACAAACCAGCAATAATTACAGGTATTAAAAAGGCCTGTACAAATATGTTGAAATTACCTGTACCTTTTGTTGGCGTTAAGGGAATATATAAATTTGCGAATAAAGTAAAAACATGGCCTGAATTAGTGAGGGATGAAGAACATTTATCGCACGAAATTATGAAAATCAATATATTGCTTGAAGATCAGGGTACGGGTGGAGCAGGTTTCAGATATATGTATGCAACTTTTCTTCAGCAAGCCTCGGAGATATTAGATAATAAACAATTGAATGAACTGTCGAAAAGAATGATGGAAATAGGAGATAAGTGGAGAAAAATATCTTATTTTGTTGCGAAAATAGGAAAACAAAGAGACCTTGGAGAAAACAGAATAAATGAATTAAGCGATAAAATTAAAATACAAGGTGATCTGGAAAAGAAATTCTTTAAGGATTTATATAAAACAATAAATAAACAAAAGTAAATTGTATGAATGATAGTGAGAAACAACAGCTTAGAAGGGATATAAAAGGGAAAATAATGGAGCGATTGGATATAGCGCATATGAAACCGGAAGAAGTACCTAATGATGCCCAGTTGTTTGGAAAAAATAACCCATTAGGATTGGATTCAATAGATGCGATTGAAATAATAATGACTATACAGGAGGAATATGGGGTGAGAATATCAGATCAGGATCATGCAAGAGTAATATTGAATTCAATTGATTCAATAGCTGAATTTTTAGAGAAAGAGCAAGTAAAAATATAGATGAGTTGTAAAAATTATTAGTTTAAACCAGCAGAATTTATTACTTTTATTGATATATTCAACCAGAATTTTAAATCTAAAACTTATTAATCATGAAAAAAACATTAGTGATATTATTTTTAATTGCGTTTGGTGCTGTTTCGCTAAGCGCCCAGGATTGCTCAAAAGCATTCAATTCAACCACCATTACATGGTTTGGTCTTGATTTTTCAAAAGCAAAAATGATAGGTGCTATAGGATTTACTAATCCCGACAAAATTGTAAACTATTATTTTGATGCATGGAACCAATTGATAATAATGGAATCCGATAAGTATAATGTAAAGAAGTTTTTTAAGAAGAATGATGTTGATAACGATTTATCAGTTGTAAGTGAAAGAAATGAAGAAGTAAGTTCTGATGAACTGGTGATTGAGGATTCCTATGATTTTACTGCCGACGATGTCAAGGGTATAATAAGCCAATATAATTCTGATGATGATGGAGTTGGATTGGTATTTATTATTGAGGACTTTAATAAACTGGAAGAAATGGGAAGTATTTGGGTTACTTTCTTTGACATTTCATCCAGTAAGGTATTATTTACAGCAAAGGTTTCAGAAGAGCCAGGTGGATGGGGATTCAGAAATTACTGGGCACGTTGTATTTATGAGGTTATGAAAACCTCAAAGAAGAATCTTAATAAATGGGAAAAGGATTGTAAGTAGAACAAGATGATTTTGTTTTATTCAAACATTTAAGACTTAATTTTATAGATAATACAAATATCAACATATAATAATTAGTGCAATAAGTGTATCCATTATTATTTCGATTGAAAAACAAATAAATCAAACATCTTCAGTCGAAATATTTTTTTATAATGAGTAAATCTTTGAAAATATTGTTTGTCCGAATTTTTTTTTCATTCAGGAACGGTCTGAAAAAGCTTTCCTGTTTTATTATACCTTCTAATCTTGCTGTTTTGGAACTTGCCCAGAATTATTGGATTTCAAAGGCTATTGGTACTGCTGCTGAATTAGAAATTGCAGATTTCTTAGTAAAAGGTCCAAAGGATATTAATAAACTAGCTGTAGAAACAAAAACCGATGTATCAGCTTTGTACAGATTAATGAGAGCATTGTCTGGTATTGGGATATTTAAAGAAAAGAATAACAGGGTTTTTGAAATGTCAAAACTTGCACTTCCTCTTGCGAAAGGCCCAAATTCGGTTAAACATATGATCATCCATCAGACGAGTAAATACAACTGGAAGATGGTATCAGAACTGGATCTGGCTGTCAGGCGAGGCAACTACGTTGCCGGAAAGGTGCTGGGTGAGGATATTTTTAGTTATTTAAAACATAATCCGCAAAGAAACGAATTGTATAATAAAGCTATGTCAGATAGCGCTGAGTTCTTCTCAAAAACATTAGTAAGGTTTCATCATTTGCCGGATTTTAATACCTTGGTTGATGTTGGTGGTGGGGAAGGTATTTTACTGGGTTATTTATTGAGGAATAATAAAAAAGCGAAAGGTGTTCTTTTTGATTTTCCTCATGTAATTAGCAGGGCAGAATCAAATTTTAAGAGATTAGGTGTTGCAAAAAGAGCATCAATTGTTACAGGAAACTTTCTTGAAAGTATTCCTGTGAAAGCTGATACTTATCTTTTTAAAAATATTTTTCATGCATTTGATGATAAAACATGTGTTAGAATTTTACGAAATGTTGAAAAAGCGATGAGTGAAAATGCAAAAATTCTTATTGTGGAAATGGATTTAAAAAGAAAGAATAAATATTCATGGGGGAAATTATTTGATTTGCAAATGCTTGTTGGTGTTGAAGGTGGAAGGGAAAGAACTAAGGATAATTTTAAAAACTTATTAGAAAATACCGGATTTGAAATAAGCAAAATAATAAAAACAGTAACACCTTTTCATATAATTGTTATTAACAGAGTAGATGAAAAATGAAACACTCATATTTTCTGGCGGGCATTCCGTTAAATAAATTGTTTCGGTTAATAATCCGCAATAAAGGAATTACATTATATCCAAAGTATATTATCCGGTTTCTATTTTTGTTGCAGAACGGAATATGGGTGTTTTTCTTTTCGATAAAGGAAAAGAGAAAATACAAAAAACAGGTTTGTTCTATTCCGGTACCGGATGATCCTCTGGTTATAATAGGACACTGGCGTTCAGGAAGTACTTTTCTACATCAGCTTATTGCATTGGATGACAATTTTATTGCACCCACTGTATTTCAGGTTTCCCTGCCACAGGGATTTTTGGTTTCAAGAAAATATTACAAACTTGTCATGAGCAGGATGATTGGTAAAAAAAGACCTATGGATAATGTTAAATTAGGTTTTGATGAGCCTCAGGAAGATGAGTATGCCGTATTAAAAATGACAAGCTCTTCCCCACTGGAAAATCTGATATTTCCGAAAGATAGGGAGTATTTTCTTTCAAAATATTCTGATTTTATTCCGACGGAAGAAGATAAGTGGCGGGATTTTTTATATGAATTTTGTAAAAAACTTATTATTATTAATGGTGGTAGAAAAAAAATTGTGTTTAAGAATCCATTTCACTCTCTGAGAATTGAATTACTTTGTAAAATGTTTCCGAATATAAAATTCATACATATATACAGGAATCCTCTTGATGTTGTGCCTTCAACAATTCGCATGTGGAGTGTGGTTGGGAAACAAAATTCAATGAAAAAAGGATTCGTTCCTCCAAAGGTTAGTGAGCTTGCTGTGTTTATGAACAAATATTTAAATAAAACAAGGGAGTATCTTAGGGGTTTGCCGGATAATAAATATATTGAATTAAAGTTTGAAGATTTTGAAAATGATCCGGTAAAAAGCATAAAATCGGTCTATGAGCATTTCGGTTTTAAATACTCAAAGAATTTGGAAAACAAAATGAATGATTATCTGAAAGAACTTGGAGATTATAGAAAAAATAAATATTGCCTAACAGACAATGAAAAGGAAATAATTGAAAGTGAGCTGAGAGATCATATGATCTATTATAATTATTTATAAAGTTTATGTATGAAGTTTAGAATTATATATCCTAAATGGGAAAAGCTAAAAGAACAAACAACATTTAACCTTCCACCACATGGTCCTGTTGTTTTTGCGGCAACTTTGCCTGATTACGTTTCTGTTGATTTAATTGATGAAAATGTTGAAAGTATTGATTTTAATGAACCGGTAGACTTTGTGGGTATCTCAGTTATGTTAACAGCACAGATTAAAAGAGGCTGGGAAATAGCACAGGAATATCGAAGCAGGGGAATTAAAGTTATTTTTGGTGGTATAGCAACCATGCTTCATGCTGAGGAAACATTGCAATATACTGATTCTATTTTCCTTGGTGAAACAGAAGGCAGGATGGAACAGGTAATCAATGATTTCATGAATGATAAACTTAAGAAAGTTTATAATTTTTTTAATGACCGTCCTGATCCTTCTGAAATTAATCCGGCCAGGAGAGATATTTTAAATAATGAATTATACTACCATAAGGGTGTGAGAATGGTTGATTTGTTTCATGCATCACGTGGTTGTAAATTCAATTGTTATCCTTGTTGTGCTGCTTTTTTAGGAGGTAGAAAATTTCGCCCCAGACCAATAGAAAAATCTATTGAGGAGCTTGAATCCATAGAAAATAATAGATTATTCATTGTGGATAATTCTCTTGCACAGGATACAGAATGGGAAAAAGAACTGTTTAGAGAAATGATCCCACTTAAAAAGAAATGGTGTTGTCATACAATAGAAAATGATAGTGAAGTTTTAGACCTGGCTGCTCAAGCAGGTGCATGGTATGTTTATCAGGCTGTTTTTGATGATTCTGAATATATCAGAAAAAGGATTAAACAATATCATGATTTCGGGATAGGAATTGAAGCCACTATACTCCTTGGTATGGATAACCAGACAGAAGATGATATTTTGCGGTTGCTCGACTTTTTGCATGAAATGAAAATCGAACTTGCTGAATTTACTGTGTTAACTCCTTTTAAACAAACCAAAGCTTATGACGATCTTCTTAGAGAGGATAGAATAATTGATTTCGATTGGAATAACTATAATGCAGGCAAAGTAGTTTTTAAACCTAAAAATATGAGCCGGGAAAGATTACAGGAACTATATGAATATGCATGGGAGAGTTTCTACAGTGAAGAAACGCAAGAGGAAAAAATGTTTAAACTGTTAATGAGGGTTATCGATAAAGAGATTCAGGATGGCACATACCGTTCGAGAAGAAAAGACCTTATTGATAAATCATTCGGGGATAAAATTGATAGATAAAGTCGGTTAAAAGTTATGATTTCGTACTAAAGGATTATTGTGTATTAATATAACAATTTGTTTTTATGAAACATCATAACAAATATATTGATGACATATATACATTTGAATCGGCTTTGGGAATAATTTCAAAATGTGGCATTAAAATAATTGAAAAAGAAAAGAAGAAAATCATTATTTTAACGGAACTTTATGATATTAATCCCGGAAGCTCAATCACAGAAAATTGTTCCTCCCTGGCTAATGAATTAATTAATAAGGAAAATTTGAATCCTGAAACCACAGTATTCATTCATCAAAATCCGGATAGAGGTTCCAAATACGAATTTTACAAGGAAGCTTTTGATATTATTCATTTTAAAAATAAAGATGGTAAATTATCTAATCCTAAATGGGAAAGGCTATCCCGGAAACAGATCGATAAATTGATTAGCACATAAGAACATTATAAGTATGTTTTAATGATTAATAAAGGTAATTTAATATTGGTGGTTTAGTAGATATCTTTAATCTTTATTTTATTCCCCCTGAATTCAAATTCGTCACCTTTTTTAAGATCCTTCATTGCATGGAAAAATGGCACCATGGGGGAGATTGTATAAATGCTTTCACCGTCAAGACTTACCTTGCCAATACTTGTTGATATAAATACTTTTTGTGTATTTGTGTATACTACTGATCCGAACTCTACGGTATCTTTAATTTTGTCAGGGTCAATTTTATTAAAGATTTCTAATTGATCAAGCGCTTTTTGCAGCTGTTGAGCAAACATATCTCTTTTTCTGTATAACTGAGTACGGTAGGAGTCATAAATATCATGCTGCTGACCATATTCATCAGCACTCTTCTGGGCTTCATCCATAGCTTCACGAATATTATCTATAGTTTTCTTATGTGCTTTGTTACATGCTTCTAATAGTTTCCTTTTCTTCTCAGTTTTACCCATATGAGTTCTTTTTTCTTTAAAAATAGTAAATTTTAACGAGTTGGGAAACAATTTATTTTAAAATCGTTCCTATTTTAGCAAAGAAAATAATTTATGAATAAATACTTAAAGCTTTGATAAAATGACAAATATACAAGATGAACCGGCATATTCCAAAAATGTATTGGAATTTATTGCAGTTGCTAATGAATATTGTCTTTTTATAACTGAAATGGGCAGCTATTCAACTGAGGAAGCATTGGATTATTTGAATAAGTTATTACCCTTGCTATATATAAAAGGGGCTATGCTACCTCATGTTAAAGTTGATAACCCCGATGCTAATGAACGCTTTGTTACCGAAGAACAATATCAGAATGTTTTTAATGATTTCAGAAAACTTTTTTCAAATATCGATGAGTATTGGTTTATTGATTTGGAAAGCCCTGATGAGAATGAACCTGTAAAAGCAAGTCTTTCAGAAAATTTTGCAGATACCTACCAGGATATAAACGATTTTCTTTTATTATATCAAAAAAATTCAAGAGAATCAAAACAGAATGCAGTATATGAATGTAAAAAGCTATTTAAAAACAATTGGGGAAGTAAAGTACTTAATGCACTAAAAATGATTCATCATTATATATTTGTTAATAATGATGATGAACCTCAAGATTTCCCAATTGAATAATTTTAACAGAAAATAAACTTTTACTAATAATAACTGTTTTCCGGTAACGAAAAATTTTATAATATTGTAAGTTTAATTGGTCTAAATAAAAAATAGTGAATTTGGATGACTTTGCTTGATTTACAGGAGGGTGAAAAAGGAATAATTACCAAGATCAGGGGTCGGGGAGCTTTTAGGAAAAGGATTATGGAGATGGGCTTCATTACCGGTAAGGAAGTTATTGTTGGTAAAAAAGCCCCTTTAAAGAATCCTGTTGAATATACGGTATTAGGATATAATGTATCTCTAAGAAATAGTGAAGCAGATTTAATAGAAGTTGTCAGATATATTAATGATAATAAAATAAAGGTTAATGGGTTCAGAGGTATAATAGATAGTGAAATTATAAAAAAGAAGCAAAAGTTAAAGAGTAATGTAATAAATGTTGCATTAATAGGAAATCCTAACTGTGGTAAAACATCCTTGTTTAATTTTGCATCGCATTCACATGAAAAAGTAGGTAATTATAGCGGTGTGACCGTTGAGGCCAAAAAAGCAAAATTAAAAACCAAGGGATATACACTCAATATTATTGATCTTCCCGGAACATATTCACTTACCAGCTATTCTCCTGAAGAACTATTTGTAAGGGATTATTTATTCGATGAAATACCTGATGTTGTTGTTAATGTTGTTGATGCGTCTAACCTGGAACGTAATTTATATCTTACCACTCAGTTGATAGATCTTGATATTAAGGTTGTTATGGCACTTAATATGTATGATGAATTGCTTAAAAAAGGAGATAAGTTCGAATATGAGGTTCTGGGCAAAATGATAGGTATTCCTATAGTTCCTACTGTTGGGTCAAAAGGTAAAGGCATAAAATATTTAATCAATACTATTATTGATGTTTTTGAAGACAGAGAACCGACCGTAAGACATGTTCATATTAATTATGGTGAGGACTTGGAAAATGCAATAAAAAACATTCAGGACAAAATTAAGATAGAGGAAAACAAAAAAATCACAAATATAGTTTCTCCAAGGTTTATGGCAATTAAGCTTCTGGAAAAGGACCGGGAGGAAGAAAAGCGTGTCAGAAGTTGTGTAAATTATGATGAAATTATCAATACTGTTCAAGATGAGCTAAGATTGATAGAGAAAGACTACCTCGAAAATCCCGAATCGGTTGTTACAGATCAGAGATATGGTTTTATTGATGGAGCCCTGAAAGAAACCTTTATACCATCTAAAAAAGATATAAGGATACTTAGTCGCACTGTTGACAAAATTTTGACAAATAAGTATCTGAGTTATCCTGTATTTATCATTCTGATGTTATTGATATTCCAATCTACCTTTACTTTGGGTGAATATCCCAAGATGTGGATTGAACAATCTGTAGGGTTTCTGGGTCAGGTAGTATCAAATAATATGCAGGAAGGCCTTTTAAGAAGTTTATTAATAGACGGGGTTATTGATGGAGTAGGAGGAGTTATTGTTTTTCTTCCAAATATATTAATATTGTTTTTCTTTATTTCAATAATGGAAGACACAGGCTATATGGCCAGAGTTGCTTTTATTGTTGATAAGTTGATGCATAAAATAGGTTTGCATGGCACTTCATTTATCCCTATGCTAATGGGATTTGGTTGTAATGTTCCTGCAATTATGGCAACAAGAACAATCGGTGGATGGAACGACAGACTGGTAACAATGCTTATTAATCCTTTTATGTCGTGCAGTGCAAGATTACCTGTTTATGTGCTTGTAATAGGTGCGATTTTCCACCGAAATCATGGTCTTATTTTATTTTCAATATATGCTATAGGGATAATAATGGCTATTATAGTGGCACTGATATTTAAGAAAACCTTGTTTAAAACAAAAGAAATACCTTTTGTCATGGAGCTACCCCCATACAGGATGCCCACAGCAAGATCAGTATTACGACATACATGGTTTAAAGGTTCTCAGTATCTTAAAAAAATGGGGGGAGTTATTTTAATTGCTTCAATAATTATCTGGGCATTAGGTTATTTTCCCCGCAACAAAGAAATAATGGAACAGTATGATAATAAGATAAAAAACACCAAACAATATTATACTTCAGCATTATTGCCATTAAATAAGAAGGAAGACTCCACAAAATATCAGAAGCTGCTTAGAGAGCGAGAAGATACTATAAATAAAATACAATCTGAGAAAGAAAAAACAAAACAGGAAAATTCTATAATTGGTAAAGTTGGTAAGTTCATAGAGCCGGTTATTTATCCTCTTGGCTTTGACTGGCGCATGGGAATTAGTTTATTATCTGGTATAGCAGCGAAAGAAATAGTTGTGAGTACTATGGCAGTTTTATATCTTGAAAATACAGAAAATATTAATACCGAAGGTCTGGCGCAAAAGCTAAGGGATGAACGATATGAATCAGGCAAACGAAAAGGAGAAACTATTTTCACTCCTCTTGCTGCTTATTCTTATCTTTTGTTCATATTAATTTATTTTCCCTGCATTGCCGTAATTGTAGCAGTTAAAAAAGAATCAGGAGGTTGGAAATGGGCTATATTCCTTGCGGTTTATACAACTTCTTTGGCCTGGATAGTATCATTCTCTGTTTATCAAATCGGAAGCTTACTATCATAAACCTGTTTGTTTGATTGGTTACTTAATTGTTAATAAAATTATGCTTTTTTAAGGTTACTTTTCATGAAGAAAAGGGAATAAATTTCCACAAATAATAATTATTCCAGTATTTGGAAACCATAATAGTTTTTAATGTTTTATAAGGTGTTGATAAATAAACTAATATGGGGTGCTAATAATCTGGCATGGTCTTTTAATTGTAATTAAAGCAGGTTTAACAAAAAAATAAGTCATTCATGGCGAAAAAAGGAGAGAACAAATTAAACATATTGATTGTAGAGGATAACTTGATAAATCGAAAGATGTTTTAAGCATTTATTAAAAAATTAATTAGTTTATGAATTAATACTGTTGTATTATGATAGATAGAGAGAAATTTATTGAGAATTTCCGGTCTTTTGATAAAGAAATAGTATTGGAAATCATTGATATTTTTATTAATGAATATCCGGAAAGAATGAAAGAGCTAAAAAACAATGTTAATGAAGAAGATTTTGATTCTCTTCGTTTTAATGCTCATAGTATGAAAGGCGTAGTTGCTAATTTTGTGGCTGACAAACCCAAAACAATTGCAAAACAGCTGGAAGAAAATGGTAAAAATAAAATTAAAGATGGCAATCTTGATTTGCTGAGAGATCTTAAGGAGTCTCTTGATATAATGATTGAAGAGCTTGGTGAACTGAGAAAGAACTATATCTAAATGTTTGATTGTACTTTGCCGGTTTTATCCAGCCTGTTTAATCCTTTAATCGCCTGTTCGTAATTTGTTTTAAATTCAAGCGATTTCCGATAATCTGATCGGGCTTTATCATAATTACCTGTTAGCTCGTAACAATAACCCCTGTTGTAATAGGCTTTGGCATATTCAGGATCTATTTCAATAGCATTTGTAAAATGTTCAATAGCTTTTAAGAATTTTTCAAGATAAACAAGATTAATGTATCCCATGTTATAATGAGCATATTTGAAATCAGGATTTACATCAATGATTTTTTGATAGTTCTCAATTGCCTTTTCTGCATTATATATATTTTGATAATATATTGCCAGCCCATATAATGCTTCAATGCTCTGCGGATTTATATTAAGTGCATTATTAAAGTAATCAACTGCAATAGGATCTTCTTTTCTGCTAAAGATAATTCCTAACTGAACATGTGCGTCATATGTATTTTGATCTTTATCGATTGATATACGAAAATTTTCAATTGCACGGCTTGTATCTCCACCTTCAAGATAAGCATAACCTTTTATCAGATATGGCGTTGGATTGTTCTTTTCTTTTTTTATGGCCTTATTAAGGTAATTTATAGCATCCTCATATTTTTTAAGTATAAAGTTTAATTCTCCCAATTTCAACAACGCATTAATGTTTTCTTTGTCTAGCTGATAAGCTTTCTTCAGTGAACTTTCACATTTAACACTATTGCTCATTGCCAGATAAATATCTGATAGTGTAATAAAATAAGTTGGATTTTTATTGTCAAGCTGAATTGCTTGGTTTATATCGGAAAAGGCTTTATTGATATTCTTATTTCTGATATGATATTTAGCCCTTAAATTATAAAGATCGGGATTTGTTGAATCCTGGGAAATTTCTTTGTTGAGTTCGGCTATATTTGCAAGTTTTATTGATTCATTAATTTGTTGTTCTTTTTTTCCCTTTTTCTCAGGAGCACAAGAATAAAACGCAATTAAAAGAATAATTGACCATATTATTAATCGAACCAAATACTTCATTTCTTTTTTTGAATATTAGAACGAATAATAATAATGATTATTCTGATTTTTTAATTGAATCAAGTATTTTGTTTTCAAGTTCTTCGGCAAGTTCAGGATTATCTTTAAGCAAGGTTTTTACTGCATCACGACCCTGGCCTAATTTTGTATCTCCGTAGCTAAACCAGGAACCGCTTTTCTTAATGATATTTTTTTCAACACCAAGATCTATTATTTCGCCATATTTTGATATTCCCTCTCCATATATAATATCAAATTCGGTTTTCCTGAATGGTGGTGCAATTTTATTTTTTACAACTTTAACCCTTACACGGTTACCAGTAGCATCTTCCCCTTCTTTTAACTGGGATATTTTCCTTATGTCTATCCGTACAGATGCATAGAATTTGAGAGCATTTCCACCGGTTGTTATTTCAGGGCTGCCGAACATAACTCCTATTTTTTGACGTAATTGGTTAATAAAAATGCAACATGCTCCTGTTTTACTAATAGAGGCTGTAAGTTTTCTGAGGGCTTGAGACATAAGTCTTGCCTGGATTCCCATTTTAGAATCACCCATGTCGCCTTCCAGTTCGCTTCGTGGAACGAGTGCTGCGACAGAGTCTATAACAATTACATCCAGTGCACCGGAACGGATCAAATTATCAGTTATTTCCAAAGCTTGTTCACCATTATCCGGCTGGGACATTAATAAGTTTTCTATATCAATACCTAACTTTTTAGCGTAAAATCTGTCAAAGGCATGCTCGGCATCAATAAATGCAGCTATACCGCCTTTCTTTTGTGATTCTGCTATTGCATGAAGGGCAAGTGTCGTTTTTCCTGATGCTTCGGGACCGTATATCTCAACAACTCTTCCCTTTGGATAACCTCCGACACCAAGAGCCATATTAAGCCCTATTGAACCGGAAGATATGGATTCAACATCTGTTACCGCCTCATCACCGAGTTTCATTATCGTGCCTTTTCCATAGCTTTTTTCAAGATTGCCAAGGGCCAAATCCAGTGCTTTAAGCTTTTGGGCTTTGATTTTATCGTCTGTTTTATTGTTATCTTTTGCCATGTTTAATGATATTTGTGTTGTCTATATTTTGATAAATATTCTTATCAATAAATATTATCAGTATAAAAATAAACGATTATTTTCATTTAATGTTAATCATTAAGACTAATCTTATTCCCTTTTTGTCTGGTTTCAATATAATACAAATATATCCATTTCAATTGGTAAACAACCGGGATTGGTTACTGAGTTATTAACAAGGAATAATTATTTTAATGAATTGTTCTGGAAATATTTACAAAGATCAGTAAGACCGCAATTATTACATAAAGGTTTTCTTGCTTTGCAAACATATCTTCCGTGAAGTATAAACCAATGGTGTGCCAAAGGGATCTTTTCATCAGGTATATATTTCACAAGCTGTTCCTCAGCCTGTAAGGGGTTTTTTGCATTTGTTGTTAACCCTAACCTGGCAGTTACCCGGAAAACATGTGTGTCAACAGCAAGTGTGGGTTTATTATAAAGAACGGATGCTATTACATTGGCTGACTTTCTTCCGATACCAGGTAGCTTCTGAAGTTGATTAACATCAGGGGGAACCTTGCTATTAAAATCATTAACCAAAACATTGGCCATGCCAATTAAGTGTTTTGTTTTGTTATTGGGATATGAACAGCTTTTAATTAATTCATAAACTGTTTCCTTTTTGGCTCTGGCCAAGCTCTCTGCATTTGGAAACTTTTTAATAAATGAAGGAGTGATCATATTTACTCTTCTGTCCGTACATTGTGCAGATAAAATCACAGCTACAATCAATTGATAAGGTGAAGTATAGCCTAATTCAGTTTCAGCATATGGATTATGCTTTGAAAAATAGTTAATTATCTGTTGGAATCTTTCTTTTTTGGTCAATTTGTTTTTTTGTGTAAAAATAAAAAATCCCGGTTTTTATCAATTACAAATAAACCGGGATTGTTTTTTAATAAAAATGTTTTTAATTCATAATGGTATTCACAGCACCAAACATTTTTGTTTTTAGTACAACCAGAGACCTGGAATAATTCAACAAATTATTTATTACTCTTTCACTTGGTCCATGAGTGTACTCAATATTGCCGAAGCTTTTTGTCTCTTTGTTTTGTGAATGATTTTGGTTGTTAAAAGTAAATTGGTTTTTCATAGGCAATTCAATAGATTAACAAAATGTTTTATGAATTGCAAACGAAGAACCAATAGTTTTTATTTCACTGTTTAATAACTTAAACTATGGAGTTAAAATAATCTTTCTTTCGTTTATGAGCTTTCTCAAATTTATCAAGGCATATCTCATTCTTCCAAGTGCAGTATTGATACTTACATTTGTTTTTTCTGCAATGTCTTTAAAACTCATATCAGAATAATGGCGCATGAACAATACTTCTTTTTGCTCCCGAGGTAAATATTCAATAAGCTTTCGTACATCCTCATGTATCTGGTCGGTAACCATTCTTTCTTCTACTGATGGATCGACAAACTTTATTGTGTCGAATATATCATAATCATCATTATTGTTTTCAACAACAGGTATTCTTTTTGATTTTCTAAAATGATCAATTATCAAATTGTGTGCTATACGCATAACCCATTGAATGAACTTGCCTTCTTCTTTATACGAGCCTGCTCTTATTGTATTAATTACCTTAATGAATGTGTCCTGGAATATATCATCAGCAAGATCTTTATCCTTAACAATCATAAGGATATATGCAAATACTTTGTTCTTGTGACGGGTGATTAATTTTTCAAGGCTGGTTTGATTACCTTGTAAATACCTCTTTATTAGCTCTTTGTCGCTAATTACTTCGGCTTTCATAGTGCCTCCCTTTTATTTATTGTTCTTTATTAAAAGGGTAGATATCTACTCGATAATCCTCCTGTTTTTATTTATTGTTAATAATATAATATCAATTATTATGCAAATATAACCAAATATTTATAAAAAGCAACTTTATGCAATTTTTTCATTATTATTTTAACACAATTTATAATTATTCAAATCTTATAGTTATATCTTCCAAAGCATAATTCACAGCAGCTTCGCAATGTATTTGTAGTGTATCGAAAAGTCTAATCGAAGTATCTTTTTGCCTGATAATTAACGGAATTTCCGTGCATCCAAGAATAATACCTTCTGCTCCTTTTTTCCTGAAAGTATTAATGGTAGCCTTAAAGAATTGCTTTGTTTCATTTATGAATTCCCCTATAGCTAATTCTTTGTATATTTTGTCATGAATGAGGTCAATTTGGCATTCATCCGGGATCAGGCATTTAATTCCATAATTACTAAGGCTATTTCTATAGAAATCGGCTTGCATTGTGTATCTTGTTCCGAGTAATCCTACTATTTTTATATTATTAGAGTAAATAGCCTTAGCTGTCTCTTCAGCTATGTGGATAAGTGGTATAGATATGTGCCTCTGTATTTCTTCAGCTGCTATATGTAAAGTATTTGCACATAATATAATGCAAGCTGAACCACTTTTTTGTAAGTTTTTAGAAATAGTAATAAGTTTTTTGGTAGAAATATCCCAGCCGGATTTATTTGTTGTATTGAAAAATTCTTCGAAATTTAGCGAATACATGATAAGTTTTGCTGAATTTCTTCCACC
>CAZJYD010000009.1:0-63143 GCA_964550205.1 uncultured Bacteroidales bacterium
TGGCTCGTGGGGCTTTGGCAATGTGTGCAATGTGGGTGGGGTTTCCTTCTTTTTTTTGCGGGGGGGAAGAAAAGAACAAAATAAATTTCCATCAAATTTGCACTGTCCTGTCAAAAAGCTAAATCCTTTCTATTTTCAATTTATCACTAACGTATCTGTCTGCTCGTCTGTCTTTTTACACTTGTTGCCAACATAAGAGCATAAACCATTGTTTTTATTTCGCATATACCCGGAGTAAAAGGTGTTCTTTACATGCTAATATGGAATGTATAACACACCTTTTAATAAGGCTTGTCAATGATCTAATTCATTGCATTCAAATATCAAAAATATAAATAATAGCCTAAAAATGAAAAAATTTTTAGGTGGTTGATGGAAGGAAGTATAAAATTAAGCTGAAAGATCGGTGATCGGTAATCAGTTATCGGTGATAGGTGTGATCGGTTGACAATTTCAACTGAATGACGATTGAATTATGACTGAATTTCCATGAATGAATATTTCTTTTTGTATTTACAGCTAAACCAACAAACCATTGCCGGTGCTCGTTTTCAACAAGTGCCGGATAGTATTGCGTTTTAAACGCGAATTTATCAGACACGCGCCAGCAAAAGGATTATGTATTCAATATCTTGATTAATTCATCAGAGTCTAATTGTTTCTGCTTGCCGGTTTTCATGTCTTTTAGATTCATCTTGCCCGATTTGATTTCTTTTGTGCCAACGAGAATAACAAATGGAATATTCTTTTTATCGGCATAAGCCATTTGTTTTTTCATTTTAACCGGGTCGGGATATATTTCTGCATTGATGCCTTTATTGCGTAATTTTGAAAGATATGGAAGGCAAAACCTGGCCTCTTCTTCACCGAAATTAACAAACATTACCTGTGTGGATGATTCAAGCTGCTCAGGAAAAAGTTTCATTTCTTTCATTACATCATAAATTCTGTCGGCACCAAAAGAAATACCAACCCCCGAAACATCAGGTAAGCCGAATATGCCTGTAAGGTTGTCGTATCTTCCTCCACCACAAATACTTCCTATGGGTATTTCTTTTGAAACAACTTCAATTATTGCCCCGGTATAGTAATCCAGGCCGCGTGCAAGGCTGAGGTCAAAACTGAATTTTGATTTTATATCAAGGTCTTTTAAATATCTCATCAAGGTCATGCATTCATTAACACCTTCGGTTCCTGTCTTTGACTCCTTTAGAATTTCGGTTAATTGTGGAAATACTTCTTTAAGTTTGCCCTTCAGCATCAAAATAGATCTGAGCTTATCTGTTGCATTGACTGAAACACCTTTATTTTTGATTTCGGCAATTACTTCATCCAATCCTATTTTTTCCAGTTTGTCAATGGCAGTGGTTATTTCGGTAAACTTATCCGATTCACCGATTATTTCGGTAATCCCATTAAGTATTTTCCGGTTGTTTATTTTAATTATTGATTCAATTTTCAGTTTTTCAAAAACCTCATCAATGATCTGTATAAGCTCCACTTCATTTAACAAGGAATTACTTCCGATCACATCCACATCGCACTGATAAAATTCGCGGTACCTTCCTTTCTGGGGCTTATCTGCACGCCATACAGGTTGTATCTGATATCTCTTGAAAGGAAATGTTATGTCATGACGGTTCTGTACCACATATCTTGCAAATGGCACAGTTAGATCAAAACGTAATCCTTTTTCTGCAATTAAAGGTGTGAGCTTGTGAATATTTTGCCTTGATACTTCTTCAGGATTAACATTTTTTAAATAATCGCCTGAGTTAAGAACTTTGAAAAGCATTTTATCTCCTTCTTCTCCATATTTTCCGAGAAGTGTTGAAAGGCTTTCCATTGCAGGTGTTTCAATCGGAAGGTAACAATAATGTTGAAATATACTGCGGATGATGTCAAATATATAATTTCTCCTGACTGTTTCGACCGGAGAAAAATCTCTCATTCCTTTAGGTGCGGAGGGTTTTTGTGTCATATTTTATTTTTGAATTAAGTCTTTGATATTTGGTGCAAAGGTAGCAGAAATAAATATTTAATCAATATTGAGCTTGTTAAGAACAGTCCTGTTAAATTCAACAGCATATATGCTTCCCTCGTCAGGAGCCCATGTTGCAAATTCTTTATCAGCATCAGGATCATAAGGTCCGTCTTTTACTTCGTAATAAACCGTACCGGGTTCAAGGCATATGATAGAATGCCATTTTCCAGGTTGAACTTCTGCACCATAGTTTCCTTTTGATCGATCTACCAATATATGGTCTGTTATGTTACCTTCATTATCATATTCCACAATAACCATTTTACCTTTAATAATTATGAATGCTTCCCTTTTATCAGGATTTTCATGTTTGTGAGGTTGAATATATGTTTCCGGCTCCAAAGCATTTAACATTCTCTGAAGCTTATCCCCGGGTTCTTTATGGAAATTATAATTCTTTCGCTTTCTGGCAGATTGTTTTGCTGCAAAAGAAATTTTTTTAATGAGCTTATCATTAATATGTATCATAGATAGTTTGTAAAGATTTTTAATATATTTAAGATGTATTAAGATTAAAATTAAAAAAATTCTTATCAGGTATGGTGCATTAGCCTTTCGAGCCTGGCAGTTGCGCTTTCCCAGTTATATTTTTTCATAACAAACTTATAACCGTTTTCAGCGATTTTATAGGCAAATTCCCGATCGTCCAATAGTTTTAAAATACTATCTGCATATTCTTCAGCAGTTTCACATACAAGTATTTCCTTATTGTTTCTGGCATTTAATGCATTATTGGCCAAATGAGATGTTATGCAAGGTATTTTCATTGCCATAGCTTCAAGCAGCTTATTTTGCAGGCCGGTCCCGATTTGCATTGGTGCAATAAATATTTTAGCGCTGGCATAGCTTTCCCTGATATCATCTACCCAGCCTGTTATATCAATGTTTTTCGAAGATACTGCTTTTACCCGCTTGTCAGGATTAGCACCTGAAATAAGCACTTTAATATTGGGTTTATCCTTTTTAACAATAGGAATTATTTTTTTAGCAATAAATTCAACGCTGTTCACATTTGGTGGATAAGCCATGTTGCCGGTGAAAACAATGTCATGTTTTTTATCACTCTCCATTGGTTTGTAAAAGTCAGTATCGACACCATTAATGATTATTTCAATTTGATTTTTCCTTGGATGAGGTATTAAATCCCTGTCGGGTTCTGATATTATAGTACAGTTGTTGAAATAGTCGAAAATATGGTTTTCATATTGGAGGAGCCTTTTATACTCAAGTTTAAGAAAAGGTTTGAAGTACCAGGGTGATACTTTGATTCTTCTTTGTGCTCCCTTGGAAAAAACATCCTGATAATCCAGGGTCTTCGGGATTCTTTGATGCTTAATATACTCTGCTGTCCGAACTAATTGACAATAGAGATGATCAGGTTGGTTTTCCTTTATAAGAAGCTTAATTTTTTTTTGAGCTTTTCTACTGTAAAAATAACCTATTTGTAAAGGTTTTCCAGACAGATAAGCTTTAATTGTATTAACTATCCTGCAAAACCAGCTAAGATCAATAAATGTTACAGAATTGATATATGGTTGAACAGCCTGAAATGCACCCTGTTTATTGACTTTTGTGTCATTCAGGGCGCATAAAATAATTTCATTATTCTTTGAAAGATATTTTATATGATTAAAGGCTCTGAGTTTATCTCCTTTTTCCAGCGGATAAGGGATTCTTGGTAATAATATGAAAATCTTCATTATTTGATATTCTGCTTATCTTTTTTCAAAACTCATAAAATTTCCTGATAAAAATCAATTAATCGTTTTATAATTTTTTTATTGTTATGCTCTTCGTATATCAAATCATGTGCATTATTGCCTACTGATATAACGAAATCAGAGCTTTCAACACATTTGCTGATCTCCTGTAAATATTCTTCTGCAGTTTCAGCAATTAAAATATTTTTATTATGTGTATAATTAATTCCTTCTGCTCCAATGCTCGTCGAAATAACTGCTTTGCCAAGAGCCATTCCTTCGATGATTTTTATTCTTATTCCGCTTCCCGAAAATAAAGGAACGATCATAATTGCCTTAGAATTGATAAACTCATATGCGTCATCCACTTCCCCCACAACTTGTAAATTGGGAATTTTTGAGTTTGTGAGCCAATCTGGCATTTCTCTTCCTGCAAGGTAGAATGAAAGAACAGGATACTTTTTATGAACTTCCGGCCAAACATTATGTAAAAACCATCTGATACCTTCAATATTGGGGATCCAGTTCATAGCTCCTATGTGGAAAAGGGATGGGAATTCATAGTCTTTTAATGGTTTAGGGAACTTATTGGTATCAATACCAAATGATATATCTTTTATTGGAGTTGAGGTATATTTTTGTAAAATCTCACCATCTCTTTTAGTAATAGTTGCTATGCCGTCAAATCTTTCAAGTGAAGATATTTCGAATTTCTTGAGTGTTTTTTGTAAATGGTTCAGATATAGTTTTTTTAGTGGATTTTTAGTTATCCGGGTTATTCTTTGCCATATTAAATGCTCTATATTATGCGCCCGCAGGATGATTTTGGCATCAGAGTGTTTTCTAATAACATCAATATACGGAGTAATAAATAAAGTTTCAAACTGGATTATATCGAATTGGTTTTCCCTGAGAATCTTGACAAGTCGTTTTTTTAATGTTTTTGAAATAAAACGTTGTACATGATAAGATTTACCCGTAAATATATTCAAAAAAGCATCAATGGGTTTTATCGAGAGATCAATATATTCAAGCTCAATGTTGGTCTTTTTACGATAGTTTTCAGGTATTTGATCAAAAGAAATGTAATACTTATTTGTATTAATGGCAAGAACCTTGAGTTTGCAATTTGTTTGCAATAGCCCTTCTATAATTGCATTCATGGCAATCGGACCTCCCTCTTTGGGAGGATAAGGTGATTTATTGCAAATCAGAAGAATGTTCATTGTTTATTTGGCTTTTTAAGAATTTTATTTAAAAACTTAATCCATGAATCTGTATCCATCAGTGGTGAATCGGTTGTAGCTTTATAAGTTAAAAATATGCCAAGAGGTAATAATACCGCCGAAGAGATCCACATACCGATATAAGGTTGTACTACATCTTCTTTTACATATTTTTCACCGGTTATTGATAATACATGAAATAATATAAAAAATATCGCTGACATTACTACCGGTAGCCCTAATCCTCCTTTTCTGATAATTGCACCCAGAGGAGCTCCTATGAAAAACAAAACGAAACATGCAAACGACAGTGTAAATTTTTTGTGCCATACCACCTCATGTTTAAGAATAAGTTTCTTATCTGATTGCAAAGCGTCTTTATTATAGGTAATTGATTTTTTCAGGCTTTTAGCTGCATTAATAGCAAAATCTAATATTCGTTTCTGATCGAAGGTTTTGAAGTTTTTAAGGAATTCACCCTTCATATCATTTATAGTGTCTTTTTTATTTGTTTTTATGGTATCCGATTGGGAATAGAACCTGTAATTGTTTTTGAATTTATCCCTGAACTTTTTTTGTTTATCTTCCAGTTTAGATCTAAGAGAATCTATTGATTTATTAAGCTGTTGTACGTTAAGCATAGCATAATGATCTTTAAATAGCTCCTCATTTGTTCTGCTCAGTTCAAATGACTTAAGATCGAAACGGCGGATTTCTTCCCTGAAATATGTTCTCTCAAAAGGTTTTGTTTCCCTGTAGCCTCTTTGATCCACTTTGTCCTTATAATTATATCCATTATACAATGTAAAGATTATATATCTCCCATCTGCTGAGGATTCCATTTTACCTGATTCTGCTGATGTTACATCGATATTCCCCATTGACTCCTTATGGTTGTATATTAATACATCCTTAATATGTATTCCGTCTTTTTCTTTTTTACCGATACGTATAGTATAATCTTCAAGACCATGGTAAAAAATGCCTTCCTTAATATTGAAAGCAAGCTTTTTCCGTTTTATATCGTATAGCAATGATCTGAATTTCAAATTAGATACTGGAAGCACATTATTGGAAAAGTAAAATGCAAACATGCTTATGAGTATTGTTAAGATTATAAGCGGTCTCATTATTTTCCAAAGTGATACTCCTGCAGCTTTCATTGCAACTAATTCATAGTGCTCTCCTAGGTTACCAATAGTCATTAGTGAAGACAGCAAAATTGCAAGTGGCAATGCCAGAGGAACGAAAGTTGCCGAGGCATAAAAAAGTAATTCTGCTATAAGGTACCATTGTAAGCCTTTGCCAACCAAGTCATCAACATATTTCCACAGAAATTGCATATCAAGTATGAAAAGGGCGATAAAGAATGTCATCACCAAAGGCCCAAGATAAGATTGAAGTACCAGGATATATATTTTTTTCACTACTATATTTATTTGATGCAAATATACTTACTATAACGAAATATGTTGAGTGTTCTGATGAAACCTAAATTTTTTCTTGAACTATCACAGAATAAAAATAATCATACATTTGCAGGATATTAAAATATTAAACCTATGCACATTGAAGAAGTACTTGATAAAAAAACCAGGAAGAAGTTTTTAGATGTACCGCGAATCCTTTATAAAAATAATCCATACTGGGTTTGCCCACTCGATTCTGCGATTGAAAAAGTTTTTGACCCAAAGAGGAATGTGTTTTTTGAACATGGTAATGCAACACGTTGGATATTGATTGATGATAACAAAAAATTGATTGGCAGGGTTGCAGCCTTTATTAATGAAAAAAAAGCGTATAATTATAAACAACCTACCGGAGGAATGGGATTTTTTGAATGCATAAATGACAAAAAAGCTGCATTTATGCTTTTTGATAAGTGCAAGGAGTGGCTTCAGGAAAGAGGTATGGAAGCAATGGATGGACCAATTAATTTTGGCGAGAATGATAATTTCTGGGGCATGCTGGTAGAAGGATTTGATATGCCTCCAATGCATGGCATGAATTATAATTTCAAGTATTACAAAGATTTATTTGAAGCATACGGATTTAAACCATACTTTGCACAAAATACCAATCATCTGGATTTAACAGTTCCTTTTCCTGAAAGATTCTGGAGAATTGCTGAGAGAATAGGAGAACAACCTGGTTATTCTTTCAGGCATTTTGAATATTCACAAGCGGAAAAATTTGTAAATGATCTAAAACAAGTTTATGATGAAGCCTGGATTCATCATGAAAATTTTACACCTATTAATAAAAAGGATATTTGGGTTTCTTTGAAACAGGCGAAACCTATTCTGATAGAGGAGTTTATTTGGTTTGCTTATCATTATGAAAGACCTATAGCATTTTTAGTTATGTTTCCTGATGTCAATGAACTAATCAAGCATTTTAATGGCAAAATGAATCTTATAAATAAAATTCATTTTCTGATTTTGAAAAAACGAAAAGTACACACCCAAACCCGAATTACAATAATGGGCGTGACACCCGATTTCCAGAAAAAGGGTGTGGAATCAGGTATATTCTGGTATATGGATAAGGTAATGCGCAAGTGGCCTAAAATTAAGACTGTTGAAATGTCCTGGGTAGGAGATTTTAACCCGAAAATGCAGGCTATACATAAAGCTGTTGGGGGAAAGCTTGTAAAGAAACACGTTACTTTCAGAAAACAATTTACTAAGGAAGACACTCAGACATACTATCGTAAAATACCAATTGGATAGAGATTTTTTAGTTTCATACAGATGGTAGTGACAAAGAATTTGTTTATCTGCAAAATACAATGTATTTTTGATAAATATTAAGATTTTTTTAAATTTGTAGTAATATTATATTTGAGAACATTAATCTAAACTAAAAACATTTATTATGAAAAAATTTACATTTTTAATTGTAAGTATGTTTTTTGTAATTGGCATACTTGCTCAGGACAATACACAAAGAAAAGAATTGCTTTGTGTACCTTCAGCAGGGGCTATTGATGATGCACCTGCTGTTCAAAAAGAGTTTCCGGATTTTACAAGAACCAAGACAATTTTTGACGAAGACATTGTAATTGGGGAAACAAGGTATGATTTACAAACAAATTCTGCTATTCAGAACAGGATTTGGGCTTATGATGATGGCACAATGGCTGCTGTCTGGACTATGGGATTTTCAGACCCGACTTTCCCCGGAAGAGGAACAGGTTATAATTATTATGATGGTTCTGATTGGGGTCCAATACCCGATGAAAGAATTCAGTCGGTAAGATGCGGGTGGCCTGCTTATGCACCATTTGGTGAAAATGGGGAGATAACTGTATCCCACAGTGCTGATAATACACTGATTTTTAACTGGCGTGAAAACAAAGGTGAAGGTGCATGGAATGAGTTTGAATTTGAAGGTCCTGAAGGATCTGCTGGTCTGTTATGGCCCAGAATGGTAACTTCAGGTCCAAATCATGACACCATACATCTTATAGCTATAACAGTACCTACAGGCAATGGCGGTACAATTTATGAAGGAATGGACGGAGCGCTGCTTTATTCGCGTTCGGTAGATGGTGGAACTACATGGGATCCTGAGAACCAACTTATCCCTGAAATTAACAGCGATTATTTTGATGCAATTGGGGCTGATGCCTATTCATGGGCACATCCTAATGCCGGTAAACTGGCTTTTGTTGTTAATGGTTCAGTGAGAGATGGTGTTGTTGTTTATTCCGAAGATGGAGGGGATAACTGGGACAGAATGGAATTTTATGAATTTCCCTGGGGCGGTACTCCACCGGATGAAACAATGAGGTTTGGTGCTACCGATGGTGCCCTGGCAGTGGGAATAGATAATAATGGCAAGATACATGTTGTCGCAGGAAGAATGTGCTGGAGGCTTGAAGGAGGCGGTCGTTATTATTACCCATATAGTAATGGTTTGCTCTATTGGAATGAAGATATGGATCCAATGGATACAGTATTGGTTGAAGGATCAAGTGTATATCTTGTACCACAGCAATTGGAAGATGAAGGTTATCTGATCGATAAGGTTTCAGACCCAATTGATTCACTGGCTGCAGATGTTACAAGAGCTTATGAAACAAGCATTACATCGGAACCAAGGATAGTATTTGATGAATTTAATAATATCATTGTAACCTATCAAAAGCTTGCACCTGGCTTTGTTAGTGGTGATTTCAATTACAGGCATATATGGAAGGCATGGTCATTCGATAATGGTGCAACATGGGAATATAAAGAAGATTTAACGGATGATATTTATCATATGTTTTCAGAATGTTCTTTCCCATCAACTGCACCCTTAATACAAAATGATCTTATACATTGTGTCTATCAAACCAGTACTTCACCCGGGTTAGCAATTGGCGCAAATGCAGACCATGAGTATATCGATAATAATATGGTGTATTTGCCCATCGGCATTAATGTTGGCATGGAAGAAAATACTGTAAATGATATTAAGTATGTTTCACAAAATTACCCGAATCCGTTTACAAACCAATCAATGGTGCAGGTAAACACTTCATCAAAAGCAAATCTAAAGATGGTCATAAATAATATTATTGGTAAGCAGATTGCAGTAATTGATAAAGGTAAAGTTGATGCTGGTACTCATTATTTTACTATTGATGGAAATAATTTGCCTGGCGGAGTGTATTTCTATACCATATTATCAGGCAATAATTCAGTAACGAAAAAAATGATTGTTGAATAATAAAAAAAAGATTAAGAATTAGAAAGACTTCAGAGGTTGTGCAATCAAGCATAATATTGAATCCAAGAACTGCAGCAATTGTTGGAAGTAAATAGTTTGAAAAACTTTATGTATTTTTGCTGCAGTAGAAAGATTATAAGTGCGGAGATTTAGAAAATTAATCGGATATGAATTATGGATTGAATAGGTTTGATTGCACAATCTTTTTATTTAAAATGAAAAATAATTAAAGTTTAACTAAAAAAAAAGAATTATGAAAAAATTATTACTGTTTAGCTTAGTATTATGTTTTGGATTAGCATCCTTTGCTCAGAATGGCAAAAAGAAAGATGTTTATCTTGCATTGCCAAAGATTGACAAAGCTGTTGCTAATGAGTTTAATTTTACAAAAGAGTTGAATCCTGTTGTAACAGCAAAAACTGTTATGGATGAGGATATTGTTATCGGAGAAACCCGTTATGACTTACAGACAAATACTTCAGTTCAGAACAGGGCTTATGTTTACGATGACGGAACAATAGGAGCCACATGGACAATGGGATTTGATGAGCCACAATTCCCCGGAAGAGGGACAGGTTATAATTATTATGATGGTTCGGAATGGGGTCCCAAACCCACTGAAAGGATTCAATCTGCAAGATGTGGTTGGCCTTCCTATGCACCGTTTGGTGAAAATGGTGAGATTACCGTTGCCCATAGCTCTGATTATACACTGATTTTTAACTGGCGTGAAAACAAAGGTGAAGGCGCATGGAATGAATTTGAATTTGAAGGCCCTGAAGGAAGCCCGGGATTATTATGGCCACGAATGATAACATCCGGTGAAAATCATGATACAATTCATTTGATTGCTTTGACAACACCTATTGCCAATGGTGGTTCAATGTGGGAAGGTCAGGATGGAGCATTATTATATTCCAGATCTGCTGATGGCGGAACAACCTGGGATCCGGAGAATATTATCCTGGAAGGTATGGGAGCTGATTACTATCCTGCTCTTAGTGGTGATGACTACGGTTGGGCAGAACCAAAAAATGGCACTATTGCTTTCTTCTATTTTGACGGAGTTACAGATGGTGTTGTGATGAAATCTGATGATGGAGGTGATTCATGGGAAAGAATTGAATTCTTCGATTTTCCATGGAATGGTGGTCCATTGCCTGATGATACCGAAAGATTTGGTAGTGGTGATGGAAACAATGCCATAGCTCTTGATAACGAGGGTAATGCTTATGTGGTATTTGGAAGACAATGTCACAGACAGGAAGGTGGAGCTGGTTATTATTACTTCTGGACGAATGGTCTGGTATATTGGGACGAAACTCTTGATCCATTAGATACCGTGACTGTCGGTGCTACTACTATTTGGGAAGTGCCCGAAAGCCTTGAAGAGGGAGGATACCTTGCTGCAAAACTGGATGTTCCCTTCGACTCAATGGCTTATGAAGAATATGCCACATACCAGAACGGCGTTACAAGTATGCCACAGATTACTATAAATGAATTTGATGATATTTTTATTTCCTATTCTGGTCTGGCACCGGGTTTTGTTAGCAACGATATGAATTACAGACATGTATATGGTGTTTGGTCATTCGACGGAGGAGAAACATTTGAAGAACCGGTTGACTATACAGGAGATATCTACCATATGTTCTCAGAATGTGTTTTTCCTTCACTTGCTCCATATCCTTATGATGGCCAGTATCATATAATATATCAGACCAGCACATCACCAGGTATTGCACTTCGCTATGAAATACATGAAGTTATTGATAATAACATTGTTGATCTGCCGGTAGGTATTAATGTTGGTGATGATGATAATCAAGCTGTAAGTGATATTTCATATGTATCACAAAATTATCCTAATCCATTTAAAAATCAATCAATGGTACAGGTTAATACAACAAAAGCATGCAACCTGAAAATGGTGATTACCAATATAGTAGGTAAACAAATAGCAGTTATTGATAAAGGTAGAGTTAATGCAGGAATGCATTATTTTACAATCGATGCAAATAATTTAACTAATGGTGTTTATTTCTATACCATATTTTCAGGAGACAATGCACAAACAAGAAAAATGATTGTTGAATAATTTTAAATAATTAAATTATTTAAGCCACCTTATTAGTAATAGGGTGGCTTTTTTTTTACCCTTAATTTAATATCTGACCTTTTCTTTGAAGAAACATTAAGGTTTAGCTTGTAATTTTTTGATAATTTCGCGTTTTACTTGAAATTAAATAATTGAATCAGGATGAAAAAGTTGTTATACATTTTAATAATACATTTATTATTAATAGATATTACTTCTTATACTCAGACCATAGATGATAGGGAAATAACCGTGGAAGAATTGAAAGAACATTTGTTTATTCTTGCTTCCGATTCATTGAAAGGAAGAAAAACGGGAACAGCAGAAGGTAAGATAGCCGCGAATTATATAAAAGAGCAATTTAAAAATGCCGGGCTCAGGATGATGGCTGATGATGGTTTTCAGTATTTCGAACTTGTAACTGATATTGAACCGGGTTCGGAAAATAGCCTTAATATAGATGGATTGGAATATGATTATCAAACTGACTATTCGGTTTATGCATTTAGCGAGAGCAATAAAGTAATAGCAGAGATTGCTTTTGTTGGATACGGTCTTGATATTAATGAGAATTCTTTAAAATGGGATGATTATGAGGGGGTTGCTGTAAATAATAAATGGGTTATTATCCTGAAAGGTGATCCGGGCCCGGATAATAATAGTAATAAATTTATTGATTATAGCAGTGATCGCGAAAAAGTATTAACGGCCCGTGACAAAGGTGCGGCCGGGGTTATCTTTGTATCAGGTCCCAAATTTGATAAATTTGATCAACTCGTATCCCTCTATTTTGACAGAACAAAATCAGATGCAGGATTACCTGTAATAAATATTAAGCGTTATGTGGCTGACAGCTTACTCATTTCTTCCGGTTACCCAAATATTGAAAATATTGAGAAAAAGATCAGTGAAACAAAAAAAACTTATTCATTTAATATAGATGCCAAAGTAATTGCCAAAACAGATTTGGTTAAGAAGACCGTTACAGATCAGAATGTTATAGGAGCTATAGATGGAAGTAACCCGGAGCTGCAAAATAAATATATTGTTGTTGGAGCACATTATGATCATCTTGGAATGGGTGGTGCAGGATCAAACTCAAGAATGCCCGATACTATAGCTGTCCATAACGGGGCTGATGATAATGCATCAGGGGTGACATGCCTTATAGAAATTGCTGAAAAGATTGCGGCAGGTCCTGATCTTCCCCGCAGAAGTATTGTTTTTATTGCTTTTGGAGCTGAGGAAATGGGCCTGATAGGATCATCATATTTTGTAAAGAATCCTACCGTTGATATTGATAAGATTTTTGCAATGATAAATCTTGATATGGTTGGCAGATTGGATAATGATAAAAGGTCTGTATTGATTTCAGGCACAGGAACTGCTTTGGAGAGTGAGCAGATACTGAAAAGCTTGTCGGCGAACTATGATCTCACATTTAATTATTCACCCGAAGGTTACGGGCCTTCGGATCATGCAGTATTCTATGCATCGGATATACCTGTGTTTTTTATTACTACCGGAGCACACCAGGATTATCATACACCTTTTGATGATGTTGAATTTATCAACTTCAACGGACAAAGAACTATTGCAGAATTTACCTGTGATTTAATTATGGATTTAGCTGAAAGACAAGAGCATATGACATTTCAAAAAGCTGGCAGGAAGAAAGGTACCCGTTACAGAAGTAAACTCAAAGTTACTCTTGGAATAATGCCGGATTTCACTTCAGCTAGTGATGAAGGACTTGGCGTTGGGGGCGTAACTGAAGGGAAACCAGCAGATAAAGCAGGAATGAAAAAAGGTGATTTGATAATTGCACTTAACGGTAAACCGGTTAAAAATATTTATGATTATATGAACAGGATGAAGAAATTTGAACCCGGCCAGATAATTACGGTTGATGTGATTCGTGATGGTGAAAAAAAAGTATTATTGGTGAATTTATAATAATTAACTTTTTGAAATAATTATACATGTCAGATATATTGACAGAAGCTTTTCTTTATAAATTTCTGAAATTTGTATTGGTTGGTTTTTCAGGTTTGTTTGTCGACTATGGCTTCACCTTTTTATGTAAGGAAATCCTTAAAATACAGAAATTTATTTCAAATTCCATAGGGTTTACTATTGCTGCCTCTACAAACTATATTTTAAACAGGATATGGACTTTTCATAGTACCGATCCCAATATCGGTGCAGAGTATACGGAATTCCTGATTATTTCAATAATAGGTTTGGGAATAAATAATTTTATTCTCTGGATAATACTCAAGAAATTCAAATGGAATTTTTATGTATGCAAACTCTTTGCTATTGGTGTGGTTACAATATGGAATTTTTTGGCAAATGCGTTTATAACATTTAAATAATATTTCGGATTGTAATGGATACCTGATAAATTTTTCGTTCTTGTCTATACTTTTGAATAAGGCTACTAACATTAGATAAATAGTTATTCAATTCAGTTTTCCATTGATTTGTTCCAAATGATTTTATTATTTCATAAATTTAGCGATAGGGAGAGGAGTTAAAACTTGTCCTATATTTTTTCTGTTTTCTCCATTTAAGGAAGAAAGAAAATCAGAATTACTTTTTTCAATAAAGGGTATAACAGGATTTATTTTGACTGTCTTTCATCATTAAGGGTATCTGTTTGTATCCCTTCAAATCAGGATTATATTTGACGGGTAAAGGGGCAATGTATTGCTTTGCTATATCAAAAAGGCTGTCAAGTGCATCAAAGCCTTTTTTATGAACTATGGCTGCGTATCTGCGGGGTATGTTTGTTGCAATGAAGGGTAGGTTCTTTTCTTTCGCGAATTCAACCAAAGGGCGGTAATCTGTATTATAATTTGGCCATGATCTTATTTCTTTTTCAAAATTATTTTATATTTTAATTTTCTTTCTTTCTGCCAAATAAAAGAAAAGAATTAAAAAAAGCAAAAAATGTAACGCCTGCCTGCGATTCAATAGTGTCTTCGGTTAACATGGACAATAAAATTGTTATAAAAAATACAAAGTAGAAATAATCGAATAACTTGCCTTCTTTAATGGGAGGGTAAAACAATGTAAATAGAAACCACAGAAAACCGAATATACCCAACCCTACAAAAATTGACAGGTATTGATTATGTGATCTCCATCTGTTCTTCTCATCAAGCGGTGAGTTTGTTTTATCGTAATATTTGTCGAAAGCAATATTCAGATCACCTGTACCTACACCAACTAAAAGATTGTTTTTTATTAGTTTGATCGAAGCTTTCCAGTATTCTATCCTTTGCAGGACCGAACTGCCATTGGGATCATGTGCATATTTAAAGTTATGATATCCGATCATGATCTTTGATATCTTGGTTTTAATACTTGGATTTTTCAGATAATTAATATTAGCAATTCCGTTTTCAATAGCTTTCACTTCCTCACCGGTGAGCTTATTAACTCCTTCTGCATCTTTTCTGTATCCTTTTGATGTTAAAAACCTTATTATTGTATATTTGATTTGTTGATTGTTTTTATCCTGACCATCAAAATCATAATCACTTCTTTTGTTCCATGCTTTTCTCAATTCATCCATGCACAGGTAAAGGCCCACATATTTACCATCTTCCACACCAAGATAAACCGTATCATGCACATATGGATTACCTTGGTCTGAGCATGATTCAAGTTTATTGAAATCTACCTTTTCTACTTCGTGAAATTCCTTTATGATATTATGAAAATAAAAGTAAAGAAATACAGGCAAAGCAATAATTAATACAATAAGACTTGTTTTAACAATTGTATTTCTGATCTTGAAAATGAAATAGAGGATAATACAAAAAGAGATAGCTAATAAAATGATCAATCCTATACCTGATTCAAGAACAAATAAAAACGATATTAACCAAACACATCCTGTTGTAAAAATAACCCTGGCTAATATACTTTTATAATCTTTGCTGTAAACAAAATACAACAGTGTAAATATTGCTATGCATATATTCAGGCTGAATCTAATATGAGAGATAAAGACTGATATTTTTCTTATATCTGTGAACTCACCTTTAAGAAGAACATATGTAGAAAATAATGTTCCTATTATAACAGCCACAGCATGCAAGATCATTACAGTGTTGAACCGCTTTTTGCTTAAAGGTTCCATGGTAGAAATAATTATAGGCAGCGCAAGCAATGGTAGTTTAATACGAAGGTCCTTAAATGCATATCCAAAGTCGGATGTATGTATCAGTCCGATCAGATGTATTAAAAATAAAGAAACCAACACCATGGCAGCTTTGTTTCTGAAAAATATCCTGAATTTATCAATGATATTTTTATAACCAAGATTAACAACGTAAGCTATAAACTTCACAATACCTGCCGGCATTGAATTGTTTTTAAATATGTTAAAGGCTTTTTCAAATGAAAAACCCGACCAGAGCCACAGACCAATAAGGGTAAACTGCATAACACTCATGGCATATTTAGAAAGTGGAAGGCTTATTGCCATGAGTATCAATGCAATGAAATAAGCGTCCGAATGAAATTGCTTTTTGAATAGATACATTATACTGCTATTACCTTATAAAATGTAAATATAAATCAATTTTGGTTTTAGGCTTGTTATTAGTATTTATTTCAAGATTTATCAGGTTGCAGTATTTTTTCGTATTGCTGTGTATTATTGATAATTTCTATTGCCTTGTCAACCCCACGGTCGTCTTTAATAGAAGCTTTGATTTTTCCTTTTTGGTAATAATATCTTGATACGATTTCTATTTCAAGGATTTTACTGATTTCATCTTTAAACTCGAAGAGGTCATTTTCTTTATCTTGCATCATCTTGCTTTTGAGATCTTCATATTCTTCTTCTATAGCATCAAAATATTTTTCGTCTTTTGCCTTTTTAACTAGTTTCTCAAGTGCTTTCTCACTGCTTGTTGTATATTTATAATCCTTATCAGATATAAAATCCAGAAAATCGTTATAAATTAAATCAGTAATAGTAAATTCCTCTACGGGAGGGATAGTATCGTGTTCTCTCTCAAATTTATTTGCATAATCGAATATCAGAAATTTTGTAAAAAGAGTTTTTGTAATATTACTAAGATCATCAGGTTCTATTTCAATATCCGGTCTAATACCACCTCCATCGTACACAATACGTCCGTTTTTTGTTTCGAACTTGCTTATAAGAGAGTCTGGAACCTTATGGGAATTTCCATTGTCGTCTTTGTGAGAATAATCAATTGATTGTATACATCTGCCGCTGGGAATATAGTATTTGGCAACCGTAATTTTTGCTTTTGAATTATAACTTAATGGAAGGACATTTTGGACCAATCCCTTTCCGTAGGTTCTTTGACCGGTAATTACTCCTCTGTCCAGATCCTGTATTGCACCGGCAAGTATTTCGGATGCGGAAGCGCTTGTATTATTTACAAGTATTGTAACAGGTATATCACTGTCGATTGGAACATTGCGGGTTTTATATACTTTATTTTTATCAACTAATCTTCCTTTTGTGCTGACAATTTTCTCACCTTTTTTGATAAAAATATTTGCTATTTGAACAGCCTCATTTAAAAGCCCCCCGCTGTTACCACGAACATCAATAATAACTCCTTTTAATTTATTTTTTTCTTTTAAATCCTTGAAAGCATTCCTTACATTTTTCCATGCATTCTGTGTAAAACCGGTTAACTTTATGTAACCAATGTTGTCGGCAACAATACCGTAATATGGAACATTATCAATTTTTATGGTTTCTCTTTCAATTTCCTTTTGAATGGGCTCATCAAAACCAGGGCGTTCAAGAAGAATAGTAAGGGTGGTACCTGGTTGTCCTTTTAGAATCTGGCTGACATCACTTGGTGATTTGTCTTTTGCTGATTCACCATTTATCTTAAGTATCTTGTCACCAGGTTTTAATCCGTTCTTTTCTGCGGGAAAACCTTCGTATAATTCTGAAATAATTACATAATCATCCTGTTTATGTATCAGGGCTCCAATACCACCGTATTGCCCGGTAGTCATAAATTTATAATCCTCTATTTCGGATTCGGGAATATAGGTTGTGTAGGGGTCCAGAGAATTAAGCATTGCATCTATTGCCTCATTCATAAGGTCACCCGATTGGATCTCATCAACATAATTTTTGTGTAATTCGCGGTATAAGGTCGTGAAAACATCAAGGTTTTTGGATATCTCAAAATTATCATTGTTTTGTCCTGTCAACCAAATTGGCAACAAAGTAATAATAAAAATAAGTGTTAGTATTTTTTTCTTCATAATAATGATTATTTATGGTACCGGGTCATAGCCATTTCCACCCCATGGATTGCATGATATAAATCTTTTTAATGCAAGCCAGCCGCCTTTAAAAGGGCCATATTTTTTAATGGCCTCAACTCCATATGCAGAGCATGTTGGAGTGTATCTGCATGACGGCAGAAAATATGGGCTTAAAGTTGTCTGATAGACCCTTATAATAAAAATAAGAATCTTAGCTATAATTTTCCTGATTTGTTTCAGAATATTTCTGAGTATGTTCATTTAAACAATTTTATCATACAAACCATGGTACCCCAATTAATATCCTGGTTTTTGCTTATTTTCAAGTTCTTCAATTAAACGCTTTAATATACTAATTATTTTTTTTTCGATCTTATTGTAAGTGCATAATTCATTACTAACATATAAAATTGCCAAATAACATTTAATATCATAATTATTTAGGTATTCATAAAAAAAAGCTTTATTTTTTCTAAAGGCTTCTTTAATTCTTCTTTTCATTTTGTTCCTGTCAACAGCCTTGTTTATTTTCTTCTTTGAAACACTAACAAATAATTTGGACGGGTAATTACTGTCAAAATCATTTGTTAACCAAATTACTTTCAATGGGTGATTAAATAATGTTTTACCTTTTTTGAATAGTAAATCAATACATTTCTTACTATATAATCGCTCTGATTTTTTAAAGGTTTGCATTTACAATATTGAAAAAGGATTTAGCCTTTAAAGAAAGATCTGTTTTATTTAATTATTTTTTTCTGGATTCTTTCTGAATATACTCATCAATAGCCATTGTCATTGATGGTGATGCTTTTGTTGGTGCCTTTATGTTAAGTTTTAATCCTGATTCGTTGACGGCTTTGGAAGTTGTTGGCCCAAATGCTGCAATAAGTGTGCTGTTTTGCCTGTAGTCAGGAAAGGTTTTAAACAACGACTTAACACCTGATGGACTGAAGAAGATAAGCATATCATATTTTTTGATATTAATTTTGGATAAATCGCTGGCAATAGTTCTGTACATTATTGCTTTGGTGTAATTAATACCATTATCATCCAATAATTTGGTAAGGCTGGCTTTGTGAATATCCGAACAGGGCAGGAGATATTTTTCATCTTTATGCTTATTTATGATTTCCATAAGCTGAATGAATGTTTGCTTACCATAAAATATCTTTCTCTTTCTATATTGTACATATTTCTGCAGGTAGAAAGCAGTGGCCTCACTAATACAAAAATATTTCATTGAATCAGGGACTTCAATTCTAAGTTCCTTACATATTCTAAAGAAATGATCCACAGCATTACGACTTGTGAAAATTACTGCCGTATGACCAAGTGTATTGATCCTGTACTTTCTATATTCCTTTGAAGTAATTCCTTCAACCTTGATAAATTTATGAAAATCAATATTGACATTATATTTTTTTGAAAGAATACAATATGGTGATTTTTCAAAATTTGCTGGCTGAGGTTGGGATACTAATATGTTCTTTATATTTAGTTTTTTTGCCTTTCTTTCCACGATGATCGTTTTTTATTAGAAAAAATAATCTCTGTCAATAATTGCTTTTAACAATATAAGAACCGGTATAAATTCAAAGGTGCAAAGATACAAAAATAAATGGAATTTGGAAAAGTTCTTTTCATTCAGTCCGATACTAACCCCCCGAATAATCCATGCTAAGAAGATTATTGTAGAAATTACCAAACCAATAAAAAGAAATATTTTTAAGAAACAATAAGTAGTCAGCAATAGGATAGGAAGAACTATTAATCCGCATGCAATGAAAAAGATATGCATATTTAATAGGTATTCATATGAGTGTTTCTGGGTCAGAAAAATGAATGCAGTTATTCTGATTAAAATTATTTTTAATATCCATATTGATAAAATAGCAGTAAAGATGATAATAAAAAGCCCGAAATCAGAGACACTTTGGATAATATCAGAATAAAAATATTTTATTGTTTGATAGTAAAAAATACTAAGGGAAATAAATGAAATAGCCATTAACGGAATGAAGATTTTTTCCTTAAAAAGATTTCCTTCTCTTACAAATTGATTTGCATAATTTCTGCGCGCAAATGCCCTGAAAATTTGTCTGAGTCTGTTTCTATATTTAAAGCATACATATACGAATAAAACAAAACCAAGAATTAATAATATAGTTATCCATGAATTACTTTTATAGTTATGCCTTTCAGGCTGCAAACTATGGTTTTGCGATTGGGTGGTAAAAAATGATTGCCTTGTAGCTGTTTTTACCGAATCGAATTTTTCTTGATAAATCTTTTCTGGTATATTAGTATCCTGTTGATTAATAAAAAGAACAGACTTATTATATGGTTGAATATTTATTTCAATACCTGATTTTGAATAGTTATGTTTTAAGCTAATATTATTAAGGTAATTGATCATCCGTTGGTTATGTTATATATTGAATCACTTTTCAAAATTAATCATTATTTCAGGTACTATCCTTTATATATTTATATTTGTAATCAAAATCAATTTACATTATAAAAAAGATAGCACATGTTCAACTTAATTATTTTTGGTCCTCCCGGATCCGGTAAGGGGACACAATCTGTTAAAATTTCTGAGAAGTATAATTTCAAGCATGTTTCAACCGGGGATATCCTGCGTAATGAAGTAAAGAATCAAACAACACTTGGAAACACAGCACAAAGTATCATGGAGAAGGGAGAACTTGTTCCTGATGATCTTTTAATACGTATTCTCAATTCCGTTATTGAAAAGAATAGTGATGTCGGTGGTTTTATCTTTGATGGGTTTCCAAGAACCAGTGTTCAGGCAGAAGAGCTTGATAAGTTAATGGATAAGAATAATGATAATATTAATTTGGTGATATCACTTGAAGTTCCTGATAATGAGGTTATCGATCGCCTATTGAAAAGAGCTAAAATTGAAGGCAGAAAAGATGACAATGAAGAGACGATATCAAACCGATTAAATGTTTATAAAAATCAAACTGCTGCTTTGCTGGAATACTATGATAAGCAGAAGAAATTAGAAAAGGTTAATGGTATTGGCACTATTGATGAGATCTTTGAAAATATATGCAAGGTTATTAATAAATATTTAATGTTTTAGTAAGATTTATATAATTGATTTAGTATTTTCTTCCCTCATGATTTAAGTCCGTTTGATGCACTTGGTAATTGGTTTTCAATGCATATACCAATAAAACTTGATGTTCTCATAGATAGTTTTCCCTTATCTTGAAATAAAAGCTCAAGTGTCTTTTCAATGTGGCTTTGTTTCAACAAAATTATTTGTGCAGCTATATCAGCAGTTTTGCGTGAACTGTCCGGTAAAAGCTTTTCCAGGTTGCTGGTAAATTTATCCATTTGAAGTAGGCAAAATCTAAAAATACATTTGAATTAAAAGAATAACATCGCTAATCTGAGTTCTTTTCTTTATCAGTTTCTTCTAAATTTTTCCAGATATCAACGATTCCATCAGGATTAAAACGAACTTTAAATCCTAGCTTCTTGAAAATATTAATCATTGGTTTGTTGTCATTTGTTGTTTGGGCTACAATTTGTTTCAGATTCCAGTTATGTGCAATTTTTATACAATATTCTGTAAGCAGTGTTCCCAATTCTTTTTTCTGCCACTCATCGGTGATAAGAATGGCATATTCTACTGTTTCATGGTCGGGATCTGCGATTAGCCGCCCCACGCCAATTAGCTTCTTTTTGCCATTTTTATTGATTTCTGCCACAATTGCTATTTCTCTTGCATAATCAATAAAACAGAATTGAGTGGCTACTTCATGAGAATCATAATGAAAATTATAACGGAAACGACTGTATATGGATTCTTTTGAACAACTGCCTAGTAGTTCGAGCCACATCGGTTCATCTTCAGGCTTTATCGGACGAAGGGTAACGTCTGTACCATCTCCCAGCTTTGTTTTCTTAACATATTTTTCAGGGTAGGGATGAAGTAGAAGATGTGAAAACTCAGGTAAATCCTGCTCTAGAAGTTCCTGGTCTATTACAATCCTGGCATCCAATGCTATAGCATCTTTTGGGGTTACAATTATTGGATTAATATCCAATTCTTCAATTTCAGGATAGTCGGCAGCCAGGTATGACATTCTTATCATTATTTCAACAATTTTATCAATGTTTTTCGGGGAACTCCCGCGATATCCTTTTAAAAGTGGATAGATTGTAAGCGACTCAAGCATTCGTCTTGCCAGTCTTTCATTAAGGGGAGGAAATCCCAGTGTTGTGTCTTTAAAGAGTTCTGCTTCGGTGCCTCCCATACCAACCAACAGTGTTGTACCGAAAACAGGATCTTTCTTAATACCAAATATTAGTTCTACAGAATCCTTGCTTTCTATCATGGTTTGTATTGTTACTCCTTCAAGCTTGGCATCAGGGACCTTTTTAGATATGGATGAAAGCATAGTACGGTAAGTAGCTCTCACCATGTCTTCGGTTCCAAGGTTAAGTGCAACACCTCCAACATCAGATTTATGACTAATATTTGGAGATTGGATTTTCATAACAACCGGGTAACCTATTTTTTTTGCCGCTTTGGATGCATCGTCTTCAGATTTGGCAAATACGGGTTGTGTTGTCTCAATACCATAGCCGTTTAGAAGGGCCTTGGAATTATCTTCGGATAATGTTTCTTCTTTTGTGAAAATATCATTAACGAATTTTTCCCTGAGTTTTTTTCTGTCATATGAAAATGATAAGGGAATATCTTCAGGGGTTTCGAACAATGCTTCAAGATTTCTTGAATATCTTACCAATGTCATAAAAGCTCTTATAGCCTGTTCGGGTGTTTCATAAACAGCAATGCCTGAATTATTAAAAACATTAATTCCATCACGCATACTTTTACCTCCAAGCCAAGCTGCCATAATCGGTTTAGTAGTATGTTCCGAAATTTTTGCTACCTCCGTGGCTGTCTTGGTAGGATCAGTCATTGCCTGGGGAGTTAGAATTACCAAAACAGCATCCACACCTTTATCTTCTAATACAATTTCGGTTGTTTTGGAAAACCTTTCAGGTGTTGCATCTCCTAATACGTCAATAGGGTTGCCATGTGACCAGAAAGGAGGGAGAAAATCATTAAGTCTCTTAATTGTATCGTCTGATAATTTACAAAGTTTTCCGTTATTACCAATCAAGGTATCTGTCGCCATTACACCTGGTCCTCCGGCGTTAGTGACGATTGCCAGATTAGGACCTTTTGGTATTCGTTTCCTGCTGATAAGGTCGGTAAAATCGAAAATATCTCCAATATCGTAAACCCTTGCAATACCGGCTCTTCTGAATACCGCATCATAGATAGTATCCTCAGATGCCATTGCACCTGTATGTGAAGCCGCAGCCTTTGCTGATTCGGGAAATCGTCCTGCTTTATAAACTATTATAGGTTTTTTGCGGGCAAAGGCACGGGCCGCTGTCATGAATGATCTGGCCTGAGTGATAGATTCAACATATAAGATGATGGATTTTGTATTTGGATCCTGACCGAAATAATCCATAAGATCACCAAAATTCACGTCCATACTATTACCGATGGAAACGAAATAGCTGAATCCAATGTTTTCTTCCAAAGCCCAATCAAGTACGGAAGTACAAAGAGCTCCTGATTGTGAAATAAAAGCAACATGACCGGCCTTGGGCATGTTTGCTGCAAAGCTCACATTCATATGAATCCCCGGTACAATTACTCCTAAACAATTGGGTCCTATAATCCTCATGTCAGGATATTTTGATTTTTCTTCCTTTACCTGTTCTTCGAGATTTTTACCTTCAGGACCTGCTTCTTTAAAACCTGCAGACATGATTATTACTCCGTTTATGCCTGCTTCACCACATTCTCTTATTAGTTGAGGGACAATATTAGCGCTAGTGGTAATTACTGCAAGATCGGGGGTTTTTGGAAGACTGCCTACATCGGGATAGCAGGGTATGCCCAAAACAGCTTCGCGCTTTGGATTGACTGGATAAACTACTCCTTTAAATCCACCACCTACTAAATTACTTAGTGTTATTCCTCCTACGCTCTTTGGATCGTTTTTCACTCCTATCAATGCAATTCGTTGGGGCCTGAATATGCTGCCTAATTTACGTATGCCCATGTTTTATTTATTTAACAATATAAACAATTTGTGAATTATTTAACAAAGTTACAAATCAATTCAATATAATCTATTTCTTCAAAGTAAAATTCATACAGTTAAAAATTTTGTATGTTTACAATTTTAACGGAATAATATTAATTATTAAGTAAATAAACTGATATGAATAAAAGACCTTCCGATTTATTATATTGGGTAGAAGATAAACCACCTTTTCTGATCAACATTTTTATGGGATTACAGCATTTCATGATTTTTACTATATCGCTGGTTATACCGGTTGTTCTTGTACGGGAGGTAGGAGGTGCTCTTGATCAAATTATTGCTGTAGTTTGTATGTCAATGTTTGCAGGAGGAATAGGATCTATTTTACAAAGCATGAAAGGAAAATATTTTGGCTCGGGCTACTTATGTCCCTCAGTATGTGGACCTTCTTATCTGTCGGCATCTATGCTTGCATTGAAAACAGGAGGCTTGTCGCTTTTATTTGGCATGCTGATGGTAGCTGGTTTTGTTGAATTTATCTTTTCAAGGATAGTACATAAATTGAGGGTTTTATTTCCACCGGAGGTGACAGGATTAATTGTTGCAATGGTAGGGCTTACTTTGGTGAAAATGGCCGTAAGGAATCTTATGGGTATCGGTGGAGATGATAATGTTACTGAGAACAAAGAAATAATAACAGGCGTTATAACATTGGCTTTAATAATCGGATTAAATATATGGAGTAAGGGTAAGATAAAATTGTTTTGTGTTATTATAGGCATGGTATTCGGATATGTTCTTGCATATTCACTTGGAATTATGAAGCATATTGATCATTCGCATTTATCTGAAACACACATTATAGGATTTGAAATTCTAAATCATCCGGGGTGGTCATTTAGCTGGTATTTAGTAATACCATTTATTGTTGCTATGCTATCATCTTCCTTAAAAAGTATTGGTGATCTGACAACCTGCCAGAAGATCAATGATAAAAACTGGAAACGGACAGATATGAAGAATGTAAAAAAAGGCATTCTTGCTGATGCATTGAGTTGTGTTACTTCAGGATTGGTTGGTGGTATGGGCCAATCAACCTCATCAACAAATATTGGACTTTCAATTGCTACATCCACAACCAGCAGGTGGGTTGGATATTCACTGGGTGCAATACTTATTATACTTTCGTTTTTTCCACCCATAGGTTTATTTTTTGCAATTATGCCTAAACCAGTGCTGGGAGCCACATTAATATTTGCTGTTAGTTTTATGGTAGTTGCCGGTATTCAGATAATAACTTCAAGGATGTTAGATGCAAGAAAAACTTTTGTTATTGGAATAGCTCTGTCATTAGGTTTAGCAGTTGATATGTTGCCTCACATATTTCAGGATGTGCCTCCTTTAATTCAACCGGTTTTTGCATCATCCCTTGCAACTACAACAGTCGCTGCAATTGTACTTAACCTCATATTCAGAATTGGTATAGCCAAAAAGGAGATAATCCATTTTGCATTAGACAATAGTACAAATGATAAAATTGATAAGTTTCTGGATAAAAAAGGTGCCGCGTGGGGAGCCAGGAAAGAAATAATTAATAAAGTCAAACAAACGTTGTTTGAGCTCATGGAATTATTGGATACACATAATTATGCTGACAAGAAAAACGAGGTTGCAATTCAGGCTGTCTTCAATGAATTAAATATTAATGTTATAGTTTCATATACTGGCAGGAAAATTAAAATAGGAAAGGAACTTCCTGAAGCAGAAGAAATTCTTGAAGACCAGGAAGGCATTAAAAAGATGTCATCTTACTTGATTAGTCAATATCCTGACAGGATAAAAACAACAGAATCAAATGGAATGCAACGCATTTTTATGAATTTCAAACATTAATTCAGTATAATGCTTAATAGTAAGTTCAGTATTTATTACAGAGGAATACTGAATAAAAAAAAGTACTTTTCTGAGATGATTTTACCGGAAGCTCAAAAATCTACCGATAACAATTAGCACTAAAGAATTATTATTTTGTCGCTGGTTTGACCACGGCTGTTAGCAAGGTACCAACCAATACAGCAATACCTGTAATTGTAAATGCAAGGGCAAAATTACCGAGATCACCCAGGAATCCACCCAGAATTGGTCCAACTATTCCACCAACTCCATAGGCAAGGAATACGAAAGGATAATTTTGTCCGACATTTTTAGCTCCAAAGGTATCTGCTGTTATAGTTGGGAAGAGTGCAAAGTTACCTCCGAAATTAAAACCAATTAATGTAGCTCCAATGTACAACCATATTGGATTACCGGCCATAAATGTAAAAAGAATTACAAGAATTCCCTGTGTAGCGGTCATTAATAGTATTGATGCCTTTCTTCCTAATTTATCGCTTATTAATCCCCATAATATACGGCCTAATCCATTAGCCAGGCTGAAGAATACAGCCATTGCCGTACCTGCTATTGCACTTGCTTGTATGGCTGTAAAGCCTTTATCCTGAAGGGCTTCTATTGGATAGAGTTTCATAAGACCGATTGACATTAATCCGGCGCCTGCACTGAAAACGAATGTTAAGAAAATCAAATAAAACTGTACTTTACTTAACATTTCATTTGGTGTAAAATCTATTATGCCTTTAACGGCAGAGGATTTCTCCTGATTATTTTTAACCTCTGGTTGAACATATCCTTTGGGTTTCCAGCCTTCGGGGGGGAATATCATCCAAAAGCCTCCAATTATAACCATTATTGCAAAGGCAATACCATAAATCATAAAGGTTGTTGAAAGTCCAAGATTAGCAATCAGGTGACCCCATGATCCGGCAATTTTTATCCAGGCTAAAGCACCAAAACCAAATCCTGCAACAGCCAGTCCTGTTATCATACCTTTTTTGTCAGGAAACCAGCGCATCCCAACTGCTATTGGTACAACATATGCAAAACCAATACCTGCGCCTCCTATAATTCCTATAAAGACAGCATAAACCCAAAAATTAGTTCCTCCGATTATTCCGGCTAAAAAGTATCCCAATCCCAGAACTATTCCGCCAATCATTGCAAGTTTTTTAGGTCCCCAGCTTTTAAGCTTCTTGCCGGCAAATACCATTACAATAGCAAAAAATGCAAGCCCGAGGGCAAAAATTATCTGGGATTGTGTTTTGCTAAATCCAAAGCTTAGCTTGTTAATGGTATCTTCAGGAACGTAGTTTTTAATAATTGTATTTATTTTAGCTAAAATATTTTCTTTGTCAGTTGTCAACTGGTCTATTTCAACCTGTTTTTCAGTTGCCTTGATTTTTGCTTCAACTTTTGTAAGATCACTTCTCAGGTCTTTTAACTCATAATTCATTTTTTGAAATTCAGCCTCATCAAGTTTTAATTCAGGTGCTGATTTCATCGTGGTAGCTCCATACACATCTACAACCTGTTTTGGTGATTTTGCAGTAAGACCAGGTGTAAACACCGACCATGCATAAATAGCTCCTAATGCTAATTGAATCAGGATAGCTCCCAAAACTACGAAGCCTCTTTTCATAACTTTTTGATTTTCCATTATAATTTGGTTTTGATTAATGATACAATTAAAATTTGGTACTCTTATTTAAAAAACCAAGGCACCCCAGACACATTGGTCTGAAATGCCTTGTTCAAATTTAAGCAATTTGTTTATCTTTTAACTTCAACCTTGGCTCCACTGATGATCTCGTCAACAACACCCGGATCAAGGAGTGTTGATGTATCACCTAGGGTTGTTGCATCACCTTCACCAATTTTACGAAGTATTCTTCTCATGATCTTACCTGATCTGGTTTTTGGAAGACCGCTCACTATCTGGATCAGGTCAGGTTTGGCAATTGGGCCAATCACCTTTGTAACAGTATCCCGTATATCTTTTTCAATATTATTTAGTTCATTATCTGAGAGTTCTTCACAGGTTATGTATGCATAAATTCCCTGACCTTTAATATCGTGAGGATATCCTACTACTGCACTTTCATTCACTTTAGGATGTTGGTTAATTGCGTCCTCAACTTCCGCTGTTCCAATACGGTGACCTGAAACATTGATAACATCGTCAACACGACCCATAATTCTGTAATATCCTTCTTCATCCCTTTTGGCTCCATCACCTGTAAAGTACATGTCTTTATATGTCGCGAAATAGGTTTGACGACATCTTTTATGGTCTCCATAAGTTGTCCTTATCATACCTGGCCATGGAAATTTAATGCAAAGATTACCCTGTACATTTTTACTTTCAAGAATATTACCTTCATTATCAACTATTACAGGTTGTACTCCGGGTAATGGTAGAGTTGCAAAGGAAGGTTTTGTAGGTGTTATGCCAGCCAGTGGTGTAATGAGTATACCACCGGTTTCTGTCTGCCACCATGTATCAACTATAGGACATTTACCTTTTCCAACTATATCATGATACCATCTCCAGGCTTCTTCGTTGATAGGTTCACCAACAGTACCAAGCACTGTGAGAGAGCTGAGATCACGACTGGTTACAAATTCATTGCCCTGTGCAATTAATGCACGAATTGCTGTAGGAGCTGTGTAAAACTGGTTGACTTTGTACTTGTCAACAACATCCCAGAATCTTCCGGCATCAGGCCATGTAGGAACACCTTCAAACATTACTGAAGTTGCACCTGCCAATAATGGTCCATAAACAATATATGTATGACCGGTTACCCAGCCAATGTCAGCAGTACACCAGAAAATATCCTCTTCATTATATTGAAATACATTCTTAAATGTGTATTCGGCAAATACCATATATCCTGCAATTGTGTGCAGCACACCTTTTGGTTTTCCGGTAGATCCTGAAGTATATAAAATAAATAAGGTGTCTTCCGAGTCCATTACCTCTGCTTCATTTTTTGTGTCAGCATCTTTTATAACATCCTCCCACCAAATATCTCTTCCTTCTTCAAAATTGATGTTTTCACCAGTTCTTTTATATACAATAACATTTTTTACTGATGTACAGCTTTCCAATGCTTCGTCAACTATTGATTTTAATGATATGCTTTTAGTGCCTCGGTAAGCACCATCAGATGTAATAACAAGATTGGCCTGTGCGTCATTGATTCTGTCTGAAAGTGAATTAGCTGAAAAACCTGCAAAGACAATTGAATGGATTGCACCTATTCGTGCACATGCAAGCATGGCAATTGTTAATTCAGGAATCATGGGGAGATATATTGCAACCCTGTCACCTTTTTTAATACCCAGCTTCTTTAGTCCATTAGAATATTTTTTAACTTCTTCAAAAAGTTCCCCATAAGTATATTCTCGATTATCTTCTTTTGGATCATTGGGTTCCCAGATTAGTGCTGTTTTGTCTTTTCTGGTTTCAAGGTTTCTTTCGAATATGTTTTCTGTGATGTTTAGTTTTCCGTTAACAAACCAATTTATATCCGGTTCCTTGAAATTCCAGTCAAGGACTTTATCCCATTTTTTATGCCAGTGAAAATCATTGGCTATATTGCCCCAAAATCCTTCAGGATTTTCAATACTTTCTTGATAGTCTTTGAAATATTCGACCAAACTCGAAATTTTTTTTGTCATAATTATTTGATTTTATTTATTTTGATTAGTAAATTTTTAGAAGTCACAAAGATAAAAATTTTTTTTAATTGGGTATTTCAGGTACAGAATTTAGAACAATTACAAATATCCTAAAAGAAACATATACAGATGTTAAAAAGCATTTAACTGGTAAGTTCATTTTACTTTTTATTAAGTGAATGAAGGTTTTGGAAGAAATAGTAAAAGTCGTGATTTTGATCCTGTTAACTCAATAAATTTTTTACAATATCTGCTATTAATTTATTATCTGCTTTACCGGCAAGTTGTTTTGAAGCTATTCCCATTACTTTGCCCATATCTTTCATGCTTTCGGCACCGGTATCGGAAATGATTTTTTTAACTTCAGTTTTTATTTCATCTTCCGACATTTGCTCGGGAAGGTATTTTTCTATAACAGATGCCTGAAAGAGCTCTTCTTCGGCAAGATCGTTTCTGTTTTTTTCTTTATAGATAGCGGCTGATTCTTTTCTCTGTTTTATAAGTTTTTTCAGAATATTCATTTCAACTGACTCGGGAATTTCTCCACCTGCTGTTTTCTTTTCCGTTTTAGCTATTAATAATTCAGATTTAATTGCCCTTAAGGCATTGAGCTTTTTTGCTTCTTTAGCCAGCATTGCCTTTTTCAGATCGCCGTTAATTTTTTCCATTAATGCCATAACAGACTAAATTTAATTTTTAATAGTAATTAATCGGGTTTGTCGTGAATATATGAATTATTTGATTTGATCTTGGTTTTTTTATCTTTATCCTCGCTCAGTGAGTATTTTGAAACCTGTGAATCTGAAGAGGAGGGGGTATTTTCAAGTTTTACTTTCTTTCTGATATAAGCCGGTTCATTCTCCAATTCTGCAAGACCTCCAGGTGATCTTAATTTTATACTTAAATCCTTAAGCCTGTTAATTCTTTCCTGTGCTTTCTTTTCTAATTCATTGCTGTCTTCTCGTTCAACATTTTCTTTTTTATCGTGCTCAATATAGGTGTTATTATCACTATCTTGTTGTTTATTTTTTACAGGTTGTTCTGATACTTCGGGAGTCATATTATCGCGATACTTTTTTTCACCCGAGGTGAGATCGAATACAACAGTCTGTTTATTCTCAGATTTACCAGTAGTGGTATTTTTGTTCTGATGTTCTGATTCTTTTGTTTTTTCTTCTTGATTAACTTTTTCTTTATCTTCTTCTTTTATTTTCTTTTTTTCTGTTTCTTCTTTTTTTCTAATTAGTTCGATCTCTTCAGTTTTGTTGTTTTCCCCATCATCAGGTTTTGTCTTTTTATTCTTAAGGTTTTCCGAAAGATGGTATATTGTTTTATTCTTATCTCTTTCGGATTTTGAGTCTGAACTAAAACCCGTAGCAACCAAGGTTATACTGATCTTGTTTCCGAGAGATTCATCAAAGCCATTACCCCAAATAATTTCCGCATTGGAGCCTGCTTTTTCTTGAATAAAGTCAGTTATATCGCTCACCTCATCCATTGATACTTCTTCTTCACCTGAAGTGATATAAAGCAGAATATTACTGGCGCCAAAAATGTCATTATCATTAAGCAGGGGAGAATTAATAGCTGATTCAACACATTCAGCGGCACGGTTTTCTCCCTCGGCAGTTGCTGATCCCATAATTGCCCTTCCACTTTCTTTCATAACAGTTCTGATATCTTCGAGATCGACATTCATATATCCGGTAACTGTTACAATTTCGGCGATACCGCGTGCGGCAGTGGTAAGCACATCATCAGCCCGATGAAATGCATCCGATAATTTCAAATCACCGTGAAGAAGGCGCAATTTATCGTTTATAATAATCAGCAAAGTATCCACGTGTTCTTTTAATTCTTTAATTCCTTCTTCAGCCTGTAGTTTTCTTTTTCTGCCTTCAAAGGAAAAAGGCATGGTAACAATACCTACAGTAAGTATGCCTAGTTCACGGGCAATAGAAGCAATGATTGGAGTTGCACCTGTGCCGGTACCACCCCCCATACCTGCTGTGAGAAATAGCATTTGAGTATTTTTTTCGAGTAACTCCATAATTTCTTCCCTCTTCTCATTAGCTGATTCACGGCCAACGGAAGGTATTGATCCAGCACCCAGGCCTTTATTTCCTAACTGGATTTTTGTAGGCACAGGACTGGCCTCCAAAGCCTGAGCATCTGTATTGCACAGAATAAAATCAACACCTTTAATACCTTGATTGAACATGTGTGTTACGGCATTGTTGCCACCACCGCCTACTCCCATTACCTTTATAATTGAAGACTCATTTTTTGGCAGGTCGAATTTTATCATGTCGTTCATATTTTTTGTATTTTAAATATATTTCAATTTATTACTGATTTTAATTAAACATTATTAACTTATCAACAGTTAGCCTGTTAATTGAAGTTATTCTATCTCATCTTTTTCAAACCAGTTTTGTATTCTCTCAAGAAAGCTGATCGGTCTTTCATCTTTTTTATCTTTTTTAAATAAAAAGGTAAGTTTTCGCTTATCACTTAATTCGGACATTTCTTTATCTTTTTCTTTTTCAAATCTTTTAATTCCTTCTATAACCAAACCAACACAGGTAGAATACATAGGGCTGGCCAATTCATCTGGCACTTTATTTCCAAGGTGTTCATTCGGATATCCTATCCTTGTGTCCATGCCTGTCATGAATTCAGTTAGCTGGGCTATATGTCGCAATTGTGCACCGCCCCCGGTAAGTACAATTCCGGCGATTAGTTTCTTTTCAAAACCCGAATTTTTGATTTCATAGTAAACATGTTCTATAATTTCTTCCATTCTGGCCTGGATTATATTTGCCAGGTTTTTAAGACTGATCTCTTTAGGAGGCCTGCCTCTTAGACCTGGTATAGCTACAATTTCTTCCTCACGGTTTTCATTAGCCAGAGCCGAGCCGAATTTGACTTTCAATTCCTCTGCATGCTTTTTAATAATAGTGCAACCTTCTTTTACATCTTCAGTAATGATGTCCCCACCAAAAGGAATTACTGCCGTATGCCGTATGATACCATCCTGGAATATTGCTAAGTCAGTTGTTCCACCACCAATGTCTACCAATACAACACCTGCCTCTTTTTCTTCTTCGCCAAGAACAGCTTGTGCCGAGGCAATTGGTTCAAGGATCAGATCTACCACCTCAAGACCTGCTTTTTTTACGCATTTGTAAATATTTTTTGCGGCAGCAGTTTGTCCAATGATAATATGAAAATTTGCCTCAAGTGAATTCCCCAGCATACCTATAGGTTGTTTGATTCCTTCTTCACCGTCTATGATATATTCCTGGGGAATAACATCAATGATTTCTTCACCGGGATTCATATTAAGATTGAACATGTTATTATTCAAAGTTTCAATATCTACTTCACCGATTTCCTCATCATTGTTTTCCCTGATAATGTTACCTCTGTGTTGAAGGCTTTTGATATGCTGACCCGCAATGCCTACGTTAACATATTTAATGTCAACATCCGATCTTTCAGCGGCTTGCGATACAGCCATTTTGATTGAATTTACAGTATTTTCAATGTTAGAAACAACACCCCTTTTTACACCGTAGGAATCAGTGCGCCCATGTCCGAGGATCTCAAGTTTACCATGATCGTTTTTTCTGCCAACAACAGTTGCGATCTTTGTTGTTCCTATATCCAGACTTACTATTATTTCTGAAGTTTTCATAGCTTTATTTTTTTGTGCAAACTACCTGATTATTAAATTTTAAATTTATTTTTTTGTATTTGTTCCAGTTTTTGTTTCCCAATCCCTTTTTATAAAATATGACTAGCTTTTCAACTTTTTCTTCAAGATTATTAGCTTTTCCAAGTTCAATATAATGTTTACCTATTTTAGGGTATAATTCAAATTCATGGTTTTCTGTTATGTAAATCTGATCTATTTGTGATCTTAAAAGCTCATTATTATTAATATATTTTGCAATTCTGTAGATATCTGTTATTGCAGGATTTTGCAATGAATCAATTACTATAACATTATTGATGGATTCGATTTTGCCAATATAACCGTTTGCTATGGGTACTTTCGCTGCCATGTAATTACTTGTTTTAAACAGGCATTTTTTATTATCGATATAAAATGAATTACCATCATTATCAAATATCCTTACCAGAGGAATTCGCTGAAATATTTTAAGTATAACTTTACCATTAATTGTTGTATAAACATTAGCATTTTCAATAAAGCAACTTTCTTCTAATTGTTTCTCAAGTTTATTAAGATCAATTTCAGTTATAGTTTTATTTTCAATTGAATCGATAATATAATCTGTGTGTTGTTTGATGTAATCCTTGTCAATTAACTTATGCTCATCAGGGCAATATATTTGGATGGTAACTGATGAAATTTTTACCTCCTTGTGCTTGCTGTTCATAAAACCGAGCAGAATAACAGTACAGATGATCAGTCCTGAATATAATATGATGTTTATAAATTTTTTCATGATTCAATTAATATGTTTTTAATTGGTTCAACGATCTGGTCAATATCTCCGGCGCCCAATGTAACTAATACCTCCGGTTTATTGTGTTTTATGTAATCTATAGTTTCATCTTTGCTTAAAAGCTTTTTATTAATTATTTGGATTTTGTCCAACAACATCTCAGAATTAATTCCTTCTATTGGCTTTTCCCTTGCAGGATAGATATTGAGCAGGATTAATTCATCCAACAATTCAAGACTTCTCGCAAAATCATCAATAAAATCACGTGTACGGCTATAAAGATGTGGTTGAAAAATACCCGTAATTTTTTTGTCAGGATATAATTTTCTTACTGTTGAAATGCAAGACTTCAATTCTTCAGGATGATGGGCATAATCATCGATAAAAATATGGTCACCGGATTTAACTACATATTCAAAACGTCTTTCAACTCCTGTATAAGAAGCAAAAGCTGCTTTGATCCGGTTGCCATTAAGTCCGCAATCATCGGCAAAAGCTATAGCAGCTAAAGCATTTTCTATATTATGGTTACCAGGTGTTTGTATTTTGATATTCTCTATAGTACTATCCTGGAAGGAGATATTTAGATAATAATCCCTATTTATTATTTTATAAGAAATTAAATAATAGTCGCTTTTTTGTTTTATTGAATACGTTATTATTTTGCCCTTGTAATCTTTAGCTATTTCTCTAAGATTTTTATTTATAATTAAATATCCCCCTTTTTTGATCTGTGCAATGAACTTTTTAAAACCGGAACTAAGATTGTTTTTATTCTTGTAAATATCGAGATGATCAGCATCAATAGATGTAATTATTGCAACATCGGGTTTTAGCTGCAGGAAAGAACGATCAAATTCATCTGCTTCTAAGATCAGAATTTCAGAATTATTATCATGAATAAGATTTGTATTATAGTTGCGGGAAATACCACCGATTAAAGCTGTGATTTTATAATTATTTGATTTTAACAGGTGAGCTATCATTGAGCAAACGGTTGTTTTACCGTGAGTTCCTGCAATAGCCAATGTGTATTGATCTTCGGAAAGTGATCCCAACATCTCCGATCTTTTTTTCAATGGGAGATTTTTCTCTATTAAATATTCAAATTCTTTATTATCAGATGGAATAGCAGGGGTATAAATAACAAGATCAATATTGTCGGGTATTAACTCCGGGTTTTCTGTGTAATGGATTTGCATTCCTTCTTTTTCCAATGCTTTAGTGAGAGGTGTGGCGGTGCGATCATAACCTGAAATATTAACACCTTTGGAATGAAAATACCTGGCCAGGCTGCTCATACCAATCCCACCTATGCCCAAAAAATATATATGCCTGATATGTTCTTTATTCATTCCGTTATTTAGTTTTCTTTTTTTAATAATTTTATAACCTCATCAGCTATTCTGTCGCTTGCATCGGTCACAGAAAACTGTTTTATGTTTTCCGACAATTCCTTTTGTTTTTCTTGGTTGTTAATTATTTCAATGATCATATCAGCAAGCTGCTTATGTACATTCTTATTTTGGATTAATACTGCTGCATTCTTATTCACCAGTTTCATGGCATTTTTTGTTTGATGGTCTTCTGCAGCAGTAGGAAGAGGAACAAATATGGTTGGTTTCTGAACAACACAGATCTCGGAAATTGCAATTGCTCCGGCCCTTGACACGATAACACCTGCTGCACTATAAGCCAGATCCATTCTGCTTATGAATTCGTGTACAAAAACATTATTGAGTTTTCGGGCGGCAATGGTATTCCTGGCCTGATCGTAATAATACTTTCCTGTTTGCCAGATTATCTGAATGTTATTTTTTTGCAGAGTTTCAAGATTACTATCTATGGCTTCATTGATGGCTTTTGCCCCCTGGCTGCCGCCAATTACAAGAACCACAGCTTTTTTATTGTTAAGTTTGAAAAAATCAATAGCCTCCTGGGTTTTATTTTTCAGCTCAATGATATCTTTTCGAACTGGATTACCGGTCAGAACAATCTTTGATGTAGGAAAATACTTTTCCATACCTTCGTAGGCAACGCATATTGTATCAGCATGCTTTGCAAGATTTTTGTTTGTGATGCCGGGATATGAATTTTGCTCCTGAATAAGAGTAGGTATTTTAACTGAATAAGCTGCTTTAACTGTCGGATAGCTTGCATATCCACCTGTACCAACAATCACATCAGGGGAGTAACTTTTTATGATTTTACGGGCTTTGTAAAAACTTAAGATTACTTTGAGAGGGAATAATAGATTTTGCAGAGTAAACCTTCTTTGAAGCCCGCTTATCCAAAGTCCGATTATTTTGTAACCAGCATCAGGTATTTTCTTCATTTCCATTTTATTTTTGGCTCCGACAAAGAGAAAATCGACTTCAGTTAATTTATACTTCAGTGATTCAGCAATAGCAATGGCAGGGAAGATATGTCCTCCAGTACCTCCGCCGGTTATTAATATTTTTGACTTATGCTGTAACATTCTGAGTTTGCTCAAGTTTTTGTTCTTTATCTATTTCTTTGCTCACGCTTAAAATAATCCCAATCGAAATACTTGTAAACCATATGGATGTACCACCCATACTGATCAAGGGTAGGGCTTGACCTGTTACAGGCAGCAGGTTAACTGCCACTGCCATATTTACTATAGCTTGAAAAACAAGGCTGAAACTTACTCCGAAAGTTAGTATGGCCCCAAATTTCCTGGGAATTTTTGTTATAATTTTTACTGCCCTGAAAAATAATATCATATAAAGTAAGATTATAAATGTAGCACCAACCAGTCCGTATTCTTCAACAATAATTGCAAAAATAAAATCAGAATAGGGATGCGGTAAAAAATTCTTTTGGGTACTGTTGCCAGGCATTTTACCAAACAAACCACCTGAGGCTATCGCTATTTTTGATTGTTTTATTTGGTACTCATCACCTTCACTTTTTACGAAAAAACTTTCCAATCTTTTTTCCCATGTTGGTAGTCTTACTTCTTTTTCATCAGGTAAGCTATAAAGTATCAGGATAAATATTGAAAGACATACTATGCCTATTCCTACAAAATACAAAATATATTTAACCTTAACTTGTCCAATATACATTAAAACAATGCTGGTTAAAAATAACAATGCAGCAGTTGAAAAATTATATGGAAGAATCAAACCACAAACAATTATAACAGGAAGCATAATAGGCAGGAAAACGGATTTGAAATCACTGAGCTGTTGTTGTTTTGTTAAAAGCCTTGCAAGGTACATTATCAAAGTTAGTTTGGCGAAATCCGCTGTTTGAAAAGATAAATTAAACGGTAAAGGCAAAGCACGTCTGGCTTCATTAATGTTCATGCCAAGGATCAAAGTAAGGATTAATAATGGTACAGCGATATACAGAGCAATTTGAAAAATCCTTGAGTAGTAAGTATATTTAACAAGATGTGCTAAATACATTAACCCAAGTCCGAATAAAAGAATAAGAAAATGTTTGATCAAGTAATATCCAGTATTACCCGACTGATATTTATATGCTAAAGTGCCTGTAGAACTATATACTGCAAGCAGAGAGAAGATAGAAAGAATAATTACAACCATCCATATTACTTTATCTCCTTTAATATGACTTATTAGATATTTCATGTTACCCTGTTTCTTTTGTTTTTAAATATTACAAATCATTAACAGCCTGTTTAAACTGATTACCCCGGTCTTCATAATTATTAAAAAGATCAAAGCTGGCACATGCCGGAGATAATAATACCACATCACCGTGTTCGGATAATTTAGAAGCTTCTGATACTGCCTTCTGGGCAGAGGTTGTGTTAACAATTGTACTTACTATATCTTTGAAGGCACGGTGTATAAGCTCATTTTCAACACCTAAACAGACAATGGCTTTTACCTTGAGCTTAACTTGTTCTTTTATCAGGCTGTAATCGTTGCCTTTATCAATACCTCCGGCTATCCAAATAATCGGTTTATCCATGCATTCGAGTGCATACCATGTGGAGTTGATATTAGTGGCTTTAGAGTCATTAATATAATCCACTCCATGAATTGTAGCAACATATTCTAACCTGTGCTCAATATTCTGAAAATCAGCCAGACTGTCTTTTACTTTGTTTTTTCTAATGTCCAGGACCCTGGCAGCAATACTTGCTGCCATAGAGTTATAAACATTGTGTTTTCCTTGTAATGCTAATTCTTCAAGTGTCATAATATGTTTACCTGATTTAAGATTAATCACTATTTTATTTTTATTTAATATACCCCCGTATTCAAGTTTTGTCATTTGAGAGAAGGGATATTCTTTTGCTTTTATCTTTCTCTGTTTTATTTCTTCCCTTATCACTTCATCATCGTAATTATATATAAATGCATCCTTCTCTGTTTGATTATTGATAATCCTGAATTTGGAGTTTTTGTATTTTCCGAAATCATAATCATATCTGTCGAGATGATCTGGTGTAATATTCAGCAGTATTGCAATTTCAGCCTTAAAGTTGAACATTCCATCAAGCTGAAAACTGCTAACTTCCAACACATAATAGTCATAGTTTTCGTTGGCGACCTGCAAAGCAAAACTCTTACCTACATTACCCGCAAGGCCTGCATTTATTCCAGCTTTTTTAAGTATATGATGAGTTAGCAGCGCAGTTGTTGTTTTCCCGTTACTTCCGGTAATACATATCTTTTTTGCTCTGGTGAAACGGTCGGCAAACTCCAGTTCTGAAATGATATTGATTCCTTCTTTTTTAATACTCTCAATTATTGGAATATTATCCGGTATTCCTGGACTTTTAATCACTTCAGCAGCATCCATTATCAGACTATCAGAGTGTTTACCTTCCTCAAAACGGATTTCATGATTTAAAAGAACGTTTTTATATTTATCCTTTATTTTTCCTATATCAGAAACAAAAACTTCCATTCCTTTTTTCTTGGCCAGTATAGCTGACCCAACACCGCTTTCGCCAGCTCCAAGGATTGCTATTTTGTTTCTCTTCATTCAATTCTTTTCTGTTTATCTTAGTTTAAGTGTGATTATTGTAAAAACCGCCAGCATAATACCAACAATAATGAACCTTTGAACTATCTTCGGCTCCTGATATCCTTTTTTCTGATAGTGATGGTGTAGGGGAGACATTAGAAATATCCTTTTCCCCGCACCGTATTTTCTTTTTGTATATTTGAAATAACTTACCTGAATAAGTACCGATAGGCTCTCAGCTACAAATATTCCGCATAAAATTGGTATCAGTAATTCTTTCCTTATTATTATTGCGAATACCGCAATGATACCACCAATGGTCAGACTTCCCGTGTCTCCCATAAATACCTGGGCCGGGTAGGAATTATACCACAAGAAACCAATACAACCACCAACAAAAGCACTGATGAAAATGGTTAGTTCACCCGAATTAGGTATATACATAATATTCAGGTAATTAGCAAATACTATATTACCCGAAACCCATGCAAGTATACCAAGTGTGGAGCCTATTATTGCCGAAGTACCTGTTGCCAAGCCGTCTATACCATCTGTAAGGTTGGAACCATTTGAAACGGCTGTAATAATGAGTATTACAATAGGAATAAAGATCAACCATGCGTATTTTCTGTAATTATCTCCCAACCATGAAATCAATATCGAATAATCAAATTCGTTATTTTTAACAAATGGTATTGTTGTTTTTGTTGATCTTACAGGCTCACCTGAGAATGCTTCGGAAGGAGTCCGCACACGTTCAATAATACCGGTATCAGTTTCAACAACTACCGGATCGGTAATTTTTTCTTTTATTACAATGGAATCGTTGAAATACATGACCATACCTACAACCAGTCCCAATATTATCTGTCCTATGATTTTAAACTTTCCGGCAAGCCCTTTCTTTTCTTTTTTGAATACCTTAATGTAATCATCTGTAAAGCCAATAATACCCAGCCATACAATAGTAAAGAGCATTAAAATGATATAAATATTGTCGAGTTTGGCAAAGAGCAACACAGGTATTAATGTGGCACCAATAATGATGATACCTCCCATTGTGGGTATATTTTGTTTTTCTATCTGTCCCTTAAGTCCAAGGTCTCTAATTGGTTCTCCCACATTTTTCTTTCTGAGGATATTTATAATTCTCTTTCCGAAAATAAGTGATATGATTAAGGAAGTGATCACAGCCATGGCAGCCCTGAAAGAAATATACTGAAAAACTCCCGCTCCCGGAAAGTCAAATGCCTGATCAAGATAATTAAATAAATAATAAAACATATCAGCTTTGTTTTAATTGCTTTGAAATAAACCCCTTTAAAACTTTTTTATCATCAAATGAGATCTTTTCACCTTTGATTTCCTGATATTTCTCATGGCCTTTGCCGGTAACTATTATTATATCATTGTTTTCAGCAAGCATACATGCTGTTTTTATTGCTTCTTTCCTGTCAGTGATTTCCAGAATATTTTTCAATTCATCATTGGTAAGATCCTGTTTCATTTCTTCGATAATAGCTGAAGGGTCTTCTGATCTAGGATTATCGGAGGTAAATATTACTTTGTCACTCAGTGCAGCAGCAATTTTGCCCATTAATGGACGTTTTTTCTTGTCACGATCACCACCGGCACCTGCAACCGAGATCAATTTCTCGTCTTTTGTTTTTATTGTTATTATGGTTTCCAGAACGTTTTTCAGAGCATCCGGTGTATGAGCATAGTCAACTATTCCTGTAATAGTACCGGGTTCTGTAATTATCTCAAATCTTCCTTCAACTCCATTTTGTTCGCTCAGATGAGTGAGTATATTTTCTTTTTCCAATCCAAGCAGCCTCGCAGCAGAGTATGCAGCAAGTATATTATAAGCATTGAATTTGCCAATTAACTTAAACCATACTTCAGTACCGTCAATATCTAATAATAAACCATTTATTTGATTTTCAATTATCTTTCCCTTGAAGTTGCTTTTATGATAAAGGCTGTATGATTTCTTGTTCGCCTTTGTGTTTTGTAAAATAAATTCCCCGTTTTTATCATCATAATTAGAGAGGGCAAAAGCATCTTTAGGGAGAAGATCAAAGAACATTTTCTTTGATCCAATATAATCCTTAAAAGTCAGGTGGTAATCCAAATGATCATGAGTGATGTTTGTAAATATGCCCCCTGTGAATTTTAGTCCTGCAATACGGTTTTGATCAATGGCATGAGAGCTGACTTCAATAAAACAATGGGTGCATTTTGCTTTTCCCATTTTGCTGAGTAATTTATTTATATACAAGGTATCGGAAGTGGTATGTGTGGGAGCTATTGTTTTTGTATCTATTTTGTTTTCGATTGTGCTCATTAAGCCTGTTTTATAGCCTAATGACTTAAATAAGTTGTATAGTATTATTACAACCGATGATTTTCCGTTTGTACCGGTTACGCCTATTAATTTTATGTTTTCGGAGGGATTGTTATAAAATGCGCTGGCAATAAAACCAAGAGCTTTACTGCTTTCGGTTGTTTTTATATATGTAATATCCGGAAGCGATTTTTCAGGAATTCGTTCCGCAACAATAACCTTAGCTCCTTTTTCAACAGCATGATTTATATATTGATGACCATCCACCTGAGTGCCCTTAATGGCAACAAATAATGATTGCTTTTCCACTTGACGGGAATCAAAATGAATTGATCTTACAGAAATATCCTTCCGGCCTGTTATTTCTTTAATATCAATGTTTGCTATTATGTCTTTGAGCTTTTTCAAATAAATTATTTTTAAGAAGTTTCCAATGTTAATATTATAGATTCTCCACCCTTTATTATTTGTCCTTGTTTTATCGATTGTTTTATTACTGTTCCTTTGCCTTGTATCTGTGTTCTTAATCCCAGGTTTTCCAAAATAAATATTGCATCCTTAGCACTCATTCCTGTTACATTTGGTACAACATCTTGTTTAATAAACCTCGAAGCAAGTTTGATACTATCGTTGTCGGGAAGTAACACAGACCACTTCGAATCGACATTAAAAGTGTCGGCAGGTAATCTGCATTCTTTAATAATTGATTTGATTTCTTTTGTGCTGCCGGCTAAATAATAGGGATAACTGCTTAAATATTCCCTGTTATCATCTTTCATAGGAATATCAAGTTGTTTAGCATATACCTTATCGGCAATATCTTTAAAAACAGGTGCTGCAACAGTCGAACCATAATAAAAGCCTTTGGATGGTTGATTTACTACGACTATACATGAATACTTGGGATCGTCTGCAGGAAAATACCCAACAAACAAAGCATTATAATTGTCTTTATCATATCCACTGTTTTTATTTGCTATTTGTGCTGTACCCGTTTTGCCTGCAATTTTGTAAATGCTGTTATTTAATCTTCTTGCTGTTCCTCTTTCAACAACACCCTCAAGCAAGCTTTTTAAAGTGTCAATGGTTTTTTCTGAACAAATTGAGTTATTAATAACCACCTTCTTGAATTGTTGGATTGTTTTACCAGCATCCTTTATCTGTTTTACAAACATTGGTTTAACCATACTGCCATTGTTGGCTATTGCATTATAAAAGGTAAGTATGTGAATCGGGGTTAATTTACTCTCATAACCAATCGACATCCATGGTAATGTGGTGCCGTACCATGTTTTTAGGTCTTTAGGATGTTTTATGAGAGGCTTGCCTTCACCTGGTATTTCAATATTAAGCGGTTCATTTAAACCAATTTTATTAAAATGGTTAGTAAATGTTTCCGGATCATCCTTATAGGCTTCATATATGGTTTTTGAAATTCCTACATTGGATGATTTTTCGAATGCCTCCCTTACTGTGATCTTACCATCCCTTATTTGATGTACATCTCTTAATACCCGATCATAATATACAACTTGTCCTTTTCCAATATCAATAGTATCATTAAGATTTACTTTGTTATCTTCCATCAGGCAGAGCATTGAAGCCAGTTTGAATGTGGAACCGGGTTCTATACTTTCTGCAATAGCATAATTGTATACTTCTTCGTATCTATCATTTACCGAATCGTACCTTAGATTTGCTATAGCTTTGATCTGACCTGTTTTTACTTCCATCAGAACTGCACATCCCTGGTAGGCTTCATGTTCTTTAAGATGTTCAAGCAGCGAATACTCTGCAACATCCTGAATGTCAGTATTTATAGTTGTTATTATATCTTTTCCGTTCTCCGGTTCAATTTCGTTTTTGTCATTTACGGGTATCCAATTACCACTATTGACTTTTCTCATTAGCCGTTTACCATCCGTTCCGGATAAAACATTGGAATAGGCTCCCTCCAGACCTACGAAAATATTTTCACTCTTGTTTTCATAACCAATGGTTCTATTTGCTAATAATTTAAAAGGCGTAATACGTTTGGATTTTGCAATGATGATAAGACCACCACGGTATTTTCCTAATCTGAGAATTGGAAACTTCTTTACTTTTTTTAATTGATTATATGTGATATTTCTTTTTAACAGATAGTACCTGTTTCCATTGTTTCTTGCATTTCTGATTTCTCTTTTATATTGATATGCTGACTTATTCCTAAATAATACGGAAAGACAAAGGGTAAGAGAGTCGAGTTTTTCATTGAAAAATTCATCTGATATATGCTCAGAATCCACATCCATCCGTATATCAAAAATAGGAATGGAGGTAGCTATTAAATTGCCATCTTCTGCATAGATATTACCTCGTATTGCCTTACTGGTGAAATATTTTAATTTTTTCTCCTGGGTTTCCTTTAATAATTCGCGGCCTTCGCCTAATTGAATGTAAATTATTTTGAATATAATTATTAGTGCAAATAATAATACCATTATATAAATAAAGCGTACCCGTTTTAATATGTAGCTTTTTCTCTTTTCCATCATTTATTGATTTCATTATCAGTAACCAATTTTCTCGGAGAAATCCTTGATTCTTTTAAATCTTTGATGTTTAGTTTTTTTACTAATTGCGATTGGTTGCTTAAAAACATCAGTTCTGATTTTGTTGATATATATTCATATCGTAATTCTTTAAGTTCATGGCGGTAATGCTCGATTTTTCTTTTTTTCCGCTCTGCCATGTAGATATTTGAAATGTAAATTATAGCCAGAAAGGCAAGAAACAATATAAAGGGTACCCATTTCAGCTCCCTGTCTCTTTTCAGGAAAGTCCCTCCCAAAATATTATGAACAGATGCTTCTATTTTACCGTCGTGATCCTTCGCCTTCAGACGGTTTGATTTGTATTTTTTGCTATCATTATTCTTCATATTAAATTTTTTCTGCTATTCTTAATTTTGCGCTTCTTGCCCTGTTATTTTTTATTATTTCTTCCTCACCAGGAACTATTGGTTTTAAGCCTATGGGTTTTATTGATAGTTGAGGATTTCCAAAGAAGTCTTTTTCAAATTTTCCTTCAGTATTTCCGGTTTTAAAAAAGTTTTTTACTAATCTGTCTTCAAGGGAGTGATAAGAGATAACAACAATTCTTCCACCGGTTTTAAGTACATCCAATGATTTCTCCAACAGTATTTTTAGTGATTCCAATTCATTATTGACCTCAATCCTTATGGCTTGAAATACCTTTGCCAGGTATTTATTCAGATTGGATTTTCTGCAGCAGTTTTTTATTATCTCGATAAGAAGTCCGGTAGTAATTATCGGTGTAGTTTTTCTTGCCTGTATTATTTGCCTGGCAAGTTCCAGAGAGTTTTTAACCTCACCGTATTTTGAGAATATCCTGTTCAGATCATTTTCCGAATAATTGTTTAATACTTGTTTACCTGTTAAGGGATTTCTTTTATCCATTCTCATATCTATAGTTGCATCATAGCGTGTTGAGAATCCTCTTTCCGGTACATCATATTGATGTGATGAAACGCCAAGGTCAGCAAGTATTCCATCAACAGGTATTGCTTTATACAATTTCAGGAAGTTCTTGATGAATCTGTAGTTTGCATTCACAAAAATTAGCCTTTTATCATCAGGAATATTTTGTTTTGCATCCTGATCCTGATCAAACGCAATGAGAGTACCGTTTTTTAATTTTTTCAATATTTCCATAGAATGGCTTCCTCCACCAAAAGTTGCATCTACATAAATACCATCAGGATTGATGTCAAGTGCTTCAATGCTTTCTTTTAGCAAAACAGGTTTATGATATGTCTGTTTTCTGCTCATCTTCATCTTTTCCCATTACTTGTTGAGTTAACTTAGAAAAATCATCAGGTTGATATTCAACAGTTTTTTCATATTCTTCTTTATCCCAGATCTCAATTCTGTCAACCATTGATGCCAGGACTATATCTTTTTTAATTGATCCGAAGTTTATCAGCGCTTTTGGAATTTGTACCCTTCCGGTACCATCAAGCTCGATTAATTTTGTTCCTTCCATGAATTTCCTGATAAATTCATTATTCTGCTTTACATACCGGTTAAGTTTATTTATCTTTGTACATTCAACATTCCAAACAGACATGGGGTATAATTCGAGACATTTATCAAAAACGCCTCTTTTAATAACAAAGCCTTTTTTCAATTCGTCCTTAAGCTGGTTTTTGAAAGAAGATGGAAACAAAAACCTGCCTTTGAAATCTACTTTGCATTCCTGTGTCCCGATTAGGTTAATCATGTTATTATGATTTATGGTGTAAATATAGTAATAAAATTCCCACTTCCTACCACTTTTTACCACTTTGTTGATAAATTGTTACAATTATTCTTTGTAAGAATGAAAATGATTTTTTTAATAGACTTGTTGTTAGGGTATTATATCAGTACAAATCGGAATAATATTTTTCAACAATAATCTAATATTAAGTGAAATTTATGTGACTTTATAATAATTATTTATTTAATTCGCTTATAATAAAGATAATTCTAAACTGATGGAAAGGTTGGAAAGAAATAATGTTGAGATCACAGAAAACTTTATTGATATAGATGGGATATTCAAAAAGAAAAATCCAAAGTTTCATAAATTTATTCCCCGTTTCTTCATCAATTTTCTAAAGCGTTTGATACATGAAGATGAGATTAATCAGGCAATTTACAGAAACAGGAATAAATGGGGTTTGGATTTTGTTGAGGCTATACTTAATGAGTTTCAGGCTAATATAAGATATAAAAACATAAATAACCTGCCCGAAACCGACCGTTGCCTGATAGCATCCAATCATCCGTTAGGAGGCCTGGACGGTATGGCACTGATGCATGTGGCAGGTGAAAGAAGGAAAGATATTATTTTTCCCGTTAATGATTTACTGATGAATCTTCCAAACCTGAAAGAGTTGTTCATTCCTATAAACAAACATGGAAGTAATGTTGAAAACATCAGGATTTTCAATGAAACATTTGAGTCTGATAAAACGATATTGTATTTTCCGGCGGGACTGGTTTCGAGAAAACAAAAAAAAGGTGTTGTAAAAGATATTCCATGGAGAAAAACATTTCTTTCAAAAGCGAAAAGAACAGGCAGGCATATAATACCTGTTTTTATCAACGGAAGGAATTCCGGATTCTTTTACAATTTTGCAAGATGGAGAAAGCAGCTAGGTATAAAAGCCAATATTGAAATGGTATTGTTGGTTGATGAGATGTATAAGCAAAAAAATAAAGACATAAATATAATTTTTGGAAAAAAGATACCAATTGATTATTTTGACAAGAGGAATAAAGACAGTGATTGGGCTTTATTGCTTCAGCAGTATGTTTATTATTTGGGTAAGACAAAGGGTGAGTGTGAGCCCTTTGAAATTTGGTATGATAAGGTTAATTAATTAAAAATGTTTTTTATGGAAACCATAATTAATCCTGTAGATCGTGAATTATTAGAAAAGGAGTTAAATGAAGACTATTTCGTCAGGGATACTAATAATGGCGGTAATAAGATTTATATTTTTAATGCAAACCAATGTCCCTATGCTATGAAAGAGGTAGGCAGACTCAGGGAAATAACTTTCCGTGATGCCGGAGGTGGAACAGGAAAAGCCTGTGATATTGATGATTTTGATACATCAGAAATACCTTTCATGCAGCTTATTGTATGGAGTCCTGATGATCATGAGATTACAGGTGGATATCGTTTTATTCACGGAAAGGATATACTGAAAAAAAATAAGGATAAAGTGAATTCCCCAACCGCCAAGCTTTTTGAATTTTCGGAAACTTTTATCAAAGATTATCTGCCAAATTCTATTGAACTGGGAAGATCATTTGTTCAACCTAATTATCAACCTACTTACAATATAAGAAAAGGTATGTATTCACTTGACAATTTATGGGATGGCCTTGGAGCTATAGTTATTGATAATGAAGATGTTGAATATCTTTTTGGAAAGGTGACTATGTATGCACATTATGACAGACTGGCAAGAGACCTTATTCTTTATTTTATCAATAAACATTTTCCTGATGAAAAAGGATTGATGAAACCTCATAAACCACTTAAGATTGAAACTGATAGGAAAATTTTACGCAATATATTTACAGGATATAATTATGAAGAGAATTATAAGATATTAAATAATCAGGTAAGAAGGCTTAATGAAGGAATACCGCCTTTGGTTAATGCTTATATGAACCTATCATCAACAATGAGGACATTCGGCACTGCTCTGAATAAAAATTTCGGTAATGTTGAAGAAACAGGAATTATGATGACGATCAAGGATATATATGAATTTAAAAAGAACCGGCATATTTCTACCTATAAAAAGTAATCGTGAAAAACATAATTATTAAAAGTGTAAAATTTGCCGGTAGTTGTGTTAACCTTCAGGAATGTCCGAAACCAGTATTTCCGGAATATGCATTTGTCGGGCGATCGAACGTTGGAAAATCATCATTAATTAATATGATTACCAACAGAAAGAAAATTGCCAGGATTTCCAATTCACCCGGGAAAACAAGATGTATAAATCATTACCTAATTAATGAACAATGGTATATGGTTGATCTGCCAGGATATGGTTTTGCAAAGGTTTCAATGAAGGAGAGGGAATCATGGAGAAAAATAATTAACCAATATATTAGAGGAAGAAAAAATTTATTATGTACTTTTCTTCTGATCGATTCACGTCATACCTTACAAAAATCCGATGATGATTTCATTAAATGGTTGGGAACGGAACAAATTCCATTCATATTACTTTTCACCAAAGCGGATAAAATTAAGTATAAACATTTGCAAAAAAATATTGATACTTATAAATCAGCTCTGAGTGAGAGTTGGGATGAATTGCCGGAATATATTCTCACATCAGCAGTGACGAAATTAGGCAGGAAAGAAATTTTGGAATTTATTGAAAAAACAAACCGGATATTTAATAAAAAATAAAAAGCTACTCCAATTCTATCAATAGCTGATTTTTAGCTACAGTATCTCCTTTCTTTACATTTATTTTTGTTATTTTCCCATCAACGGGCGAAACAATATTATTTCTCATTTTCATAGCTTCGAGTACCAGGAGCACATCACCTTCTTTAACTCTTGAGCCCTTTCTGATATGGATTTTTGTTATTGTACCGGGAATGAAAGCATAAACCTTATTTAATTCCAGTGGTTTATACTTTTTCCTGTTAATGAATTTTTTTGTCAGATAGGTTTTATATTGTGCAAAATCGACATTAAGTTTTTGCAATTCTTTATCCTCATATACTTCAGTCATAATAATCAATTTTTAAAATGGGGGTATACCGTGTTTTTTCTTTTGTATTATTTGAGATTTGTTTTTTGAAACTTCAAGGGCATGTATTATACGGTTGCGTGTTTCACCAGGTTCTATAACGGCATCTATATAACCACAGGCAGCAGCAACATACGGATTGGCAAATTTTTTCTTGTATTCTGCAATTTTTTGTTTACGTGTTTTATCAGGATCTTTTGCGTTTTGAATTTCTTTTCTGAAAATAATATTGGCTGCTCCTTCAGGACCCATGACAGCTATTTCGGCTGTAGGCCAGGCAAAGACAAAATCAGCCCTAAGATGATGTGAACACATTGCAATATAACCTCCGCCGTAGGCTTTTCTGAGAATTACGGTGATTTTAGGTACGGTTGCTTCTGAATAGGCATAAAGCAATTTTGCTCCGTGGCGTATCACTCCTGCGTGTTCCTGGTCAACTCCAGGAAGATATCCCGGGAGATCAACAAGGGTTACAATTGGTATGTTAAACGAATCGCAATACCTGACAAATCTTGCTCCTTTATCAGATGAATCAACATCAAGAACCCCCGCCAATACTAATGGTTGATTGGCGACAAATCCTATGGTTTCGCCGTTGATTCTGCCAAATCCTATAATTATATTGGCAGCAAAACGTTCCTGAACTTCAAAAAATTCGGAATCATCACAAACAGCCTTTATAATATTTCTGATATCATATGGTTCTTTCAGATCTGCAGGAATTATTGTGTTTATGTTATATTTCCTTTTTTTGGGCGGTTTCTTTGGGAAGGGATCGGCTTTTTTGGTATTATTCCATGGTATATAAGTTATCAGTTGTTTAAGCTGGTCGAAACACTCCTGTTCGCTTTCCGAGTAAAATTGAGCATTACCTGTGATTTCCGAATGCACACGAGCTCCGCCAAGTTCTTCCATAGTGATCTTTTCTCCTAAAACCGTATTTATAACTTCCGGTCCGGTAATAAACATTTTTGAAATCTTGTTTACAACAAATACAAAGTCCGTGAGAGCTGGAGAATAAACTGCTCCTCCGGCGCATGGTCCAAGAATTACGGATATCTGCGGTATTACTCCTGATGCCTGTGTATTGCGAAAAAATATTTCTCCGTAGCCTGCAAGTGAATTAACCCCTTCCTGAATTCTGGCACCTCCTGAATCATTAATACCGATAATTGGTATTTTTAGCCTGAGGGCATGATCCATGATCTTGGTAATTTTTTTTGCATGCATCTGGCCAAGTGAACCTCCGGCAACTGTGAAGTCCTGTGCATAAATGCATACAGGATGTCCGCTGATCATTCCTGTTCCCGTAATTACACCATCGCCGGGAAGGTACTTTTTATCCATGCCGAAATCCTTGGCTGCATGCTCCACAAAGAGGTCATATTCGTGGAAGGTATTGGGATCAAGCAGGGCAATAATCCTTTCCCTGGCCGTGAGCTTACCTATAGCTTTTTGCTTATTGATAGCAAGAGTGCCTCCTCCCTGAAGAGCATCCCGCATCCTTTTTTTAAGATCGGTCGACCTTGTTTGTATAGACATAATTTATTCTTTTTTCCGTATAAATGAAAATTTATTAACATGATGAAAACCGGTGATTATTAATATGTAAAATGCTGTTCGTCAGGCGATTGTTTTATCTTTCAATTTTTATCATGCTTTTGCAAAAATAAACAATTTTGAAACAAAGTAATTATTAACTGAATTCTATTATTGTGATTCCCTGGCCTCCTTTGTCAGGATGGTCATCACGGTATCTTTTAACTTCTTCAATGGTTTTAAGATAATCGCGTATTGATTCTCGCAATATCCCATCACCTTTACCATGGATCACTGATACTTCCGGGATGTTTAGAAAAATGGCATTGTCAATAAAATTCCTGACAATAGAAAGGGCTTCTTCAGCACGTTTACCCCTTATATCAATAGTAGTTTTGAAATCTTCCATTTTTTTATTCAGGTCATACATAATGTTGCTGTATGAAGATCTCTTTCGTTCTGTTTCCTGCCTTGATTTATCCTTATTTACTTTTTGAAGCTTGTTGATGGATGTCCTCATTTTAAATGTATCGAAGGATATCAACGCTTGATTATTCTTAATTTCAAGTATTTCACCAATCCTTTGCTGTCCACGAATTATAACTTTATCACCTTTTTGCAAAGGACCGGATATTTTTTTATAAGCTGATTTTCTTTTTTTATCTCTCGATGAAATACTTTCTATTTTTTCTTTTTGTTTGTCAATCTTCTTTCTCAGTTTTTTAGTTTTCTCCTTCTGGGCTTGTGATTCCCTTATTTCCCTGATCGTATTTTCGATCAGTTTATTAGTGTCTGACATAATATCCTGTGCCTTTGCTTTGGCTTCATTCATAATTTTGTTACGCGATTCCTCAAGCTCTTTTTTAAGTTTTTCATATTTATCGATCATTTCTGAGAGAAATTCATCTGCTACCTTGATTTCTGTTTTTTTCTTGTCGAGTTCTGTTTTTTCAACTTCCAGTTGCTGAAGCTGTTTTTCAAAATCGAGCTGGGTGCTGCTTGTTTTCTTTTCGGCATTTTTTAATATGCCGGTAGGGAATCCTATCTTCTCAGCTATCTGAAAAGCAAAAGAGCTTCCGGGTTTTCCGGTTTTAAGCTTGAACAAGGGCTGCAATTTGCGAGTATCAAAAAGCATGGCGCCATTGATGATGCCCGGATTGTTATCGGCCATTAGTTTCAAATTAGCATAATGAGTTGTAATAATACCAAAGGCATTTTTCTTATTAAGCTTCTCAAGAACGGCTTCTGCTATGGCACCTCCTAACTGGGGTTCGGTACCCGATCCGAATTCATCAATAAGAAATAATGAGTGCTTATCAATATTTAATAGGAATTGTTTTATGTTGAGTAGATGTGAGCTATATGTACTTAAATCATTTTCAATTGATTGTTCATCACCCATGTCGATAAATATTTTTTTGAAGATACCCATTTCAGAATCCGGATTAAGCGGAACGAGTAATCCGCTCTGCAGCATGTATTGCAGTAAGCCAATTGTCATTAAACATACCGATTTACCACCTGCGTTGGGGCCGGATATAACCAGTATTCTACGGGTTTGATTAAGCTCAAGATCAAGGGGGACAATCTGTTTTTGTTGTTCTTTATAAGAAAGGTATAATAAAGGATGTTTTGCATTAAATAATTGAAATAAATGATCGTCTGATACTTTTGGCTTGTCAGCTTCTATGGAGTTGGCAAACAGAGCCTTGGCACGGATAAGATCAATCTCTCCCAGGAATTGATATGATCTGATAATATCATTGATTGATGGCCTGATGAATTGGGCAAAACCTAATAGTATTTTAGTGATTTCGCGTTTTTCGGCATTTTCAAGATCCCTTATTTCATTATTAACATCGAATACTTCTGCCGGTTCAATAAAAACAGTTTGCCCTGATGATGATTCATCATGAATAAAACCTTTTATTTTTCTTTTATCGGAGGCTTTAACCGGAATGACCAGCCGTCCGCTTCTGATAGTCGGCTCTGCATCGCTTTGAGTCCAGCCTGCTTTTTGAGCTGCCCTTATTGAGCTGTTGATCTTGTGCTCAATCTGCGAACGCTTACTAATAAGATCCGATCTTATCTGTTTTAGTTTTTTGGAGGCATCATCCCTTATCCTTACTTTTTCATCAATAATGATATCAATCCTGTCAAATATCTCATTCGGAATAAAAATATCTGAAATGATTTCCTTCAACCTGGGGTATTTTTCATCATCAAGACCTTTTATGTATAATATAATTTCATGTATAGTGCGGAGTGATATCTTCAAATTATAGAGTTGTTCCGGATCGAAGAATGTTCCTTCAGTCCTGAGTCGTTTAAGATCAGGTATAAGATTCATGTAATCCTGGGATGGAAAAACCCCTTCGATATTTATTATATTTTGGAATTCATGAACCTGCTCAAGTAACTTAGTTATGGTATAAAAATCAGTATAAAATGTGATGTCTTCAACATTTTCTTCTCCCAATGAGCACAGGCAATGGGTTTTCAGAAGTTTTCTAATGGTTGTGAAACCTATCTTTTCTTCAAAATTTTCAGGATATATCATTATTACAAAATTACAAAATCGCTTAAAATGTTTATATTTATCTTTATCTCTTCTACAATAATTTGATCCTGACGGGATCAATTAATCTCTGCGAAATACTTAAGAATAAATTTATATTATTATCAAAAAATTTTATATGCATATGACTTCGTGGAAGAAACATTACTGTAGAAAATTTTGACAAGATAATAATACGACTTCCTATAAGTCGCATTATAAAAAGGTAAAACAAGTAAAGACATGCTATTATAATCAAAGAAAGAGTCTTTTTCAGTGATAATTATTTTGATTTGTTACCAGGAAAAGAAAGAAAACTTATTTTTACTCCCGATTTTAAAAATGAAGATATAACGGAAAGGCTGAAGTTTATTTCGTTGAATGATATACTTCTTGAGAGGAATTAATTAGAAATAACAAAATGACCGTTTATGAGTATTGAAAAGCAGGCATTCAGATACACTTCTGTTCCGGTGTTCTTTTCATTTTTATGTATGGGCTTTGGTGATGCTGTTGGTCCTTTTGTTGGATTGGCAAAGGAAGAGTTCCAGCTTTCTAATTTTATGGCGGGATTGATTGCTTTCTTTGGATTTATCATGTTTGGATTGCTTTCCATACCCATGAGTATTTACCAGGATAAAAAAAGTAAAAAGTTCATTCTTTTTCTGGGACTGATCATAGCTTTTATTGGATTAATAATACCGGTAATTGGAGGCCTGAATTCTTTAGGATTATTATTGATCACTGTTTTGCTTCTGGGCACCGGTGCTACTATATTGCAGGTAGCAGGTAACCCCATCATGAGGGATGTTTCACCTGAAGGGAAGTATTCACAAAATCTTTCACTCGGACAGTTTGTTAAAGCTATCGGCTCTCTTTCCGGAGCAGTTATACCGCCCATTGCGGTAGCATATTTCGATAAAGATTGGAAGATATTGTTTCCTATATATTCTTCCATTATTCTCATTACGATTATTCTGTTATCACTGAGCAAAATCAAGGAGAAAAAATATGAAGATACAGTACCGGCATCCATGAAAAGTTGTTTTCAGCTTTTGTTTAAGAACAGGTATGTTTTAATGATGGTTAGCGGTATTTTTTTGTATGTAGGTGCGGAAGTTTCCGTAAGTCAGGGAGTGCCGTTATATTTCGAAGAACAATTCGGAATAAATATTTCCGAAAAAGGTTTGCTCGGGACAGGAATATTTTTTACCTTTCTGATGATAGGCAGATTCCTGGGAGGTGTTATTCTTAACTGGGTATCCCCAAAAAAATTTCTGATCGCTACTGCGATAACAGGCATATTGGGAGTATTGGGATTGTTTTCAGGAATACAGGCAATTGCAATAACGGCTGTAGTTATAATGGGATTGGGTTTTGCAAATGTTTTTCCATTGATATTTTCAATCACAGTTGACAAGATACCACAAAGAACCAATGAGCTGTCCGGTTTAATGGTAACAGCTATTGTTGGCGGGGCCATTGTGCCCTTGCTTATGAATGGTATAGCAGATATTAGTTCAGTTCTGGTTGGGTTTGTTATTCCTTTATGCTGTTTAGTTTATGTTTTATATGTTGGATTAAAGAATTTAATATCAGTTTAATAATAAGATATGTTTAACAGAAGAGTATTTATAACAAAGTCGGTTTTGGCTGCTGCAGGGTTTTCTATAATAGCAAACAAGATAAGAGCAGGTATTTTAAATGGTAAGTTATTCGGATCAAATAATGGAAAGCCTTTGGTTATTTCAACCTGGAAGCATGGTTTGGATGCTAATGAAACCGCATGGAAAATAATATCTGAAGGTGGTACTGCGCTGGATGCCTCTGAAAAGGGAGTTATGGTAGTTGAAGAAGATCCGAACTCCAAAAGTGTAGGTTATGGTGGCTTGCCCGACAGGGATGGTTATGTTACCCTTGATGCAAGTATCATGGATTATAATGGAAATTGTGGATCAGTGTGTTTTATTAGAGATATAAAACACCCGGTTTCTGTTGCAAGGATGGTAATGGAAAAAACTCCTCATGTGATGCTTGCAGGAGATGGAGCCAGACAGTTTGCACTTAATAATGGATTTGAGTTGGAAAATCTGCTTACGAAAGCATCGAAGAAAGACTGGGAAAAATGGAAACAAAAAGCAAAGTACCAGCCCGAAGTAAACTTTGAAAATCATGATACTATTGGTTTGATAGCTCTTGATGAATATGGTCATATTGCAGGTGCATGCACAACAAGCGGCATGCCCTACAAAATGCATGGCAGGGTGGGGGATTCACCGATTATCGGTGCCGGCTTGTATGTTGATGGAAATGTTGGAGCAGCTGCAGCTACCGGTCATGGTGAATATGTGATGAAAACTTTGGGAAGTTTTTTAATTGTTGAATTGATGAGAAACGGTATGAGCCCCGAGAATGCTTGTAAGGAAGCCGTAAGGAGAATTGAAAGAATGGCCGGAGAAGAAAAAGGTATACAGGTTGGATTTCTGGCAGTTAAAATAAATGGGGAATACGGAACTTATGCTTTACGAAAAGGTTTTAAATATGCACTTTTCAATAATACCAAAAATAAACTATATAACTCCGGATTTTTAACAGAATAAAATTTTGTAATACTATTATTTTATTAAAAGACGTTTTTTTAACAAATCACTAAAATTACAAGTTATGCGCAAAGTTACTTCTATGCTTATTGTATTTGTTTATGCAATTTCAAATATTAATGCACAAATAGATATTTCTGAAAAAGGCTCATATCAATGCTGGAAGGCTAAGGTAAGCAAGCCCCGTCATTATCATCAATTAAAAAGCCCTAATACACCAAAACATAAATATGATGTGTTGAATTATGAATTGAACCTTGATTTATATGATAATTTCTTTAGTCCTTATCCACAAGGCTACACTGCAAGTAATATTATTACATTCCGTGTAGATACTGCATTGAATGAAATCAAACTGGATGCTGTTAATTCATCCCTTCAGATTAATGGAGTTGGTTTATCAGGGCAGTTATTTATACATGACGATGATACATTAACGATTACACTCGACAGGGTTTATAATCCCGGAGAGGAGGTTGAGGTTAGTATTGATTTTACTCACAAGGATGTTGAAGATGGTGCTTTTTTTGCAGGTGGTGGTTTTGTTTTTACTGATTGTGAACCCGAAGGTGCAAGGCACTGGTTTCCATGCTATGACAGACCAGCGGATAAAGCAACTCTGGATTTAACAGCCAAAGTGCCTTTTTCAGTATTGCTTGGTTCTAATGGCAGGTTGGCTGATTCCACAACATCAGGCGATACAACATGGTTTAACTGGATAAGCCGTGATCCTATAGCAACATATATCATGGTAATTTCTGCTAAAGTCGACTGGAATCTTGACATAGTATACTGGCAAAGACCTTCGGATAGAAACGACAGTATGCCTATAAGATTTTATTATAACGACGGGGAAGACCCCTCATATATTGAAGGCCAAATTCCGCTGATGGCAGATTATTTTTCTGAGCATTATGGGGAACATCCATTTGAAAAGGACGGTTTCGCAACACTTAATAATGAATTTCCCTGGGGAGGAATGGAAAACCAGACCTTAACAAGTTTATGTCCCAATTGCTGGAATGAAATGCTTGTTGCCCACGAATTTGCCCATCAGTGGTTTGGCGATATGATAAGCCCGGGTACATGGGCAGACCTTTGGCTGAATGAAGGATTTGCTACATGGTCAGAAGCTTTATGGCTTGAAAACAGCGGTGGATACTCTGCCTATAAAAATGATATTCGGAATAATGCTAATTATTATAAGTATGCCAATCCGGGATGGCCTGTATATAATCCCGAATGGGCAGAGACAACTCCTCCCAAAAATGTTTTATTTAATTATGCAATTACATATTGTAAAAGCTCATGTGTTTTACACCTCTTGAGATATGTTCTGGGTGATGATGATTTTTTCCAGGCAATATACGATTACGCTACCGATACAACAGACTTTAAATATAAGAATGCTGTTACTGAAGATTTTATTGATAAAATTGAAGAATCATCAGGTGAAGAACTTGACTGGTTTTTTGATGAGTGGGTATATGGACCGAATCATCCAATATACGAAAATGAGTACAATTTTATTGACAATGGAAATGGTACCTGGGATGTGAATTTTTTTGTTAATCAGGTACAAACCAATGCTGATTTCTTTAAAATGCCAGTTGAAATATACCTTTATTTCATAGATGCAAGCGATACAAATATAAGGATGATGAATGATGAAAATGAACAGTTGTTTACTTTTACTTTTAATAAGGAACCTGTTTACATATTTTTTGATTTTGATAACGAGATTGTTTTAAAGGAAGCCTCGCTTCATGTGGGAATTGATAATAACAACATTGCAAATAACAACTTCATGCTTTATCAGAATCATCCGAATCCTGCGCATGATCAAACAACCATATCTTACTCTTTACCTTATGATACGAAAGTTAAGCTGGCAGTTTTTGACCTGACAGGTAAAAAAGTAATGGATCTCATCGACGAAAATCAGACAAGAGGAACATATGTTTTAAAGCCGGACGTCACGAAACTTGATGCAGGTATTTATTATTACCGGATTGATGCAGGTAATTATAGTGATTCGAAGAGAATGGTTGTTGCAAAATAACTTATTCAATTCATCCTTTATTGATTTACTTTTTCTGTTTAAAACCTTAATTTTGATTTTTTCAAAAATTAATTATCATGAAAAAATTATTTATACTGTTATTTATAGGCGGCTTTATTGTTTTGTTAGGCTGTTCAAGAGAGAAAACCCCTTATGATTATGTTGACCCATTTATCGGTACTGGCGGACACGGCCACACTTTTCCGGGGGCCACCATGCCTTTCGGAATGGTTCAGTTAAGTCCTGATACAAGAAAAGACAGCTGGGACGGTTGCTCAGGATACCATTATTCTGATAATACAATTATGGGATTCAGTCATACCCATCTTAGCGGAACAGGAGTGGGGGATTATGGCGACATACGCTTCATGCCCACTACGGGTGTGTTGAAACTGGATCCGGGAACGGCAGAAGATCCTCAATCTGGCTACAGATCAAGGTTTAGTCATCGCGATGAAGATGCTTCTCCGGGATATTATTCGGTTGAGCTGGAAGATTATGATATTGATGTTGAACTCACTGCTACAAAGCGTTGTAGCTTTCATAAATATATTTTTCCAAAAACCAACAGCGCTCATGTGATTATTGATCTTGTTGAGGGGATTACATCGGATAAGATTGAATTTCTTGAGATACAGGTTTTAGACGATCAAACCTTCACAGGCATCAGAAAAACAGATGGATGGGCTGATGATCAGCGGATTTATTTTCATGCAGTTTTTTCTAAACCATTTTATGATTACGGTATAACGAAGGGTAATAATATTTTTAAAAGCCTTGAAAAAGTATATAGCGATAACATAAAAGCATTTTTCAATTTCAAAACCGAAAAAAATGAGGAGTTATTGATTAAGGTTGGAATTTCTGCTGTCAGTGTTGAGGGGGCAAGAAAAAACCTGATGGCGGAGATACCAGGATGGAATTTTAGTAAAATCAGAAAAAATGCGAGGAGAACATGGGAAGAACAACTCAATAAAATTGAAGTTGTAGGAAGCAGGAAAGACAGAACTATTTTTTATACTGCCTTGTACCATTGTTTTATAGCACCAAATTTATTCACAGATGTTGACGGGCGGTATCGTGGTCATGATGGTGAACACCATAAGGCTGAAGGTTTTAATATGTATACCGTTTTTTCTCTTTGGGATACTTTCCGTGCCGAACATCCTTTGTTGACATTAATTGAAAGAGAGCGTACCAAAAATTTTATCAAATCAATGTATGATATTTATGAGAAGGGCGGATTGCTTCCGGTGTGGGAACTGGCTGGTAATGAAACCAATTGTATGATAGGCTACCATTCGGTTCCGGTTATAACTGATGCTTATATTAAAGGCATCAGGGATTTCGTAGTCAGGGAAACATATGATGCCATGCGCAGAAGTGCTATTGATAATCAGTTCGGACTGAAATGGTACAAAAAGTACGGATATATTCCATCCGACAAAGAAGGTGAATCAGTATCAAAAACTCTTGAATATGCTTATGATGATTGGTGCATTGCACAAATGGCCAGGGAGCTTGGAAGAGAGAATGAATATGAGAAGTACATTGAACGGGCACAGTACTACAAAAATTTGTTTGATAAGGAAACCGGTTTTATACGTGGCAAACGCAACGGAATGTTCACTGAACCTTTTGATCCTTCCGAAGTGAACTTTATGCTAACCGAAGCTAATACATGGCAATACAACTTTTTTGTCCCGCAGGATATAAATGGTTTTATTGGATTATACGATGGACCTGAAAACTTTACAAAGAAGCTTGATGAAATGTTCAGTGCAAAAGAATATCTTAGCGGGCGTCATCAGGTTGATATAACAGGTCTTATCGGGCAATACGCCCATGGTAATGAACCCAGTCACCATATGGCATATTTGTATGATTATGCAGGCGAGCCATGGAAAGCTCAGCATTATGTTCACCGCATTATTGAAGAGCATTATTCCGATAAACCTGATGGCTTAAGTGGCAATGAAGACTGTGGTCAGATGTCGGCATGGTATGTATTGAGCTCTTTGGGATTTTATCCTGTTACTCCTGGTGATACTATTTATGCCATTGGTACACCCGTTTTTCAGGAAGCCGTAATCAATCTGGAAAACGGAAATGAATTTATAATTAAGGCTACGAATGTTTCACCAGGTAATTATTATATACAATCAGCCAGATTGAACGGAGAAGAATACAATAAGTGTTATATATCACATCAGGATATTATGAAGGGCGGGGAATTGGTTTTCGATATGGGCTCTCAACCCAATAAAAAATGGGGAACAGGCGCCGGCAATATGCCTGTTTCTTTGATTGATGAACATTTAATAACACCTGTTCCCTTTTTTGATGCTCCATCTCATGCTTTTACAAAACAGATGCAAATTGAGATAAAAGACATACTTGATGATGTAAAAATATACTATACTCTTGATGGGCAGGAACCCGACAGGAATTCACATCTTTATAAAAAGCCTTTCACTATTGATAAAACAACCGTTATTAAAGCATTTGCCAAAAAGAAGAACATGAAGAGAAGCAAAACAGTGGAAGCTGAGTTCATTAAGATACCTGGAAACAGGGAGGTTTATCTGAATACGGAATACAGTACGCAATATACCGGAGGTGGTAAAATTGCATTAATTGACGGTTTAAGGGGAGGAAAAAATTTCAGGGCTGCAGGCTGGCAGGGATATCAAGGATCCGACCTTGATGCAATCATTGATCTGGGAAAAGTACAAAAAGTGAATAAAATAGCGGTTGGTTTTTTACAGGATCAGCGCTCGTGGATATTTATGCCTCCGGCGCTTGATTTTTATATTTCGGAAGATGGAAAGAACTACAGGCATATAGGAAAGCTAGAAAACTCAATTTCCCCTGAATACAAAGGTGTAATTATTGATGATTATGTTCTTGATGATATTAACCGCAGGGCGCGATATGTCAAGGTAAAAGCCAAAAATATCGGCAAAAATCCCGAATGGCACAACAGCCCCGGCAAAAAATCATGGTTATTTGTTGATGAGGTTATTGTTGAATAAGATTTCATTGTTTACCATGTGAAACGCTTCGAAGAAGCTGTTTCACTGTGGTTCCATTGTTATACCTTCCGGATCCGCCGGTAGGCGGAGAAGGCAGGTTCAATTGCTCCATTGTTCGATTGTTTAATTGTTAGACCAAACCCATGTTCATATCGCATTCAATTTACTTTGGGTGTTTTTCAATGACAGGTGATTTCCTTTTATATGGAGGAGTACCTTTTTTCAAATTGATAAATATGTTGTAAATTGCATGGATTGCTTCATTTCATTTTTGTATAAATTGCTCGTATACGTTTATAGAATCAAATTCTTTTCTTCGATTTTTTTATAAGGATGCTTTATGTTGTTTGTTCATTATGATTTATCCTTCTATTAAAACGTTTTTTTATTTTTATAACGCCAGCATCACCGGCGGGAGACACTGCAGAGCGACGATAGGAGCGGCGCAGTGTCTCCCGTCCGCGTGCATGCACTCGTTAGCATTTTCGTTCGTGTCCCTGAATCAGGTCGAAAGCCCAGTGGACTGCTTGCGGGTATTCACCGCAGTCAAGCACGAATTCCTGTCCTCGTGCCACTGCCCTAAGCTCTGAACGTGCCCCAACTTTACCCCATCGGCTAGGATCGGAATGGTACGTCAGCGGTGTTCGCTCCTCGCCGGGATGAAACCAGCCCGGGAGTTCCCAAGTGCTGGTGTTGTTTGAGTTTGGTGCAGTCAACTGCAAGTCACGCGCGAACTGTGGGAATACTCCCGCACCTGGCAGATTGCCTCCCGCCGCGTGGGCGGTTTCAAGGTAGCGCCGCGCCAAGTAGACCGTATTGTTGCGGTCATTTCCCCGATGGAAGTGCGGATGGTACTCCGCCCAAGGGTATCCAATGGGCGTTGCTGTGCCGAGCGACACAATCTCGCCGACTTGGAACCACCCCCACATCACATGACATGGCTGGCTGTTGGCGGCCCACCGATAGATGCCCTTCCTTCTCTCCACGCAACGAAAGAGACCAAAGAAGAGAAAGAGGTCACCAACTCCTACGTCACTTTTCCGGAGGTGACCTTGTGCTTGGCCGGTCTGTCCGAAGATTGGTCGCCATCCTCGTTGGCGGGGAAGGCTGTCCCGGACGATGTCGGGATCGATATGGGCACGATACTTCGAGGGAATACGTCCACCGGTCAGTTCCTCTACAAGCGGGCCAATCGAGCTGCCCTCGTACTGTATCTCCCCGTATGTGACCAACGACTTCTTGTCTGGAATGGGCAAAGAAACCATCCGCCCATCTGGGAAGATCGGGCTTGGCACCCCACCCGCTGATGAGTCGAATCCTTTCCTGCTAAGAATGAGCTTCATGCCTTTTGTTTCCATGACATATCACTGTACGGCCATTTCGTTGGGGGTGCGCTGACTCCTTGAGGATATGATGAGATGAACTCCAAGAAGTCGCCAATGGTCTCTCGGGAGAACCGGTTCTTGTGCGCCCGGCCCACCTTCAGTTCTTCCAAGTCCGGCGGCAACTCCGGCCCTGAAGCCCCAAAATAGTAGAACTTCGTAGCTATGAGGACATTCACTCCTCCCAAGTCATGTGCCTTAGTCCCGGGATTCTCGTCCTCATCGTTCGAGTGCATGGACCGCAACTGCTGGAAATCCCCATTTGGTAGCGGTTTGTAGATATTGTCCCCTGCCTTCCAGACCACTTCTCCCCTGCCGTAATCCGGTATCTTGTTGGCAAAACGTGCGTCGCTGTAGTAACTGGCGTAGTCGAGAATCTCATCCACCTCCATGGCAAAGACTACGCGATTCCCACTGGCTTTCGGGCTGAGCCCGACGATCCAGTCCCCAACCTCTGCCGTCCGTCGGATTGCCGGCTTGCAATCGGCAAGCGTACAACATCCCCAGAAAGGATTGGGAGAGAACCCGGTGTCATGTGTCACGATGTAGGAATAGAGCTTCATGGGTGGCATGTCCTTCCGCTGCTAACATATTATTAAGCTGCCAATATACGTATAATAAACATAATATGCAAGTAAAAAAGTAATCCATATAATACGCTTATTTGTAACAAAAAACTGCAATTTGCGGTATAATATGCTATAATTGTATTATTATACGTAAATTTCTAATTATGCGATTTAAATAATTATTGTTATTATGGCAAAAAAATCAAAATTATTAGATCAGGTTCGCCGGGTCATTCGTACGAAGCATTTCAGATATAGTACAGAAAAGAGTTATGTTGACTGGATATACAGATACATTGTATTTCATGATAAAAAACATCCTGAAGAAATGGGAAAAAAGGAAGTTTCTGAATTCCTTACTTTTCTTGCTGTTGATAGAAAAGTATCAGCATCTACACAAAACCAGGCATTGAATGCTTTGGTTTTTTTGTATAAAAATGTCCTGGATAAACAATTAGGTAAATTATCATTTACTTATGCGAAAGTT
>CAZJYD010000010.1:0-59716 GCA_964550205.1 uncultured Bacteroidales bacterium
GACAAATTCCTGCAAAGGTTATCAGGATTAAGGTCACTCTCAAAAAAACGACGGACATCCCTATCTATTTCAAAATTAACTTCCAGATAATGATCAAAACTCCTTCCGAGTTCCCTAACCGACCATGTTTTTCCAACTTGTCTGGCTCCCCTTATCAATAGAACCTTTCTGTTTGGATTATTTTTCCAATTTATTAAGTCCTGTTCAATAAATCGTTTCATACAAAAAATATATAACCAATAAAAATATCAAGGCAAAATTCGTTAAATAAATTAAAATAGTCAAGGCAAAGAAACAAGAATAACTAAAATAATCAAGGCAAAATTTCCTGATGCCACAGAGATGATATAATACTCCCTTTACTATACCCCTGAATTAAATATTTATAAAGATAGTTTTTCCTTCAAAAATCTGGCAGTATAAGAATCCTTATTTTTGACAAGCTCTTCCGGTTTACCTTCAAAAACAAGGTAACCTCCTTCTTCGCCTCCTTCGGGGCCCAGGTCGATTACCCAGTCTGCCGATTTAATAATTTCCATATTATGTTCAATCACCACTACGGTATGGCCATTTTCAATTAATGCCCTTAATGCGCTCAGCAAATTGTTTATATCATGAAAATGAAGTCCTGTTGTTGGTTCATCAAATACAAATAATGTAGGCTTCTCATTTGCCCCCTTTGACAAAAAGAAAGCAAGTTTAATTCTTTGAGCTTCACCACCGCTCAATGTATTCGAAGGCTGCCCGAGCTTTAAATACCCCAGGCCAACATCTTTCAGAGGAGTTAACTTAGTTATCAATCTTGTTTCTACCGAGGTAGTAGCTTTACCTGAAGTAAAAAAGTCAATAGCCTGATTAATTGTCATATCAAGTATTTCACTTATATCCTTACCCCTGAATTTTATATCAAGTACTTCCTCCTTAAATCTTTTTCCGCCGCATACCTCACAAGTAAGAAAAATATCAGCCATGAATTGCATTTCTATTTTGACAACACCCTCGCCTTCACATTCTTCACAACGGCCACCGGAAATATTGAAAGAGAAAAAGCCAGGCTTATATCCCCGCACTTTTGCCAACTGTTGAGCTGCAAACAGGGTTCTTATCTCATCATAGGCTTTCACATAAGTAGCCGGATTGGATCGTGAAGAACGCCCAATAGGATTCTGATCAACAAATTCGATTTTTTTTATACGATCCAGATCACCATCCAAAAAATTGTATTTGCCGGTTCGCTTAGCATATCCGTTATATCTCTTACGAATTGCAGGAAATAATATATCCTTTACTAGGGATGACTTACCTGATCCACTAACCCCGGAAATCACAGTGATAATGTTAAGTGGAAATTTAACATCAATATTTTTTAGATTGTTTTCCATGGCTCCTTTAAGAACAACATAATCCTGCCATTTTTTTCTTCTTTTGGGCACAGATATCATCATCTCTCCACGTAAATATTTAGCAGTCAGGCTATTTTTGTGATTTAAAAGCTCCTTATAATTTCCCTGAAAAACCAATTCACCTCCATTTGCACCTGCCATAGGACCTATATCAATTATCTCATCGGCAGCCTTGATAATTTCCTCATCATGTTCAACAACAATAACTGTATTACCAAGATCACGCAATCTTCTCAGTACTTTTATCAGCCGGTGGGTATCACGGTGGTGAAGACCGATACTTGGTTCATCAAGAATATACATTGAACCTACAAGACTGCTGCCCAGTGAGGTAGCAAGATTAATACGTTGAGACTCACCACCCGAAAGTGATGAAGATAATCTGTTAAGGTTCAGATATCCTAATCCAACATCATATAAAAACTGTAAACGATTTGTTATCTCAAGCAATAATCTTTTGGCGATTAACCGGTCATGATCCGATAATTTTAAGTTCTTAAAAAAATCAAGTGCGTCTTTTACAGGCATTAGTGCAATATTTGTAATTGATTTCCCGGAAACCCTGACATAATTTGCGTCTTTTCTCAACCTTGTACCTTTGCATTCAGGGCAGATTGTTTTACCACGGTACCGGGCAAGCATTACCCTGTATTGTATCTTATATGATTTCCGTTCAACATAATTGAAAAAATCATTAAGCCCATTGAAGTATTGATTTCCCGTCCATAACAATTCCTTTTGATCTTCGGTTAATTCATAAAAGGGTTTATGAATAGGAAAATCAAATTTATATGCATTCATAACCAATCTGTCTTTCCATTTTTTCATTTTTTCGCCTCTCCAGCAGGCAATAGTTTCATCATAAACAGAAAGACTTTTATTCGGAATAACCAAATCTTCATCAATACCTATGATACTTCCAAACCCTTCACATCTTTTACATGCTCCATAGGGATTATTAAAACTGAAAAAATTAACCGAAGGTTCTTCGAAAGCTATCCCGTCCATTTCGAACTTGTTCGAGAACCGTTCAGTTTTAGCCTTGTCATTTATATAATATTTAACATAACATAATCCGTTACCCTCGTAAAAAGCAGTCTGAACCGAGTCGGAAATACGTGAACGAAGATCAACATCATCAGACCTGACAATCAATCTATCTATCACAATTCTCAGCTTCTTATTCTTCAATTGCAGATTATCCTCCTTTAAAAGGTCTTCGATCCTGATTATCTCTCCGTTTATTGATACTCTGCTAAATCCCTGCTGCAATATTATTTTAAGCTGATCAGTAATTGACCTATCATTGACATTTATTAAAGGAGAATAAATAATAACTTTCGTATCTTCATTAAGTGATAAAACAAAATCAGACACATCAGAAACCGAATGCCTTTTTACCATCCTGTCTGAGATAGGTGAATAGGTTTTTCCAATCCTGGCATATAAAAGTTTTAAATACTCATATATTTCAGTGCTAGTCCCAACAGTTGAACGTGGATTTCTTGTATTGACTTTTTGTTCAATAGCTATGGCAGGAGCAATTCCTTTGATATATTCCACTTCCGGTTTTGCCATTCTCCCCAGAAACTGTCGTGCATAAGAGCTCAGACTTTCCACATATCTTCTCTGACCATCTGCATATAATGTGTCAAAAGCCAGAGATGATTTACCCGAACCGGACAAACCTGTAATAACAATTAATTTATTCTTTGGAAGTGCAACAGAGAAATTCTTTAAATTATTAACTCTGGCATTCTTAATGAGTATAAATTTCTTCGTGTCTTTCTTATCAATATCTTTAATATCCACCACAAGCTACCTTAGAAAGCTTAAAAATAATAGTAGTAAATTTTTAACAAAAATAGAATTAATAATTGATGTTCAATTGTTGACAAAGGATTTTATCTTATTAACAGCATCTTCTTATAACGTCTGTATTGTTTTGTTTCCAGGCTGTAAAGATAAATACCGCTTTTAAGTGATCTGTTTTTGAAAATGACTGAATGTTTTCCCTGACTGAATTCTTTCTTAGCAATTGTTTGCAACTTCCTTCCCGAAATATCATATACAACAATTTCTGCATCAGTTGGTTTATCAAAATAAAATGAGATTGATGTATTTGTCTGGAACGGATTCGGGTAATTCTGATCCAAATATACATGTATATCTTTTTCAGCTTTTTCATCAATATCGAATATAATACCGTCCTCATTATAAACTGTAATACCGTTATAAATTGTTCCGGCCCATTTGTTATTGTATTTATCAATTAAGATACATTCCACGAAATCGTAGGTCATAGGAGAGTTATCCATATTAAATGCCGTCCAATTATTACCATCATACATAACCAGACCTTCACCCTTTGTTGCAAACCACTTATTGTTTTCATTATCAACTTCAATATCCGTAATTCTGTTCAATTGCAATCCTGTGTTGCTTGTATCATAAGTCATCCATTCATCACCATCAAATGTCACCAGAACCGAATACGTCCCTATCCACATCAAACCATTATGATCCTGTGAAATCGAATATATTTCTTCATCAGGTATATCAGAGCTTTCAAGATCATAAACAATCCATTCGTAACCATCAAAAACTGCCAGTCCGCCATATGTACCTATCCATATACGGCCAATATCATCAATCATCAATGCCTGTACTTTATTGTTTGGCACCGGGGAGTTGCCAGCATTATAATTTATCCAGTCAGATCCATCATAAAAAATAACACCTTTCCCGGAGGTTCCCATCCATAAATCCCCGTTATCATCAATTTCTATATTCGATAATCTGTCGTGCGGTATTTGCGAATTTTCCGTATTATAAACAGTCCAGTCATTATCATCATATTTTATAAGTCCATCGTTTGAGGTTATCCATTTAGTATTTGAACTATCAATAGCAATGCGGTTAACATTTGTTTGAGGAAGTCCACTATTTGTATCGCTGTAAGTTGTCCAATCCACTCCATCGAAACTTACCAATACTTCGTCATTACATATCCATATCATCTGATTCCTTGTTGCAGGTGTAGCATCTTCAAAGGCAATATCATCAACATCATCATATATTAAACCTGAGTTAGCTGTAGGTTGAAAGATCCATTCTTCATTTCCATCAAAATTACAGGCACCTTCGTCAGTGCCAATCCAGATATCATCATCCTGAACCAGATAAACCACATTAACCCGATTGCTCAATAAACCAGAGTTTCCTGTATTGTAGACTATAAAACCCCTCTTATCTGGTAAAAGGAAAGCTAACCCATCAGTAGTTCCTATCCAAACATTTTCTCCGGATGTTTCAACCGACCTAACATCATCGCTGGGGAGATCAGAATTAGAAGTATTGTATGGCTCCCAGCCGGTATAAGGATTCCACACTCCCATACCATTACTATGAGTCCCGATCCATATACCTCCCAGAATATCCTGATCAATAGAGGTTATTTTGTCCTCAGGAACACCTTCCAGAACATACCAGTTTTCATAGTCAAATGTCGATACACCTCCGGATGTTCCAAAAGCAATAGATCCGTCAAGAAGAAATCCTATGGCAGTTACCTTATCACTAAGAAGACCCGAATTTGAAGTATTATATATTTCCATGTTTCCTTCATCATTTATAACAACCAATCCATCATTTGTACCAACCATAATCGTTCCGTCAACATATTCTGCTGTATTTATTACGTTACTTGGCAACTGGGAATTATTCTCATTGAAGGTCTGCCAGTTATTTCCATCAAATTTAACAAGCCCCATCCATGATGTCCCGATCCATATATTACAATCATCATCAGCCGTGACAGAAGTCAGGAAGTTAGAGGGTAAGCCGGAGTTTGCTTTATGAAAAACCTCATATTCATCGGTAATAGTATTCAATCGTACCAGCCCACCACCATAGGTAGCAATATACATGTATTCATTACATAAAACATAAGATTTGATATTCTTTACTGTAAGAAAATTTCTCCATGAAGACGAAAAAACCGCCACAGAAAAAACAGTAAGAATCAAAAAAGCACAAATAAGTTTTTTCATAACAGATAAATTAGGTTAATAAAATATTATAATTGTTTTATCACATCCTTAAAAAGTTCAACAAGTTTTGGCTCTGCTGAATTTGCGACTTCAATTATCCCCTCTATTTTAACGGGTTTCAGATTATCAGGATCACATTCATCAGTAATAACAGAAACGGCAGCACAAGGCAATTTCATTTGATTAGCCACAATAACTTCGGGAACGGTTGACATTCCTACTACATCTGCTCCTATCATTCGTAAGTAGCGGTATTCGGCTCTGGTTTCAAGCTGAGGACCGGCAACACCAACATATACTCCTTTGGTTAAATTAATATTTCTTTTTTTTGCAGCATCTAAAAATTTATTATTCAGTTCTTCCGAATACGGCATGCACATATCAGTGAATCTCGAACCCAACTCCTTGTATTCTTTGCCCCTTAATGGACTTGAAGGTAAAAGGTTAATATGATCCTCTACAAGCATCAAATCACCTTGTTTTATATCAAGATTAAGAGCACCTCCTGCGTTTGAGATTATAAGATGTCTTATACCAAGAAATTTCATTACCCTTACAGGAAAAGTTATCTCATCCAATTCATAACCTTCGTAATAGTGCATCCTTCCATGCATAGCAATAACACTTTTACCCATTAATTCCCCATAAATCAACTTACCTGTATGAAACTCAACTGTAGATAAAGGAAAATCCGGTATTTTTTCATAATCCAGAGTATGAATAATCTCGATTTCATCAACCATTTGTCCTAATCCGGTGCCGAGAATAACACCTACTTCCGGTTTTTTAATTCCTTTTTTTTCAAGAAATGAAACTGTTCTTTTAATTTTTTCTACCATAAATCCGATACTTTTTTACCCAAAAATACTTTATTTCATTTTAGCAATATTCAAACACTAGCCATATTATTTCTATTTTACCCTATTCCCTGATGATCTCAAGAAACTGATCAATATTAATTATTGGAATATTTAATTTTTTGGCTTTTTCACGCTTACTGGGTCCCATGTTTTCTCCTGCCAGAATATATTCAGTATTAGATGATACAGAGCTTACGTTTTTTCCGCCATACTTAGCGATCAATGATTTCAAATCATCTCTTGAATAATTTTCAAATACACCACTTACTACAAACTTTTTCCCTCCCAGAACATCAGAAGCTTCTTCCTGTTGTTTGGAAATTTTCATCTGAAGGTCATTCTCTTTAAGCCTCTCAACAATTTTTCTGTTTTCCTCATTTTTAAAATAATCTGTTACTGCATTTGCAATTCTATCACCTATTTCATCAATTTCGGTCAATTCTTCATGATCTGCATTTATCAGATCATCTATCGACTTAAAAGTCCGGGCAAGTTGCTTTGCAACAGTTTCACCAACGTACCTTATACCCATGGCAAAAAGTACTCTTTCAAAAGGTACTTCCTTTGATTTCTCAATAGAATCAAGAATATTATTAACAGTTTTTTCCCTGAAGCTGATTTTCCTTTCTTTCTTTCCTTCAGTTGCAGGATATACCTTTTCCAAACCAATCAATTGATCATATTTTAAATCATAAAGATCTGCCGGGTTCTTAACAAGATTTTTATCATAAAGTAATTCGATCCTTCCTTCCCCCAGTGTCTCAATATCCATTGCCCTTCGACTTATAAAATGTTCCAGCTTACCTTTTATCTGGGGTGGGCATCCTGTTTCATTCGGACAATAATGAGCCGCTTCTCCTTCCTTTCTTACTAATGACGTTCCGCATTCCGGACAATTTTTAATAAATTCAACCGGTCTGGCATATTCAGGACGTTTTTCTTTATCTACTTTAATAATTTTTGGTATGATCTCTCCTCCCTTTTCAACAAACACCCAGTCGCCAATACGTACATCCAGTTTTCTCATGATATCTTCATTATGAAGTGATGCTCTTTTAACGGTAGTACCTGCTAATAAAACAGGCTCCAGGTTAGCTACAGGAGTAACAGCTCCTGTGCGGCCTACATAGTATGAAATAGATTTAAGCTTAGTATGCGCTCTTTCTGCTTTATACTTGTATGCAATAGCCCATCTTGGAGATTTTGCCGTTGAACCCAGTTGCTTCTGCTGAGCATATGAATTAACTTTGATAACAACGCCATCAATATCATAAGGAAGCTTTGTTCTTTCTTTATCCCATTTGACGATATATTCAAAAACATCATCAAGGCTCTCACATAGTTGAATGTTTTTGGATGTCTTGAATCCCCATTCTCTTGCTGCCTGAAGATTTTCATAATGAGTACCCGAAGGCAGATTTTCTCCCAATATGGAATACAAAATACAATCAAGAGGACGGCGGGCTACAACAGAAGAATCCTGTAATTTCAAAGTTCCTGCTGCCGCATTGCGTGGATTGGCAAATGGTGTTTCGCCAGTCTCCTCACGTTGTTCATTCAACTTTTTAAATCCGCTATGAGTATAATATATCTCACCCCTGATCTCAAATTCTGAAGGGTAATTATTTCTGAGCGTTAATGGAATAGTTTTTATTGTTTTAACATTAGTGGTTATTTCATCTCCCTGAACGCCATCTCCTCTTGTAACCGCGCGAATTAACTGACCCTTCTCATAGGTCAGTCCGACAGCCACCCCGTCATATTTCAATTCACACACATATTCAAGCTCTTTATGTAATGACTTTTTAACTCTTTTATCAAATTCTTTAACCTCCTCTTCTGAATATGTATTGGCTAAAGATAACATCGGGTATTTATGTCTTACGGTCTTAAATTCTTTAGTCACCTCACCCCCAACCCTTTTCGTTGGTGAATTGGGATCGGCAAATTCAGGATATTTCTTCTCCAGTTCAGCCAGCTCCCCTAGCATCATATCAAACTTATAATCCGAAATAACAGGATCGGCCAGAACATAATACCTGTAATTATGATAATTGAGTTCTTTTACAAGTTTTTCAATTCGTTGTTTTGCCTGTTCTTTATTCATAGTCAATTATTTATCTTTTCAGGTATTGTTGCCTTATTTCTGTATATATGAATAACCTGGTTTGCATTAACAGGATTCAATTTATACATGATCTTGTCAATAAAACCAGGTTCAATAGTAGTTTCGTAAGTAATATCCGGAAGAACTTCTTTTAAGGCTTCTACCCTTTTGCTGAGGTTTTCATCTTCATAAAATAAAATAAAATCGGGTTGCTCCTCACCATCTAAAGTATGAACTTTCTTGTGCCATTCAAGAGGTAACTTTTTTGATATTTTCCTTTCTTTAACCCATGCTTCAACATAAAACCTTGGGATCATCCTAACCTCAGTAGAATTTGAATTTTCACCTACAATATAGTTAACGTTATCATATTTTGATATATAAGTCATAGCCTCCACACGTGCTTTTTTTGAATACATGGTTGTAAATACAGGCAGTAGGGCAATATTTATTATCCAAAAGAAAACCCAGGAAGCCTTAAGTAAGCTTTTATTATTATTCCAGAATTTCGATCTTTCAACAAATTTATTCCACCCCACTAATCCTAAAATAATAATAAATGGCACTGCCGGCAGTATAAAGCGTTCTTGTTTGTTGGGAAATGATGAATGAAAAATAAAAAACAACAAAGCGGGCAAAAATATTATCAGATGTTTTTTCCAGCTTCTGAAAAATCCAAATACAAAATAAAAACTTATGGGAGGAATAAGTATACCCAATACCAGCAAAAGATAGCTGTACCAGGCAATAATATTATAGTCGTAAGCATTTTCAATATTATAATTGATATACTCAAACAATTCTGCAAAAGGATATCCCCATAAGAATATATCTGTAATACCCTGGGTCAAAAATATTGAAACTATCATTCCGATACCAAGAGTAAGTGTTTCCTTCCATCTTTTTTGTATAAGTAAAGCTAATCCAACGCCACAAGAAAATACTAATGTTTGAAAACGCGTTGAAAAAGCAAGTCCGAATAAAAATCCAGCCCAAAAGGCATACTTAAATATTTTTAATTTATCATCTGATTTTATCATTAACCATGTTCCATAAAGAAGCATTGGAATACAAACGACTTCCACGAGATTACGTACACTTAAAAATGGCATAAACCAAAATGCTGCCAGCAACAAGCCAACTATTTTTGCGGAATTCCGTTTATGCAACCTGTATGCTATTTTATAACCAACAACTACTGTGATCAATGAATATGCTGCATGAAGAAATCGAATTACATACATTTTTGTTTGGGCATCCTTAATATTTATAAGATCAAGAAAAGAAAATATTAAATAATGAATGCCAACATAGAAGAAACTATGCCCTGTTGGGCCTTCATTAGCTTCAGTTCCCGGAAGCCAGTTATTATAATCATAACCGTCGACCCATGACTGGGCAGCCTCAATAACCAGAAAATGATCGTCATGCCAACCAAAACCTTTAGAAAATATTGCAGCTATCAATCTTAACAATATCGCCACACCAATTATCAAAGTCAGCGAATGCTCATCCCAATATTCTTTTATCCATTTCATATTAGGAAAGTTAATAATTAATTCCATTCAATTCAACAGGATTGATACACATAACCGGAATCTCAGCTTTGTTGAACATAATGCGTTCATCCCATAATCCCAAATTAAAGTCGGGTGCGTATATATCAGGTTCTGTCATGATCATTATCATATCCGCATCATTTTCAATAGCATAATTAATTAGTTGAGTATGAAGGGATCTTTTCTTTCCGGCTTTTGATAATTTGTAAATTATTCCTTCCTCATCAAATGCCTTTTTCACTTGTTCAGTTATAACCTCAATTTTCCTGGCTAATCCAGGATCATTTTGGTTTTGAATGAAAAGATGTATTCTTGAATTGAAAATCCTGGTAATAAAAACTGCCCATTTAACTTTTTGCCTGGCTTCAGTAAAATCAGTTATTGGAAAAACAATATTGTTAAAACCGTGAAATGGTTTATTTTGAACTACTATTGCAGGAACAAGAGATTTTGCAATAATACGCAATGCATGACTGCCAATTAAATATTGCATCCCCTTTTTACCGTGGCTTCCAAGGACTATTAAATTTGCCCCCTGGTTTTCTGCTTCTTGATGTATCTTATCAAAGATACTACCTTCTTTAACTGAATATGATATTTCTATTTCATATCTTTTTTTGACCTCTTCAACTTGAAATTGTAATCTTTTATAAAGATAATTCACATTTTCATTTTCTCTTTTCAGTTGTGCTTTAATATCCTTGTTTAAAATATGAATAATACTTAGCTTGTAATTCAGTGATTTTGCAACCTGTGCTGCGTATTTAACCGCATTATCGCATGCATCAGAAAAATCTGTTGGAACTAATATCAGTTTTCTAAATTTTTTATTCATAATACTTATGCATTGAAATAATATCAGCTAACGAAAATAAGAAATGATTTGTAAATTTGAGTGATTATATTTTAAATCAATTAACAAATGAAACAGGATGTTTCTTTGGTTCTTTCCAGTGGTGGCGCGAGAGGAATGGCCCATATAGGAGTAATAGAAGAGCTTGAAAAAATGGGATATAATATCACTTCAATTGCAGGTTCATCAATAGGAGCATTAGTAGGAGGTATATATGCTGTTGGAAATTTAGATGATTATACTAATTGGATGCGAGATTTAAACAAGATGGATATATTTAAGCTGATGGATTTTGCAATAAGTAAAAGTGGATTTATAAAAGGTGAAAAAGTTTTTAAGGAAATCAAACGTTTTATCGGTGATAAAAACATTGAAGACTTACCAATTCCTTATGCAGCTATTGCTGCTGATATCATTAATCATAAAGAAGTAGTATTTACATCAGGTAATTTAATGAATGCTATTCGTTCGTCTATTTCCATTCCAACAATTTTTTTCCCTTGGGAAATAAATAATACATTTTTAGTTGACGGAGGAATGGTTAATCCTCTCCCGTTGGATAAAGTAAAGCATTCTGACAATGATCTGCTTGTCGCGGTAAACCTCAATGCCCCCATTCCCTATCAGAGGCCGGTATTGAACAACGATCAGAAAAAAATTGAGTCAAGATTTCAAAGAACAAGGGAAAAAATAAATAAAAAATGGACTTCATTTGTTAAGAATCATAAACATAAAAATAAAAAACCCGGATTTTTTGATTTGTTTAGTGGTTCATTGTTAATGATGCAGGATCGCTTTTCGAATATAGCTGTTGAAAAATACAAACCGGATATTCTGGTAAACATTTCTCGCAGTGCCTGCGATGTTTTGGCTTTTCACAGAACTAATGAACTCATCGAAGCAGGCAGACAAGCCTTTCATTTAAGTTTAAAAAATCATGGAAATATATCCAGATCCTGATGTAAAATAGAAAATGAAATCAAAGACCTAAAACTCATTATATCTTATAGAAATTCAATAGAGAATTATCTGGATACTATCTTTTTCCAATTAAATATTCTTGGATTAATGCACATTACCGGAATCTGAGAAGGATTAAAAATTATTTCCTCATCATAGCTACCTAATATAAATCTGGTAAATCCTTTTTCAGGATTTGTCATAATCATAATTAATCCGGCATCTATTGTTGTAGCGTAATCTATAATCTGTTTGGTCAAATTAGAGCTTTTCTCAGCTTTTTTCACTACATAATCAACATCGTTCGCCTCGAAATGATTTGTAATTAAAACAACGGCATCTTCTATCTTATCACTATCCAATCTGTACACATGGATCTTTGCATCAAATTGTTTTGCAATGTAAGCTGCCCATTTTGTCTTTTCCCATGGCCCGGCATCGCTGGTAATAGGTAGAATAATGTCTTTGTAAGGCTTGTCGTAATATCTCTTTTGTGTTATAATAACAGGTATCTCAGAACTTGTCACTACCCTTAAAGCATAACTTCCGGTTAGCTTTTGCATGCCAACCTTTCCATGTGTGCCCATATATATAAGATTAGCTCCAATATCTTTTGCAACCTCACCGATAGTCGTAAAAATATTTCCTTCTTTAGCAATTGTATTGACTTCTATACCAAATTTGTCTTTTGCATTTTTTGCATGTTCATCCAGTTTTTCGTTTATCCACTCAATACCTTTACCTTGTTTTCTGAGTTCTGATTTTGTGCTTTTATCAATTACATGTAAAAGACTTAGGCTATAATTGAGGTATTTTCCTGCATTAGCAGCCAACATCGTGGCATTAGTGCATACTTCTGAAAAATCTGTGGGTACCAAAAGTACATTATTCATTTTTGTTTTCATGTATTCTTATGATTTTATGTTATCAATTATTTAGACAAATATATTAATTATTTGCTTTACGACTGCTTTTTTATAAAATGATTTTCTTATACATAATTATCATTATATCAACAACATATAAAAATATTAATCTTTAGTAATCATTTATATCACTGATTTAATAGTTCTTTGATTTGATTCAGATTTTTCATTTTACCAAAATTCCTCGTTGAGAGTGCTGTCTTTGTATAGTATTGATGACTACCAAGAAAACCAACCTGAAGCTCATACCATTCCTTAAGGGAAGTTTTTTTAATGTTAAGCATAATCCATTCCAGCCGTAATCTGTGTGATATCATAAAAAAATCTTCTCTGCCTAAATAATCCAGGTCGGCATCGCAAATTATTTGTTCAAGATAAGTTTTAGCATTTTGGGGCAATTGTGTTGTGATTATCATATCACTAATAATTTCAATTTCATTCTGTGTATAACCATACACAGGTAAAATATCCTTAGCTATCTCCACAGAAGCTTCTTCGTGTCCGTTATATGTCTTAAGCATGCCAATATCATGAAGCAATGCTGCAGTCTTTAGCAAATCACATTCATAATCTCCAAAACCTTCATTCTCTGCAATACGAATGCATGAATGATAAACATCCATTGTGTGCGCCACATTATGATAAAATAACTCAGGTTTAGATTCATTTTCCAATTTCCCTATAATATAGGTTTTCGCATCTGTTAAATTCATAAACTATCATTTAGAACTTTCTAATAATCATATTTAGCATCAATCCTTTCTATGCCATCCCAGTTTTCAGGCACTCCGTCCTGAATTAATTTTTTACAGCGCTGTATGTAAATATAAGCAGCCTTATCGGAAGGGTTTTCTGAGAATACTTCAAAAAATATTTTAAGGGCTTTTTCAAACTGCTGACTTTTATAATATTGTAAAGCCTTTCCAAATTGATTTTTAGTTTTAATTTTCAATATTTTGGATTCTTCAGATTCTCCGTCAAGTACCTCGAAAATATATACAGCCTCCTTCTTACCTTTTACTTTCACAATATCGATAAACCTGTAATTATAATGGCTTGGATCTGATATTCTTATCAGGGTATCTTCTGATATAATTATAGAACCACCATATAATTTATTCAGCCCCTCAAGACGCGAGCTCAGGTTTACGGCATCAGAAATAACAGTTCCATCCATCCTGCCTTCTCCTCCAACAACACCTAACATAAGGTTGCCCGTATGAATACCTATTCCGTTATCGATGGGAGGTTTTCCAAACTGACTAATTACCTCATTAAATTCAACAAGTTTAATTCTCATCTCAATAGCAGCATTCAGGGCATCTTCTGCTTTGTTACCAAATAATGCCATTATTGAATCTCCAATATATTTATCGATAAATCCATGGTTGTTTCTTATAACAGGTTCCATATAACCTAAGTAGTTATTAAGAAAATTAAAATTCTCGCGGGGACTCATTTGTTCTGAAATACCTGTAAAATTGCGAATATCACTAAAAAGTATAGTCATCTCTTTTTGAACCTGATCGCCTAATTGGATATCAGAAATATTTTCTTTTTTCAGAAATTCAAGAAATTGTTTTGGAACAAATCTGGCATTTGCTTCATTAATCCTTGATATACTTTCTATATAATCATTTATTCTTTTCGACATATCATTATATCCTTCCGTTAAAACTCCTATTTCATCATTCGTTCTTACCAAACCGTAATTATTTAATTCACCTCTTCCTGTGGCTTCCATATTCGATAATAGTTCCTTCACAGGCACTACTATATCAGTAGTTGTCCAGTTAACAAAAAACAACAGGTACAATATCGCAACAAATATTCCGGTAAATATTCCCGAAAACATCAATAAGCTATCAAGTACATTTACATAAAAGAAATCACTTGTATCCAAAATTTCTATGTCAGAAAAATAAGTCAGGTATTTTCCAAACAAAATATAAAGCTGATCCTTTTCAATTTCCTGAAGATTCAGATCTTTTACGGAGGTTATACTTAAAAATAAATAAAATAATACTATAAATAAAGGTAACAATGTTGTCATTGCATTTGATGTCCATAACCTTGTCCTTATCCTGCCTGACTTCACCTTAAAAATTCTCTTCTTAAGTTCCTCTTTTGAGAAAACAAATTCAATATATTTTAAGTGAATACGATGTTTTTCCCAGAAATAAACAAACATAAGGGTTAAAATAGTTGAAACCAGTGATATCATAAATAATTGCATATAAAACTTCCGGGTGATCTCATCAAAAGTATTATCGAACAATAAAGTAACCAGCATATATACAATTATGGTTCCGAAAGAAATAAAGAGTATAATGACATTAATAAAAGGTGCTTTCAATAAGAAGCTTTTACAAAATCTTGTTAGTTTTTCTGATATCGGTTTGTTTTTCCTTTTTTTATTAAAATATATCTTAAAGGGAAGATTAAATCCAAAACCTAATATAAAGCTTATCAACAAAAGCTTTAACAATAATGAAAATGTATTAACAAATTTATCATTACTTCTGAAACTTGTCTGGTCGGACTTATTTCCTGAACTGTCATCAATATTTTCTATTGCTTCCGCATCCTTTTTCTCAATAGAATCAATTATAACATCCAGGTTATTTTTATCTGAATCGCTAACTATTGTATCTGTTATTCCCTGCTGCTTATTTTGTCTTTCACCTTTAGTATATTTATTCTCAAGCCAATCGGGAGAATATTTAAATAACAGTATCAATGTGATCGGCATAACCAAAAGGAAGTAAATAAGTGTTGATGTAAAATATATCCTTAACCCCTGAAAACGTGGTGGTTTTTTATATTCATCCATGTTTATATTCTTATTCATGATTTGTAAAATTAACAAAAAAGCTATTAGTATATTGTTATATGGGTTTTACGAATTTATCCTGAATAATGCTTATATTATTTCTTATTGATATATTGTTTATTAGATTTATTGAATTATATTTACATAATAATATTTAATCAACAGAAAAATATGGATAAAACCAGTGTGAAAATAACAATTCCAATCGACCTATTATTTGTTCAGCTGATAATCAATAATGCAAGTGAAATAGCACGAATTATGAAGTTCCCTGATAACGAAATTCATAAGATAGAACTTGGAGTGGAAGAAGCAGTAACCGACATCATAAAAAATGCATTTGAGGGCGATGACGAACAAACTCTGGATGTAACTTTCAATATTAAACCACTGGGTCTTGAAATTGTTATTCATGAAAAGGGAATTCCTTTTGATCCTTCGATAATCCCTGAATTCTCACCTGAAAAGTTTAAACAAGATTACTCCGACAAGGGTCTTGGCATGTATTTGATGAAAAAGTTCATGGATGAATTTTCTTTTCACAATTTAGGCAAAGAAGGTAAAGAAACCCGTCTGTTCAAACATCTTGGCTATAAGGCCATACAAAACATATTAGAGAACAATGAACTGAAAAATATTGAAAAAGAAAAGAAATTAGAACCTTTACCAAAAGGAAGTGTTAAATATAATGTAAGAAGAATCAAGTCCGATGAAGCAGTTGAGGTATCAAAGTGTGCATATTCATCATACGGATATACTTATGTTAATGAAGATGTATATTACCCCGACCGGGTCAGGAAATTGAATAAAAATGGCGATCTAATCTCTTTTGTGGCAGTAAAGGAAGACGGAGAAATTATTGCACATGCTGCTTTAGAAAGAGAGCGTGACCGTCAGGTTCCACAATTAGGTATTGCTGCAACAAAACCCCGTTATCGCGGTCAGGGATGCATGAACGCATTAAATACTTTAATGATTGAAGAAGCCGAAAAAAGAAAATTTATGGGGATCTATGCCAGAGGCATTACAACTCATTTCTATTCTCAAAAATCAATTGAAAAATATGGTCTCAAACCCTCTGCTTTATTAATATCAAGTGGTTTAGAGCGTAAATATAAAGAGATTGAACAAAAAAAAATACAGCGTGAAAGTGTTGTAATATTATTTAAATATTTGAATTATCCTAAAGGCTTGAAAATCTATCCCCCGAAAAAACACCGCGATTTCATTATAAATCTTTATAATAATATCAGCGGCAAGCCGGAAGTATTAACGTCAAAACCTGATATGAATTTACCATCAATCCCCGGAAAAATAACAGTAAACACCCAACCAAGTAGTCTTACTTCAGATATATTTGTTTATCAGTACGGTAATAATACTCTGCATGAAATTCAAAAAACATTAACAAAGCTTTGCCTCGACAGGATAGAAACAATTTATCTGTATTTACCTCTATCATTACCTCATACAGCTCAACTAGCACCAGAATTTGAGGAAATGGGATTTTTTATAGCAGGAATTAAACCAGGATCAGATCACAGCGATACTATAATTTTTCAATATCTCAATAATTTTGTTATTGATTATGATTTACTTAAATTTTCAAGTGACGAAAGCAAAGAAATTATGAAATGGGTAAGAAAAAATGACCCTAATTACAATATAGAAAAATAATTTTTATATAATTGTATTTAATTAATAACTAACAAATTTAATTAATATGGAAATCAAGGATCAGAAAAAAAACAATTATACAATAGTTTCGGTTTCCGGCCGTCTGGATACAACTAATTACCAGGAATTGGAAAATAAACTTCAGCAATTGGTTGATGATAGTGAAACCAATATGATTATGGATTGCCAAAAACTCGATTACATAAGCAGTTCGGGATTACGTGTTTTTCTTATGTTCCTGAAAAAACTGAAAACTTCAAATGGTAAATTTTATATCTGTAATCTACAGGATAACATCCAGGAAATTTTTCAAATTTCCGGCTTTACAAATATTTTTAAAATTTTTGACAGTCTGGAAAAAGCCGAATCGAAAATGAGTTGATTTTTATTTATTGATAGAATCATTTTATAACTGGGAATCCAGATATTCTAATTTGGCTTCAAAGATTTTAAGATCATCTTTTGCTTTCTTTATTTTTTTATCGAATTCTTTCTTCAAAACTTCTGCTTTCTTAGTATTTGCAAGAAATCCAACATTATTTTCCCACAGGTAAATATCATCTTTCAATTTCTTAATACGTCCGTTTAAATAATTACGTTCCTTGGTTATAACTTGCTTTGTATTGGAATCTTCTTTTATAGCATCAACTTTACTCTTGTAATTCAAAGTTTTTATCTCAAGGGAGCTTATCTTCAGTTTTTCCAATTGTTCATTAATCACACTTCTGAATTCCTGTTGAATACTGTCTTTCTCTTTAATAGGGACATGCCCAATATCCATCCATTGTCGTTGAAAATCTTTTATTACTTCAAGGTTTTCGCTTTTATCCTCTCCGAATTCATAATTTCTGACTTTTTTAATAAGCTCTTTTTTCTTTTTAAGATTATCGGTTTCATGTTCATGTATATTGGAAAAATATTCTTCCATTTTATTGAAAAAATGATCGTTTGCGGCACGGAAACGTTTCCACACCTTGTCTGAATATTTGCGGGGTACAGGACCAATTTTCTTCCATTCTTTCTGAAGTTTTATCAATTCATCCTTAGTGTTTTTCCAGTCTGTATTATCCTGAATAGCTTCAGCTTGAATACAAAGATCAAGTTTTAAATTGTAATTGTTTAATTGTTGCTCCTTAACCTTATTAAAATATTCACGTCTGTTTTCAAAAAACGTATTTAAGCATGATTTAAAACGGTTCCAGATTTCATCGTTCTTCTGTTTTGTAGCTGGCCCTATTGTTCGCCAAACACGAAATAGCTCATTCATCTGATCTGTATTCTCCTGCCAGTCCTTCATGTTGTTATTCTTCCGGGTAAGAATTTCCTCAGCTTTTTCACAAAGAGCCAATTTTGCTTCATAATTATTCTTTTGTTGTTCTGCCAGTTTTGTATAATGTTCTCTTCTCCTCTGATTTATTTTGTCTGTTGCTGACTTAAATCTGGCCCATACTTCATCTTTTTTATCTGCGGGTATAGGGCCGGTTTCCTTGTATTTTTCATGTAACTTCTGTAATTCCTTGAAAGATTTTATTATTGAGGTTTCAAGTAGTAATTCTTCAGCTTTTTCACATAGTTCAATTTTTGTTTCAAGATTCTTTTTTAAATCAAGGTCTCTTAACTCTTTGTTGATCTTAACTTTATCAAAAAACTTCTCAACCAGAAAGTGATAACTCTGCCAGAGATTATTTACTTCGCTTCTTGGCACCATTCCAATCTCTTTCCATCTATTCTGTAATGATTTAAATTCATCGTAAGTTTTCTTAAGAGTTTCCTCAGAATTAATAAGTGTTTTTAATTCTTCAAGTATCTTAAGCTTATCTTCCAGATTTTTTTGCTTTAATTTCTCCTGTTCCTGATTATAATTAATCTTGTTTTGTTTATATATGCTGAAAGCAACATTAAATCTTTCTTCAATTATATCGCTTTCAGTTAGTTGTTCTGCTTTATCTTCTGATATTGACTTTTCAAGTTGGTTCTGTTGTTCTGCTTTGGTGGCTTTCAGGTAAGCAACTTTAATCAGCGCCACGCGGGTTTTGATTTTATTTATGTCTGTTTCCTTTACGGTTTCCTCCAGTATTTCAACTAGTTTCTCCCTTGAATAATTATCGTATTTTTCTTCAGTTTCGTCCTCCTCTTCACTATCTTCTGCCACGTCTTTTATTTTCCCGGTAATTTTTTTCTCATCCTTTTCTTTCGCTATTCTGGGTCTTTTACTTTTAATTTTTGTAATTACCCTATCCTCTTTTTCCTGATCGGAGGTTTTTTCTTCTTTATCTTCTATTTCAGCTTGTTCGGTTTTATTTTCTTTTTCTACCTCTTTTTTATCATCCTTAGTTGATTCCTTTTTCTTTGTTTTAGAATCCGGAAAAATTGGCTTCTTTTGCTTTTTATCTGTTTTCTTCTCCTGCTTAAGTTTTTCATCTTCAGTCTTAGCAGAGCTTGCAGATTTTTCTTCTTTCTCAATTTTTTTGTCTTTTTCCTTTTCAGGTTGAGAAGTTTTTTCCTGTTCCATATTATTGTTTTTTAGAGTTCTCCTCCCGGCTAATTATTGATAATACGGGAATTTGATTGCATTGATCGTTAATATAATTAAAATGTTTATGGAAAACCTATTTATAAATCAATATTTTAATTTATAATTTTTTTCAAAGGATAGCAAAAATAGTAATTATTTTTTCAGAAAAAAATTTTCAGGCCTTATTTTACAGGGATTATAATATTTATCAGGTTATAAATTGTAATATAAATAAAACATATCAATCAAAAATAGAACCATTAAAAATCATGTATCCAAAATTCAGAAGAAAAGAAAATTTATCATGTTTTCTGTCATAATAATTAAAATTAAGACTTAAAGGACCTAAAGGGCTATTATATACAAAAACAACAGAGCCAATAAATGTTCGGTCTGAAAATTCCTTTTCATACTTAGCCTTGAGTGTTTGATAATCCTGGACTATATTACGGTATGGTTGCATTATATATGCTTCTACTCTCAGGTCAACATTTTTCAGGAGCGGAAAAATGTTTATAAGTCCTGATGCAGCATAATTATGAGCTCTATAGCTTGGTAAAAAAAGAACTTTGCTTTCTGGTATAGGTTGAAACGCCGGAGCAGATAAAATAGTAGCCGTATAGTTATTAAACAATTGCTGGTTTGATAAATAAAGTTCACCATAAAAACCAAGCTTCAGCCATTTAAAGGATATGAAATAGTTCTCCCAGGTTAGTTTAAAGCTAAGATAATCATGATATTTAATAAATTCTTCATCTTCCTTTGCTGTTGAACCGGGAATATCTTTTTCTCTTCCATTTACATATCTTAACATAATTGAAAACTTAGCTCCTGAGGACGCAAATTGTTTTCTGTTCAGGGAATTGAGTTCGTAATGAATAAATGGGGTTACTATGTCAAAATATGTTCTGTCCGCTGTATCTAACCTTGAAAAAGTATTTGTTTGATAGTATTCATTTTTCAACTGCCCAATGCTAATACCCGTAACCAGTTTTCCTTTGTTAGTTGCGGGGAATCCAAAACTTAAAGTTGTATGATTATCATTCTCTATTAAGAAAGAAGGTTCTTTGTCTTCGAAAAAATAGGTTGTATTTTTAAAAAAATCATAATGATTATAAGTCATATCCAGCTCAAGATAAAATGGCAGGCGGGTGGCAAAGTCAAATCTCCCATTTAGTTTAAATGAACTGTAGAACCTCCCAAAATATGCATTGGCAAGCAACCTGGTTGAATTATTTCCAAGGTGGTTATATTGTAGTCCAACAAATGCTTCATTAACAGCACTTGATGAAATATTAATTCCAAATCTTGCAATAAATCGCTCCGCCCTGTCAACGTCTAAATAAAGATCAAAATAATCTGTTTTATTATTGTACTTTAATGAAGGATAAATATATTGAACCTGTTCATCTGCAACAAGGTTAAAATATTCCTTCTTAAGCTTATCAATACCTATCAGGTTTTTTCTTCTCATCAATTGCCTTTGAAAATAAATAACCTGATTTTCCCTGACTCCATTAATAAATAGTGTATCTATGATTAGCGGAGGTTTTTTATCAACAAATTTCTTTCTTATTGAATCTCTTACAGCAGAATCAATTCGTTTCTTAATTAACTTCTTTATCTTGGGCATATTTTTATTTGCAGCAACATAACCACTATCAATAAATGCTTTTGCTTTTGAAAAATCCAAAATATTTGTGCTTGGTAGCTCCGGTGCAATAACTATTCCCTTATTGCTATCAATTGTATAATCAGTATTTTCCATTAGCATATTTTGTAGCTGAGAGATTATATCGTCCCGATCAGGTGATTCATAATTACCGGCAGCTTTGCATCCTATAATAATATCAGGATCAAAATCCTTAATAGCAATATCAACCGGAAAGTTATTATACATCCCTCCATCGAACATTAAAGTTCCATTAACTTTAATGGGTTTGAAATAAAAAGGAAAAGTCATTGATGCTCTAACCGCCTCACTTAAATTTCCTTTTCTGAACACAACCGCACGGTTTAAATCTATATCTGCTGCAACACAGTGAAAGGGAATATAGAGGCTATCGAAATCATAACCTGCAGCTGCGATTGGAGGTGCAAATATCTCCATAAGAGCAAAATCCATTAAAATCGGTGATATTATGTTTGAAGGTAGTTTTGTAACTATTTTCCCCTTAAAATCAAAAGGGATGCTCAGCATAGTGGCATCAGGCATTCTTTTCCTGAAGTAATTTTTATGCTTACTATCAATTTTACCCGTTGCCCAGCGATTTACTTCATTTGATGTCATTATTCCCTCAATCTCTTCAGAAGTATATCCGCTGGAATACATTGCACCAACAACAGCTCCCATAGACGTGCCAACTATATAATCAACAGGTATATTATTTTCTTCCAAAGCTTTAAGCACACCAATGTGTGAAATTCCTTTTGACCCGCCGCCGCTTAATACCAGCGCTACCTCTTGTGAATGTGCAATTTGAAAGAATAATAATATAAATAAAACTATTATTAATCCGCTTTTGGGCACGAACATTTTCAAGTTGAACCTGATTTCACTTTAATCGTAAAAATAAGAAATTCCAATATAATAAATAACGAAGAAATAAATTATGCTATTATGTAAATTAATAAATAGCCTGATCCAGGTCATTAATAATATCATCAACATCCTCAATTCCAACCGAGAGCCTTACTAATTCATCACTAATTCCCGATTCTTCACGGTGTTTTCTCAATAACTTTGAATGAGTCATTGATGCCGGGTGTTGTATTAAAGTTTCTATCCCACCCAAAGAAACAGCCAAAAGAGCAAGTTTTATATTATTCATCATTTTTTGTCCCGCATCATAGCCCCCCTTCAGTCCAAAACTAATCATAGAACCGGGGCCTGACATTTGCTTTGATGCCAGCTCATACTGAGGATGGGATTTTAATCCCGGATATTTTACCCAGCTAACTTTAGGATGATTTTCCAGGAATTCGGCAATTTTCATGGCATTATCCTGACTCCTGTCTATTCTGATTCCCAGTGTTTTCAATCCTCTTCTTGTCATGTATGCCTGGTGCGGATCCATATTACATCCCACATTAGCCATTATATATCTTAGCTTTCCATATGCTTCTTTTTCTTTTGTTACAATCATCCCTGCAACAATATCTGCATGACCGTTAATAAATTTCGTCATTGAATGTAAAACAATATCTGCTCCAATATCCAAAGGTTTTTGAATATAAGGACTACAGAAAGTATTATCAACACATAAAGGAATTCCGGCATCATGAGCAATTTTTGCAGCACCCTCAATATCTGTTACTTTAATTGTGGGGTTTGCAGGCGTTTCCACATATATCAGTTTTGTGTTTGGTTTCAAAGCCTTCTTTATATTATTGAGGTTTGTGGTATCAATATAAGAAGATTCTATACCTAATTTTGGATAAAGTGTTTCCATGATTCCCCTTGATGGACCATAAACTGCATCGGTACTTATCATATGATCACCACTACCAAGATAGGTAAGATATACCGTATTTATTGCACCCATTCCTGATGAAGTTGCAATTCCATCATAGCCATTTTCCAAATCAGCCATTGCTTTTTCCAGTTCCCTGATAGTAGGATTGCCTATTCTTGTATAAATGTAACCATCAGTCTCTCCGGAAAAACATTTGGCTCCATGTTCGGCGCTCTCAAACTGAAATGTTGATGTTTGATATATTGGCGTAGTTGCACTTCCCAAATTATCTTCAAATCCACCCGCGTGAATAAGCTTTGAATTAAATCCTGCTTTCTTTGTATCCATAACAATTGTATTTATATTTATTAATTATTTTCGTGTCACAAATGTAGCGATAACTTTACTTCATGCCACATTGTGTTTATTTCATCACTTATTATCCTGGCCTTTCCATTCATATTCTTTGATTTAATATATTCAAGAATACTCTGCCTGTTAACCAATGACTCTACAAATAACTCATTAAAAGGGATTTTAGAAATAACTTTTATTCCTTTATCAATACAATATTTTTCAATTTCAATTGAAATATCATAATTGATGTCAAAACGGTTTATCACCACTAAACTTTGCAATGAAAAATTCTGAAGAAGTTCGAGAATACGTTTCATATCGCTTACTCCTGATCGGGTTGGTTCTGCGACAACCATTGCCAGATCTGCCCCTGAAACGGATGCAATAGCAGGGCATCCGATACCAGGAGGACCATCAATAATGATAAGATCATCATTGGTATTTTGTGCAATATTCTTGGCCTCCTCCCTGACAACGGTAACAAGTTTACCTGAATTATCCTCACCAATGCCCAATCTGGCATGAACCATTGGGCCAAATCTTGTTTCTCCTGTAAACCAATAACTATTTTCAGACTGCTCGAGATGGACAGCATTTTCAGGACATACCTGCATGCATAATCCACAACCTTCACAAGATAATGTTGAAACACTATAAGTTCTTCCTGTTTTATCTATTGCATCAAATCTGCAAAAATCATTACATAAGCCACATCCTGTGCATTTCTCCTGATCTATTACAGCTTTCTTGCCTCCTAGAAAAGAATTCTTTTTATGATTTTTTGGATTTAAAATAAGAAACAAATCTGCAGCATCAACATCACAATCAGCTATTATTGAATTCCATGCAATTTCAAATAATGCTAAAGACAAAGTGGATTTTCCTGTCCCACCTTTTCCGCTTATTACTACCAATTCTTTCATTAGCTTAACCTATTTTAACGCCAAGGCTCTGCTTAATAATGAACCTGCAAACTTTTCTATCCTATTAAATAAATCATTATCTTCTTCAAACAGCATTTCGCCCTTTGAGTATATCTCAGCAAACTGCCTGCTAAATGGTATTTCTAATAACAGTTCTGCATTTTTCATTTTAATAACCTTATAAATATTATCATCTCCCATACCAGCCTTATTAATTACTATTCCAAATGACCTTCTCACTGAGCGCACAGTATCAATCATCAGTTCCATATCATGAACACCAAATGGTGTTGGCTCTGCAACTATAATAACAAATTCCGCATCCTTAATAGTCTCAATTACAGGACAAGAAGTACCTGGTGGGGCATCTATTAAGGTTAATACATCTGATTTTATTTTCTTTTTTAAATCCTTTATTACAGGTACGGGAGCATATATACCAATATCCATTTTACCTTCGAATAACTCACCGTTTTTACCTGATTTATAGGTGGTGATAATGCCTACCTTATGATCTTTTTCAATCATTGCCCCTTCAACATCACATGCATAACTGCATGCACCGCAACCATGGCACAATTCCTCAAGAACCTGAATCTGATGGATTGATTCTAGAAAAAGAATAGCATTAAACTGACAACTATCAACACAGTTACCACAAAACGTACACATTGAGGTATTGATTTCCGGAATCTTAATGGATACTTTTTCAGCTTTAATAAATTCTCCTTTAATAAAAATATTGGTGTCGGGAGCTTCAACATCACAATCTACTAGCTGGACTTTTTCATTATAATAATTTAAGAAATAATTAAACAAATTAACAGCTAATGTCGTTTTTCCGGTTCCACCCTTTCCACTTGCAATGGCAACTCTATAATTCATTACTAAATTCTTTATTAATGATCACATAAATTCTCCCCTGCTTTCAGATTTCCTGATACTAAATCTTTAACCAGCTCTGCAGGTTCCTTTACCGGGGCTCCAACATAAACATTTATCTTGTAATTCAAAAACCTTTGAATAGCCCTGTTACCAATACCACCTGTAATTACATTATCAACTCCCAGTTGACGCAGCCAATCAGGATAAACTCCCGGACTGTGCGTTGGTGGCTTCAGAAAATCCTCCGCAATAATATCTTTATCATCGGTTTCATAAATTGCAAATTGCTGACAATGACCAAAATGAACACTCATTTTGCCATCTTCTACTGGTATTGCTACTTTTCTATGCATACTTATTTATTTTGTTCCACAATTTCCTTTATTGGTTTTTCAGTATCCTTAACATTTATCATTTTAACACCTGCTTTTTTTAATGCGCTTGTCACTTTTGGTCCGAATTCAATTGCATATACTCTTTTTACACCTTTTGAAATAATAAATTGCACTGCTTTTACCCCTGCGCCTCCCTTTTCATTTTTAGCAGGATTGTCGACAAATTGAAAAGTCATTGTATCCGTTTCAATAATAGCAAAGCATTCGCATCTACCGAATCTTGAATCCATTTTAGAATCAGTACTTTTGGCTGCTGATGAAATCGCAATTTTCATAATTAATATTTTTTATTTCTTTCTTTTACGTATATTAATATAATGTGCTGAATCTTCACGCATCATACTTACACCGCAATCAGGGCATACTATTGTATTACAAGGAACTCCCGGTTCGTGCTTAACTTTTTTATCACATTTTGGGCAAACACATAATGATACACTGCCCCTTCCCTCTCCACGGCTCCTTCCCATTCGTTGGCCACTACCAGGAAAAGTGCTCATAAGAACAATGTTTTTAGAATCACATACCGTACATCTGTCTGTAGATTCACCAACGGGTTTCTTGAAAGTACTACCACAGTCAATGCATTGATACCAATTGTCATCGAATTGTACATTGCCCCCTTCAATTACAATTGCTCTTGATTCAGTAAAAGACTTGGCAATCTTTTTTCTTGCACTCTCATATATTCTTGTAAAAGTCGGCCTTGAAACATTCATTTGTTCTGCTGCCTGTTCCTGAGACAAATTATCATAATCAGCAAGTTTAAGTGCTTCATATTCTTCGAATAATAACTCTATAGACGGTAATCCTTCTTCATGAAATCCTACTGGCTGAAAACCTCTGAAAAAGGGAGGCCTGCCCATTCTTCTGTATCTTTTCGGTCTTGGTGACATAAACTGATAAAAATTTATTTGCAAATTTAATGAACATATGTTCACAATTCAAAATTATTGCATGATTTTTTTTCAATAATTTGAAATACAATATAACTTAAAAGCTGTTGTTGAATTTATATGAACTAATTATTTAGTTTTAATTTTTTATTCCCTAACAATAATACATTTGTATCATTAATTTGATATTTGTCATGATGGATACTAAAAAACATTTAATATCTCTTTTTTTTGAATGGTCAAATTCAAAACCTGAAATGGTTACGCCTCTTTCTTCATCTGGTTCTGACAGAAAGTATTTCCGATTGCAAAAAGACAATATTTCGGCAATCGGTGTATTCCACTCCGGAAGTAATGAAAACCAAGCTTTTGTTTATCTCACTAAGCATTTCACAAATCATGGGCTCCCTGTTCCTGAACTTTACGCTGCAGAGCTTAATAATAATGTATATCTGCTTGAAGATCTTGGTGATACTACACTTTTCGACTTAATTAATAAAAGATCAAAAGAGTATTTAAGTAATACTTACAAGAAATGTTTATCCTTTTTGGCTGACTTTCAGGTAGAAGCTTCCAAAAATCTTGATTTTAGTTACAGTTACCCCAGAAGTAAATTTGACAAGCAATTAATGCATTGGGATCTAAATTATTTTAAATATTGTTTTATAAAGCCAACAGGAATTCACTTCAATGAACAATCTCTTGAAGATGATTTTATTGAAATTATGGATTACTTGTTGGAAGCTAATGCAAACTATTTCATGTATCGTGATTTTCAGTCACGTAACATTATGATAAAAAACGAACAACCATATTTTATTGATTACCAGGGTGGATGTAAAGGACCTCTTCAATATGATTTAGCATCGCTGCTTTTCCAGTCAAGTACTGAATTATCCCCATCAAAAAGAACAGAACTTTTAAATTTTTATCTGCACACAATAGTTAGTAAATATGGTATTGATAAAGATGACTTTATGAAATATTATTATGGCTTTGTTCTGTTACGGTTGCTCCAGGTGCTCGGCACTTATGGTTTCAGAGGTTTGATAGAAAAAAAGTCATATTTCATTAAAAGCATTCCCAATGGGCTAAAAAACATCAAATGGCTTTTCAATGAAGACGTTATACCTGTTAAAATTAATACTATTAGGTTACTGATAAACGAAATAAGTAAAATAAGAAGGTTTCAACCAATACAAGCTAAAGACAAATTAACAGTAACAATATCAAGCTTCTCGTACAAAAAAGGTATACCTGACGATATAACAGGACATGGAGGTGGATTTGTTTTTGACTGTCGATTATTACCAAATCCCGGAAAAATAGAAAAATACAGTCCTTTCAATGGTAAACAAAAAGAGGTTATCAATTTCATGCTTTTATATAGGGAGGTTGAATATTTTATGAAAAACGTTTATGAGATTGTGGATAGCGCACTTCAAAATTATCTTAGTAAAGGATTCAAAAATCTTATTATTAATTTTGGTTGTACAGGTGGTCAGCACAGATCTGTTTATTGCGCCGAAAGATTAAAAGAACATCTTAATAGTAAATTTGATATCTACATAAACATTATTCACACACAATTGGACGAATAAGGTTTAAAATAACTAAATAAGGATTATTCTGATAAGATCAATATATTTATTATGAAAGCAATGATCTTAGCAGCGGGATTAGGAACAAGATTACATCCTGTTACCAAATCAAGACCAAAGGCACTTGTTGAAATATATGGTATGCCTCTGCTCGAAATCCAGATAAGAAAACTAATATATTTCGGATTTAATGAAATAATTATAAACACTCATCACTTTGCTTCAAAGGTCTGCGATTTTCTTGAATCCAAACATTATTTTCACACTAATATTAAAATATCAGATGAATCAGATATGTTACTCGAAACAGGAGGAGGTTTAAAGAAAGCTTCCTGGTTTTTTGACTTCAAACAAGACTTTCTGGTTATTAATGTTGATGTTCTTACAAACCTAAATCTTAATACTTTGTATCAACACCACCAGCAATCTGATGCTCTGGCTACTTTAGTAACAAGAAATAGAAAAACATCAAGGTATTTATTGTTTGACTCCGACAATAATTTTTATGGCAGGATAAATCAAAAAACAGGAGAAAATAATATTCTGAAAAAAAACGTAACCCAAGGTACAAAATTGGCGTTTAGTGGAATACATGTTATTAATCAGCATATTTTTCAATTAATGGTTGAAACCGGTAAATTTTCAATAATCGATGTTTATTTAAAATTAGCAAATACTTATAAAATCAAATCATATCAACATGATAAATCATTCTGGGTAGATATTGGCAAATACGAAAAACTACAAGAAGTTAATAACAGTAACTTCAAGAGTGAGGTTTTGTCATATACAAATTTATAATTATGCAGTCATTCATAGATAAATGTGTTAGATATCTTTATAGTACATACCATGATGGTATCAGTGAACTGTGTATTGTATTTCCAAACAGACGTGCCGGATTGTTCTTTAAAAAGGGTTTATCGAAACTTATCAATAAATCCATATGGGCTCCTGATATATTTGCAATTGAAGACTTCGTTGCTGAAATATCAGGCATGACAACAATCGATAATATTGATATATTGCCGGCATTTTATAAAATCTACAGGGGTACTTGTAAAGAAGATCCTCAGAACTTTGATGAATTTTTAAAATGGGCACCATTATTAATAAGCGATTTTAATGAAATTGACCAACACCTTACCGACGCGAAAAAACTATTTAATGAACTAAATGAAGCAAAAGCTTTATCTGTGTGGAACATGGGGGAAAAACCACTTACTGAATTTGAAAAACAATACATACACTTTTTCAATTCTCTCGGAAATTATCATGATAAATTAATATCCGGATTATACAATAAAAAACATGTATATAAAGGTCTTGCATACCGTGCCGCAGCAGATTTAATTAATGATGTCATTGATGAAATTAAATGGAAAAAAATAATTTTTATTGGATTCAATGCACTAAGCTCTTCCGAAAACAAAATTGTTTCCCTATTAATAAAACACGATAAGGCTAAAGTGTTATGGGATGCCGATGAATACTTTTTTCATACCGGTAAAGGAAAAGAACCTGTACAGGAAGCTGGTTATTTTCTTCATAAAAACTTTAAAAAAACATATTTTAAGAATCCGAAGTGGATTGAAAACAATTTAAAACATGGTCATAAAAAAATCAGGATTATTGGTGTACCCAGCAATGTGGGTCAAGCTAAATTTTGTGGTCAGATTCTTTCTGAATACATAAATTCAGAGGTTGAAATTAATAACACCGCTGTTATACTTCCTGATGAATCATTATTATATCCCGTGTTAAATTCTATCCCTGAAAAAGTCAGGGAGTTTAACGTAACAATGGGACTACCTTTATATTTAACTCCTCTTTATCAATTATTAGAAGATTTTTTTAACACAAATGAAAATGCTTTTAACCTGAGCCAACTGCGCAATGATAATCAAATTAAATATAATGCCCGGGATATTATTAAAATCCTCCGGCATCCCCTTATCTCAATAATTTCAGATGAACTATTAAGTATTACTACAAATTCTCTCAATACCTGCATTAAGCAAATGATAATATCCAATAAGATATTTTATACAAAAAACGAAATCATTGATCTCCTCAAAGTAAAAAATAGAAACCCATTCGTTAATTATGTATTCGAACCATTTGAAAAACTAAAAGATCAACCTCTTGAAAGATTTATACATATAATTGATCTGCTCAAGAAATCACTTATTGAAAAGAAAAACAAAACAGAATATGAATATAGTTTGGAATTTGAGTACCTGTTTCATTTTGCAAAACTTATCAACAGGTTAATTAGTTTGATCGATAAATCAAAAGAAAATTATTCAGTAAAAAGTATAAGAGAATTATTTTCAAGAATCATCAGAAATACACAAATACCTTTCTACGGAGAACCACTAAAAGGATTACAAATAATGGGAATGCTCGAAACCAGAGCTTTGGATTTCAAAAACATAATACTGCTTTCTGCAAATGAGGGCATAATACCATCAACTCATCTTTCGAAATCATTTATACCTCTTGATATAAGAATAAAGTATAATTTACCAACATACAGGGAAAGGGATGCAATCTTTGCATATCATTTTTACCGTCTACTGCAAAGAAGCGAAAACATACATTTATTATATAATACAGAAACCAATGAATTGGGAGGAGGTGATAAAAGCAGGTTTCTACACCAGATCATTCATGAATTACCAAAATTTAATCCGGAAATAAAAATTTCCGAATACATGCTAAGTAAGGAGATAAAGACATTATCACGAAAAAACGAAATAACAATAAGCAAAACAAACAATATACTTAAAAAGCTTTTAGACTTAGCAAAAAAAGGATTGTCAGCAACAAGCTTGAATACCTTTCGCACATGCAGTTTAAAATTCTACTTAAGCGAAATTTTAAACCTCAATCATGAAGAAAACATTGAAGAAAGCATAGATGCTCCAACTCTTGGTACGATAGTACATGAGGTATTATCAAAAATATATCAACCATTTATAAATACACCATTATCTGCAACAGGACTTAAAGATGAAATAAAAAAAACAGAAATTTATACAAAAGAAAGTTTTGCTAATAACTATAGCAAGGGAGATCTTGGCTATGGTAAAAATCTGCTTCTGGTAAATGTAGCCATTTCAATTGTAAAAAGATTTATTGATCACGAGATCAAACTATTAGAAAATCAAAAGAAAATAACTGTTTTGGGTTTGGAGGAAAGGCTATTCAAAATAATTGATATTGAAGATCCTTCAAGTAAAAAAAATATATCTGTAAAACTAAAAGGTACAATTGACAGGATAGATATGCTTGAAGATACATTACGCATCATTGATTATAAAACAGGAAACATAAATAAATCTGAGCTTACTGTAAAAGAATTGGATGATATTATTAATCAAGATCAAAACGATAAAGCCTTTCAATTAATATTTTATACTATGCTTGCAAGAGATTCATTAGAAAAAAACAAAAAAGTTTTGGCCGGAATATATTCACTCAGAAATATAAGCATGGGGTTGATGCAATTAAAAATTTCGGGGCATGATTTAATACAAACCGATACTATCAATGAGTTTGAACAAATAGTTAGAAAAATTATAAATGATCTTTTTGATCATAAAACACCTTTTAAACAAACCGATCAGATAGATCTATGCAACTATTGTCCATACAGATCCGTATGCACGAGATAAATTTAATCAATATATATACAGAACTTACTGAACTATATTTATTTTTGTTTGTATTAATCTACAAATTAGTTATTTTTATGATTAATTTATAAAAAATGATAAAATGGATGACGAAACTGCAAAATTCAACATTCTTATTGTTGATGACAGGGAAGAGAATCTTGTAACCCTTGAAGGCATTCTTGAAAGCCCGGATTTAAACATAATAAAAGCCACTTCAGGTAATGAGGCTTTAGCCAAACTACTGGAGCATGATATTGAAATGGTTTTGATGGATGTTCAAATGCCTGAAATGGATGGGTTTGAGACTGCCGAACTAATGAAAAAAAATGAACGGACAAAAAATATTCCTATCATATTTGTTACTGCTATAAGTAAACAGAGAGAACATGTATTCAAGGGATACAAGACAGGTGCAATAGATTATCTATATAAACCACTTGATCTTGAAATCTTACAAAGCAAGATTCAGGCTTATATAAGATTTTTTAAACAAAACCATACACTTGAGGAAACAACAAAGAAGCTGGAAAAAACAGTGCAAGAACTTAATCAGGCCAAGCAAGTAGCTGAGGAAGCCACAATTGCAAAGAGTTCCTTCCTTGCAAATATGAGCCATGAAATTCGCACTCCTTTAAATGGCATTATTGGTATGACTGATCTGGCTTTAATGGACGAAAATTTTACTGATGTTCAAAGGGAAAGAATTCTTGATATAAAACAATCCGGTGAATCACTTCTTGATATCATCAATGAAATTCTTGATATTTCAAAAATTGAAGCAGATAAACTTGAACTTGAATCAGTAGAATTCAGTATCAGGGATGTACTTGAGAAAGTCACACGGTTATTATCAGTAAAAATCTTCCAGGAAAAACTGGAATTCATTTGCGAGATACCACCTGAACTACCTGATATATTAATAGGAGACCCTGTAAAGATCAGACAAATACTGATAAACCTTGTAGGTAATGCAATAAAGTTCACAGATGAAGGCATGGTAGGAATTTATGTTAAACTACCTGGCATTGAAAAGGATACTGTAAAACTTGAGTTTTCCGTAAAAGATACAGGAATAGGCATACAACCTGATAAATTAAATACTCTATTCAAATCATACAGCCAGGTTGATAAATCAACAACACGCAGGCATGGCGGAACAGGTTTAGGTCTTTCCATATCCAAAGAAATTGTGAAAATGATGAATGGTAAAATAGGTGCTGAAAGCGAACCCGGGAAAGGCAGTCGCTTTTATTTTAATTTGGATCTAAAACTTGGAGAGCAGCCCGAAGACACTTCAGACACTGATATTGAAAAAGCAGAAAAAGACATTAAAATACTTATAGTTGATGATAATGAAGAAAGCACAAGAATTATCAAAAAATATCTTGACCACTGGAATATTAAATCAGGCTCTGCTACAGATTGTGAAACCGCACTTAAGAAACTTAAGAAATCAATAGAAGTTAAAAAAGGCTACGACATGATATTAATGGATTACTTTATGCCGAAGATGAAAGGTACTGAAGTTACCGAAAAACTAAAAGATGAAATCCCAGAAGGTTTCAGACCTGAAATATTCTACCTAATTACACCTCAGTATGCATATGCAGCTAAAAAAGATAAAACACCCCAATTAAAAAATACATTATCAAAACCTGTTCATCAACGTGAATTAAAATCTATACTACTACGTAAATTAACTAAAAAAGAAACAGAAACAAAAGAGTTCAAAGGCAAAAAAAAGGAAAAAGAAAAAAAAGACACACCGGTACAAAAATTATCAATACTTGTTGCCGAAGATCAAATTATCAACAGGAAGATAATAAGTCAAATACTTATGAAAAAAGGCTGGGATATAACATTGGCTAATAATGGCAAAGAAGCATATGAAAAAAACAAACAACAACATTTTGACCTTATATTAATGGATGTGCAAATGCCCGAAATGGATGGTTTGGACGCTACCCGGATGATAAGAAAATTTGAGAAGGAAAAGAAATTACATACCCCAATTGTTGCTATGACTGCACGTGCTATGAAAGGAGATAAGGAAAAATGCCTGGCAGCCGGTATGGATTATTATATCTCAAAACCCATTACTCCCGGAGAACTTTATAAGGCTATTGAAAAATACACAATAAATAAAAAGAAAAAAACTAATTAAAGTCAATTAAATCTTTTCCATTAATTTTAATAAATACTGATAAAAACCAATGGAAAATAATAAACAAACGAGTTTCGACAAATTCAGACATTGGCTAAAAGCTAATCTATATATTGGTGTTGGTAAATCTCTATTAATATGGTTTCTTGCTATTTCATTTGTTCCATTGGCTACGGTTAGTTTTATAAATTATATTTATGCTTATCTGGGTCTTAACGCAGTTGCTGAAAAATCAATTGTAACTACCTCTCAGCTTAGAGTGGAATATCTCAATACCTTTTTTAAAGAAGTAGCAAATTTCCTCGAAATACAAGCCAATCTTGAATCAAACAAAGAATTTCTGGAAACATTAAAAAAGAATTACGAAAAATCAAACCAAGATCTTAAGGATTTTGTCAACAGCAATCAGTGGAATCAATTAACTGCAGATCAACAGGCCGACTTTAAAGAAATATTGCAAAAACAAGGATATTACAATTTATATTATATAAGTGATGATGGTGATATTTTATTTTCATTAAAACAGGAAAACGATCTTGGAACGAATATCTTCAAAGGAAAGTTTTCTAATACAAGGTTCAGCAAGGTTTGTGAAGAAGCATTAGACTTGGGTAAAATACGTTTTTCCGATCTTGAATTTTATACACCATCCAATGATTTGCTTTCCGGTTTTTTCGCACAATCTATCAAGGGTAAAAGCGGGATACCAATCGGAATACTGGCTATCCAGATAAATATGGATCGCATAAACAAGATCATTCAGGATGATGTAGGATTGGGAGAAACCGGTGAGGCTTATCTCGTAGGCCCCGACTTAAAAATGAGGTCTGCAACACGCTTTGATGATGAATCTGTGATTCTGAATAATAAAGCAAAGACTGAAAAAACGCTGCTCTGGCAAATATATATAAGAAACAAGGAAGATCTGCAATACATAAAGGGTCAGGGTCTTGACAAAGAAGAAATTTCAATTTATCAGAATCCAAAAGGTGAATATGTTCTTGGGATATACCGTCATCTAGATTATCTCGAAAAAATGGGCGTACAATGGGCACTGATTGAGGAGATTGAACATGCCGAAGCATATGCCTATGCCCGGCAACTGTCTGACATTGCAAAAATATCATTCATAGTAACAATTGTAGTTGTATTTTTTATTTCAATACTTGTGACCAAAAAATTCGTTACACCCATCAAAAAACTATCCGCATGGGCAAAACAAGTCGCGTTTGGTGAACTCTCGAGTAAAAATGTTAAAGCTCCTAAAAATGAAGTCGGAGAAATGGTGGATACCTTTAACTCCCTGGTCAATTCATTACAATCCTATGCCAAAGTCAGCCAGTCTGCTGCATATGGAGATTATTCAAAATCAGTTATCATTAGAAGTGAAAAGGATATTTTGGGCAAGTCAATGAACAGAATGGTTGAAAGCTTCAAAAATGTCGTAGAACAAGCTAACCAAATCGCCAAGGGTAATTATTCCACCAATATCGTTCCCAGGAGTGATAAAGACACTCTTGGCATTTCATTGTACAAGATGACTAAAAAGCTGAGGGAAACTTCCAAAGAAGTGAGGGATCAGGATTGGTTTAAAACCGGATTAAGTAAACTTGAAAGTAAACTAAGCGGATTAAAGGACATAAAGATACTGACAGATGAGGTTATTACATTTCTTGTTGAATATCTTGATTCACAATTGGGCTTGATATATATTGCAGATAATAATGTCCTGAAACTGACTTCATCTTATGCATTGAAAGACAGAAAACGAGAATTTACAGAATTTAAATTTGGTGAAGGTCTTATAGGACAATCTGCCAAAGAAAAGCAAATATTAAAACTTACTTTGCCAAAAGAAAAAGTTCCTTCACTGAATTTCGGTATAGGAGAACAAAAACCTTTTCATTCGGTAATAGCCCCTTTTATTTTTGAAAGCGAGGTTAAAGGCATAATACAATTAGGAAGTTTTTATGAATATACAGATCTGCAACTTTCATATATAGAAAAATGTTTGGACAACATAGCTATTGCGGTTAATACTGTTCAGGTTCATACAAGGGTAGAAAAGCTACTGGAACAAACTCAAAAACAGGCCAGTGAATTACAGACACAGCAGGAAGAACTAAGGCAGGCAAATGAAGAACTGGAAGAACAAACAAAAGCACTTAAACTATCAGAAGAAAACCTGAAAAACCAACAGGAAGAGCTCCGTGTAATTAATGAAGAGCTGGAAGAAAGAACAAACGATCTTGAAATAGAAAGGGATAACATAAGAAAAAAGAACGAAGAACTAAAAAAGGCACAGGAGGAAATTAAGCAAAAAGCAAAGGATGTTGAGGCAGCCAGCAAATATAAATCAGAATTTCTTGCAAATATGTCTCACGAGTTACGAACACCTCTTAATAGCATCATAGTACTTTCCCAATTACTTGCCGAAAACCGGAAAAGGCATCTCGATCGGAAGGAAACCGAGTTTGCAAAAACAATAAATTCTTCCGGGTCGGATCTGTTAGATCTTATTAATGAAATCCTTGACTTATCAAAAGTTGAATCAGGAAAAATTGATCTTAATATTGAGGATGTATATATAAGAGAAATAATAGACTATGTTATAAAAACGTTCAAACCACTTACAGATAAGAAAAAGCTTGAATTAGAAATCAACATTCAAAAAAATACACCCGGTAAAATTCGCACAGACTCTCAGCGACTATTCCAGATCATCAAGAACCTTGTCTCCAATGCAATTAAATTTACTAAAGAAGGAAGTATTACCTTAAATGTTTTTAAACCAGATAAAAAAATTGACCTTTCGGATACAAAGCTAAAGCATGATTCATCACTTGCTTTATCTGTTATCGACACAGGTATTGGGATACCAAAAACCAAGCTAAAAGCTATATTCGAAGCTTTTCAGCAAGCTGATGGTACAACAAACCGTAAATATGGTGGTACCGGCTTGGGTTTGACCATATCAAGAAATTTTGCGAATTTACTTGGTGGTAAAATATTGGTTGACAGTAAAGAAAACAAGGGTTCCGAATTCACACTAATAATACCACAGAACTATGAAAAACCAGATAATAAAATAACCGAACCACACAATAAGCAAAAAGATAAAACCGTCCAAAGCAAAACTTCAAAGTATGAACCCAAGATAACAAAAGACAAATACTCTGAATTTACTGATGATAAGAACAATATTGAGGAAGGGGACAATATTATCCTTGTTATTGAAGATGACATAAACTTTTGTCATGTATTGTACGAGTTATCCCATGAAAAAGGATTTAAATGCCTTATTGCCTTAGATGGTGAAACCGGATTACACTATGCTGATTACTACCTGCCGGATGCAATAATTCTGGATATAGGACTTCCGGGAATTGATGGCTATGAGGTAATGAAAAGACTTAAGGAAAAATCCAAAACACGGCATATTCCTATACACATAATCTCAGCGTTGGATAAGACTCTTGATGCAATGAAGATGGGAGCTATTGGTTTCCTGACCAAACCGGTCAGCAACGAAAAACTTGAAGATGTATTCAAAAATATAGAAAACATAATATCTATGCCTATTAGAAAGGCATTAATCGTTGAAGACGAACCTTTGATGCGTAAAAGCATCGTAGATTTATTGGATGAGGGAAACGTGGAAATCACTGCGGTTGAATCAGGTGAAGAAGCTTTTGAGTTGATAAAAAAAGAAAGATTCGAATGCATGATCCTTGATCTGGGACTTAAAGACCTGTCAGGATTTGATTTACTTGAAAAAATCAGGAAGAATGAGAAAATTTCAGACCTTCCTGTCATTATTTATACTGGACAGGATCTTAGCAAGGAAGAAAATGAAAAGCTTCAAAAATATGCCGATTCTATAATCCTCAAAGGTGCAAGGTCTTTTGAAAGATTACTTAATGAAGCCACACTGTTTTTACATCAGATACAGGAAGATATGCCTACTGATAAACAAAAAATACTTAAAGCTTTCCAGTCGAAAGATGATGTACTCATGAATAAAAAAATTCTTATTGTCGACGATGATATGAGAAATGTCTTTGCATTGTCCAGTGTGCTTGAGGAAAATGGTGCAAAAGTTATTGTAGGTAAAAATGGTAAAGAGGGAATTGACAAGCTTGAAAATAATCCCGATACGAATCTCATACTAATGGATATTATGATGCCGGAAATGGACGGGTATGAAGCTATGATGCAAATTAGAAAAAAGAAGAAATATAAGAACCTTCCTATTATTGCACTTACCGCCAAAGCAATGAAAGGTGACAGGGCAAAATGCATAGCTGCAGGTGCAAATGATTATGTCGCAAAACCTGTAAATACAGATAAATTATTATCACTTCTAAGAGTTTGGTTGTACAATAAATAACAACACGACAAAATAAGATCAGTTACTTGGTTTTAATACAGTAGCTTACATTTGTAAAACAATAATTAATTGTTATAAAAAGGCAACAGTATATTATATATGATGAAAGAAGATATCGAATCAGAATCACTAAATAGTAATATTAACCTTGAGATAAAATTATTACTTGATGCCATATTTCATAAGTATGGATATGATTTCAGAAATTATGGTAAAGCTCATATAAAAAGAAGAATACTCCACAGGCTTCGTAATTCGGATTTAAAAAATATTTCAGAAATGCAACATAAGGTACTATATGATCCTGATTTTCTCAAGATAATGTTGGAGGATCTTTCTATTACTGTTACAGAGATGTTTCGTGATCCGACTTTTTATAAAAAGCTCAGAAGTGATATCTTTCCAATATTAAAAACCTATCCCTATTTTAAAATCTGGCATGCAGGATGTGCTACCGGACAGGAAGTATATTCCATGGCAATTATACTTAAAGAAGAAAATCTTCTTGACAGAGTCCAAATATATGCCACAGACTTCAATCATCTTGCCATTCAGAAAGCCAAAGAAGGTATTTACCCAATTGATAAAATAAAAGAATACACATACAATTACCAGAAAGCCGGAGGCAAAAATTCATTTTCAGATTATTACACAGCTAAGTACGAATCCGTAATACTGGATAAATCAATTAAACAGAATATTGTTTTTGCTGAGCATAATCTTGTAACCGACAGTGTTTTTGCCGAGGTTAACCTAATTGTTTGCAGAAATGTATTGATTTATTTCAACAAAACCTTACAGGACCGGGTATTAAACCTGCTGGAAGAAAGTCTCATTCCTGGTGGTTATCTATGCCTGGGATCAAAAGAAAATTTCCGGTTTTCAGAAAGTTATAAACACTTCAAGTCCATCGATGAAAAGGAAAAGATATATCAAAAAACTTTTTATGTAAGATAAAGAATAATACATGTCTAAAAAACAATCATCAAGATATGAAGCTGTTGTTATTGGCACTTCTTCGGGTGGATTAAATGCCCTAAAGACCATATTAACATCATTAGATAAAAACTTTAAGCTGCCAATTCTTGTTGTTCAACACATGAGTCCCAGCTCGGATAGTTATATAACTGTCTATCTAAATAAATTATGTAAAGTAAAAGTGAAAGAAGCTGATGAAAAAGAAAAGATAAAGGGTGGTATTGTTTATTTTGCACCACCAAATTTTCATATGTTAGTAGAAGAAAATCATACCATTTCCTTATCTGTTGAAGCCAAAGTAAATTATGCACGTCCCTCTATCGATGTATTATTCGAAACAACAGCTTATGCATACAAAGACAGACTTGTTGGAATTGTATTGACCGGAGCAAATCATGATGGTTCGGAAGGCTTACTAAAGATAAAAGAATTCGGGGGATACACCATAGTTCAGAATCCTAAAAGTGCAGAAGCCGATATAATGCCCATTTCGGCAATTAACAAAACAAAACCACATAAAATATATAAATTAGATGAGATAGCTTCTTTTTTAAATAAAATAAGCAACATATGAATTATTTATTACTCATTATTTTTATATTTGATTTTTAAAATTAATTATGCCACTAGCAAACATTAACAACATAAACATTTATTACGAGATCCATGGCGAGGGAGAGCCTTTGGTATTAATTGCGGGTCTTGCAAGTGATAGTCAGAGCTGGCAATTTGTAATCAACAGCTTATCGGAGCATTTCAAAACTATTGTATTTGACAATCGCGGTGTGGGAAGAAGTGACACACCCAAACCTCCCTATACAGTTACGCAGATGGCTAAAGATACAATAAGCCTCATGGACCATTTAAAAATAGAAAGAGCACATATACTTGGTCATTCACTTGGTGGTTTTATTGCACAGGAAATCGCAATAAATTATCCCGAGAGGATATATAAATTAATACTGGAAAGCACTGCTCCTTTTTCTTTCGAAAGAAATACTTATTTACTGTATAATTTTTACCAGGCCTGGAAGTCAGGTATGGATATGGAGCTTTGGTTTCGTGATTTCTGCTTTTGGATGTTCTCTCCGAAAACGATTGCCAACAAAAAATTTATGGATTCATTAATACGTTATAATCTTGAATATCCATACCCCCAGCCCATTGAAGGTTTTCTTGGTCAAATAATAGCTATCGAAAATTTTAATTCCTCTGACAAGCTTTTTAAAATACAGGCAGAAACACTAATTTTAATAGGAGAAGAAGATATAATGATAAGGGCTAAGGAAGCCGAACTATTGTATCAGGGTATCAGCAGAGCCACTTATCCTATTTATATTGACAAAGCGGCCCATTCTATCCAAGCCGAGGCTTCAAAAGCATTCTCAAATTCTGTGCTGGGATTTCTTTATAAGTATGTGAGATGAGATTAATCTGCACGGTAAGTAATTCATATTGATGACTTGGAATTAAACTGCACTAATTTATTCCAGTTTATTGCTCCCTTTTGATCACAAAAGTCATTGCCAAATTCCCTTGTAAACCTGTTAATCAGTTCAGAATATGATTTGTTAAATGAATCATTTCTAATTTTTGCCTTATGTCCCAATGGTTCAATAATATCAGTATATAGCTCATCCAATCCTGATATGAACTCCCAAAATTTCTGTCCTGAGTATTTATAATAATCACCTTTTTTTTTTATATTGATTCCTTGCAGTAGTTTTACCGTAACAACAACCATTAACAGCCATAACATGAACATCTGCACCTGAAGTTCTTAGTATTTTTCTGGCAGTATTAAAATTATCAATCATTTTCTTAATCTGACTATCATTCCCCCAATTAGGTCCTGATTTAATGGATACTATATATCTGACATTATATTTATCAAACTCCAAATCAATACCAGAAATACCTGACTTCCATCCATTATATACTTTCTTATTAACAAAAATCGCCAATCCTTCCAGCCAATCACCAAAGATTCCTTCTTCACTTGAAGACAAAAATGCATCTACAATAGCTTGTATTAAATCTTGTGCTTTAAGTACATTTTTTGCTTTAAACAGGTAAGGATTCTTTTTCCTCAGTACGCTATAAAGTTTAAGTTTATTTATTTTATCAATTCGCTTCCTATGAAAAGATTCGATGTTATTCTCAACATATTTGGTTATTTCTACAATGAGTTTTTCTTTATTCATAATAACTCTTTTCTTCCATAAGTATATATTGAACTGGCTGTATCCTGGCCCTAACCATATTATAATAATCAGGTAATATATCTATGCCAATACTATTTCTGCCCATTTTATTCGCAACAATATTTGTAGTTCCTGATCCCATAAATGGATCTAAAACCAGATCCCCTTCTTTAGTAAATAGTTTAATAAAAAACATTGGTAATCTTTCCGGAAATGTTGCACTATGCATTTTATTGCTGCATTCAGTTGCTAAATGTAACACATTAGTCGGATAAGCTTTTTCACGTTTCAACCAATTCGACACATTCTTGCCAAATCCGGAACCAACCCTTGAATTATCACGCACTTTATCAGTATCACTCAAATTCTTTAACCTTGAATTAGCCCAATCACCTGTTGGCACCATAACTTCATCCTGATACATATTAAATTTTTTCTCTTTGTTAAATTGTAGCAATCTTTCCCATGCATCCCTAAATCTATTGGGCCATTTGCCCGGATAACTATTTTTCTTATGCCAAATAAATTCTTCTGTCCAACGCCATCCCTGTTTCTTTAAAGCCATAATCAATTCCAAAACATAAGTATGTCTTTCACCATTAAATACTCTCTCTTTAATATTTAGAATGAAAGTACCTTTTGGTTTCAGTACCCTAAATAACTGTTCCGAGATAGGTAAAAACCAATCAACATAATTATTTGGGTTTATTCCACCATAATTCTTTTTTCTGGCATCAGCATATGGAGGAGAAGTCACTATTAAATCAACATGATTATCAGGAAAATTCTTCAATATCTCTTTACAATCTCCTAATCTGATATCAGTTCGTATTTCCATTGTTTACACTTTACTGCAAAAGTAATAAATCAATAATTTTAGTAAACATAACAAAATATTAAAATCAACTGATCACAGTTTTACAATTTTCTTCATTTTTATTACCACGCCCGTTCTCAACACACAGAAATATATTCCACTTGTTATTTTTTCAGTATTCCAGTGGATTTGATGATTTCCTGGTACTTGATCACTGCAGGAAACTACTTCCTTTAACTTTCCATTTATATCATAAATAACTATCTCAGGGCAACATTTTTCGGTTAATGTATATTCAAGCGTTATTTTTGATTTAAACGGATTAGGCCATACATTCAGGTTCAATGGATTGGACGTAATTTCATCCTTACTGACCAGGTCATATATCACTATTCTGTAATCTTCCACTTCCCCATCATTGGCGGATCCTGAGTAGCTCAATCCCGAATAACTTGCAAAGCGGAAACGGGCATAGGTGATATCTGCCTCTGCACTATCAGGTATTGTTAACAAAATATCATTTACTCCTGCTGAAAGAGATAAATCAACCAAGACATATTCATCAGCGTCGTCCCAGTCCCCGTCAGAATTGAAATCAAACCATGCATTAATAATACCACTTGTATTTGCTGTTATCTTAATTGTATCGCTGTTTCCTCTTACCAAACTATCAGGAAAGAGCACACCATCTTCATCATCAGTATTATGCATATCATCACCGCTGGCAGTATCACCGGGAAGTGCATCCGGTTCCTCATCGTAGTAAGTACCCAGAAATGTAGTTCCATCTATTTTATGCCTTGCACCATCATTAATAGCATATGTGGGATAAGGAGGATCAGGAGCATCTCCCCAGTCGGTATTAGTTTTGGGATTGGAATTTAGCTGAAAGACCAAATCGCCATTCGCATCAGGGATTGAACTATTATGAACAAAAAATGCATCATTATAGTCAGCAGCCAATCCCAGGTATTCACCCATCCATAGATCAAAAGATTTTACTGGAGCAGGAGAAGCAAAAGAAGCCATATTAACTTTTACATTGGGAGCGAAAGTATTTCCGCTATCTATACTTGAAGTGTAATATACGTTCCATAACAAATCTGCTGGGTCATTTCTCCGGTCATACCATGCCATGTCAATTATGCCATTGGGTTTGATATACATCCATGGCATTACCTGGTCATTAAGTCCTGCATCATCATTTACCCTTTTTGGGTTGCTCCATGAGTTACCCCCATCCTTTGATTTGATAAGAAAAATATCTCCTTCATCCTGGCCTGCCCCGTCAGGATCAGCCGCGTAAACAATAAATAACATATTAGTATCGGATGGTAATACTTTTAATACTGCAGCACCCTTAGCCCTCACATCGGATCCACCATTCATATTAATGGGAGGCAGATCAATTGTATCTATTACTATATCCTGACCAAATGTTTTTCCACCGTCAGTAGATCTATCAAGAAACATTACTCCTTGCCCACCAGTTTTTACATTGTAGTGCATCCAAACAACATATACCGTACCATTCTTAGCTACATCCGGTACAGGCATATTAGCCAGATTGTTTGTCAATTCATTTATTCTTGCAGCATTGCTAAAAGAAGCTCCTCCGTTTGTACTGTATGAAAAATAAATATCACTACTTGAAGGAGTCACCTGCCAACCCCTGTCTTTAATCCAGGTAATATAAATATTGTTATAGTATGGGCTCATGCTGTAATTATCTGAAATTATCTGGTCTCTGTCATTTAAACGATAGGCAGTATCAGGGGTTCCGGAAGGTGGTCCATCTGCTGCCACCTGTACCGGAGCCTGCCAGCTAACACCACTATCTACTGATTTGTGCACGTATAAGCCACTTGCGGGACCTACCATCCAGTTATTATCTGTAGAAATATGTCCCACGAAAACATGGCCGGAATCATCGATACAAATAGTTGGGTCAAAGGCATCCAGAAAGTCAGCTCCCGAAAACGGATCCTGTGGATATGTTAAGTGAGTATTACTCCAGGTACCTCCTGCGTCAGTGCTATAACTTATACCCAATCCGGGGCCACCCGGAAAGGGTTCATCATTATATGCGGCAATCAATAGAGGAGACATCCCAAACTCAGGATCAGCAATCACTGCAAGGGAAATTTCATTTTGTGTAAGTGTATTCGACGGATCAGGGTCAATATATATATCACCTGTTGGTGATGACCCCAATAAGAGCTGGTAATCCTCAACCTCTCCGTCAGGTGCTATACCGTCGTAAGGCATACCACCGGCAGTACTGTATCTTATACGTGCAAAACTATACATCCCACTTGCTATATTGTTCGGTACGGAAAAACTCAAATTATTAGTACCTGGATATACGTTAGCATCAACAAATATTTGTTCCCCACTGTCTTTCCAATCACCATCAGCATTGAAATCAATCCATGCATTTATCAGTCCCGGCATTGTTACCGTTATTAAAACAGAAGCATTTTGCCCGGCAATTAACCACGAATTGAAAATCACCCCGTCAGCATCATCCTGAAAATTATAATCATCTCCCAATGCATTAGAATTAGGTTGTCCATCAAATTCAGCATCCAGATAAATTCCCATCATCATACCTGGAACAACAAGGTGGGCAGCCCCATTATTAACTGCCAAAGTAGGATAAGGTGTATCTGGAGCATCACCCCAATCATGAATTTGTGAATAAATATTACTGGTAATCACAAATACCAGAATAAACAAAGAAATAAAAATAATCTTTTTCATGGCTTTAAATTCATTAAGGTAAGTGTTAATATTGTTAATTTAATTAATACTATGTACTAAGTTACAATATTTAATCAGCCATGTCAAATACAATTACCTGAATATAAGCGGTAATCAGAGATTATAAAAGGTTTTATAAACTTAATATAACTTTAATATTCCTTTTCGCTAAATACTTTGGCTTCATATGTATATACTTCGGCATCTTTCCATCCGTCCCAACCTATACGTGCCTTATCACTGGCACAATGTCCCAGAAATTCTTCTTTCGACCATCCTGTTTGTTCAGCAACCTGTGGAAGAAAAGTACCAGAGACATAACCTTTCTTAATGTAAATACCATGTTTTCCCAGCTCTATCTCATCTATGGAACTAATTTTTTTAAGGGGAGTCAGTACTGATATTTCAATAGTTATTTTATCCAGTTCTTGTTCAGTAACCGGACTAAAACGATAATCCTGGGTTGACGCTGAAATTGCCATCTGTTGAACAACCTTATATAAAGGTTCATCCGGTGTAAAACGACCGATGCAACCCCTTAACCTATCTTTTTTATTCAATGTAACAAAAGCACCACAATGTGTAAAAAGATTTTCTGAAAAACCTTCAGTATTGATATCAGGAATCTCACCATTTGTAATATAGCTTTCAATCGTACTCCTTGCAATATTCAGAAGGTTTTTCTTATCTTGTTCTGATAATTCAAATTCGCCTGTATTACTCTTATTATTTTTATTAACCACAACAATAGACCAATATCCCACAACGCTGTTTTTATCACCGAAAGGCTGATCACCTGAATTCATATATTCAAGTTCATGGTATTTAATATCAGGATCGTCTTCGGTCATATATAACAATGTAAAAACGGAACTCCAACCGCAGAGACTGGTGGCAAGATTTGGTATATCTTTCTCACTATTTTTTTGAAGCAAACTACTCAAGTTGTCAACTGAATTGGAAATAATAGCATCGGCAGTAGCTTTGTCTATTTCAACAGCATCCTTATAACTGGGGTAATGAGAAAAATCAGTACTTATCACAAAGAGGTTTTTTTCATTAAAATAAGGTTTTAATATCTTCGATATTTTCTTACAGTCATTTACATTCTGGGTACCCATAATGATTGGTACTATTTTGAAATCCTTTTTCAAATGATACTGCAGTAATGGAAGTTCAACTTCCAGACTATGTTCATGTGAATGAGCATCTTTTCTGAATTGCAGTATTTTGTTCTCTTTTACAAGGTTTTCCGCTAATTGCTTGTTCACCTTAACTTTTCCCAGCGGAGTAATATAATCTCCCTTGTAATAAATAGAAGCACCCGAAAAACTCACTCTGTGACTCGATGCAATAATAAAAATATTTTCATACTCGGCATCTCTATCTATTTGGTTAACACTTGATGCAGCTACTTCACCGGAATATACATATCCGGCATGCGGGCATATTATTGCCCGTACATTATCATATTTTTTTGATTCAGCTTTATTAAAAAGTTCAGCAAGGTCGGATTTCAATTTTGCTTTATCAGATGTATAAAACCTGCCTGCTGCAAATGGCTGACGATCAATTGTTCCTGGCTCCTTATCTTCCTGGGATGAACATCCTGATGAAAATACCAATAGTAAAAACATAGTAATAATTGTATTTTTATGCATATTCATGTAAATTTATTTTTCGTTCTGTTAAAAACTGTATATATAACAAATTTATAAAAAAGGCATCAAGTAAAAAAAATAAACTTCTTTCTTATATGAAAATTCCTTTAAAAGAAAAGCTAAAATTTGCAAGTATAATTCTGGGATTTACCTCACTTATTACACAAGTTATTCTGTTGCGGGAGTTTCTGGTTATTTTCTATGGCAATGAGCTTGTGATGGGTATTATTCTTGCTAACTGGATGTTGTTAACTGGAATTGGGGCTTTTACAGGTAAATACATAAAAACAACAATAAGGTTAATCCCCAAAATTATTATTCTTGAACTTTTTACGGGAATATTACCAATTATCACATTATTTCTTTTAGACTATTTGCGTAATATTGTTTTCTCTCAGGGGGTGATGCTCAGCATCATTGAAATCACTTATAGTTCATTAATATTATTATTGCCATTTTGCTTCTTATCAGGTCTTGCTTTTACATTTATCTCATCAATATACGCAGATGTAAAAAAGAAAAATCTTATTAATAATATTTATGCATTTGAATCATTGGGAAGTCTGGTGGGAGGACTACTGTTTAATTTAGTACTTATTTATTTTCTATCCCCCTTTAAAACAATGATCATGCTGTTATTGATAAATTTCATAATGGCATTTATTCTATCCTATGAGATTAAAAAAATAATTTGGAAATCCTTAATAATTATCACAGGATGTATTTCTGTATTTCTATTAATCTACTTTAACTTAGACAAAATATCAACAAGTGCGCTTTTTGCCGGCCAAAAACTACTGTTAAAGAAAGATACTCCTTACGGACAGATTGTTGTCACAAAAACCAGTGATCAGGTGAATATTTTTGAAAACGGCATTTCATTATTTTCCACAAATAATACTATTGAGAATGAGGAAAATATTCATTATGCCTTAGGTCAGGTCCCAAATTCAGAAAGCATATTACTTCTGTCTGGCGGTATAACCGGTACAATAAATGAAATAATGAAATATCCTAACATAAAAAGCATCGATTACCTGGAACTTAATCCTGACCTTATAAAAATAACCAAGCAGTTTATAGATACGAACCAATCTCTTTTAAGATCGGATAAAATCCAAATTATCAATAAAGATGCAAGGCTTTTCTTTCATGAAACAAAAACAAAATATGATGCTATAATACTTAACCTGCCTGATCCTACTACTGCTCAAATAAACAGATTTTATACCATTGATTTTATAAAAGAATGTAAGGAACATCTTTATCATAGTGGTGTGCTCTCACTATCACTCTCTTCAACAGGTAATTATATAAGTGAAGAAGCAGGCGAACTGAATGCCAGTATCCTGACTGCACTCCGCAATGTCTTCGAAAATGTAATTATAATACCCGGTAACCAGAACTATTTTATTGCTTCTGACAAACAGCTAACTTTTAATGTTACTCAGGTGCTTTCGGAAAATAATATCCAAACCGACTATGTAAATGAGTATTATATTAATGTTGATTTGATAAAACTGAGAACTAAAAATATAATACAATCACTTCCGGAAGATGCATATATTAACAGGGATTTTCATCCCATCGCTTATTATTATCATACTATACTTTGGTTAAGCCATTTTAAGATAAAACTGTGGATGGTTGCCCTCATCATTATCATTCCGATAGTAATTATAGTTATTAAATCAACACCCGTAAATCTTGGTTTGTTCGCAGGCGGATTTACAGCTTCGTCTCTTGAATTTCTTTTACTGATATCCTTCCAGATAATATACGGATATGTTTATCAAATGACAGGTTTAATTATTACAATATTTATGGGGGGATTAGCCTTTGGTTCTTTTTATTTGATTGATAGAATCAAAACGCTTTCTATTTATAAGTTTTCAAAAATCCAATTGATCATTGGATTATGTGCAATTTTTACACCTCTTTTAATGTTTTTATTACAGGATATTATAATTCATGAATTACTTGTACAAATAATATTTCTTTTTTTTACTTTTATTATGGCTTCAATAATCGGATTACAATTTGCTGTGGCGACAAAGATCCAAAAAATGGCAATCAATAAGCTTGCAGCAACAGCATACAGCGCAGATATGCTGGGATCAGCTTTTGGGGCACTTATCACCGCTGCAATACTACTACCTTTATTAGGGCTTATGAATGTTGGAATAATTCTTGGGGGATTAAATATTCTTGTAACAGCAGTAATACTTATGAAAAGAAAAAAGTACTTAAATTTATAGAATATTAAATATCAGACGAATATACTAAGAGCAGACGATATGAATGAAAAAACAAAAAGACAAATTTCCAAAAGGGAATTTATAAAGAAGAGCATATTTGGCACATGTGGAATTGCAGTCGGATTATCAGGATTAAAATTATTAGCAAACAGCAGGTTTGAAATTCCTGCAGGTATCAGTCCTGATAATCTTCCTGGCGATCTTTGGAAGTGGAGTACCGAAGCTATTTATTATATATCAACACCCAGAGGCATAAAATGTCAGCTTTGCCCTCAGGAATGTACATTAGAAGAAGGAGAAACCGGAGACTGTAAAACCAATGTAAATGTAAAGGGAAAACTTTATTCTATTACATACGGAAATCCTTGCGCCGTGCATGTCGATCCCATAGAAAAAAAGCCCCTCTATCATTTTCTTCCATCAAGCATGGCTTATTCAATCGCAACAGCCGGCTGCAATCTTGCATGCCTTAATTGCCAGAACTGGCAAATATCACAATCATCACCAAAAGATACACGTAATTATGACCTGATGCCTTCGAAAGTTGTTGAGCAGGCGAAATCATATAATTGTAAATCCATTGCCTATACATACTCCGATCCAATAGCTTTTTACGAATATACATTAGACTCTTCCAAAATCGCTAAAAATAATGGCATTAAGAATATTATCATTTCAGCTGGATACATAAATAAAGAACCTCTTTATAAATGGTGTGAATACATTGATGCAGCCAATATTGACCTTAAATCATTCAGTAACGAAACATATGAAATGCTCAATGCGGGGACTTTGGAACCTGTTCTTGATACTTTAAAAATTTTAAAGGATAAAGGTATATGGCTGGAAATTACCAACTTAATTGTCCCGAGCTGGACTGATGATTTTGACATGATAAGGAAAATGTGCGATTGGCTTTATGATAATGGTTTTGAAGATTGTCCGTTTCATTTCAGCAGGTTTCACCCTATGTATAAATTAAAACAATTACCTGCAACACCACTTTCAGATCTGGAAAAAGCAAAGAGAATTGCTATGGAATCAGGATTAAAATATGTTTATATCGGCAATGTTCCGAATACAGATGCGGAAAATACATACTGCCCTAATTGCAAGAAAATACTTATTGAAAGAAGAGGGTATCATGTGGCCCAAAACAATATATCCAATAATAATACTTGTAAATTTTGTGGTGAGAAAATAGCAGGTGTTTGGAAATAATATTAATTCTATTTACTTATTTTTATTTCTTCTGAGTTCTCTTTTCTTCTTCTTATATTGCCGAAACTCTTTTCTCTGCTCCCGCTTATTATAACCCAGTGTTGACTCAATACCACTTAATACACCTTTCCAGATGAAATTAAAAATTGCTTTCCTGGGATCCCTTTTACAATAAATTTCACCTACTCTCACCTTACTGCCAAATTTTGGATTATTTGATTTTAACAATATTTCATTTGCCAGAAAAGATAATATTCCATCTCCTATTCCTCCCTTTTTACCCGTAAAACGATCGATCAATTGAATCTTAAATCTTCTATACGGAAATAACATCTGCCCTGTCACAAAATTTTTATTCCCATACATCTGAACATAGGTTAATCGCCCGTATCCTCTTTTAATTGCTACTCCAAATAAATTTTTCGTCATGGGATTAAATTCTGAAAGATCCATTTTAGCTATATTTCCATAAAAATGAAAAGTATCATTAACAGTATTCAACGGCATATCAAGATAGGCTTTTGTTTTACCTTCACCCATTATATCAAAATAAGTTTCAACCCGTAAATTTTTACCCGCCAGTGTATCATTGGTAAGGCCATATAAATATCCCCTGAATACACTTAAATATACCTCGCCATCTTTTAAATTTTCTTTCAAACGTTCTCCGTAATTAATATATCCATTTTTTATTTGCACAGTATCTATATCCACCAGTAAAGGAATACTTTTTATCATATCCTGCGGCATCTTTCTCTTTTGCCACTCCGGAAAGGGCATACTCTTATCTCTAAATGCATTCAAATAAAATCCATTAAGAGTTAATTTATCCGAAATGAACTTGTCCTTTTTTAGGATTGTGTTAAAATCAATGCCGGAAAAATACAGTCGATCAACAGATAAATCCATACGGTCTGTCTGATAACCTTTTGCCTTGGCAAACTTATACTTCGGATACTGAGGTTCCAATTGCAAAGAATCAATTGAGATACTTTTTTCTCCCGTGGTAAGATTTATTTTTCCTATTGTAAAACAATACATGCTGTCTTCTGAATAAAAAGCATAACCATTGGAAGTTAATCTAATATCATCAGAAAATAAAAACCTGTTATCACTTTTATATGTCGAATCAAGCAGAAAGTTTTCTACATAACCCGAAATCTCATTAATGTTGAAATTATTGCTTTTATTATCAGAGAATTGATGTAATAACATTTTAATGTTCTTAAAATTCATTTGTTCAATAAACAACTTATCTATGTTTGAGGGCAAGGTTAAATCTAACTTGTGGTTAGTATTTTTTATAACAGATTTTTCTTTTTTACGATTGTAAACTGTTATGTCAGAAGTATCAACTTCAAATGAACCAATATTAATTCCTTTCCCTGAAAAGAAATCCTGGTAATTAATTTCCTCAATTTTAAGATCTGATAATGAAATATTATAAATTGATTTTTTTTCAATAGTTTTCATCACAGAATCATTAATATCAGCCAAAATGGGTTTTATCAGTAGCCCACTTATTCTTGCGTTTTTATCGCGTATTGAAATATCGACATCGTCAGTCTGATAAGAATAAATATTATTAACATCACCATAAATCTTATGGAAGTTTATATCAATGTCATTTGTAAAAAGTGTATCATTAAATAATCGGAATGTAGTTGCAGAATCCATTAAAATGTTTTCGGCATGAATATCAAAGCTCCCGGCCAGTAAAGTACTCCGTGAGGTATCTTTTATTGTTTGCAATTTAATTTTTCCATTGTTCAGTCCGATAGTTTTAATTGTTGTATTATTAATAAAACCTGGATTACTAATTTTAAAAACCAATGAATCGTTTGATTTATGTTTATCATTCTTAACATTTAGAATTGTTATATCCGGATTATAAAAATTAATACTTCCAAGACTTAAATCATTATTGAAAAATAATTTCTTAAAATCAAGGTCTGCAATTTTAAGCACCGGGAGGTAGATACTGTAAGATGAATTAATATTTGCGTTCTTATCAGGTATCATATCAAAGCCATAAAGGCTAGTGCTTTTGCTTCCTGTCTTAAGATAAAAGGCTTCAATACTTATCTTATGATGAATCCTGGTATAATCCAGCACATAATCTCTGATATTCACATTTATTGAATCAGAAAAGAACAAATTATCTGTTTCTTCAGTATTATCGGAAATATCAAAACCAAAAAAATCAATTGAAAATGTATCTCTTAATATTGATGCTATTCCATCATTAATTTCCCTGTTTAGATCAATATTGGCATTTTCCATGTTAATATGATCGAATCGAATATTTTTCAGGGTATTGCTAAATTTTTGCCTTATGAAGGAATGCGTAAGTTCGCCTGTTGAATCATTCCCTTCATAATAATCATCTATTTTTAAAACCGGATTTTTAAACGTAACTTTTTTAGCTACAATATCTTTTAAATAATATATATCCAATAAATTAACTCCCTCAACTGAAAGTCGATCCATATTAAAATAAGCAGAAGTTGATTGCGATTGCAGAGTATCTTTATCACACCTATCACAAATACGCACCTGAGGCTTATTCAGGTCTAACAATGAGTCATAGGTTGACAAGTACAACATTTCACTTTTTAGAAACTGGTTTTCTTTACGATCATTCGCAATTAAATTATTTAGCTTAACTTCCAATCCTGAAATCATGATCATACTATCAGTTCCGGAATAAGCAGGATTAAATTTTAGATAATTCACATCCAAATCAAAATCGGGACAATTAATATCATATGTGTTTTCACCTTTCATAACATCTGAATACGCCATGTTGTATTTGCCATTTATAATTTCCAATGAATCAATTAAAACAGGTAAACTAATTATTGCTTTGTTGTCAGTTTTTACATCTTTATTTTTATCGTTTTTTTTACTACTAATATTAAAATAGGGATCTTTTAATAAAACTTTATTTAAATGTAAATCACTTAAAAAAGACAGGTTAGTAAAATTAATTCCCTTAATTGATAAACCAGGTACCAAAATATTTGACATTCCATTATCTTCCGATTGCATCATTAAGTTGGCAGAATCAATTATTATTGAGGAAACAAATGTATTTAACGACATTGCAGGTATCAGAATTTTGCTTCCATTTTTTCCAGTTTCTATTTTCATATCCTGAACATTGATATTTGCATTATCTGCTATAATTAGTTTTTGTTTTTCTTTGATATTTGAAGAATCGAGTGTTATTCCTTCCAGAATAAAATCAAACTCACTAACTTTAAATGAGGGTTTATTATCATTGTTATCATTCGTTTTTTCAAACATACCTTTTTTGACATAAATATCGTTTATAGCTATTCCTTTTACCCTGTCAGAGATAAGCGCATATAAACTCTCTTTATTAATGGTATTAAGGTTGGGTGTTTTTTCTTTTTTGTTATTTGAACCCTTTATTCTTATTTCGGGAGTCAATATTAAAATGCTGTCACAAAATAAGTAACTATCAAAAATCAATCTGAATATTTCAGTTCCTTTGAATAAGATCTCAGGAATTTTTATGTTATTTGCTACTAAGTTCTCATCATTACCGGAATTTAAAACAATGCCATTAACAGCAATCTCATTTTTTATTGAAGAAACTATTATAGAGTCTATCCCCATAATGTGTTTTGTATCTTTAATATCCGTTTTAATATTCTCTACTTTAAATTCCAGGTCTTTTGAAAACAATACGCGTTGATCTTTTTCACATGATCCTTTCCGTTGAATTATAAAATCTTTCAAATACAGTGATATGCCCTGGAAATTAGTTGCCATAAGAGTATCCTTAATATCCCTGTAAAAATCGAATATCCCGTCACTTAAAACAATTTCTTTTACAGAAAATTTATTTAGGTATTTGGTTGATATTCTTTTAATTTCAGCAGTAAACCTCTTATGCGGTTTCTTTTCTTTCGTAATCTTTTTTCCTATTTGTTCAAGCCTGGGATTTTTTACAAGTATTTTATCAATTATCAATTCATTATTAAAATATAAAGTAAGGAATCTCATTTTTTCAATACTGAAATCCTCTACGTAAAATTCATAAAGAGGACTCTTCATATCACCTTCATTCGTCAATTCATTATATCTTACTGTATCAGGTATTAGTTTTACGTCGTATATATTCAGGGTATTACTGGTAATGTCATAGTCAATATCCTTAAGTTCAATCTTGTACACTTTGCGGCTCTCATAATATACAAAGTCTTCGATTAATAATTTTAAAAAATCATCTGTAAAAAAAACAACTGTTATTATTATCAATAAAACAATTAATCCCAGAGTTAAAGAGATCCATTTTATTAATTTCCTCCAAATATTTTTCTTCCGGTTTTTTACTTTCTTTTCCATAGTTAATTTTTTACTTTTTCCAGCTCAATAAAAACCGGCAAATGATCACTAAACCCGTTAAGAAAACGTGGTCCATTATATGTTCTGTAGGGTTTAACGCCAAGGTATCTTGGGTCTTCAATTAATAAAAAATCCGGTGCAAATATAAATGCATTTAATTTGGCTAATTTAATACTATTTGCTCCTGTCATCAATGAATTTGAAACAATAATCTGATCAAATATATACCATTCAGATTTGTATTTTATTGTGCCTTGAAAATTTAAATCTTCAACTGCCATTAAATTTATCAGGCATTCATTACCTGATGATCTATTGCAAGGTATAATTAATTCATCTTTTATACTCGGATCAGAAGGCTCATCATTAAAATCACCCATAATAATAATATTTGCCTCTGAATTATTTTTAAATAAAGAATCAACTTTTTTTCTAAGGCATCTCGCAGAATATTCCCTTAATTTTTGTGTAGACATGACTCCACCGTATCTCGAAGGCCAATGATTTACGAAAATATGCAATACTATTGAATCATAAACAAGCCCTTTACAATATAGGATATCCCTTTTCTTCAACAATGGATTAAAAGGAAATCTAACCATAATACTTTCTGTAAAAAGTGTGTCGAAATAATTTTTTCTGTACAACATAGCCACGTCTATGCCTCTCTTATCAGGCGAATCATAATGTACTATACTATAATTAAAATTTTTTAAGGGTGTTTTGTAAACAAGCTGTTCAATAACATTTTTATTTTCTACTTCTGCCAATCCAATAATTGGAGGTGGTTCCCATTTTCCTAATGCAAGAATTACCTTATAAAGATGATTGATCTTTTTATCAAGCTTAATTCTATCCCAATGCTTTTTACCTGAAGGTGTAAATTCATCATCGTTTGTGATATTATCATCTATGATATCAAATAAATTCTCAACATTATAGAAAACAACCATCATTTCGTTATTTTGCACATAAGTTTTATTAATGCAAATACCCTGATAATCAATAGAACTAAATACTAGAAAAAATAAAACTATTGGTAACATATTTTTTTCGTATAGACAGCTAAATTACATTTAAAAATATGAATTTAAAAAATATTAACTTTATCAATAAAATAGAGTATAAAAGTTTGTGTCTTTTTAAAAAAATGATTAATATATGCATGTTTTATTAATAGGATAAAAAGCTATTGTTGATAACTTTTGTTGTTTTTAAACATTCATATACAGACATTTAGCTAATCTGTATGAACATTGACTAATAAAATTCACAAAACAAGGTTACTTTTTTTATTAAAACAGAATTAATTACTGAATCCATTGAGGGAATTAAGTGTAGAAGAAATACTTGAAGGAATAAGACAGCATGATAGTGTTGTATTGAAATATGTTTATAAGTCATTTTATAATCAGATAAAATACTTAGTAAAAAGTAATACGGGAACAGATGATGATGCCCAGGACATATACCAGGAAGGATTAATAGTTATTTATAGAAAGATAAAGCAAAATACACTTGATATCAAAGATTGTTCTTTTAATACTTATTTATATTCTGTTTGCAAGCTTTTGTGGCTAAAGGAGTTGGAAAAAAAGAAAATAAAACAGGATTTATATACAGAAAATTATGAAGTTGCTGATGATGGAGATGATGTTTTGGAAGTTTTTGAAAACTCCGAACGTTACAGGTTGTTTCAAAAACATTTTAAACAACTCCAAAAGGATTGCCAGAAAGTAATAGAAATGTCGCTTGAAAAAATTCCCCTGAGACAAATTGCGCAAATAATGGGATACAAAAGCGATAAATACGCAAAAAAGAAAAAATATCAATGCAAGAAGCTATTGGTAAATCATATTAAAAATGATCCTAAATTTAATGAGTTAAAATGATGGATACAAAAACATTTGAAATAATCGACAAATATCTGAATCATGAGCTTAATGAGAAAGAATTAAGAGACTTTCAAAAATGGCTCGAAAATGATCCGGATTTAAAAAAGGATATTGAACTCCATAAAGAAATTAATAAAGCAATTCTTGAAAAAGATGTTATGGGGCTCAGAGCAAAAATCCAGAAAATTCATAAAGAGGAAATGAAAGTTGTAGCTGATAAAAGAAGAAAAACCATTACTTTGTTCACAAGTAAAACATACGTCAGAACAGGAATTGCTGCAGCAATTACAATAGCATTAATCATTACCGGCGTGTTTCTTTTCAACAATAACAAGGACTTAGATCAAAACACCGTATTTTCAGAATATTATCAACCAGAGGAAGCTATTACAATTGTAAGATCAGGAGATGCAACAAACAATCAAACCCTCAGAGAAGCAATGTTAGCTTATCAAAAGAACGATTATCAAACTGCAATAGAGTTATTCCAGAAAAATCCCAATAATAACCTGGCTAAGTTTTATCTTGGGTTATCTTATTTAGAAACCAGCAAAATAGAAGATGCGAAAAATCTTTTCCAGCAAATCATTGAACATAACGATAATTTGTTCATAGAATCAGCAAATTGGTATTTGGGCTTATGCCATCTTAAACTTCAGGACACAGAAAAAGCCAAAGAAACATTCAGTAGAATATCTAAAAGTAATAGCATATACCAGGATAAAGCCAGGCAAATACTTAAATATCTTTAAAATATTAAACTAATAGTATAAATCATTTTTAAGTTTTCTTACCTTCTTCAAAAGTATTATTCCTATTTTGATATTTTGACCTTTTACTTAAATATAACATTAAAGAAACCAATACAACAGCCAATATTGCCACTATAATCAAAGAATGAATAAACCAATTGCCACCTGCAATTGGTTTTGTATTACCAATTGAAACATAAGCAGACCAAAAATAAGGATGAGCACGGAACTGAGGAACATCATCAAGGTATTTAAGTTTGGCCTTTCTAAGGGCTTCATCCTTTGGTAAACCATCTTTGATATTTCTATAAAAGTCAGCCATTATTTTAGCACCAGATTTATCTTCAACTTCCCATAATGTCATAATTATACTCGGAACACCGGCATAAGTAAAACCTCTTGCCAGGTTCATTATGCCCTCGCCCTTCTGAAGTTTGCCATACCCGGTTTTACATGCACTTAATACGGCCATATGTGCATTTAGGTTTAAATTATACAACTCATAGGTATACAGAAAATTATCCTCTTTATCATCTGCAGAAGATGAATTTGAAAAAATCAATCCTGAAAACATTGGATTTGAATCATTGATGATGGTATGCATTGCCATGTGAAGCATATTATAATCAGTTGCATGTGTTTTGAAGTTTTTTTCATTAGCACTATCATCCCTTAATACCAAGCCATTAAAAAAGTCTTTGATCTGGGCAACCTCCATGTCAGAATGAAAAATAGGACCAAGCATAACAGAACTTAATGGACTGTTTTTTGTTTCTATTGAGTCTATTTCCGGATTATCTCTATAGGTAGGAGCTATTGCCAATAATTTGTTCTCAGATGCAATGTTTTTATGATTATCAAATAATATTGTTGTTGAATAAGAATAATTTACCGGATTACTTCTTATAAGATATTTTAGATTACGATAATCCATTTTATTGCCATCAGGCATTTCCGATAGAAGTGTTTCGAAGGCAAGATAACCGAGTTCACCATCAGGAATAATTGTGATCCGCTTATCTTCAATTAAATCAACAGAAGGTTGAATAAGATAACCGTATAATAAATAAGATGCCTTAAGATACTGTTGGTATTTTGCTCTGGTATGACTTAATAAACTGTTACGATAAAAATCGGTCATAAATTCCAGGCTATTATAAAAATCATCATCCAATAATCTCCTGATTAATCTAAACTCTTTTTTTGTTATCAAAAAGGTATACAGCATACTATCTGAAATGAAATATTCAATTATGACACTTGAATGATCAATTTTATTTTGTACTTCTTCAACATCAACTACTCCGGTATTGTATTTCAAAGAATAATAATTTTTGTAATCTTTCTCAAATCTTGAAATTAAACTATCATATCTTCTATTAAGATTAAAAAGTTTCAATTCCCATTTTTTAATTTTTTTAATGTTCTGGCTGGTTTTTTGCTCTTCATCATAAATAAGCTTAATATGAGCATTAATACTTTTTTTAAGTTCCCTTTCTATTTGTTGCAGTGAATCCGGAATACCACCAAACTCGATAGCTTCCATATCACGCAAATAAGCTAATAAAACAGCAAACCTGCTTTTTTCCGAATATTTGAATGCACAATTCAGGTAGCGCTTTTCACCTGTATCATCATATAAATCAACACAAGTATTTATAGCACTTTTATATATCTGTTGTAACTCAGCAGAAAGATTCAATTTACTTTTCTCACGTATATCTGACCTAATCTTATCAACGATATCAATAGCCAAGGCATAAGTATTCCTGCTTGCTATTAGATCTCTAAGGTCTTTTGTTTTCTTAAAATATAATGATCTAAATGATTTGGCTTTTCCACACAAAGGCTTGAGTACCTGGTATTTTATTATGATACTATCAACTTGCGGATTACTATAAATATTTGTATCATTAAAGCCTCGAGTATTGCATATTATTGCTTTTTGGTAATTGTATATTGCTGTATCAAATTGTTCTTTTCTGAAATAATAATCACCAATAGCAGATAGAGCTTTTGAAACGTTTGGATTTTCATAACCAAAATTAAAAATGTAAATAACATAGGCTCTTTTAAAATTCTTCAACGCTTTTTCATATTTCCCAATTTCCAGATATAACTTGCCACAAGCCAGCATATTATGCCCTAATTCGAAATGGTTTTCAGACAATTTTGCAGTGGCATAATTAATGGATTTTTCATAGTAGTAAAGAGCAGAATCAACATTTCCCATTTCTTTAAAAACATTTCCCAAATTTCTTAATATTAAACTTCTCGATACAGGATTTCTTGTAAT
>CAZJYD010000011.1:0-52134 GCA_964550205.1 uncultured Bacteroidales bacterium
ACAGAAAGCTTTTTATACGCGTTGAAAGAGGTTATTATGTATTAAACCCCGGACTGGAAATTTTTATTGAAAACAGATGGCAAAATGTTTATGATATTATGAGGATAGAAAAAATCAGAAAATTATCTGATGAAGAAAAACAAGAACGCTACATGCGAAATTTATATGCAACATGGGATGAAATGATAGAAACAAATCCGGGACTTGCAGAAGAATTGCGGCATCGTATCCCATATATTGACAGTCAACTGAAACAAAGGGAAACATCCATAAAGAAAAGCACCAAAGAAATAAGGCAAATAGCAAAAGAAAAGCAGGAAGAAGCCCTCAGAATAATACAGGAAAAAAGGGAAAAAGAACAGAAAGAACGGGAAAGAATAAAGGCAGAAGAAAAACAACGCAAAGAACAAAACGAAGCCAAAAGAGATGAAACCCAATACAAGTTGCCTTTTTAAACAATTACATTTCAACCCCACCCTGAAGGACGGGTTAAATGAAATACAATGAACCTGCCAAACATTTTTGAAATTTAGAATTCGTCTCCTGTCTGGGCGTATGCTGTGGTAGCAATGATGGGTAATTCAGACCTGAATTCACGAATCTTTTTTGTGGCTTCAAGGCCATCTAATTCCGGCATTTTTATGTTCATTAAAACAAGGGTGATATCAGGTTTTTGTCTGCAATGATCAACCGCTTCAAGCCCGTTTAACTATTTACATGCCGAAGGAGGGATGGTGTTTTATATTTTCCCGCTGACTCCATTCATAGGTATCAGGAATACCATTTTGTATCAATAGGTGTTGGCACTTCACCTCTTCTGAAGAATATTTTTGTAATAAGTGGCTTAAAAATCACGCACAAGCGTTTGACAGCGAATAAATTAAACCTATTATCAACTACGATTATCTCCAGCAAGTATAAGGTTAATTTTATTTAGGAAACTTCGATAAAAAAAGCGAACAGATAAAGTAATTCAATCAATCGCCGATCAAAGGAGACAATCACTGGTAACTATGACCCTGGTTTAGTTATTGAGAAAGCCGGTCGTCAGTTCTGTCATCATTGGCGTATGTTCTGTGGAACAACTGAATCAAAATTTGAAAGCCGTAGATAATTCCTTTTTTAGTGCAGAAGAAGGAGCCGAACAGCATTGCCAGATGGGCGCCATCATGATCTCATGCGAAAGAATTCTGAACTGATTAAAGGAGAATCTCCGATAAAGTGGTTTGCATTGGGGTCCTTATTTTCCTATCTTTATCCCTGTATACAAACCAAAAAAACAAGATGAAGACTGTACTATTTGTTCTTTCATTTCTAATACCATTTTACTGCTCTGGTCAGATCTCAAACAAGATGACCAGGGCAAATGCAGACAGTCTTGCATCAATCTTTGGCGATCTGTCAGGTACAGAAAAGGTTGATACACTGAACAGCATCGCCTTCAGAATTATGAAAGAATTTCCTGACAGCAGCAGGGGTTTTGTATCTGTGGCAATTCGCATGGCCGACAGCATGAGTTATCAAAGAGGGCTTGCAGATGGGCACAGGATCCTAGGAAACGGTTACATCTTCTCAGACAGTCTTTATCTTGTAATGATAAACTTCCTGAATGCAGCCAGGATCTACGAACAAATAAATTCTTCCGTTGATTTGGCCTGGACTTATGTCGGACTTTCCTGGATGAATTATTTTACAGGCAGATTCAGATCAGTGATAGATTATGAACAGAAAGCAATTGAAGTATTCAAACAGACAAAAACAACAGGAGGATTAAAGTATCGATATAATCTTATTGCCAAGGCTTTTAGGGATTTGGGTGAATATGATTCTGCCCTTTTTTACAACAAGCTTGCTTTTTCATATGCAGATACTGCTATTGATCGTTGGATCTATAACACTTACGGAAGGATTTTTCTGAGTAAATACTACGAATTAAAGGACACTTCTTTATTAGAAAAGGTTATTGGTTATTTACTCAAGGGCTTGAATTCTACTAAAGTCAGTGATTATCAAACTGCCATTTTGAATGCCAACCTTTTTCATCCCTATTATAAATATGGGAGAAAAGAAACGGATAGCCTGGCAATGTATCATTTAAAGCAGATCATTCCGAGTGCTTCTAAAAGCAAAGATGCCTTTTATTTGATCCCTGGCGTTTGGCTGAAAAAGGGAAAATTATTTAAAAGAGAAAGAACTGAAGGAGGAGTTAGATAAATTAAAAACAAGCTGGGAAGCACAGGAAATGTCGGTTTACTGCTACGAAAAGTAGTATTTACCTATCGTTGGTTAGATAGTTAAAAAAAGACATGGTTAAACGACCATGTCTTTTTTTATTCGGATTATAAATAAAACCTGATTCAACAATGTTTACCGTTCAAATATCAAATCCTGCCGTTAAGGAAAAGTACTTTGCCTGTCAATCATTATGTATTGATTTCAGCCTCCATACAGGGTAGCTTTGATAGCATGATATACAATAATGAAAATATTAAAAATTATCCAAACAAATTAAAATGGAGGAAATTATGAAAAATATTAAACCTATTCGCATCGTACACATTCTTGTTTTACCTTTTACAATTTTTATATTATTTGGATGTGTCTCAGCACCCTATTTATTAAATGATTATAAAATTTCATCTATTAGATTGGATGATGAAGTATACGATGAAATTATTGTATCTGGGTTTTTAACAGCAGAAAGAATAGTTTCAGTTACCGGAAGCTTTGATATTGAAACGGTTATGGAATATGCATCAGTATCGGATATGTCTTATCAAGTTGCATCCGCGTTAAAAGAAAGGGGTGTAAAGGCAGAAGCAAGAGACAATTTTGACAGAAACCAACTCATGTCAAATCAACTCTTATTAAGAGGTGCTGTTGTAGCAACAGATCAGATTCTTGAAGGATATTGGTTGTGGGGTGTTCCATGTCTCGGGACGTTGGGTATATTTGGAATGTGGGCTCCATCACCTTTCACATATCGTGAAGGAATTCTTGCTCAGTATCGAGTAGAATTAATTGATAATAATGGCAGATATTTATTGTCTACCGGAATTAGTGAGAATAAAATTTTTGTCAAGAAGAGACACATTTTTGCGGAAACTCCACATAATGAATTATACAGAATGATGCGGAATGAAATTTCTAATGAAATCGCAAATAAAATCATTTTAGAATAAGAAAATATTGCATCAGTATTTCTTTCAATTGCTCCGTGAATATTATAAAATAATTATGTAAATACACAACTAAAATTAAAAAGCGATGGAACCGTAAAAAAATTATTAGCTCGGATCTTTTGTCCCTGGCACAGGACTACACTAAACAGGTAGAGGTTATCTCTTCAGGAGGTGGGTTTACTGCAGGAGGTAATTACTCAAATTTTGGTGTTCTTGGTGTAACTTTAGCAGGTTATTCTCAATCAGGTGGTAATTATTACAATTCAATTGGATTTATTTATACATCGGATTTGATAACGGGAATCAGAGAATTAATTGAGACAGAAAACCTCACAGTTTCACCCAATTCCCCGGAGTCAACCGCAGTTATCAAATACAATTTAGATCAGGATTCAAAGGTTTCCGTAAAGATTTTCAACATCAGCGGCCAGCAAATACAAACCCTGGTGAATGAGGTGCAAACCCAGGGCGAACAAAGCGTGGTGTTGAATACTGACGTGCTAAAGCCGGGGATTTATTTCTGCACTTTAAAAACCAGTGAAGGAATGCAAACAAAAAAACTGATCAAACTGGAATAGCACAGCAATTTGAGAAAATCTTATTAGCCTCCCCACTCCCGCAGTACTTACGTGGTTTGCGGGAGGTTTGTATTTCCGGTTTACTTTTGTTTGAAAATTAAAAAGACAGCTTTTAAATTTTATGTTTATTGCAACACTGTTCTTTCGAATTTAATCATTTTGTCATATATTTGCTTGAAATTTCAAACTCAAACTTTTAATTTTCAATGAAAAAAATAGAAAGACCACGACTTATTAGGATGATTGAAGATTCGATCAGGCGTTCTCCAATAACAGCAATACTTGGCCCCAGACAATGCGGAAAAACAACCATCAGCAGGGATATTGCATCTCAAGCTGAGCAACCCACTTTTTTCGACCTGGAGGATCCTGTTGGTTACCAGCAATTAATATCTGCACCGAAACTGGCACTTGAATCACTTAAAGGTTTGATCATTATCGACGAAATTCAACGTATGCCTGAATTATTCCCATTACTCAGGGTTTTGGCTGACCGTTCAGATCATCCGGCAAAGTTTTTAATCCTTGGAAGTGCCTCACCTGACCTGATTAAAAAATCATCTGAAACGCTGGCAGGCCGGATTAGTTACATTGACATGACAGGTTTTACACTTGACGAGATTTTAGCAAGTGAAATGACCCGGCTTTGGCTAAGGGGAGGGTTCCCAAGATCTTTTCTGGCATCCGGTGATGACGACAGTTATGCATGGAGAAATGATTTTATCAGGACATTTTTGGAAAAGGATATACCGCAGCTTGGCATAGCAATTCCGTCCCAGTCCTTACGCAGATTTTGGATTATGCTTGCACATTACCACGGCCAGATTTGGAATGGCTCTGAAATTGGCCGGTCACTAGGTGTTTCTGAGCCAACCACACGAAAGTATCTTGACATTTTAAGTAATGCTTATGTGGTACGTCAACTTCAGCCCTGGCATGAAAACCTAAAAAAACGGCAGATTAAAGCTCCAAAGGTTTTTATAAGGGACAGTGGCTTGTTGCATAATCTTCTTACTTTGCAGGAAAACGCTGTTCTTTCCCATCCGAAACTGGGAGCCTCGTGGGAGGGCTTTGTAATTGAACAAATTATTTCATGCACCGGAAGTCAAAATTATTATTTCTGGTCAACACATAGTGGAGCTGAATTGGACCTCTTACTTTTTATGAAAGGCCGCCGAATTGGATTTGAAATCAAATATACAGACGCACCAAAGGTTTCCCGCTCGATGCAAATTGCTATAAAAGATCTTAAACTGGATCAGTTGCAGCTTGTATTTCCGGGAAAAAAATCCTATCCGTTGTCTGCACAAATAAATGCCTTATCTATCTCAGACCTGGAGGCTTTCCTTGATAATTTGGCGTAACCACAATAACAAACAATAAACAGCTAACATTCCTGGCCTGTTTTAACCCGAATAATTCATAAACCTAAAAGGTGAAACTCTGAATTATTCTGACGACAAAGAAAAGCTAACAATTTGAGTCACTTCTTTTTCAAATTTTCAAATCAATATAGCATCTCTTAATTGTGATTTGCGGGAATTTCTATTTTCAGTACACACTATCATGTCGCTTTCAAACATCCCAATGAATATCCTGATCTCTTCGCCAGGAGCATACCCGGAATAAAGACAGGCGAAAGAAACGGAAATATTACCGATGTTTCTTCCGGCAGCGGACTGAATATGCAAAACAATATTTACGGGTTGGCAGCAGGGGATATCAACAATGATGGATATCCCGACATTTATGAGGCAGTGCACAAAGACCTGAAATTAAACTCCCTGGAAATAATTAATGTACGGGGAAGGATTGTAATGATCCAAAAGCAAGTGAATGATGATTTATCATTTGCTGTATGTGGTTTGCCGGAAGGTCTATATATAATCAGAATTAATACGGGTAAAGATGTTGAGGTGAAAAAGCTGGTGATTCAATAAATGGTCGTCAGTTTTTAGCCTCTGTAAAATACATTCTTTGATTACATCATTGAGGTTTACGACCCTTAATAATCAACACTCAAGATTAAGAATTATTGATAAGGAAAAAACCTGGTTAATGATTTGACAAAAGTTTATAGGCATTCATTTAACAGTTCTTTAAATGATTGTTATATTTGAATTGATTAATCAAATTAATTGCATTATGGTTCCCTTATTATCAGTCATCCTTATCCTGATTTTTTCAATTATCATCACCAAGGTAGCAACTGCGACTCTGGTCAATACAGGGCTTTCGCAAAAAGCGGCAAAATTCCAGGCCAGGTCGGCATTTACGGGATGCGGATTTACAACAAGTGAAGCAGAAAAGATCACGCAACATCCCATCCGGCGCAAAATAGTCCAGGTCATGATGCTGCTGGGAAATGCAGGCATTGTGACAGTTATTGCTTCCTTGCTGTTAACATTTGTAAACCAGGATGAAAAAGCATTGCCGGCTTATTTTAATCTTATCATAATAGTTGCTTCAGTAGTGCTTCTTGCAATAATCACCTCAAGCCGGGCTATAGATAAATGGCTTGATAAAATGATCAACATTACCCTGGGCAAAATCACAAAACTCAACATACGGGATTATTCAGCCCTTCACAAGCTGAGCTATGATTTCCAGATCGCTGAATTGCACGTGAGGGAAGATGACTGGATCAATGGCAAAAAGGTCAAAGAATGTATGCCCGAACAATGCGAAGTGAAATTGCTGGGAATCGAAAAACCCGGTTGGGAATATATCGGTTTCCCAAAACAAGATTACATAATTGAAGAAAATGACCTGCTGATTCTTTACGGCCGGGAAGGCGCGATCAGGGAACTGGATGTTAAAGAGAAGTAAAGAGATTTGCTATAGATTATGAACCGTGAGAATGCATTCTGATGGGGTATAAAAAATGCTCCCTTCACATGTAATTTGTTTATTGTTAATTGCATATTGATCTTCAGTCCGGGAGCTTTTGGCTAATTATTCTATCTTCAAAGTGTTTTAAACTACGGTTAAAATATCTGACAACATTAAAACAGTTGAAATTAAAACATACCTAATAACGAAACAAAACTTCAGCTTTCATCAAACGTTTGTATTCTTTTTGTTTGATTCTTTTATCGCGGTTTCTAAAAGTAAGCATGGCCAAAGCCTCCCAAAAAAACACCCAACCGCCAATATAAAAACTTTCGGTTACTGTAACGTAAAACCATTCCTTGTTATCAAATGAGCGCAAGAAAAATCCAAGGGCCAGCGTAATAAATGAAACAATGGTAAAAATTACCACCCTTTGTAAAGTTTTATTTCTCTCTTTTCGTTGATTGTAAATTAAAAAGAGAAAAAAGTTTTTAAGGCCATCCCGAATTTTGTCTTCCTTTTCTTCATCCTTTTTTTCACTTTTAAACTCGAAACGTAACTGGATATCATATTTCAATGGAATGTCGGAAGAACAACTTTCCAGAAAGCTTCTCAACAAAGAATTCAAATCTTTTCTCCTGAATGGAGCCGGATCCAATTCATTGTAAACTTCCTGGTAGTTATTTAAGGCTACATGAATGATGTATTTGCCACTTTCAGGGTCTTTTTCGTAAATCTGTTCAATTAAACTGAGTGTCATAAATTGCAAATTAATAAAAAATATAGTCTTGATTTAGTCCGCTTAAATTTTCATTAAGCTTTCAACTCTTTTAATCGAGTGATTAAAAGCATGTTAAGCTAAATCTTTTTACTGAAAAAGTTTTTTGACTCTTTAAATGTTTCAGATATGTTTCTCTAAACGTAATTCCATATTTTCATGAGTTGCACCAACATAAACAGTTTTTGTAATAATCAAATCATAATTAACTAATAATGAAGTTATAATGAAAAATTTAACCACGTTTCTTATATTAATTGCAATCAGTTTACTTATTTCTTCCTGCCAGAAGGATGACAAAGAAGATCAAAATGAACCCCAGATGCCGGTTGAATAGGTAAGCTGGTATGATGCTGTGGAATTCTGTAACTTATTATCTGACCTTATGGGTTATGAAAGGTGTTATTCCGGTTCGGGCAACAATATTGTTTGTGATTTTGATTCCAATGGCTACAGGCTTCCAACCGAAGCTGAGTGGGAGTATGCCTGTAAAGCAGGTACCCAGACAGATTTCTATTCCTGGGATCTTACAGGTAACGGATATGATAATGAACCTAATTTAAATGGTGCTGGCTGGTATATGCATAATTCAGGAATGGAACTTAAACAAGTGGGACTAAAAACACCCAATGCATTTGGATTGTACGACAGGCATGGTAATGTTGCTGAATTATGTTGGGATCGATATTCGGAAGATTACTATAGCAATTCTCCGGGTACGGATCCTACAGGCCCGTCAGAAGGTACAGAAAGAGTTGAAAGAGTTGGCCGTTTTGGTATACAGGCATACTGGTGCAGAAGTTCTGTCAGGAATAAGATAAATCCGGAAACAATGCCAGGCTTAGAATGATTGCTTTTTTCATTGAAGATCAGATTATAAGAAAAAAATATACAACAGAAAAGATCAAAATGTTCTTTGATAAATAAATTATTTTCGTTGAATAAATCCATTTATCCGAAATATTATCGGATATAATTGCCAATTTTTTCAGGTTTATCTATAACTTCGTTTAGAATAAAACAATGAACCAAATGAAAAATCACATGAAGCAATATCATTACCTTACATTCTTTATGGTTATTTCAATGAGTGTATTCTCACAGCATACCTTCAACCCTGTTACGGAAGAAGTTGGGATTGAAGTGGACTATAATAACCTTGGGCAGGCCGTGGGTTGGGGTGATATTGATAACGACGGCGATCTTGACCTGGCTTTCTCCTATTCCAACCCGGCTGATTTTAAATTGTACAGCAATGACGGGGACGTTTATACGGATATTACTGCAGGCTCAGGCCTGGAAGGCATTGCTGCCTGGTCGGTTTTTTGGGCGGAAGTGACCGGAGACACTTTGAATGACCTCATAACCAGGAATTCACTTTACACAAACAACGGGAATCATACATTCAGTTTTTCAGGAAATATTGCAGGACAGATCAGCTCCCTGGCCGATTTCAACCTGGACGGTCATCTTGATCTTTTCGACAGAAGTATACCCGGAATCAAAAAAGGAGATGGAAACGGAAACTTTATCGATGAATACCCGCTGGAACTTCAAGGCGTCAGGTCAACGGTCTGTTTTGATTATGATCTGGACGGGGATGTCGATATCCTGGCAGGCACATCATCATATTATGAAAACAAACTTTTCAGAAACGATGGCGATATGGTGTTTACCGATGTTTCTTCCGGTAGCGGACTCGTTATGGAAAATGATATTTATGGAGTGACAGCAGGGGATATCAACAATGACGGATATCCCGACATTTATGCCGCGGTGCACAAAGATCAGTTGCAGGATCCCGGTAACTATCTTTTTCGAAACAACGGTGACGGCACCTTCACCGATATCACACAAATTGCCGGAACGATTGGGCAGCCCTCAACACGAACAGCCAGCTTTGCCGATGTGAATAACGATGGCTGGCTTGACATCCTGGTTGATGATCATTACTTTGGCAATTTCCTGTACCTGAACAATGGTGATGAAACCTTTGACGAAGTTGCTGAGGAGCTGAACATCAGGGATGTGAGTGGTTCCTGGGAAATCGGCGGTGATTATTTCGGCACCTCCTGGGGCGACCATAATCTCGACGGGGCGATTGATTTCTTTGGATCGGGGCATATGAGCCGCCAAAAGCTGTTTGAAAACCAGAATTGCCCGAATAACTTTCTGACCATCGAACTTACGGGAACCACGTCAAACTATAATGCCGTGGGAACAAGATTGGAAATCATGACCGGAGGAATGCACACCTACCACACCATCATAGTCGGAGACGGGGGATGTAATTTTCACAGCTATCCGCTGGAAATAGGTCTCAGTGAAAACACTATGGTAGATGAGGTGAGGATATTCTGGCCGAACAGCGAAACTCAATACCTTTATAACATTCAGGCCAATCAGTACATACAGATCATCGAGGGCGATCCGGTTACTATTCCCGAAAACTTGCCCGGTTCACAAGTTGAAGTCATTCCCAATCCTGCAAAAAACATGTTTACACTTCATGCAAAATCAGGAATACAGTTTAACTCCATAGAAATCATTAATTCCCAGGGAAAGGTTGTAATGATTAAAAAAGAATGGGATGACCATTTATCTTTTGATGTAAGTGCATTCCCCCGGGGTCTTTATCTTGTCAGGATCTATACCGGCAATGGTGTTGAGGTGAAAAAGCTGGTGGTTCGTTAAATTCATGGTCTTTGAATATAAAAATCTCACAAGCTAAGTATTTTTAGGTATATTTATATGCTACTTGTGCAATCTTCAATTTTTTAATTTAATAATTCATAAACAGGCATTGAAAAAATGGCTTAAATAATCACTGTGAAATTATTACGTTAGAAAATCAAGGTAATTAGCTGTAGATATAAAATTGGTGCTAGCTTCAGGATAAGCTTTTACAAAGGTTTGTGGAATCTTTTTTTTGGCATTTTCATTCCATTTAAATTCATATGCTGAGATTTTACCGTCTCTTTCCTCGATATAATCTATCTCTTGCTGTTGGCTTGTCCTCCAGAAATATTTATTTGTATCCAGCGCATGATTTTGTAAGTATTTTATTCTCTCTCCAACCAGGAAATTTTCATAGAGTGCACCTTTATCTGTACGTAATCCTATATCACTGAGATTTGATAATATGGCATTTCGTATCCCATTATCATAGAAATAGATCTTTCTTGACTTTTTCAATTCATTTCTTACATTACGGGAAAATGATCTTAACCTGAAAAGCACGAATGTTTTCTCGAGGAGATCAATATATCGACGAACGGTTATTTGATCTATTCCCAACAAATTTGCCAGTTCATTGTAAGAAACTTCACTCCCAATTTGCAGCGCTAAAGCCTCCAATAGGGATTCAATAATCTCCGGTTTACGAACATCCTGGAAGCTAAAAATGTCCTTATACAAATAACTTCCTGCAAGATTGTTTAAGATTCTTCTTTCATTTCCAGGTTCATTGATAACAGCTGGATACATTCCATAAAGAAGCCTGCTCTTTAACAGTCTTTTTTCGCTTGTACGGTCTGTGTTGGCAATCATTTCCTCAGTTGATAATGGCAAAAGGAAGAATTCATATTTCCTTCCGGTAAGGGGTTCATTTGTTTCTCCCGAAATTTCCAGTGCAGAGGAACCAGTCACAATTAATTGGACATCTTTAATTTTATCATGAAAGAGTTTTAAAGTAATTCCAATATTTTTTACCCTTTGAGCCTCATCTATCATTACAACTTTGGCATTTCCAGTTCGTTGCCTGAGTTGAGTGGAACTTGCATCACTTAGTTCTTTTCTTATATCCGGTTCATCACAATCCAGGATCAGTATTTTTTCGCTGATTTCATTCGAGAGCATGTTTAGTAAGGTAGTTTTACCGGATTGCCTTGGTCCTAATAACAGTAATGTCTTGCCCTTAAACAGATTCTTCTTTAATTGTTCAAGTATTGTTCGCTGTATCATGATGTCGTTTTTATCACAAAGGTATAAAATTACTCGAATATAATCATAAATTATTATGATAAATTATTATTATAATCTATAAATTGCAAGCCTTTCTTCCGTGAGACAACTGGACTCGTTTCGATAGCTCCAGATAGCTATCCGAAGGTACAGGGAACACATGTCACGAAAGACCCATAAAAATATCGGGATCGGTAGGGACAAGTGCTCGTTTTGTTCAGTATCTTTTCAACCAATTCCGAATATTTCTTCAAATTCTCGATATACTTTCAACTTTTCATGTATTTGATGTGCCTCTCTAATCTTAAGGCATTGAGTAATCATGTGCTGGAATTTTGATGAATAACTTACAATCATTTGCGGTAGATGTTATCTGTATTTTCCGTAAGTGGCTTTATTATAAAAATAATAATATTCATACAAATTAGAAGTTGCATTTCTAATCGCAGGCAGGCATTCTTCACTGTCGATGGCCACCTTTAATTTTATTTTAGATTGGTAAACTGGATTGAAATTGAAAATGCAAAATGAGCCATTCACAATGGGCAATGAAAAAAGAATGCCACTCTTCACCTTCGTTAAAACTTCGGTGAACAACGGAGTGGTGTTCTTTTTTGTAAGCCCACAAGTACCACCCCATTTTCTATCTAATTGGTAATCAGTAGATATAAAAATGGCATTATAAAAATGACTATAAAAATCACTGCGAAATGTTTGACAGTAAAATTTTCAGAAATCACAATTGTCAAGATCTCAACAATTTTGACAATTGGAAGTTTTTCTGTCAATAATGCTTTACAATTGAACTAGCTGTCAAAAAAGTAAAATATATGATATTAAATTTGTTTATATAATTGCCAATAAAGATGAATATTATAATCTGTTAAACGAGGTCACAACACTCAGGAAGTGGGAAGCTTGGATTGTCTATATGCTTAATGCTGTTGAAAAAACATCAAAATATACAATTAATAAAATCCAGGAAATAGACCATTTACAAAACTCCACATCTAAACTGGTACATGAAAAACTTCCACAGATAAGAAAAGAAGTAATTGAGAAGATCTTTGAGCAACCATATATTAGTCCGAAAAAATTAATCGATCAAAATATCAAAAGCATTAATACTGCAAAAAAATACCTGGCTCAAATGGAAGATTTGGGTATCATGGTCAGTGAAAAAATTGGGAAAGAAACAATTTATTTAAATATAGATTTGCTAAACCTTTTATCTGATACTTAGCCAATATTTATAAAATACATAAAAAAATGCCTCTAAATCAAGTTTAGGCATTTTTTGTGGGCCCACCAGGACTCGAACCTGGGACCACCTGTGCCGAATCCCGAAAGCTTTCGGGATGGCAGAGTCAGGTGCTCGTTTTTATTATTATCTTCTCGACCAACTCAGGGTATTTCTTTAAATTTCTTATGTATTTTCTACTCTTCATGGATTTTATCAATCTTTCCATTCTTCTGGCATGAGGAAAATCCATTGCAGGTATCTTGATAAAGAGCTCCCAATCATTTGCCCTTGCTGTATATCTGTGTGTTCCATATGTTTTATTATTGTGTTTATCTATTCGAGATTCCAGATCATCATGTGTAGCTCCAATGTAATACCTGTCCAGAGATTTGCTGCAGAGTATGTTGCAATGGGAGAGCGTCGGGAAGGATGATTGTTGGCCAATATAAAAATCTCATTTTCCTTGAGATATGGATTGATTTATTTTAACTTTGGCGCGAAACTTAAAATATAGATTTTTATATTTTAACTTGATCATGAAAAAATTTAAGGCTGGAGTATTTACAAAACAACACGGATACAAAGGATTTAAGCCAAATCCAATCCAGTACCCATTTGAATGGGAAACTGATGTAGTTATTAAACTTCTTTCACAAGCAAATAAAGTGCTTGGAGAATTAAATGTCTATTCTGAATTAGTCCCGGATGTAAATTTTTTTATTGAGATGCATAAGGTGAAAGAAGCTACAAATTCTTCCCGGATTGAAGGAACACAAACCGGAATTGATGAAGCAGTTTTAAAAAAGGCAAACCTGGCCCCGGAAAAAAGAGATGACTGGCAAGAAGTCAGGAATTACATAGATGCTTTGAATTATACCATTGATAGACTTCATGAATTACCGCTTTCAATACGGTTAATGAAAGAAGCCCATGCAATTTTGCTTTCCGGTGTAAGAAGAGAACACAAATTACCTGGTGAAATACGGACTAGTCAAAATTGGATTGGTGGGGTTTCCATCGAAAGTGCTGTTTTCGTTCCCCCTCATCCGGGCGAAGTTCCAGAACTTCTCAGTAACCTGGAATTATTCTGGCATGATGAAGGAATCACTATACCGGACTTGATCCGTATTGCTATCAGCCATTATCAGTTTGAAACAATTCACCCTTTTCTGGATGGGAATGGTAGAATAGGGCGCTTACTTATTATGCTTCAGCTTCTGCATTATGGTTTACTTAACAAACCGGTACTTTATCTTTCTGCTTTTTTCGAGCAGCATAGAGGGGAATATACAGATTCATTACTTCGTGTTTCAACTGCTAATGACCTTGATCAATGGCTTCGCTTCTTTTTAACTGGTGTGATTCAAATTGCCAAAGAAGGAAAAGAAACTTTTTCACAAATTGGAAAACTCAGGAATAAATACCAGGAATCTATTCCAGAACTTGGTAAACGAAGCAAACTTGCTCATCAATTATTGCAGCATCTTTTCTCTCATCCAATTTTAAGCCCGCGGGAAGTGGAGCAATTTTTAGAAATTACTCCTGCTACAGCAAATCGCCTGCTGAAAGAAATGGAAAACATTGGAATGCTCAAAGAAAGAACCGGATTCGCCAGGAACCGTTTATATGAATTGCATGAATATTTAGAATTATTCCAGAAGAAATGAAACTCTCAACAAATATGGGCAAAATAGGTGCAATTAAAAAGCCACAAATATTATAAACGATCCAAAGGGATTTTTACAGGCATATGGGGATCAATTGATAATAGATGAAGCCCAGCATGTTCCGGATATCTTTTCTTATATTCAGATAACTGTGGATACTGATAAAAACAAAAGATTTGTATTAACAGGGTCTCAGAATTTTCTAATGCTCGAAAAGATTTCGCAAAGCCTGGCTGGCAGGGTGGCAATTTTCTACTTGTTGCCATTTTCAAATGAAGAATTGGATGGAACAGAATATCAAACAGATAGCTGGCAAAAGTATCTTTTTACAGGGGGCTACCCAGACATCTATGACAGAAAACTTGATCCGTCAGAATGGTTGCGGAATTATATTACAACCTATGTTGAACGCGATGTACGACAACTGTTGAATGTTGGAGATCTTACAAATATTCAGAGATTTATCGGTATCTGTGCAGGAAGGATAGGCCAGATCACCAATTTCAGTTCAATGGCAAATAAATTGTCTGTTTCTTATCATACTGTTCAAAGTTGGTTATCAATACTTGAAACAAGTTTTATAACTTACCGAATTTATACATTTTACAAGAATTTTAACAAGCGCCTGATAAAATCGCCAAAAATATATTTTAACGATACTGGATTAGTATGTGCCTTGCTGGGAATCGATAAGCCTAATCAAATAAACACACACTATCTTAAAGGTGAATTATTTGAAAATGTATTATTAAAAATGCGATTGAATTTTGACAGTTTACAACTGACAATCGAGAATTAACAAATAAAGCCGCATCGATCGGCTTTATTTGTTGTGGGCCCACCAGGACTCGAACCTGGGACCACCTGATTATGAGTCAGGTGCTCTAACCAACTGAGCTATGGGCCCAAAAATTTTTCATTGGATAATGAAAAATTTTTTTAAAGGAATGCAAAATTAAATAATTTTACCGTAAAATAAACATTTTTTCCTGATTTTTAATAGTCATTATATGATTACTAATAGTATAAAAAACATAATATTAGATTTTGGCGGGGTGATAATAAATATTGATCCCTCAAAAACACTTGATGCATTTATCGATCTGATGGGAAAAGGGAATAGTAAAGAACTGAATGTTAAAATAATTGAGGATGAACTTTATCAATATATTGAAACAGGCAGGATAACTCCGCAACAATTCAGGGAGGGTCTTAAGGAATTGATGAATATAGATGCTGATGATAAACAGATTGATAATGCATGGAATGCCCTGATAATGGATATACCGCCCGAAAGAATTAAAATTATTGAGGAAGTGAGTAATAACTACCGGATATTTTTACTCAGCAACTCAAATATAATACATTACAGAAAATACCGGAGTGATTTTGAAAAGGAATTCGGATATAAAACTTTTTCCGATTTATTTGAAAAGGCTTACTTTTCTCATGAGATAGGCTACAGAAAACCTGATAGCAGGATATATAACTATGTGCTACGAAAGCAAAAACTAAATCCAAGGGAAACACTTTTTATTGATGATTCACTAGTAAATATTGAAGCAGCAAAGGAACTGAATATTTTAAGTTATCATTTAAAGGACGAAGAAATAAATGATCTTTTTTATGAAGGTAAATTAACCGTAAGCCTCAATGATCTCATTTAAAACCTGATTGATTTTTTCGGAGGTTTCTTCCGAGACCAGTCTTACTTTATACTTTTTAAAATCAGGAAAGCCCCTGAAATATTTCGAATAGTGTTTGCGCATTTCCAAAATAGCAACCCTTTCGCCTTTCCATTCGATTGATCTTTTAAAATGATCGCGGCATGTTTCAACTATTTCTTCTACGGAAGGTTTAGGCATTAGTTCACCTGTTTTAAAATAATGTTTTATTTCCCTGAATATCCATGGATTACCTATAGCTTCACGCCCGATCATAATACCGTCAACACCATATTTATTTTTCTTTTCAAGAGCTGTTTGAGGATCTGTAATATCTCCATTACCAATAACCGGGATAATCATTCTGGGATTATTTTTAACTTCACCTATCAATCTCCAGTCTGCAGGCTGGTTCCATTTCATGGTACGTGTCCTGCCATGTATTGCAATAGCTTTAATGCCGACATCCTGAAGCTGTTCTGCAATTTCAACAATATTTTTGTTTTTATCATCATAACCCAGTCTGGTTTTTACGGTGACCGGTAGTTTGGTTGATTTAACCACAGCTTCCGTCATTTTTATCATTTTAGGAATATCCTTTAAAGCACCGGCACCAGCGCCTTTGGATTCGACTTTTTTAACGGAGCATCCGTAATTAATATCAATTATATCAGGATTACTTTCTTCTGCGAGGGCAGCAGCTTTTTCCATAGATGTTATATTATTACCAAAGATCTGTATGCCTATAGGTCTTTCGAATTCTGAAAAGCTAAGTTTTTCAGTGCTTTTCCATGCATTGCGGATAAGACCTTCGGAGGAAATAAATTCCGTATACATCAGATCGGCTCCGAATTTTTTGCAGAAAAAACGGAAAGGCGGATCAGTGACATCTTCCATTGGTGCCAGGATCAATGGGTAATCAATTATTCTGATATTTCCTATTTTTAACACAGGTATTTGTAAATTTCAAAGTAGCAAAATTATTAATTTTGTCGTTCGTAATTTTATGAGAAACAATTTGCTGCACAGAAAGCCACCTTTGGAATTATTTCCAGCCTATCTCAAAATACTGGTATTTGGGATGATTGTTATTGTATCCCTGTTTCTGGTTTTACTCTTAGGTGCATTGATAGGCATGCCTTTTTTCGGGGATAATATCCTGGATCAGATCACATTACCCTATAACCTGAACAATCCGGAAGTACTTGATATGATGAAATATTTCCAGATAGTGAGTCAGATAGGTTTATTCCTGTTACCTACATTACTTTTTGCTTACCTGGTTAACAGAAAAGTCTGGGAATATCTGAAGCTTGACAATAAACCATATTTATTCTCATTTATAGCCGGAGGATTAGCAATTGTAGCTCTCTTACCGTTTATAAGCTGGCTTGTGCAGATCAACCAAATGCTTCATTTACCCGAGTCAATGACAGGTGTGGAGAACTGGATGCAGAAAACAGAAAGACAGGCAACAGAAATTACCGAGGCTTTTTTATCGACTAGTACGGTTGGAGGTTTTATTATTAATTTAATAATGATTGCCATTATTCCTGCAATAGGTGAGGAGTTCTTTTTCAGGGGAATTTTATTAAGATTATTCAGGGAATGGAGCAAAAATGCACATGTGGCGGTTTTTATTTCAGCGTTGTTGTTTAGCGCTTTCCATCTGCAGTTTTATGGATTTGTACCTAGGTTTTTACTAGGTGTGTTTTTAGGTTATCTTTTTGTGATCTCCAAAAATTTATGGGTTCCTGTTTTTGTTCATTTTGTTAATAATGCATTGGCGGTCATTGCTTTATTTATGGCAAGCAGGGGAATGATAGAAACGGATATTGAATCTCTGGGAAAATATGAAAATTATTCTGTTATAATAATAAGTACTATCATTTCAATATTGCTTATAGGTTTATTTTATTATTATGAAAAGAGGAAGCAGGATCAAAGTATTTAGCCCGAATAATTCATAAACCTAAAAGGTGAAACTCTGAATTATCCTGACGACAAAGAAAAGCTAACAATTTGATTCACTTCTTTTTCAAATTGCAAGCTTTTCTAAGTCGGGGTTAACCTGCATTATTTGAGTACATTAAGCTATTTTATGAATAATGCAGGTTAGAAAAAAAAAGAGGAAATTCTTCCGGAATTTCCTCTTTTTTATCTTTAGATGAATATTTTAAAAATCCATATCCTGGACTTTTCTTGTAGAATAGTTTATCTTAAAAGCACCCACCTGCCGTAATTGCTGTTTAACATCTGTAACAATACCCATTCTCGTGTCCTTATTAACCTTTAGCGAAGTAGTAAGGAATTTACGGTCGACCTCATCACGATGTTCTCTTTCTTTAAGTATGAATTCCTTGATATCGTCAACTGTAGCGAACTGGTCGTTGAGCTGAATACGTGCATCGGCACCTAATTTTTTCTGAGTAGGTGGTCCGATATAGATATAGCTCACCAGTGATTTTTTCTCAAGTTTTTGCACTTCGGTTGCTTTAGGCGGAGTGATTTTAACAAATACCGTTGTTTCTCTCATGGTTGTTGTTACCATGAAGAAGAACAGCAACATAAAGATTATATCAGGCAATGAAGAAGTGCTTATGCCCGGTGTTCCCTTTGATTGTTGTTTTTTAAATCTTGCCATTTTAATTTCCTCCTACATCTTCAGGTTCTGCTTCTGAAATTCTTAATGGAATTGCTTTTTCGATAGCCTTTTTACGTTCTTCCAGAACTATATCATCATATTTCCTACCAAAGTACGTCATTGAAAGATCGTTCCTTAGCTCATGGAAAGCGGCGGCCAGTTCATTCTGAACTTTGATGTACATTTCGTAAGATGTCCCCCTGTCGTTTTTCAAAGAGATAATTCCTTTGGAAGTAAGGATTTTACCTAAAGGGGGAATATCTTTTTCTTGTACTTCGGGATATTCCGGGTTATCCTCGTGAACGGTTATAAAATCTTTTACTTCTTCTCTGAGATTGCGTATATTTCCTAATTCTCCATTAACTAATAACCTGTCCCTTCTGTTGACCAGAATCTTCATTATATTTCTTTCTTTAACATCGGGTACTTCGGCATCTTTAGGAACCGGCGGAGGAAGTACCCTGAGAATACCCGTATCAACGTCCATGGTTGTTGTTACAAGGAAAAATATAAGAAGCAGGAAAGCTATGTCAGCCATTGAACCTGCATTGACTTCAGGAACTTTTCTTGCCATAATATTCCTTTATTTGTTTATTTAAACGCATTAATTATAGCAGAAATGATAATTGATAAAACTGCTATTCCTGCTAAAATATATACCATAATAAGCCCCGATCCTATTATTCTTGAAACGCTGCTGGTAATGTTTTCTTCTACATATATATCATCTTTAATATTACCTGTTGCGAATAAATAAGAGATCAGGAATAATACACCGAAAATAGCTATTACAATTAAAAACTTTAGTGCACTTTTCGGGTTTTTAATAAAATGAATTATCGGAAATATTATTAATAATGCAACTGTGATAACAAGCAATATTTGTGCCCATGTCAGCACCGTATCTGCCATTGGTTCTCCATTGATATAGAAAAAGACAAATAGCACAACCGATGCTGCCATTAATATCCACAGTATGAATTGTATTACTCTGTTTGCGGTTTTAGTCATGACTTAACTTATTTTTTAGGTTTGAACTTTGCTAAAATATCTATGAATGAGATTGTGCTATCTTCCATGTCATTGACAAGGGTATCAACTTTTGCTACGATATAATTGTAGAAGATTTGCAGAATAATTGCGACGATCAAACCAAAAACGGTAGTTAGCAGAGCTACTTTCATACCGCTGGCAACAATAGTAGGTGAAATATCACCAGCAGCTGCAATTGAGTCAAAAGCCATGATCATACCGATTACCGTACCCATAAAACCGAGCATAGGTGCAATAGCAATGAATAATGAGATCCATGACAATCCTTTTTCCAGTCGTCCCATCAATACGCTGCCATAAGATACGATTGATTTCTCGACAAGCTCAATTCCTTCATCGAATCTATCCAGCCCCTGGAAGAAAATACTTGCTATCGGACCTCTTGTATTTCTGCAAACATCTTTTGCTGCATCAATACCTCCGCTTTCCAGGGCACTTTCAACCTTATTGAGTAATTTTGTGTTATTGGTAGTTGAAAGGTTCAGATAGATAATTCTTTCAATTGCAAGAGCTAAACCGAATACCAATGTTAATAGTACAATTCCCATAAATTCCCAGCTACCTGCAATAAATTGTTCTTTTAATACCTGTTGGAAACTCTTGGGTTGTTCTCCCTCTCCCTCTTCCAAAGTTGATGTTGAAATATCTTCAACCATTGCCGTATCTGCTTCCACTGATGTGGTATCTTCAGTAATAGTTGTGTCCTGGGTTGCAGTAGTTTCTTCTTGCGCAATTACCATGTTTGAAGCACTGAAAACCAGCATTCCTGCTATGGTTAAAAAAGCAATTAATTTTTTCATAGTTAATGGTTATTAATTTTACTTTAAAATTTTATTTTTCTTGTTGTAAATTAATACTTTAAATAATTTCACTGATTGGCAAATATAGTTATTTATTTTAAATCAAAAATTATGACATAATATTTTTACTTGTTTTAAATAGAATAACTTTAAAAACAACAGTAAAGATAAAATATTTCAGAAAAATTATTATCAAATGGAGTAATGGAAATAACTTTTATTGTTAATTCTAAAGGGATAATTTTTTTACTAAGCTGGATTTGAATTTTATGAAATAACAAGAAAATTGAAGATGCGATTAGTTGGGTCTCTGGAGAGTGTAGCATATCCTTAAGTCACCTATATAACGGTCATATACTAATAAACTTAATCTTTTAGCTACTTCCTCAAACCAGTCCGGATAGAATCGTTGGCAATCAAATGGGTAACGATGATATCCAAACCCCGGAATATGCGTATGAATAATCATTTTACCTCCTGGATTCAGCATATTACCCAAATCTATAATGTGCTTATATGGATTTACTAGATGCTCAAGCATTGCCTGAGAAAATCATTTTCTCTAAAATTAGTCTATTACAATAACGCACTGCAAAATCTGCTAATTTATTATTCATTCTCCTTGTTAAAGAATTTCTTATGTCACGCATGATAAAACTCCTATTATATTAGTAGAATTACAAAATTAATCTAGCAACTTTAAAATTAAACATAATTTAAAAAAATATGCAATCTATACCGTATCTACATTAGTTCGGTTGTATTTGCCCAGCCCTTTCTGTGCAAAAACAAAATAAATTATTGTGAATCACGAATAAAACGGATCGCATGCTACGAAACTCTACCGTGGTTTTTTTAATGATGAAATTTTTTTGAAATAGTTGGTTTGCCTGCCTTAGTCTTGCCTGTAGATGGGTGAGGGATTATTTTATGATCCCATTTTTTTCGGGATTGGTTTTTAAGTATGCGGAGAGAGAGGGATTCGAACCCTCGGTACGCTTTTGGCGTACACACGCTTTCCAAGCGTGCGCCTTCGACCACTCGGCCACCTCTCCAATATGTAAAAGAAAATCGAATTATGAAGTGTGCAAAATTAACAAAAAATCATGACAGGATGAACAGTACACTGACCTCTCCATACAGAGAAGATTGTAAAAGCGGGATGAGCGCTCCCGTATCAGGGTCTATTACCATGCCGATTGTTCCTCCGGTGTATATTATAAGTATTTAAGGTATAGTTCCCAGGAGTATATTTTTATGTTGGTAAATTAAAGAGTTTTTTAGCATTGACGGTAGTTATTTTTGCAATTTCTTCCAGAGCTTTGTTTTTCACATCTGCAAGTTTTTTCGCAACCAAATATGTGTATGCACTTTCGTTTCGTTTTCCCCGGTAAGGATGAGGAGCAAGGAAAGGAGAATCGGTTTCGAGTACAATATTACTGAGGTCAATATTCTTTATAGTTTCAGAAAGCCTGGAATTTTTAAATGTAAGTACGCCTCCTATGCCCAGCAAAAAACCCATATTGATAATTTCATCAGCCTGTGCAGGTGTGCCGGTAAAACAATGAAAAACACCCTTTAAGGCAGGTTTATTCTTATCCTGTAATATCTTTAATATTTCTTCATAAGAGTTCCGCTGATGTATTACAATGGGCAGATCATATTTTAATGCCATTTCTATCTGATAACGGAAGGCTTCTTCCTGAAGCTTTTGATGACTTTTATCCCAATACAGGTCTATGCCGGTTTCTCCGACTGCATAGAATTTTTCTTTTTCAAAATATCCTTTTATAATTTCAAGTTTTTTTTTGTAATCTTTATTAACGGATGTAGGGTGTAGTCCGATCATCGGGAAACAATTACCAGGATATTTTTTAACAAGTGAAAGCAGATCGTTAATAGTTGTGTCATGAATGTTTGGGAGAAGCATATATTTTACTCCCTTTGAAATTGATTTACCGATAACCTCATCCCTGTCATTGTCAAATTCATGTAAATAAAGATGCGTATGTGTATCAGTTAATATCATACGGCAAAATTAGGATATTTTAATTGACAGGTTGGAATTGAACAATGGTAAATCTTTATTATGATTATATTTGTTTCGGTCTAAAAAAAATCCATTGAAGAAAATACTTATCATTCGCTTAAGCTCTATTGGAGATATTGTACTCACCACACCTGTAATTCGTTGCCTGAAAAACCAACTCAAGGATGTAAGCCTGCATTTTCTTGTAAAATCGAGATTTTTACCTGTGTTAGAAGCCAATCCCTATATTGACAAGATACATGTTTTTAATGAGAGTGATGGATTACGAAAACTCATACCTGAATTGAAAATGGAGAATTTTGATCATGTCATAGATCTTCATAAGAATTTCAGGTCTGTATATTTAAAGAAGAAATTGGGTAAGCCCTCATCAGGCTTTCCGAAAATAAATACTAAAAAATGGCTGATGGTTAATTTTAAAATTAACAAATTGCCCAACCTGCATGTAGTAGACCGGTATTTTTATGCACTCAAACCATTCAACATAGAAAATGATGGCAAAGGACTTGATTATTTCATTCCCGATAAAGAACAACACGAACATATAAAATTGCCCGGATCCCATCAAAAGGAATGTATTGGTTGGGTATTGGGAGCCAGGCATAATACTAAAATATTTCCCGTGGAAAAGATCATTCCGGTGATAAAGAAAATAAACAAGCCTTTTATTTTGCTGGGAGGGATTGAAGATAAAGAGAGAGGGGAGCAGATAAAGGAAGCTGCCGGAGACAAGGTTGTTAATGCCTGTGGTAAGTGTAGTATAAATCAATCTGCATATATTGTAAAGAATGCCGACAGGATAATAACCAATGACACCGGATTGATGCATATTGCTGCAGCTTTCGGAAAACGAATATTATCTGTCTGGGGTAATACTATTCCTGAGTTCGGGATGTATCCGTATTTCCCTTACGGGAGTGGAAACAAATCCATTATTGCAGAAGTTAAAAATTTATCATGCCGTCCTTGCAGTAAGCTTGGTTTTAAAAAATGTCCTAAAAAACATTTTAAATGTATGATGGATATTGATGAAGAGGAGATTATTGAATTTGCTAATGGATGATATTTTCAGAAAATAAGCTAATAAGGTAAGTAATATTGAGTGTTGGTTGCGATACTACTAAGGTTTACAATAATCAAAGGCCTCCGGCCTTTACTGCTCAAGTGCTAAAACTAATACGAATCTTATATGTTACAAAAAGCTCAACCTTATTCAGGCAAGTACATACTGATCATTGATAACTGATCACTGATTACCCGCTGGCCCAGACGTCCCATTCCGTACCTGTCAACTAAATTTCCAGGTAAGGATTATGCTTTTTTTCAAAACCAATTGTGGTTTCAGGCCCATGTCCAGGATAGACTGTGAAATCATCCGGCAGTTTCAGTATCTTTTCTTTTATATTATTTATGAGCAAATCAAAATCACCGGTAGGTAAATCAGTACGACCTATGCTCATCTGGAATAATACATCACCGGCAATAATAAACTTATCATCATGGCTGACCAGGCAGATATGACCATCAACATGTCCCGGTGTGTAGATTACATCAGGCTCTGAATTTCCAAATTTGATTTTGTCTCCTTCCTCAAGGAAATTAATGGGTTCGTTAGGAGTATCTATGATTAAACCGAAAGCCGCACCATGATCTTTTACATGCTGATGAATTATAAGCCCGCTCTTGTGAATTTCAAGTCCTATATTATATTTTTCAATTATATGATTATTTCCCAAAATATGATCAACATGACTGTGGGTGTTAATTAGCCTGACGAGCTTTATATTGTTATCACTAATAAATTCATCAAATTGTCTTTTTTCAAAATCTTCATAGCATCCCGGGTCAACTATAATACCTTCTTTTGTTTCGTCATATAAAAGGTAGGTGTTTTCCTGAAAAGAGTTAAATACAAATTTCTTTACTGTAATCATTAAATGAATTGTTTATATTATCAAATTATTAACCGGAAAATAAAAACTGGCCTGCAAAGTTATAAAATAGTATTAGGGTACGGTATCATTTTTATTAATTTATTAATAATTTAGCATTTCACATAAATCAATAATGATAGGTTCTGAGAGATATAACAAATTATCCATACCTGGAAGTGTTTTAGCTGTTATTGTTTTGCTTTTGTTGACTATACCTTCAACAGGGCAATTCTATAACGGCTCACAACTGGAATTCGGTAAAAACCGTGTTCAGTACAGGGATTTTATCTGGACTTACTATATGTTTGATGATTTTGATATATATTTCTACCGCGACGGACAAAAACTTGCAGAATATACAGCCAGGTATGCCTCAAAACAAATAAGAAAAACAGAGACAAAGCTTGAATCAAATATTGATGAAAAAATACAATTTATTGTTTTTAATGATCTTACTGATCTTAAGCAAAGTAATATAGGCCTTTCGTATAATGAAGAGTATAATACCGGTGGTGTGACTAAAATTATCGGTAAGAAGGTAATACTTTATTTCAACGGTCAATACGATGAATTTGAAAAACAAATAAGGGCAGGTATTGCAAATGTTGTAGTTAATCAGTTGCTATATGGCGGAAGTATTGGTTCCCAAATTAAAAACTCAACACTTTTTATTCTTCCCGATTGGTATATTCAGGGTTTGATTTCTTACCTGTCGGAAAGCTGGAATACTGAAATTGATAATCATGTCAGGGATGGAATACAATCAGGAGCTTATAAGAAATTCAATCATCTAACCGGTCAGGATGCCGTTTATGGTGGTCATTCGCTATGGAATTATATATCGCAGGAATACGGGAAATCAGCGGTGCCCAATATACTGCACATGACCAATATCAGTCATAGTATTGAAAACGGTTTTATGTACGTGATTGGAATTTCCTTTAAAACACTTATTAAAGAGTGGCTTAAATATTATAAGGACATTTATGAAAAGGAAGAACTGGAAGGAACATTGCCACAAGGCATGTTACTTAAGAAGGTTAATGATAATGCGCATTACAGCCAGTTAACAACAAGCCCTGACGGTAATTATGCTGCTTTTGTAACCAATGAATTAGGTCGTTATAAGATTTGGCTTTATGATACTGAAAAAGGGAAAAAAAAGAAAATATTCAAGGCGGGCTTTCGTCTGGGAGAAAATGTGGATTACTCATATCCCTTGCTTTCATGGCATCCCAGCAGCAAGATTCTTGCATTCGTAGTTGAGCGTAAGGGTTTTGTCAGGTTATATATGTATGATATGGAAACCCGTAAATCAGAAGACCGTTTGCTTATCAATTTTGAGAAAGTATTGGATTTTTCTTATTCCGATGACGGATCAAAATTAGTTATGTCGGCAGCAAGACAGGGACAATCGGATATATATGTTTTTGATATTGCTTCGGGTTCATACGACCGGATAACCTATGATATATATAATGACCTGCAACCATGTTTTATTGATAATTCCAAAAAAATAATCTTCAGCTCCAACAGACCGGGTGATACTCTCGAATATAACAATGATTATTATCCCGATGAAATCTCAAAAAATAATGATCTTTTTATGTATAACTATTCAACAAGAAGTAATATACTAAAAAGACTTACCAAAACAGAACTTGCCGATGAAAAACAACCAATGCCTTATAAAAATGGATATATCTCATTTCTGAGTGATGAAAATGGTATTTATAATGAATTTGCAGGCATGTTCGATAGTGTTATAAGCAGGGTCGATACTGCTGTGCATTACCGCTATTTTATGGATTATTTTCCGGTAACAAATTATTCAAGGAATATTCAGGAGCATAGTATTAATTCTTTTGCTGATAAGCACTCCATGATAGTTTATTCTAATGAAGCATACCGTATGTATGTAAAGGAACTTGATCCTGTTGAAGAACTTTATCCTGTTGATCTTGAGAACACTAAATATATGCAAAGGCTTGTAACAATAGCAGAAAAAGAAAAAAGCATAATCGAAAAAGAAACTCATACAAAAGAAATAAAGAAAGAAAAACCACGGAAGCGATTCAGAAATGTAAGAAAGGGAGAAATACAGGAAGAGCAGAAGATAGATATAGATAACTACCGTTTTGATAAACAATCCTTTTTAAAAATAACCGGAGATAAAAAGAAAGCAATTGAATTGGACCCGGACATGATATTGGATAAAAAAGAAGATGATTTCAAACTCCCAAAGCGCCGTAACTATTATGTTGAATATTCTTTTAATGAGCTGACCACGCAGGTTGATTTTAATTTTTTAAATGCCACTTATCAACCTTTTACAGGAGGCGGACCGATATATATGAATCCCGGATTCAATGCACTTATGAAAGTAGGCTTAAGCGATTTACTTGAAGATCACCGTTTGATAGGAGGGGTGAGGTTAAATGTTAACCTGATTAATAATGAATACCTGTTTAGCTATGCCAATCTGGAAAAAAGACTTGATAAAGAAATAATTTTTCACAGACAGACACTCGAAGGCATTGGTAATTACTCAATTATTCGTTACCATACCAATGAACTTTTCTATGTTTTAAGTTGGCCCTTTAACGAGGCTATGAGTTTGAAAGGTACTTTTATTTATAGAAATAACACTACGGTTTTCCTTTCTACTGATGAGTATAATTTGAAAGAACCAAACCGTTATGAAAACTGGATGGGTATTAAGGGTGATTTTACTTATGATGATACCAGAAATGTAGGATTGAATCTTTATTATGGAACCAGGTACAAAATATTCGGAGAATATTATCAGCTTGTTGATGAGAATTCACAGAACCTCATTGTATTAGGACTTGATTTCAGAAATTATCAAAAGATACACAGAACTTTTATCTGGGCTAATCGCTTTGCAGCAAGCACCTCTTTTGGAAATAACAGACTGATCTACTATATGGGAGGTGTTGATAATTGGTTATTTCCCAAATTTAATAATGAAACACCCATCGATTACGAGGAGAACTATCATTACCAGACACTGGCCACAAACATGAGGGGATTTAAACAGAATATAAGAAATGGAAATAGTTTTTTTCTGATAAATAGCGAATTAAGATTTCCGGTATTCAGGTATTTCTTTAACCGGCCTATTAAATCTGATTTTCTTAATAATTTCCAGATTGTTGCATTTGGTGATGTAGGAACTGCATGGACAGGCTGGAATCCTTATTCGCAGAGCAATTCTTTATTTACAAATACAATTGATGATGGTCCTCTGCATATTACCGTTGAAGTGCAAAAAGAACCTGTTGTTGCCGGCTTTGGTGTAGGCCTGAGAACGCGTGTGCTAGGGTACTTTCTTAGAGCAGACTGGGCTTGGGGTCTGGAAGATTGGGTATTTAACCCTGGTGTTTTTCATATTTCATTGAGCCTTGATTTTTAGATAATTTTAACCAACCTGTTTCTAGTTCAACATAATATAAAGGTTACCCCTAAAATGCAACTTTTTGTTAACATAAAATGTTGATAAAAAAATGGCTTTAACAATACTCACAATAAATTAAATATCAATTCGTTACAAAGCAGAACATATTACAAAATTTATATGTTAATAATGTAAAAAATGCATTTTACTGTAATGGAATTTGATGTTAATTTAATTTTTAGTAATTTTATAAAGAACCGATATCGTTTTTAGAATATTCTATTTATAAGGATTATATGATAAAGGTTTATAATAATGAATGAAATTGTTAATTGATTTTGGTTGGATTTTTATATATGTTTTATGAATAAAAATCACATTTTTTCCACCTTTTTTTGTTAATAAAAATATTATACAAGTTCCTTGTTGTTATTGTATATTGGTACCCTGATTTGGGGATTTCCGGCAAATCTCATCAAAGGGGAAAGCAGTTTTTTTCTAATAATCTTAAAAATATTAAATCCTTCAATGAATATGAGTAATGATATTTTTACAAGCGCAGGAAATAAGGTTGAAAAAAAGGAGCAGTCTTTTTACAAGGATGTTTTAGAAAACAGGGATCGTCCTGAAGCTCCTGATAATTTATCCTTGGAGAATTCAGGTAAAAACAGGGAAGAATTGAAACAAACAGACAATAATTTAAAGAGTTATTCTCGAGAAGAGGTTCAGAAAGCTTCAACCGAATATTTTGGAAGTGATAGCCTGGCAGCTAAAGTATGGATAAGTAAATATGCTTTAAAAGATAGTTATGGAAAAATATTTGAGCTTACTCCTGATGATATGCACAGAAGATTAGCAAAAGAAATTGCCAGGATAGAAAACAATTATCCTAACCCGATGAGCGTGGATAAGATTTATAGTTTGTTGAAAGGCTTTAAATATATTGTTCCACAGGGAAGTCCTATGAGTGGTATAGGTAATAAATTTCAGACTTCTTCACTGTCGAACTGTTTTGTTATTGGAGAGGATGAACAAGCCGATTCTTACGGAGCTATTTTAAAAGTGGACCAGGAGCAGGTGCAACTGATGAAACGAAGAGGAGGTGTAGGACATGATATGAGCCATATACGGCCGGCAGGATGTGCGGTAAAAAACAGTGCTTTAACTTCAACGGGCATAGTTCCATTTATGGAAAGATATTCGAACTCTACAAGGGAAGTAGCCCAGGATGGAAGACGAGGAGCACTGATGTTGAGCATATCAATAAAACATGTTGATGCTGAGGGATTTATAGATGCCAAAATGTCGAAAGGTAAAGTAACCGGCGCCAATGTTTCGGTAAGGATAAGAGATGATTTTATGAAAGCGGTTATTAATGGTGAAAAATATATACAACAATTTCCTATTGATTCGGATAATCCGGTTATGACAAAAGAGATAGATGCTGTTAGCCTCTGGGAAAAAATTGTTCATAATGCCTGGGCATCAGCAGAGCCGGGAATTCTTTTCTGGGATACAGTGATTCGGGAATCAATACCTGACCGGTACAGGGATCATGGATTTAAAACTCTTTCTACTAATCCTTGCGGTGAGATACCCTTATGTGCATATGATAGCTGCCGCTTACTGGCTATTAATCTTTTCAGCTATGTTAATAAACCATTTACCAGTGAAGCAAGTTTCAATAGTGAACTTTTTTCAAAACATGCACGTTATGCCCAGCGGATAATGGATGATATAATAGATCTGGAGGTTGAGAAAGTTGACAATATTATCAAAAAAATAGATTCGGATCCTGAATGTGATCATATAAAACAAACAGAAAGAAGACTTTGGGAGAATATCAGAAATAAATGCCTGGAAGGAAGGAGAACCGGTATCGGTATTACAGCCGAAGGAGACATGCTTGCAGCCCTTGGTATCAGATATGGCTCAAAAGAAGCAATTAAGTTTTCTACAGAGGTGCATAAACACCTTGCGATAGAAGTATATGCTTCATCAGTAAGACTGGCAAAGGAAAGAGGACCCTTTCCCATTTTCGACATAGAAAGGGAAAGAGATAATCCGTTTATTCAAAGAATCAACAAAAATGCCCCTTCTGTATATAATGAAATGGAAAAATACGGAAGAAGAAATATTGCTTTACTTACAATAGCTCCTACAGGAAGCGTAAGCATATGCACACAGACAACTTCGGGAATAGAACCTGTTTTTAAAGTTTCTTATAAAAGAAGAAGAAAAGTTAATCCTAATGATAATGATGCAAAAATTACATTTATTGATGAGGTTGGTGACAGTTGGGAGGAATACAGGGTTTTTCATCATAAATTCGTTGATTGGCTTAAAATTAATGGCTATGATGTCGGCGAAGTTTCAGAAATGGACGATCAGTCATTGAAGAAAATAATAAAAAAGTCCCCTTATTATAAGGCAACAGCCAACGATATTGATTGGGTGAATAAAGTTAAAATGCAAGGCAATATTCAAAAGTGGGTTGATCACTCAATCAGTGTAACAGTTAATATTCCTGAAAAGACTTCCAAAGAACTGGTAAGCCAGATTTATAAAACAGCCTGGGAAAGCGGTTGTAAAGGTGTTACCATCTATCGTGAAGGATCCAGATCAGGAGTGCTGGTAAGTGATGATAAAAATAAAAAACCGGAGTTCAGGGAGACTAACGCACCACCACGTCCCAAAATCCTCGAAGCTGATGTTGTGAGATTCCAGAATAATAAGGAAAAATGGGTGGCAGTAGTTGGTTTGATGAATAATAAACCATATGAAATTTTTACCGGTAATGCAGAAGGCTTTTTCCTTCCATACTGGATTAAAAGAGGTTATGTGATCAAAAGCAAGCAAGTGGGTATACCCACAAGATACGATTTCCAGTTTGAAGATAAGGATGGCTATAAGATAACGATGGAAGGTTTGTCAAGACAATTCAATAAGGAATTCTGGAATTATGCAAAGCTGATTTCCGGTATTCTTCGTCATGGTATGCCTTTGCCTTTTGTTGTGGACCTTATTTCAAACCTGACCCTTGAACAGGAACATATTAATACATGGAAATCGGGAGTTGTAAGAGCCTTGAAAAAATATATTCCCGACGGCACAAAAGCAACAAAGCATAATAAATGTCCTAAATGTAGCAGTGAACTGATTTATCAGGAAGGATGCCTTACCTGCAAGAATTGCGATTACTCCAAATGTGGTTAAAAATGTAGTTTGTGATAATCAAATTTTTGACTATTCCTTAATTCATAGATAATACTTGCTAATCTGATAAATATATCAAGATCTTTTTGCTTAAGCCAATTAATTGCCTTGGCTTTTTTTTGGCATGCATCAGCAAAAACAACAAGGAAATTATATTTGTATTTCACAAGCCATTCATAAGCATTCTTCTTATTATCAATAGCCGAATCAAGAGCGGCCAAATGTGGAAAGCTGTTATTAAGCAGCCATTTATAAGCTTTATCGCTCCCTCTAATTGCATAAGATAATGCCGAAATTTCAGGGAATCCATTGTTGAGAAGCCAGTCGGATATCTCTTTGTTGCCTCTCAGTGATTCGCCGAATGCTAATAATATTTTTGGTGGATATTCTATCATATTTTCAGTAAAGATATTAAATATGTAACTATTTGTCAATTTATTGTGTTGATTTAAATATTATTAAAGATTTAAATAGTGGATAATAATAATGCATTTATTTTGTTAATTGATTAACAAAAAATTATGTAATTTTGGGAAGAAACATATGACCAATCTGCAGGAAATAAAAACGCCCATACAACATCATATAAAGACATTTGAAAAGTATTTCAGAAAGTCGATGAAAAGTTCAGTCCCGTTACTTGATAAAATAACCCATTTTATTATTAAACGTAAAGGCAAGCAAATGCGACCAATGTTCGTATTTTTTTCTGCAGAGCTTTGCGGAGGTATAAATGATAAATCTTATCGTGCAGCTGCATTAATAGAATTATTGCACACTGCTACCCTAATACATGATGATGTGGTTGATGATTCTAATATAAGAAGAGGATTTTTTTCACTGAATGCCCTATGGAAAAATAAGATAGCAGTGTTAGTGGGTGATTATTTACTATCACGCGGCCTTCTGTTATCATTGAATAATGATGATTTTCAACTTTTAAAGGTTGTTTCTAACGCCGTAAGGGAAATGAGCGAGGGAGAACTGCTGCAGATAGAAAAAGCACGTAAACTGGATATTGAAGAAAAAATATACTTTGATATTATCAGGAAAAAGACAGCTTCGTTAATTGCATCTTGTTGTGCTTCGGGAGCATTATCGGCGAATGCCGGCAATGATGTTATCAATAAAATGAGAGAATTTGGCGAAAATGCAGGTATTGCATTTCAGATAAAGGATGATTTATTTGATTATGAAAAAACAAATAATACAGGTAAACCTAATGCTACTGATATAAAAGAGAAAAAACTTACTTTACCATTGATACATATGCTTGAGAATATAAGCAAAAGGGAAAAGCGAAAAATTATCAACACAATTAAAAATTCTAATAATAGCCCACAAAATGTATCGGAAGTGATTAATCAGGTAGTAGAAAGCGGTGGAATGGAATATGCTGAGAATAAAATGTTGGAGTATCGTGATAAAGCATTGAAAATACTAAATACATTTCCCGACAGCCAGCCGAAAAAATCACTGGAACAGTTGGTTAATTTTACAATCGAAAGAAAAAAATGAGCTAATTCATTATAGCCCTTTATAATTTATTGCAGAAAAATATACAGATTAAGTTATTTTTGTCGAGAAATAAATAATCTGCCAGAATTTGTTTTTAACTTAATTATAATTTAAAGTATAACAAGTGGTTTGTAAATCGGTTATATTTTTATTTATCAGCTTGATATTTATTAATAAAGCTGATAACAAAGTTGATGACTATAAATTTTCGGATGTATGTATTTCAATGGAGGAATTACTGCTTTACAGGATGATAAATGAATACCGGGAAAGCAGGGGATTATCATTTATTCCTCTTTCAAAGTCGTTAACCTATGTTGCCAAATGTCATGCGATGGATCTGGCTGAGAATAGCCCTCAAAACAAAAGATGTAATCTTCACAGTTGGTCGGAAAGTAATAAATGGAAAGGATGTTGTTATACTCATGATCATAAAAATGCCGGATGTATGTGGTACAAACCAAAAGAAATGACTAACTATGGCGGGATAGGGTATGAGGTTGCATATTATTCAACTTATCCTGAAGATTTTGAGAATTTTCCTTTAACCTCTTTAGAGGCCTGGAAAAAAAGTGAAAGCCACCATGCAATTATTGCTAACACAGGTAGTTGGCATAGTGCCACCTGGAAAGCAATGGGTGTTGGAATATACAGAAATTATGCGGTTGCATGGTTTGGTGACAAAAAAGATAAGGAAGGATCACCGGTTATTTGCAACTAAATAATTATTTTAATAAAAAAATAGGTACGAAAATGAAAAAAATAATTCCGGTAAGCATTTTATTATTCTTTGCATTAGCTTCGGGTGCACAGGAATTCAATGGGGGTATTAATGCAGGTTTGGGTGCCAGCAAGTTAGAAGGAGGCCGCGGCTCCGGTTTCAGTAAGCCATGTTTCTTTGGTGGTGGATGGGTGAGTTATCAGTTTACAGAACATTCGGTGCTTGTAATGGAGCTTGATTATGTTCAGAAGGGAAGCCATGATCCGGCGGATGAGGATAATAATTACGAAGACTATAATTTACTTATACATTATGCTGAATTACCTTTCCTTTACAGATACCTTATAGGAGAGCGTTTCGCAGCCGAAGCCGGCCTGGCTTACGGATTTTATATTGCTGATAGTGAAACAGTTTTTGAAAGTGATAAAGTAAGCGGTACAGATTTTAACAGACACAATTTGAGTCTAATAGTTGGCTTGTATTATAATTTATCTGAAAAATTCAGGATCAACCTGAGATCAAATAACAGCCTAACTCCCGTAAGACCCCATGTTTCGGGAAAGACATGGCGTTTTAATCAAGGGCAGTACATTGATCTTATTATTATTGGATTGCAATATACTTTTTAGTTGCTACTTTTGAGAGAATTTGATGTTTCGCATCAATCCTTCATAATTTGTTCGTTTAATTGCGGATTTTTTAAAGAGGTTGTTAAACTTTTTTAGAGTGAGTTGTTCCCATTTATCCTTATTCATGTTAATTAATTCTTTTGATGGTATAAAAGCAGGTTCATTATGTGGAAAAGAAAATTTGTTCCAGGGACAAACATCCTGGCAAATATCACATCCGAATATTCGGTTATCGAATTTGCTTTTAAGTTTATTAGGAAGCTTTCCTTTATATTCAATTGTGAGATATGAAATACACTTTCTGGCATCCAGTACGTAAGGTTTAGCTAAAGCGCCTGTCGGGCATGCATCAATACATTTGGTGCATTTTCCGCACAGATCCTTCTGTATTTCTCTATTGTATTCAAGTTCCAGGTCTGTAATAATTTCACCAATAAAAAAGAAAGATCCCATCTTTTTATTTATCAAGCATGTGTTTTTACCTATCCAGCCCAAACCGCTTTTCAATGCCCATACCTTATCCATTACCGGTGCTGAATCAACAAATATTCTCGCATAGCGTATGTCAGCTTGTTTTTTGATATAGTTCAGTAATTCCCTGAGCTTTTTCTTTATGACAAAATGATAATCTTCTCCATAAGCATATTTTGAGATTTTATAATTTGATTTTTCTGGTAGTAATTCAGAAGGATAATAATTATATAAAACAGATATTACTGATTTGGCATTAGTTACAAGTTTTTTTGGATTGGTTCTCTTATCAAGATTATTTTGCATGTAATTCATTTCTCCATGCATTTTATTGTTTAGCCAGTTACTGAGTTTTCGGGATTCTTCAATAAGTTCATTTACTTTTGATATTCCGCAAAGATCGAATCCCAGTTCTGCGGCTTTTTTTTTGATGCTGGTAGTAAGACTTTCTTTATTACTTATTTTTGATTTCATGCTTTAATCAAAGAGCGAACTCTGGTTGGGATATTTATCTTTTCCAAGATGTTTGTATGCTATTTCAGTTGCTTTTCTACCCCGGGGTGTTCTCATTATATAGCCTTCCTGTATCAGAAATGGTTCATAAACTTCTTCTATTGTACCGGCTTCTTCACCCACGGCAGTGGCAATTGTATTAATTCCTACAGGTCCGCCCCTGAACTTGTCTATTATGGTAGTGAGAATCTTATTATCCATTTCATCAAGGCCGTATTTATCTACATTAAGTGCCAGCAGTGCATATTTTGATATTTCAATATTAATTATTCCCGAACCTTTTATCTGTGCAAAATCCCTAACACGCCTTAACAGAAGATTGGCTATTCTGGGGGTGCCTCTTGAACGTCTTGATATTTCACTGGCTGCCTCCTCATTGATCGGTATTTTAAGTATTTGTGCTGATCGCTTGATAATATGCCTGATGGTTTCGGTATCGTAATAAGAAAGACGTGAGTTTATACCGAATCTCGATCTGAGCGGGGCAGTAAGTAAACCGGAACGGGTAGTAGCGCCGATAAGTGTGAAAGGTGCCAGATTGATCTGCACGCTGCGTGCATTGGGGCCTGTTTCTATCATAATATCAATCTTGTAGTCTTCCATTGCAGAATACAGGTATTCTTCCACTACTGGACTCAGGCGGTGTATTTCGTCTATGAAAAGAACATCATTTTCTTCAAGGTTTGTTAGTAAGCCTGCAAGGTCTCCGGGTTTATCCAAAACAGGACCTGAGGAGTTTTTAATTCCTACGTTCAGTTCATTGGCAATAATATGCGAAAGGGTGGTTTTGCCAAGCCCCGGAGGGCCATGAAGTAAAACATGATCAAGTGACTCGCCACGTTTTTTAGCAGCTTCTACAAATACCAGCAGATTATCTACAACATTTTTCTGACCCGCAAAATCCTTGAATGTTGCAGGACGAAGTACTTTTTCAATTTCTTTTTCTTTCTGTGAAAGATTAGTGCCGGTTGGATCTATATTCTCGTTCATCAATTTCTTATATTGCTGGTTAATCACAAAATTAATAATTACAGAAGAAAAATAAAGATGGTGATCTAATTATTTAATCAAATAAGTTGATAATGCATTATAAAATTTAGTAAATTAGCTAAATATAAGGAAGTTAAATTTCTTTATTATGGAAACAATAGTAGTTGCGATTGATTTTTCAAAAAGCTCGATTAATGCCCTTAACTATGCAATAAAATATGCTAATATTAAAAAAGCTGATATTCATATGGTTTGGGTTGATAATATTAGCAGTGGGGAAGTTATTTTTACAGGATTTTCGAACAAAGCAAAACTTGAATATAAGAAAAACTTACAGAAAATCGTAGATGAGTATAAAAACGAATTAACAGCAGGGGAGTTAAAATTTTCAATGCGAAGAGGTAAAGTACATGTTGAATTAGCTAAGGTGGCCAGCGATATAAATGCAAATTTAATGATTGCAGGGACACACGGAGTTACTGGTTTTGAAGAACATTGGATTGGAAGTAATGCATATCGTATTGTTACCTATGCTCCTTGCCCGGTTATTACAGTGCGTAATGATTTTAATTTTGCAGAATCAATAGGGTCAATTATTTTCCCTATCGATAGCACGCTGGAGACAAAACAAAAGCTGCCTTTTACTGCTGATATTGCCAGGAGTTTTAATGCAGAAATATACATTTTAGGGCTGTATTCAACAACATTGAAGTCTGTTCAAAAAAGGATTAATACTTATGTTGATCAGGCAGTAAAATATTTTAATGAAAATTCAGTTAAGTTCAGTGTTGAAAAATTTAAACCGGCTAACATAACAAGATCAATTATTAATTACGCGGAAAAAATAAATGCGGATCTGATAACCATTATGACAGAGCAGGAAAATACTGCAAATCATGTATTTCTTGGACCTCACGCCCAGCAGATGATAAATCATTCTCCTATCCCTATACTGAGCTTAAAATCAATGAAAGTAATTGAAAAATATAAACAGTAGGTAGTGTTATGAAAAAATGTATCTTTGCCGCTTTTATTATGCTGATCTCTTGTGTTCTATTGATAGGACAGGAGACTAACAAGGGACATGTTAAAATTATTCAGGATAACAGGATAGATACGCTCATTGAAAAACATATTGAATTAAATAAGTCTTTCGAGTCGAATATTAATAATGATGGGATAACAGGATATAGGATACAGATATTTTTTGACTCGGGCAATAATTCCAAAACACTAGCAACCAAAGTGATGGAAGAGTTCATTGAGACTTATCCGGATGTTAATGTATATATTACCTTCAGAGAGCCATATTACAGGGTAAGGGTAGGTGATTTCAGGACAAAAATGGAGGCTTTGGCTTTTTTAAGAAAAATTGATAGTAAATATAATAATGCCTGGATAATTAAGGATAAAATTAGTTATCCAAAATTATAATAAGTAAAAAAAATAAATAAGAATCATGAAAAAAATTCTAGTAGCAATTGATTTTTCCGAATGTTCAATAAATGCTCTTGAACATGCACTTACTCTTGCTGATAAGGCCGGTGCTGATATCAGGATGGTTTGGGCAAGCAAACCCGAGTCATTAAAGGAAGTATTTGAGGTTATACCTGAGAATGTAGAAGAAGCTGTGGGTAATAAGTTTAAAGAGTTGGTGGATAAATATAAAGCAGGATTGGATAAGAATAAGATCGATTATAAGATCAGAAAGGGCAAAATTTATAAAGAGGTAGTAAATGAAGCTGAGGAATGGAAAGCTGATATTATAATTACGGGAACCCATGGAGCCTCTGGGTTTGAGGAGTTCTGGATCGGCAGTAATGCCAATAAGATCGTAACCGCAACCAAACTTCCTACAATAACAATAAGGGGTGGAGTTGATATTGAGCGTGATCTGAATAAAATAGTTTTGCCTATTGACAGTTCCATCGAAACCCGCCAGAAAGCAACTATAACAGCCAGATTAGCACATTACTTCGATGCTGAAATACATGTCCTTGCTTTGCATACTACAAGTGTGGCTGCAATTAAATTAAGGGTTCAACAATATGCACAGCAGGTTAAAAAGTTTTTTGATGATGAGGAAATAAAAAATCAATATGTAGAATTGGATGCTGATAATATAACCCGATCAACTATTGATTATGCGGTAAAAAATGAAGCCAATTTGATTTCTATTATGACCGAGCAGGAAAAGTCTCCGTCAAATTTATGGCTTGGTCCGTATGCAGCCCAGATGGTAAATCATTCACCAATACCTGTTTTGAGTATACATTCTGAAGCAACCGATTTTCAATCAAGAAGCTGAAAAATCGATTCATAATAATAAGTAGATTAATAATCTGATCAATTTCTGTTTAGGCAGTTTAAATCATCAAAAGCAACTTTGAGCCTTTCAACCATTGATTTTTCGCCTTCGCGCAGCCATTTTCTGGGATCATATATTTTCTTATTAGGTTTATCTTCTCCTTCGGGGTTTCCTATCTGACTTTGAAGGTAATCATGATATTCTTTTTCATATTTCTTTACACCTTTCCAGAATGCCCATTGGGTATCCGTATCAATATTCATTTTAATTACACCGTAAGAGATAGCTTCACGTATTTCGGCCTGGCTAGAGCCCGATCCTCCATGGAAAACAAAATACAATGGTTTGGGTTCTGTGTTATAAGTTTCTTCAACGTATTTTTGTGAATTTTTTAAAATGACAGGCTGCAGCTTTACATTTCCCGGTTTATAAACACCGTGTACATTGCCAAATGCGGCAGCAACTGTAAACTTATCACTTATCTTTATCAGATTTTCATAAGCATATCCCACTTCCTCAGGTTGAGTGTACAGTTTTGAGCTGTCAATACCTGAATGATCAACACCGTCTTCTTCTCCTCCTGTAACGCCAAGCTCAATTTCCAATGTCATATCGATCTTGCTCATTCTTTCGAGGTATCTTTTGCTTGTCTCGATATTATCTTCAATAGGTTCTGCTGAAAGGTCCAGCATATGACTGCTAAACAATGGTTTACCATGTTCTTTATAATATTTTTCACCTTCATCAAGTAATCCGTCAATCCATGGTAATAATTTCCTGGCTGCATGATCTGTATGTAAGATGACAGGCACACTGTAAATCTCAGCCATTTTATGAATATGCATTGCACCTGATACAGCACCTGCAATTCCTGCTTCGTGATTATTGTTGGGAGCACCTTTGCCGGCAAAGAAAACAGCACCGCCATTTGAAAACTGAATTATCACCGGTGAGTTTACCTCCCGGGTTGCTTCAAAAGCTGCATTTACTGAATCTGTTCCAACTACATTGACTGCAGGGAGAGCATAATTGTTGTCTTTTGCATTTTTCAATATCTTTTGTACATCGTTACCTGTGACAACTCCAGGGCCTACAAAATCTAATATTTTTTCTGACATGATGATATATATTTAAAGGTTAAATTTATTTCAAAATTAAGTATTATTATTTACCTATTGATAATATTTTTGATTTAAGCTAATTGGCCCAAAAACTTATAAAAATTTTGAATTCTAAATTAATTCGGACTAAATTTGTATTAATTAATGATATTGGCCCCGTAGTTCAACTGGATAGAATGTCAGATTCCGGTTCTGAAGATTGTGGGTTCGAATCCCGCCGGGGTCACAATAGTATTAAAAAGATACAGGTAAAAAAAATGTTCTATATTTATGGTGTTATTTAGGAGTGTAAAAGAGCAAAGACAAAATATTAAATTATTATACTCTGGTCCTTTGAAAGAATACATCAAAACCATAACATATGATCAGGAAAGTACTCGTAGCAAACAGGGGTGAGATAGCTATAAGGGTAATGCGCTCCTGTCGGGAAATGGGGATAAATTCGGTAGCAATATTTTCAGAGGCTGATCGTACTTCCATGCATGTTCGTTATGCTGATGAAGCATATTATATAGGTCCTTCACCTTCGGTTGAAAGCTATCTTGTCATTGATAAAGTTATTGATATTGCACATAAGTGCAAGGCAGATGCTATTCATCCTGGCTACGGTTTTCTTTCTGAAAATCCCGAATTTTCCAAAAGATGCAAAAAAGAGAAATTAATTTTTATTGGGCCCCAGGAATATGCAATTAATACCATGGGCGACAAGCTTACCGCACGTCGGACAATGACTAAAGCCGGTGTTCCTGTAATTCCTGGTACACAAGAACCAATAAGGGATATAAATAAAGCTGTGAGCATTGTTAAAGGGATAGGTTTGCCTGTGATGATAAAAGCTACAGCCGGCGGGGGTGGTAAAGGAATGAGACTGGTTGAAAAAGAAAGCGATATTAAAAGCGCATACAAGGCTGCCCAGTCAGAAGCCAGGGATGCGTTTGGTAACGATGCGGTATATGTGGAAAAATACATAGAATCGCCTCATCATATTGAGTTTCAGATATTGGCTGATAAATTCGGCAATACAATTCATTTGTTCGAAAGGGAATGTTCAATACAACGAAGGCATCAGAAGGTAGTGGAAGAAACACCTTCACCATTGATGAATCCTGCCATAAGGGAGGAAATGGGACAAAAAGCAATAGAAGCTGCCAGGGCTGTTAATTATGAAGGAGCCGGCACAGTGGAATTCATCGTTGATGATGATCTGAATTATTATTTTCTGGAGATGAATACGAGATTGCAGGTAGAACATCCCATAACAGAAAGAATTACAGGAATAGATCTTGTGAAACAACAAATAGAAATAGCTGCCGGTAAAAGATTATCAATTAAACAAAATGAATTAAGACAACATGGGCATGCTATTGAAATGCGTATTTATGCCGAGGATCCCGATAGAAATTTCATGCCAAGTCCCGGTAAGATAAAACATCTTTCAGAACCTTTAGGTTTTGGGGTGAGACACGATGGCTATGTATATGAAGGTTATGAAATACCTTTATTTTATGATCCGTTGATCTCAAAGTTGATAGTTTGGGGAAACGATCGAATGGAAGCAATTGCAAGATTGAAAAGGGCTCTTTATGCTTATAAAATAACAGGAATTAAAACAACAATAAAATTTCTTGAACGGATCCTGAATGTTCCGGATTTTGTTAGTGGTAAGTACAATACACATTTTATTGAGAAGAATAAGAAATACCTGATGACCTCCGAAAAAAGCAAAGGAAATTTTAAAGAGATGGCTCTTATTGCTACTGCTTTTGATTATTTGAATAAGACTGAAAAAACAAAATCAAAAAGTGTTTATGATAGTAACAGAAGTAACTGGAAAGATTTTGGAAGAATAAGAAGTGTGAGAAGATCAATTCATTAAGAATTATCATTATATAAATAATGCGATTATTATGTCATTGGAAATAAGCTTGGGAAATAAAAACTCACAGATAGAGATCATTGGTAAAAATGGCACAAAAGCAATTTTTTCAATCAATGGGAAAAAATATGAAGTGGATATAATTATGGTGGAAGAAGGTGTGTATTCTATAATACATAAAGGTAAGTCGTATAATATTGAATTGATAGAAAACGGTGATGCCAGAAAGTATGTTGTTAATACAATTTATCAATCCTATGATGCCGAGGTTATTGATGCAGAGGCAAAATACCTGAAATACAGAAAAAAGAGTGAAAGCGATGAAGGCAGAACCATATCTTCTCCCATGCCGGGTAAGATCGTCAGAATACCCGTGAGGGCAGGTGATAAAGTGAAAGGGGGAGATACTGTAATTATTGTATCTGCAATGAAAATGGAGAGTGAATACAAAGTAAAGCAGGACAGGGTTGTAAAAGAAATTTTGGTTAAGGAGGGAGATACAATAACCGGCAACCAACCTTTGATTACTGTTGAATAATTTCTTTAAAAGTATTAAAAAAAATATTTTATGAAATCATTGGATAAAAAATATAAGCAGCTTGAAGAAAAACATAAAGAAGCGGAATTAAGTGGTGGCAAGGAACGTATTGAGCGTCAGCATAATAGCGGAAGGCTGATTGCACGGGAACGCATTGACCTGTTGCTTGATCCGAATTCTTTTGTTGAGCTTGACAAATTTGTTACTCACAGGGCAACAGATTTTGAAATGGATAAAAAAAAGATACTTGGCGACGGAGTAGTGTCGGGTTATGGTAAGATAGATGGCAGGCTTGTATATGTTTTTGCTCAGGACTTCACTGTTTTCGGAGGTACTATGAGTCGTGCAAATGCCGATAAAATTGTAAAAGTGATGGACATGGCAATGAAAATGGGAGCCCCTGTAATTGGATTGAATGACTCGGGTGGAGCACGCATACAGGAAGGTGTGGAAAGCCTTGCGGGTTATGCCGATGTTTTTTATCGGAATGTAATGTCCTCGGGGGTAATTCCACAAATATCTGCCATACTAGGACCTTGTGCCGGAGGGGCAGTCTATTCGCCGGCACTTACTGATTTTATATGCATGGTTAATAAATCCAGTTATATGTTTATTACCGGACCGGATGTGATTAAAGCCGTTACTCACGAGGACGTCACAAAAGAAGAATTAGGAGGTGCCGTTACACATAATCAAAAAAGTGGAGTGGCACATTTTATGGCCGATGATGATGAACAAGCAATGATGATGATAAGGGAATTGATTGGGTTCCTTCCTTCAAATAATATGGAAGACCCGCCAATAAAATCCTGTACTGACGATATTAACCGTGAAGAGGAAAGTCTTCAAACCCTTGTGCCCGATGATCCGAACAAACCTTATGATATTAAAGATATAGTTAATGCAGTGGTTGATGATAATAATTTCTTTGAAATACAACCTCTCCATGCAGAAAATATAATTGTAGGTTTTGCACGTATGGCTGGCAGAACTGTTGGTATTGTTGCCAATCAACCGAATCACCTGGCAGGAGTGCTAGATATAGGTTCGTCGCTTAAAGGAGCCCGCTTTGTGCGTTTTTGCGATGCTTTCAATATTCCACTTATTACTTTTGAAGATGTACCGGGATTCCTTCCCGGCACAGCTCAGGAATTCGGAGGTATTATTAAACACGGTGCAAAATTATTGTATGCCTTTTCTGAAGCTACGGTGCCAAAAATTACAATAATAACAAGAAAAGCATATGGCGGAGCCTATGATGTGATGTCGAGCAAACATATAGGTGCCGATATCAATTTTGCTTATCCCACTGCCGAGGTTGCTGTGATGGGACCTGAGGGAGCGGTTAATATTATTTTCAGAGACAGGTTAACGGATGAACAAAAGAAGAAAGCCGTGGACGATTATAAACGAACTTTTGCAAGTCCCTACAAAGCTGCACAGCTTGGTTATATTGACGAAATTATTAAACCTAAACAGACAAGATTTAAAATAATACAGGCTCTGGAAATGACCCAAAATAAAAGCAAATCCAATCCGCCAAAAAAGCATGGAAACATTCCTTTGTAGTATTTGTAGTAAATGATTAAATCGTTTCCTTTAATTTTTTGATGACTTTATCAAGGGTAATATTCATATTATCAATAAGTTTCGGCAGCTTATCAATATTTGAGTTTGATTTTGCAGAATTCTCTATTAACCTGATTTCTTCTTTCAGGGATTTGATATTGAGCAAATCAATAGAGGATTTTAACTTATGGGCATAGTAACTTAATTTGTCATAATCTTTTATTTCAAGGGAGTGATTTAATTCTTTTAATGTGTTTGGAGTTGAATTAAGAAAAACACCAACCATCTTTTTCAGGGCTGATCTGTCTTCTCCGACAAATTTTTTTATTTCCTCAAAATCAAAATCTACAACAGGCATCTCAAAAAGTCTTATATTTCATTATTCTTTATCATACGGTAAATTGTGGATTTACCTATATCAAGCTTTTTTGCTACTGTAAGAACATTATTATCATATTGTTCAAGATAATACTTGATGATATTTCGTACATATCCATTCAATGTATTTTCTTCAAGCATGAAATCACTCGCTGAGCTTGTTGAACTATAAGTTATGTCGTTTTCTTCAATTGTATCAGAATTGGAAAGAACTGCTGCAAGTTCCATGACCGCTTTAAGCTCTCTGACATTGCCCGGGAAAGGATATTTCATTAGTTTTTCCTTGGCTTTTGAAGAGATATTAAACTTTTCCATTTTGTTTTCCCTGCAAAAATCATCCACAAAATATTTAGCAAGTATAAGTATGTCATTTCCTCTTTGACGTAAAGGAGGAAGTTCAATTGGTAAGCCGAGAAGCCTGTAGTAAAGATCTTCCCTGAATTCTCCTTTTTTAACCTCATCAAGCAGGTTTTTATTTGTAGCAACTATGATCCTGTTATCTACCTTAATGGTTTCATTTCCGCCAACCCTTGTAAATTCTTTTTCCTGAAGGGCACGTAATAGTTTGGTTTGCATGTTTGTATCCATTTCTGCTATTTCATCGAGGAAAAGAGTTCCTTTATGGGCAAGTTCGAATTTTCCAATCTTCCTGGAGCTAGCACCTGTAAAGGCTCCTTTTTCGTGTCCGAACATTTCGCTTTCGATCAGTTCATGAGGTATGGCTGATACATTTATTGCAACAAAAGATTTGTTCGCACGTGGTGAATTATAGTGTATTGCCTTAGCTACGAGCTCCTTGCCTGTGCCTGTCTCGCCCGACAAAGAAACTGATATGTTTGATTTGGTAGCTTTCTCTATTAACCCGAAGATCTTTTGTATGGCAGGACTATTACCTTTGATAACTTTTCTGAACTCGTACTTTTTGCCAATTTCCTTGCGCAGATCATTTAGTTCCTGTTTGAGCTCCAGATGTTCCCTGATATTCTTTACTGCATTCCAGAGTCTGTTCTTTGTTTCATCATCTTTTACAAAGTAATCATATACGCCTTTTTTTAATAGATTAACTGCGGTGCCAACATCTTCCTGTCCTGAAACAATTACAACAGGTAATTCGCTATCATATTCCTTGATGCGTTGCAGAACTTCCATACCGGAAATATCAGGTAGCTGATAATCAAGCGATACCATCGAAGGCTCTTTATAAAGATTATTTAAAAAGGAAGAACCTGTTGTAAAAAGTTGTACTTCGTTATCCGGATTTAATGAAAGATGGTGCTTGAGCATAGCACCGTATAATTCATCATCTTCAACAATAAATATCTTAAATGGATTCATATAATTATATATCTTAATTGCTCAAAAATAAACAAAAAGTATAATTTTCCCAAATTGAGATAAATTCTTAACATAAAAATAATAAATTTTATTTCCAGCATTTGGAACTATTAGTAAGAAATAGTGTTTTCTGAAGAAATCTTATATTACTATTTTTAATATTTATAGAATTGAGAGAAAGGTATTACTTTTGCTGAATATTTAATTGATATGAAATATTTTAAAATAGCAGGAAAGATTGTTTTATGGATAGTAGTGATTTTTTTTATAGTACTGTTATTTCAATACATATTAGCCCCGGTTTATGATTTTCCCAAACCTGAACCTTTTTCGGGCAATAAAATCTTTAATCCGTATCAGCATGCAGATAGTTTATTTTGGAAGAAAGCCAATTTTCAGGTACAATCAAGGGTATGGGGTGGTATAACCGATGGACGTGAAAATTCAAATAAAATGATAGACAGTGTTTACCGCTTTCTCGAATATGATATAATAGGCATATCTGATTATATGCAGATTAACAAATATAAAAGTGGAGAAAAATCATATATACCCATTTATGAACATGGATACGGTGTGTTAAAACACCATCAGATATGCATAGGCGCAGAGAAAGTAAACTGGAGAGATTATTTTCTTTATCAAAGTATCCATCATAAGCAGCATGTGATAAACATATTGAGAGATGATAATGATCTTGTTATCCTGGCTCATCCAAAGCTACGGGAAGCATATAAACCTTCCGAACTGAAGTGGCTGACAAACTACGACGGAATAGAGATACTCAACTATTTCGGAATTTCAATTAATTACTGGGATCCGGCACTATCATCCGGGCATTATGTAATAGCTATGGGTAACGATGATGCACATAATGTAACCGACAGTGATGAGGTTGGTAATTATTGCACATTTATTTATACTGAAAGTAATGCAGGAGATAGTGTGATAAATGCTTTAAAAAAAGGCCGTTCTTTTGCGGCTAAGATATACCGCCCTGCCGATCAGCCTTTTGAGGATAAGAAAAGAAGGATAAAAGATATTGCAGTTTTAAAAAAAGCAAAAGTGATCAATGACTCATTCTTTGTTGAAGTTGACCGCAAAGCGTATGAGTTCAGGTTTATAGGTCAGAACGGGGAATTAAAAAAAACTGTAAAAAATTCTTGTGAAGCTCATTATACAATTAAACCGGAAGATACATATATTAGAACAGAAATTCTGTTTCCCAGTAAAAACATTTATTACCTGAATCCCATAGCAAAATATTCGGATAAATGGCCTCCTGAGAAACCAATATTAACCAGGAATATCACAAAAACATGGATATACAGAATTATCTTTGGCGCTACATTGCTTTTTATTATTATGAATATTATTATACTTACAAGAAGATTTAAAAGAAAAAGACGAAAAAGTAAAAAGTATTAATCACTTTTTATTATTGAAAGTCAAAACCTCAAATCAGTAAAACCATATAAGTGGGCAGAAAAAAAATAAATACAATTCTCTGGGTTCTAATAATTGCCTCTACAATTATAAGGGGCTTCCTGGCAGCCTTTCTTGAACTCGGCAATGACGAGGTTTATTATTGGACTTATGCCCTTTATCCTGATCTTAGTCATTTCGACCATCCTCCTATGGTGGGCTTGATGATACAATTATTTACTCTGGATCTTACTTTTGAGAATGAATTTATTTTAAGACTTTCAGCAGTAATTTTCGGGCTCGTAAATACCTGGCTTATATTCAGGATAGGAGAAAAGTTAAAAAATTCATTGACCGGATTATATGCTGCTTTTCTTTATAATGCCTCAATATATTGTTTTATTATTGCCGGCATTTTTATACTTCCCGATACCCCACAGTTACTATTCTGGTTATGGAGTTTATATTTTTTGATTGATGTAATTAATGATCACAAAATCTCAAAATCTGCACGGACTAAATTTATACTTGCAGGTATTACGATCGGACTGGGGATGCTTTCAAAATATACATCCGTATTTTTATGGATTGGAACAATATCGTTTATATTAATATATAATCGTATCTGGCTAAGAAAAAAAGAATTGTATTTATCAATCCTGATCTCTTTTATTATTTTCCTGCCGGTAATTTTATGGAACATACAAAATGAATTTATTAGTTTTAGTTTCCACAGTAACCGTGTTAATATTACCGAATCAGGATTGAACTTTAGTAATTTCATCATAGAACTTGGCGGACAGATACTCTATAATAATCCTGTTAATTTTATACTGATATTGATTGCACTCTTTTCTTTGTCCCGAAGAAATCCTTTTATTTCTTCAGGGAGCAAGCGATTCATTTTATTGGTAAGTGTTCCTGTTATTATTGTTTTTCTGGTATTTTCCTTATTCAGAAGTACCTTACCTCATTGGCCAGGACCCGGTTACATTGGCTTATTAATAATTGCTGCATCTTATTTTTCAGAGAAGTATCTTAAAAGACAAAAGGTTTTTCCGTTGCCAATTCAAGTATCTGTTTATGTATTGTTGTTGATTCTCGTTATAGGTGCAGGGCAGATCAAATATGGATGGTTGTATCATTCAAAGCAAGAGAATCCTGAGAAACTCGGAAAAAATGATGTTTCACTGGATATGTATGGCTGGAAACAACTGGGCAGTAAATTTGATTCACTTTATTGTCGGGACTTGAAAAATGATGTTGTCGACACAAATGTTGTAATAATATCATACAGATGGTTCCCTGCTGCCAATCTCGATTATTATGTTGCCCGCCCGTTGAATTTGAAAGTGTTGGCCATAGGCGACCTGGAAAATATTCATAAATATGCCTGGATCAATGAATACAGGGGTGGATTCAAAAAAGGAATGGATGCTTATTTTATCACCGACAGCAGGCAATACAAAGATCCGGATGATTTGTACAACCAGTATTTTGAAGAGATCATTCCCCATGATACCATTAAGATCACGAGAAACAATGAGGTGGTAAAAAATGTTTTTGTTTATTATTTGGTTGATTTGAAGAAGATACCTTGCAGATTGCTTTAATTTTTTCTTTAGCTAACTTGAGTTATGTTCATGCTTAGTTAGTGCTTTTCCTAAAAAGAGAATACCATATCATATCGAGTAATGATAACCAATTAAAGATCAGAGGGTGTCTCAAAAGTTTAAAATTGTGAGGTTTTTTCGATAATATTACTTAGTGAAACTTTGTGTGTCCTTTGTGATCCTTTGTGGTTCAATTATTTAAGATTAACCACAAAGTACACCAAGTATTTCACGAAGTAACACAAAGACTTTTGAGACACCCTCAACAGAATAAGCATATTTTTTGATTTGTAATTTGCTAATTGTTGTTTGGAATTTTACTACCACCTAATAAGAGCACATTAAAAATGTGTCATTAGTAGCGTAGCGAGATATCTCATTATTATAGCTTACCGGTCAACATTATTGACATGCACTAATTAACAAATCAATGTTATGATCTTTCCTCAAAAGTCCAAACAAATTACCTTCCAATCATCCTGGAAGGATCAACTATTTCATCAAACTTTTCCTCCGTCAGTATTCCAAGCTCCAGCGCAGCCTCTTTTAATGTTGTGCCTTCTTCGTGGGCTTTCTTGGCGATTTTTGCTGCGTTTTCATAACCTATATGTGTATTGAGAGCCGTTACCAGCATTAAAGAATTCTTCAGATGCCGTGAAGTATTTGAATGATGTGCCTCAATGCCGACCGCACAATTATCATTAAATGAAACACATGCATCACCAAGTAATTGAGCTGATTGCAACAGGTTATATATCATTACGGGTTTGAATACGTTAAGCTGAAAATGTCCCTGCATCCCTCCGGCCGTAATTGCAGCGTCATTACCCACCACCTGAGCGCATACCATGGTGAGCGCTTCTGCCTGGGTGGGGTTGACTTTCCCAGGCATAATGGACGATCCCGGTTCATTTGCAGGGAAAATGATTTCACCTATACCACAACGGGGACCTGATGCCAGAAAACGTGTGTTATTACCAATGTGTATTAAACTAACCGCAAGAGTTTTCAAAGCTCCCGATGTTTCTACTATTGCATCGTGTGCAGAAAGGGATTCAAATTTGTTTTCCGCAGTGCGGAACGGATATCCGGTTAACTTAGCTATTTTTTCGGCTACTTTAGTGGCATAACCCTTTGGTGTGTTAATACCTGTTCCTACGGCAGTACCACCCAAAGCTAGTTCGGAAAGATGATCAAGGGTGTTTTTTGTTGCCCTCATACCATGATCAAGTTGTGAAACATAACCCGAAAACTCCTGTCCTATAGTCAGGGGAGTGGCATCCATAAGGTGCGTCCGCCCGATCTTTACATGATCCATAAATTCTTCGGATTTCTTTTTTAAAGTATCTCGTAGTTTTTCAACACCGGGAATAGTAGCTTCGTTGATCATTTTGTAGGCGGCAATATGCATGGCTGTGGGGAAAGTATCGTTGGAAGACTGTGATTTGTTGACATCGTCATTAGGATGAATAAAACGTTCACCTTCACCCAGCTTACCACCCCTGATAACATGAGCACGGTTGGCAATAACCTCGTTAACATTCATGTTAGATTGTGTGCCCGATCCTGTTTGCCATATTACGAGCGGAAAATTATCGTCAAGCCGGCCATCGAGTATTTCATCACATACCTTGCCAATTAGTTCTGCTTTTTCTTTTTCCAATACTCCCAGCTCGAAGTTTGTCAGGGCAGCCGCTTTTTTCAGATATGCAAAAGCTCTTATGACCTCGATGGGCATAGAAGCCGAAGGGCCTATTTTAAAATTATTTTTTGAACGTTGAGTTTGAGCACCCCAATACTTTTCTGCAGGAACCTCTACAGTTCCCATGGTGTCTTTTTCTATTCTTACCTTCATTGTTTTTAAATTTTTATTTTTCTTCACTTTCCAGTTGTTTTTCCCTTTCCAGCTTTCTGAGAAGCATAGTTACTTCATTCAGCAATTCGTTGATCCTTTCATTATATTGTTCAACATCAGGATCGCTAATATATTTTAGTTTATGAGCGATTTGCAGAAGTGTCCGTATATCATTCATGTATTCATAGGCCTGCTGTATGGAAGGCAGAGCTTTAGAAGATTTTTTATATGTAAAGAATCTTGAAAGGCAAACTGTTGTTTCGATCATACTGTTTCTTATTCGATGAGCTAATAACTGCTTTTCCTCTTCAGGAAAAAGATTTGTAAGGGCATACAGTTCTTTTATGAATTCAAGACTGTCGTTCCAGACAGCAAGGTTCGAAAATGGTTCCTGTGTTCTCATATTAATTCAAGTCTGTAAGTTAATAAATGAATGCTTAGAATTAAAGCGTGAAATTACAAATTTTTTATTGCTGCAAGTGTATTAATATTTACAAAAATTCTTTGCTTCATCCGGAGAACTCAATCACCACCGTATTTCATTAAATAAGCTTTCAGGAATTTATCTATTTCACCATCCATAACAGCTTGTACATTACCAATTTCAACACCGGTACGAACATCTTTAACTAGCTTATAAGGTTGCATTACATATGATCTTATTTGTGAACCCCACTCGATCTTTTTCTTGCTTCCTTCGATTTCTGCCTGCGCTTCTTTCTTTTTACGTAGTTCAATTTCGTAAAGCTGCGACTTAAGCATTTGCATTGCCTTTTCTCTGTTTTGTGATTGTGAACGCGTTTCCTGGCATTCAACGATAATACCGGATGGCTCATGTTTCAGCCTGACAGCTGTTTCAACTTTGTTGACATTTTGTCCGCCAGGGCCGCTCGAACGGAAGGTATCCCAGGTAATTTCAGCAGGATTGATCTCTATTTCTATACTTTCATCAACAACAGGATAAACATAAACCGAAGCAAAAGAGGTGTGGCGGCGCTTGTTGGCGTCGAAAGGTGATATCCTGACAAGGCGGTGAACCCCGTTTTCTCCTTTAAGAAATCCAAAAGCATATTCACCTGTAAATTCCAGCGAAACAGATTTTATACCGGCTACTTCTCCTTCCTGCAAATCCAGCTCATTTATTTTATAATTATTTCTTTCTCCCCAGCGGATATACATGCGCATAAGCATCTGTGCCCAATCCTGGCTTTCAGTACCACCGGCTCCCGGGTTGATTTGAAGTATAGCAGGCAGATGGTCTTCTTCCTTGCTAAGCATTCGCAAAAATTCGAGCTTTTCAAGTTCTTTAAGGGTTTTTTTATATTGCTTGTCAACATCATCCTCACTGGCTTCATCTTCATTATAAAATTCATAAATTACCGTAAGATCTTCTATTTGCGTTTTAACTGCTTCATAAGATTCGATCCATCTTTCTTTATCTTTCAACGATTTTAAGGTACTTTTGGCATGTTCGGGAGAATTCCATAAATCAGGTTGCCTGGATTGCTCTTCTAAATCTTTAGCTTCTTCAATCTTTTTATCGATGTCAAAGATGCCTCCTCAAGGCCTTCAGCCTTTTATCAAGATCTTTCATTGTTTCAGGAGTAATCATTTTTAAGTAATTTTTTATTTTGCAAAGTTAGAATTTTATCAGTATTGCTGGTTAATTATTTTGTTAACCATGCCTGGATCATATCCTTTGGAAATAGCATATCTTATAAGTTTATACTTTCTTTTGACTTTGTTTTTTTCCTTCAGAGATGCATCCTTTTTGGTAATTATCTGCTTGAGTGTATCGATATATTCATCTTCGTCTATTTCTGCTAAACTGATCTGTATGTATATATCAGGAATATTTCTCTTTGTTAGTTCATATACTATTTTGGCATTTCCCCATTTTTTCAACCTGAATTTTCCCCCGGCAAAAGCTTTTGCAAAGCGTTCTTCATTGATAAAATCATTTTTTATTAATTCGTTGATGATCTTTTCAGTTACCTCAGGCCTCACTTTCCATTGATTAAGCTTATCTTTTACATCCTGAATACACCTCTCCTGGTAAGAACAATAATTTTTCATCCTCGAAAGTAAATATTCATAATCAGGCGCCATAAAATCAATTTTCAAAATATTAGGACAAGGTACAAAAAAATCTTAGGGTTTTTCTATATTTATTTAAATCGCCAAATCGTCCAATCTCTTAGGATATGTTCTTTATTTTGTTGATGGATCATATAATAAAGACCTACTGAATT
>CAZJYD010000012.1:0-51146 GCA_964550205.1 uncultured Bacteroidales bacterium
ATACAAAAATAATCAAATGCATTATTGAATTATTTTTAACATAACTAATAATTTGCAAAAATCAAAAAAATAAAAATAAAAAAAAAGAGGATACGATACTGTATCCCCCTTTTTCAATAAATGAAAACGAAAATCTGTCTATTTTGCAACTATCAAACGCTTTGTTTCCACAATCTTTGCAGAATTCTCTATTGATATCACACAGAAATACAAGCCGGATTCTAATTCAAGATTATCAACATTAAAATGATAATTATAGATCCCGGCCGGTTTGATACAATTATATAACTCATCAATTAACTGACCACTTGAATTCAACAATTTTATATTAATCTTACTATCTTCTTCAATTGCATATTTAATATGTGCCACAGAATTAACCGGATTTGGATAAACATTTCCTGTGAAGATACTTAAGCCATTACTTTTGTATTTGGGTAATCTGAGTGAAACCTCTTCTATTTTATAACCCTTCGAATCGATAAAATGAGTTTTTGAATTCACATCAAATGTAATTTCACTTTCATTAATAAAATGATTCGAAGTAACTGCTTTAATTGTAAACAAGGGTTTATCGTTAAATGTCATATCTTTAAACTCTGTATCCTGCCATGTTAGGTTTATGCAACCGTTTTTCACTGCATAATTAAATCCTTGCATTTCAGATTCAATATCCTCTATGTAAATTAAATTTTCGGGGAACTCAATACTTATTGCCATACCACCCAGTGGATGTGGCCAATCATAAAATACCGGAATGTCTATTTGCTGGCCAGTTGAGGTAACATATTCATTATTATATTCAAGATTAATTCTTTGTATCGGTTTTGTTCCTGGCTGGAAAGAGCCATCAGGATCACCTGTACTTGATCCGCCCTGATCCCCATCCGGATCTTTAGCTGATAAATCAATAATTACATCTTCAAAAATCCATTCACCTGCCGGGAAAGGATATCCATGTATTAACCAACCTATTACAATCGACCAGTAATCTGCCCAATCAACATATCCATCGGCATCCGTATCGGCAGCAAGATACTGAATTGGATCAAGTTCAGTTCGACCTATAATATAAAAAAATATCAAATATGAATCGAAAAGGTCTATACCACCAGGATCCTGTTCCGTATATGAATTCAAGCTATACGTACCACAATCCAGATTAGTAAATATATAAGTGCCTGTTGAATCAGTAACACAACTGTCAATAAAAGTTCCTGATTCATCATATATTTTTACAACAACATCTTCTAGAGGGCGATCCGGATCATTGTGGTAAGAAACTACTCCAGAAATTGTATTTTGACTATAAACACAAACTGTCAATAAAAATGACATTAGAAACAATAGCGTTTTGATTTTCGTTTTCATAATAATTTCATTTTATATTATACACTTAAATAGACAATGTAATTAATTCCAAGATTTTTAAAAAGGTAACCCTGTTTTTAGTATTTTTTTCAATAAGTTATTAACAAAATTTACGACAATATGAAAAAAAAGTTGTCAATAATGGGTTACTTTTCCATCTAAATCGGAATTAACTGTTGTAAAAGTATCTTTTGTTTTAGCATGAGCAATAATTTTAAAAAACATACTACTGATAACGAAACAATTAATGACCTTAAAGTTAAAGTAAATAATTTACAAAAACAACTATATTTAAAATCTGACGAAGTAGAAAGACTCAAATCCTCATTTATTTCTAATATATCTCATGAAATACGCACCCCCATGAACGCAATTATTGGTTTTGCAAATCTTTTACAGGATAAAGATCTGTCTGAAGAAGAACAAAATAGTTTTATTGAGGGAATAAACAAAAGCAGTAAAGCTCTTTTAAAAATTATCGATGATCTTATTCAAACAGCAAAAATTGAAAATGAGAAAATTACAATAAATGAATGTTCATGTACAATAGATAATATTTTAACGGAATTGTTTTATCATTATGAAAAAACAAAAACTGAAAAAGGTAAAGACAAAATAGAAATCAAATCCCCTTTAAATCATAAAAAAAAAGTAAAAATACTAACCGATCCCGTAATACTTAAACTAATATTATCCAATCTGATTGATAATGCTTTGAAATTTACAGATAACGGACAAATAGAGTTTGGTTACGAAATTGTGAATAACGATACAGTTGAATTTTATGTAAAAGACACTGGTATAGGTATTCCAAGTAATATGATCAATTTTATTTTTGACAAATTCAATCAAATTGATAATTCACATACACGAACAAACAGCGGACTGGGTGTAGGTTTATCAATAACTAACATTCTTGTTGAATCAATGGGAGGAAAAATGTTTGTGAGTTCATCAATGGGTAAGGGGTCTGAGTTTTATTTTACAATTCCATATAAGCCAGTTGAAACAGTTCATAAAAAAACCTTAGAAAAATTCTTTAATAACAGATCAGTAACTCTTGACGAGAACATATACACTTCACCGGAAGTAAGCACTTCCGGCACAAAGAAAACCCGGGAATATACCTTGTTCTCAAGGATTGATTCCAGGGCTTAATTGACCTACCAACAACTTTTGGGGAGTATGTATTGTGCGCCCGGTGAAATTCCGGGCGCACATATACCAAGCTAAAAATTTTACAGTAAAATTTAAATAAGATATTTAGAACTTTTGCATTATTTATGTAAACTTAATGTTTTACTTTTGCTGCAAATTCTTTATTTTGTTAATATGTTTTACAGAATACAAATAATAGTTTTTTTTCTATTACTTTCATCTTATGCCTATTGCAAAACCGGTTATAAAATCCGAATCGAAATAAATAATACAACAGATTCGATTGGTTATCTGGCCTGTTATTATGGTGACAGAATAATATCAGCAGATACTTCAAAAATTATTGACGAAGCATTAATCTTTCAAGGACAAGATCAACTACCTGGTGGTATTTATGTTTTGATAAGTCAAAATAAAGTAAAACTCTTTGAATTCATTATAGATGATGACCAGCACTTTAAAATCCTAACTGATACTACCGACTATGTTAAAAATATTAAAGTTTCAGGATCGAAAGAAAATAAACTGTTTTTTGACTATTTAACATATACTGCAGCCAAACATAAACAAATAAAAAAAGCAAAACAAAAGCTCAATAATAAATTACCACCAGATAGCATTAAATATTTTAAAGAACAGATTAAAATAATAAACAGGGAAGTTTCTGATTACAAAATTGATTTTATTAAAACCCATCCGGAAAATATCATGTCACTGGTATTTTCTATCATCAGAAAACCTGAACTAGTTTATAATGAAAGTAATAAGGAAACCATTGATAGTAATCAGAATTATAAATACATATATTTTAAAAATCATTACTGGGATTACGTTAATTTTTCTGATCCACGTCTTATCAGAACACCGGTATTTCATAACAAACTTAATCAGTATTTCGAACATATTGTATTTCAACAACCCGACTCAATCTGCAAAGAAATAGATACAATTATTTACAAAGCGAACAATTCTCCCGAACTTATTAATTATTTATTTTGGTACTTCATGGAAAAATATGATGATAATAAATTCATGGGATATGATGAAATATTCGTCCATCTTGTAGAAAAATATGCAGATAAGGATAAACTTGATATTTCAGAATCTGTCAGAAGCTCAATTATGCAAAGAGCAAAACAGATAAAGCCATTACTAATCGGAAAGAAAGCGCCAAATCTTATTTTACTTGATACAAATAATCATTTCGTTTCTTTTCATTCAATTAAGAATGATTTTATAATTACACTCTTTTGGGATTTTGATTGCGATATTTGTAAGGAAGACATTAAATTTCTTAAGGATCTATACGACACTACAAAAATAGATTTTGAAATATTTGCTGTTTGCACAGATACAAACCTTGTAAAATGGAAAAAATTCATCAGAAAAAATAATCTTAACTGGTTTAATGTAAACGGAACCAGAAGTATTACCAGGGATTTTCATGAACTGTATGATATTTACGGAACACCTGTATTATATATATTAAACAGAAAAAGGGAAATAATCGCAAAACGCATTTCGGTTGAGAATGTATATCCATTTCTAAGTCATTATGTACAAAGACGGGGTAAAGAAAAATAAATTTTAAATTAATTTGCTAAAACCTTTTAAGGATTTTGACGTATGAGGTATATTGTATTTTTGAGGAAATTTATAAGTAAACTAATAAAAAATGATTAATCTTTTCAATAAATCACTATTAATTAAATTCTTTGCAGTACTGTTTGTTTTACCATTTTTAAAATCCTCTGATATTCAGGCACAGTGTCCTGCTAATGCAGAATATTCCTATTATATAATAACGTGTAATGAATATCAATTCACAGATATGTCAACAGTATCAAATCCAAACTATACTATTATAGCTTGGTATTGGGATTTTGATGACGGTGGGAGTTCAAATGCTCAGAACCCAACCCATACATTTACTCCGGGCCACACATACAATGTAAAGCTGACAGTAACGGCCGATTCGAGTGGTTCAAGCTGTAAAGATTCTGTAGTGCATCGAATTGTTGTTGATGATCTACCTACGGTTACATTTACATGGGATCCGGATCCAACCTGTCTGGGCGACCCAACTTCATTTTTTGGTTCTTCCAGCGGTAATATAGTACAATGGCAATGGGAATTCGGAGACGGCGGAACATCAACAATACAAAATCCCATTCACCTTTATGTTAACTCTGGTACATATGATGTTACCGTAACCGTGACAGATGTTAACGGATGTGTTGCAACCCATACTGATCAAGTGGAAATAGTGGAAGTACCAGATGTTGATTTTACCGTTAATCCAAATCCTACTTGCATAAATTCACCTACATTCTTTTCAGGATCATCTTCCGGTAATATTGTTGCCTGGGAGTGGGATTTCGGAGATGGTTTTTCCGGACACAAGCAAAATGTAACCCATTCATACTCAAAAACCGGAACATTTGATGTTACCCTTAAAGTTACAAGTGCAGATGGATGCTCTAATTCAATAACAAAACAGCTTCGTGTAAATGCACTCCCCGAACCTGATTTCGAGCATAATGCACCTGTATGTTTTGGCGACACAATATTTTTTGATGATTTATCAACAACACCAAACGGCTATATAACAACATGGGAGTGGAAATTCGGAGACGGCACAACCACCATAATAAATTACCCTGACGATCCTAATACTTCGCATTTATACCCCCTGGAAAATACTTATGAAGTTACACTTGTAGTTACAGATTCGGATGGATGTATTGATTCCATTTCCAAAAGTGTTGAAGTTGTTTATAATCCGGTTGCTAATTTTCATTATTCAAATCCCTGCGACGGTGACCCGGTAGATTTTACGGATGCGTCATCGCAAAACAACGGAAGCCCGATAATTTCATGGTATTGGAATTTTGGTGATCCATTGTCAGGTATTCTGAATACCTCAACAGAACAAAATCCTACTCATCTTTTTACCTCGGCAGATACATTTAACGTTACATTGGTAATAATAAATCTCGATGGATGTTCAGACACCATGGTTAAGCAGGTGATCGTTAATTCACCTGAGAACGTGGATTTCACAGCAGACAGAGATACTGCATGTGTTAATGAAATAATTCAATTTAGCGGAATAGGAGATAATATTGTATCATGGTACTGGGAGTTCGGTGATGGTGGAACAGATATTATCCAAAATCCTGAGTACGCTTACAATATCGCAGGAACTTATGATGTAACACTAACTGTTGTAGACATAAATGGATGCAGCAACAGTATAACGCACCCGGTTAATGTTAAAGACCTTCCAATTGCCTTGTTTAATGTATCAACTCCTACATGTACCTACGACACAGTATATTTTACTGATTACTCAACTTCACCAAGCGGTTATATTACAACCTGGCACTGGTATTTTGGCGATGGGCAGGATACTGTTATTAATTACCCTGATGATCCAAATATCGGGCATCTGTATGTAAATCCAAGTACTTATGCAGTTAAGCTTGTTGTGACTGATTCGTACGGATGCATGGACTCCACCACTACAAATGTTACACTAATAGCTTCACCGATTGCTAACTTTGACTATTCATCAGCATGCTATAAAGAACCAGTTGAATTTACTGATAAATCATTACCAAATGGAGGCGGTAATATAGTTAACTGGTACTGGGACTTTGGTGATCCGCTATCGGGAATTAATAACTTCTCCACACTGCAAAACCCAACTCATATTTTTACAGATTCAGGAACCTATATTGTTTCTTTAACAGTATTTAATGCCAATGGATGTTTTGATACAACAAAGAAAGAGGTTCTGGTAAGGCCACTACCGAACGTTGATTTCACTGTTGATAATGACTCTACATGTGTTGGTTCTGTTACATATTTTTATGGGGAAGGTGACAGTATTGTTTCCTGGTATTGGGAATTTGGTGATGGAGGTACTGCATCATCACAAAACACACAACATATTTATTATGAACCCGGAATATATACTGTAACCCTTTATGTAGTGGATCAATTCGGATGCAGTAATAGCGTTTCTCATGATGTTCTGGTTAATGAACAGCCTTTTGCGCAATTCACTTATGCTAACAATTGCTATACCGATACAACCTATTTCACCGATCAGTCATTTTCATCCAATAGTGTTATAAAAAGCTGGTTCTGGGATTTTGATGATCCGGCTTCTTCACCCAATGATACTTCAACCCTGCAAAATCCAACACACATCTTTTCAGATGCAGGTACTTACAATGTAAAATTACGTGTTACAGACCTTAACGGATGTGTGGATTCAATTGTACATCAGGTACAAGTATTTACAAAGCCTATACCTCTTTTTTCATATGATATTGTCTGCGAACCTCATGGCACGGTATATTTTTATGATGAATCGGTACCCGGCGGCAGCGGCAGTATTATTAATGATTGGTTTTGGGAAATTGATGAAAACTACTACTCTACTGAACAAAATCCACATTATACATATACTATTACCGATACGTGCTATGCAGTAACACTTACAGTTACAGATCTTAATCATTGTTCAAGCAGCTATACCGATACTGTATGTATATTGGATCCCCTTGAGGTAGATTTTACAGCCAACAGGGTGTGTTATACAAAACCAACACATTTTGATGCAAGTTATTTGCCGGATGACGATTCAGTGAAATCATGGAAATGGGAATTCGGAGACGGTAAACCACCGGTAACTACTGCTTTTGATACTATATCCTATACCTACAGTAATCCTGGTACATATCAGGTTGTGCTTACCGCGAAAAATATTAATAATTGCACTGCAACAGCGCATCATACCGTTATAGTTGATGCTTTACCTCTTCCCGATTTTAGTTACGACGACGCAATATGTAACGAACCAACCCAATTTCATGACTCATCCTCCGGAAATGGCACAGAAATACAGTCGTGGTACTGGAACTTTGGGGATATTTCATCAGGAGGTAATAACTTTTCTACACAACAAAATCCATCACATGTTTACCCACCCAACGACAGTACATATTATGTTACTTTGCAAGTAACAAACCAAAACGGTTGTATTGACTCAATAACCAAACCTGTTATTAAAAATCCGTGCATAGTTGCTTTATTTGATTTATCTTCTGACACCCTTTGCAGCGGTGATTATACTTGCTTTACAGACAGCTCATATATATACCAAAATGCAGGAAATATAATTGACTGGCAATGGGATTTTGGTGATGGCAATTCATATAATTATTCGAGTTTCCAGCCAACTATTTGCCATGTTTATGAAAATCCAGGTAATTACTCTGTCACCTTAACCATTACAGGTAGGGTTAATAATAATAATTTCACCGACAGCCAAACACTAAAAATCTATGTTAATCCTTCTCCGACAGCTGATTTCATAAATTCTCCTGCATGTAACAATACTTATATAAGTTTTACCGATGAATCTGCAGAAAACGGATTACCAATTGTAAGTTGGTATTGGGATTTCGGAAATATATTAATTGATACGGACACATCAACACAGCAAAACCCAACATATTTTTATGATAAAGCAGGTGAATATGACGTTGGGCTAATAGTAACTAATAACGAAGGTTGCAGGGACACAATAATACAAAATCTCGATATCCACAATCGTCCAAGCGCAGAATTCAGTTTTGAGGGACCATGTTTAAATAATCCCACTTTTTTCTATGATGAATCAGATTCATCAGATATAGCTATACAACAATGGTATTGGGATTTCGGAAATCCAAATACAGAAGCGGATACCTCGATAAAACAAAATCCATCCTATAATTATAAACAGATCGGGAATTACAATGTTAATCTTATTATTACTGATAAGAATGAATGTATAGATACGATTATTAAATCTTTGCAAATAATAGAACCACCAATAAGCGCTTTTACAATAGAAGAAAACGTTGAAGGAATACAGGGACAGGTGATGTTTGAAAACCTTTCAATAAACAGTACATATTATTATTGGGACTTTGGAAACGGCGATACCTCATACCTGGATGAACCAGTTATCACTTACCACAAAAACGGAACTTATACAATACAATTAATAGCATACAACGACAATAATTGCAGCGACACCACCTATCTTGACTATGAAGTATTCTTAAAAGGATTGTATATTCCAAATGCTTTTGCTCCTTTAAGTCCAAATCCTGATGTAAAATTATTCAAACCAAAGGGATATAATATCAAAAGCTACAACATTGAGGTATACAGTAAATGGGGTAATCTGTTATGGTCATCAACTAAACTCGATAGTGAGGGACGACCCGTAGAAGGTTGGGATGGAAAATATGAAGGTGAACTTATGCCTCAGGGCGCATATATCTGGAAAGCCAAAGCCCTATTCAAAGACAACACATTCTGGGACGGAAATAATATAGGCGATGGTAATTCAAAAACCTATGGCACTGTTAACCTGATTCATTAATCAGATTTTAATAATATAGCTAATTCGGGGTTATTTTTAAAGGTTAATTCAGGTACAATTATTTTACTTATTAACAACAGAGGATAAGGGTATTCTGGTGCGGTTTTTATATGCAACCACAAATGCATCTGTGATTCCTTTATCTTTTAACTTTCTGGCATATTTCAGAGCATCATCATAATTACTGAATCTTCCAACAACATATCGGTATATACCATTTTGTTTATCTTCATTAATAGTTTTAATAACACCATATTTTTCAGCTATTTTATCAGTATTAGCCGGGCCGGTGGTTTTAGCAAGTATTTGAACTCTAAAGACAACATTCTGAACAGATTGTACACGTTTCTGTGATGGTTGTTCTGTGTATGTCCCGGAATTATCGGTCAGCACCCTGGATTTTTTATCTTCTGGTATTTCATCAGGTTCTATTTCAAGTATTTCTAATTCTCCTGGATAATCCTCTTTCTGTTTTTGTTCATCTGATGCCAATCTTTTATAAACTCCGTGCTTATCATATTCCGTAACCTCTGGGAGTTCACCTCTTTCATGCTTTTCCCAAAATGATTGAATTGCTTCCTGCTGCTGTCTCTGGTAATCATAGTAATCGCGTTGTGTCGGTCTATCATCCTGCTTTCTTGTCTGTTCATGAAAATAATCTATATCTTTTTCAGCTCTCTTATATCTTTTTTGCCGCTCACGGTAGTCTATTGCTTCCTTATATTCTTGTCTGTACCTATCCTGTTGTCTTTCAGCATCCATCCTTCTTTCATACATTTTCATTTCTTTTTCACTTTGACGTGCCATTCGGCGGTTATAACGCGCTTGCTGTCTGGCAAGATCAGGTCTTACGTTAATACTATTAAAATTATAAAACAAACCCAGAGAAGTATAATTATAGAAATCATATTTAAAATGGCTCTCCCAAGCATCAAGTATATCCGAATTAACACCTCTCAGACTACTTTCAAGATTCAAGCCTATATTATCGCTTACATCATATTTAATTCCCAATCCTAGTGGAAGAACCAATTCAGTGGTTCTCTTTCCAGGTCCTTTTCCCGTATAGCCGGTTGTTCGAATTACTTTTCCATTGTTTTTCAGAGTTGTTTTCCAGTTTGAAAAACCCAAACCTGCAAGACCATATATTGAAAACCGCCTGTCAGGATTATAACCAGCAAAAAGGCTGTTGAAATCAATTGTTGCGTTTAGGTTATACTCAAAAATCTTACTATCAAAAACTTTATCCCCTCCTGCATAGTTTTTTCTTGTACCATGAAGTGTTCCATTCAATATTTGAAAGCCTAGTCCAAAAACTGGTGAGATCTGCTTACGTAATACCAAGCCATAAGCCATTCTCCAGTCATCTTTATATGGCGCATATTGGTATTGCTGTATATCACCGTAGAAAAGATTAGAACCGGCATTAATATTTATTCTCCAATTATCAAAAAATCCAAATCTTCCTTCACTAAAACTCTGTGCATTGAGGTGATATGAAAAAGCAAACAAACAGATAACTGCAAAAAAAATACTTAATATAATATGCCTTCTAATCCTTGTTATCATCACTAAGTTCTTATCCATTCATTTTATCTTCTGCAATATCTGTTCAAATATTCGAGGGCTGTGCCAAATCCAAGTTCATAGGCTTTATGCCAATCCTCGCATGCTCCTTCAAGGTCATTTACATAGAATTTTGCAACACCACGGTTAAAATAATTCCTGACCCAATTCGAGTAATCAACTACTTCTGTTGGTTTCAAATTTAATGCGCGATCAAAATCTTCAATTGCACTATTAAACTGTCTGAGTTTAGTTTTAGCATTTCCAAGGTATGAATATATCATAAAATCTTTAGTATCAGGGTTAAACTGCAATGCTTTATTAAAATCTTCAACCGCGCTTTCGTAATTTCCGGCCCGATACTTTAATATACCCCAACGATAGAAAGCAATATAATCGGAAGGTTTACCCTCTGCAGGTAAATTATAAACCACAGCATCCCTTATGTAATCCCTGAATTTATAATATTGTGTTTCATAATATGAGTTGGCAAATATTTTTTCAATATTATCAGCATCCAGATAATAAACTACTATCGAGTGTTTGGAGAATGTTTTAATAAATTTAAAACGAATTAATTCTTCCCCGTCTTTTTTCAGGGGCCAAAGAGCAATTACCAAATCTACCGTATTAATATTAGTGGCATCAATTGTATTGTTAATTTTATTTACTATATTATCCGTAAGTTGAAAAGGATTATAATTCTCTATATTGCCATAACAAAAAACATCTAAATTAACGGAATAAGGAGTTCCGAATTCTATACTATCTGGCATTACTTTTTCAAGGTTCATGGCAGGAAAAACAAAAAATTCAGCTGATCTGAAACTTTCCCATTCTTCTTGTATTATCGGAAATTCGTAACTTCCATCCTTATATATTCTTATTAGTACATTATATTGTTTATCATTTATAAGTACCTTCCGGATTTCCAGTTTGATAAAGTTGTCCAAACCCAACATATGCTTTGGTGTGGGATTTCTTATTGTGCGTGAATCCGAATGTGGAATTGTATTAGGATCACTTGCCCATCTGCCATTATCCTGCATAGACCAACCTGTTGCACTGGTAAGTTCAGATAAAGGCTCGCTGATCACAGAAAAAACATTCGGATCTTCAACCTGAGAATAAGCTATACTTGATATTAACAGAAATATTAATGCAAATTGTATTCTAATCATATTTGTGTTTCGGAAATTTAACATTTTCGTTTAAGCACAGAATTAACCTCAAGAGGGTAAATATATATGAAAATTGCTCAACAAAAATGAATTATCACAACAAGTTACTAATAAATTTATCAACAATATTAATAACTGAATATTAGGTGTTTTCGTACGTAAAAATAGTGATGATTATTGCAATAGATTAATTATTCTACAAGTAGTTGCATTATTATCCAAAATAATAATGATTATTATTTGGATGATTTGATTATTTGTCTTGCCTTATCAAAAGCTTTTTTGATTCCTTCAGGGTTTTTTCCACCTGCTGTGCTAAAGTGGGGTTGACCGCCGCCACCACCATTTATTTCTTTTGCTACTTCCAGTATGATTTGCCCGGCATTGTATTTATTCTGTTTAACAAGGTTTTCAGAGATCATCATGGTCAGATTAACTTTCCCTTTGTTGGAATTAGCAATTATTATAAACAAGTTACTGATTTCGCTGTTTAAATTATACGCCAAATCCTTTGCACCTGCCATATCTATATCTACTTTTTGTGCTATGAAATTAATATTACCAATTTTTTCAATTTGCCGTTTCAACTCCTGTCTCAAAACATTTACTTTTTCTCTTTTAAAACTGTTCAGTTCCTTTTGAAGATTATTATTATCTTCAATAAGCCTCAGAACACCTTGTTTTAAATCTTTTGGATTCTTAAGAAGTTCTTTAATCTCTTTTGTAATCTTTATCGTTTTATTTACATATTCCTCTGCTTTTTTAGCAGTTATCGCTTCTATACGTCTTATTCCTGAAGCTATTGCCGATTCCGAAACAATTTTAAAAAATCCAATTTGACCCGTTGCATTAACGTGGGTTCCACCACACAACTCAATTGAAAAATCGTCGTCAAATGAAATTACCCTTACCAAATCATCATATTTTTCACCGAAAAGAGCCACAGCACCCATTTTTAATGCCTCATTAACAGGTATATTTCTTTTCTCGGCAATAGGTATATTCTCCCTGATCTTTTCATTTACAATTTCTTCAATTTTTGATATTTCATACTCCGTCAACCTGGAAAAATGAGAAAAGTCAAATCTCAATCTATCCGGTTCAACTAAAGAACCTTTTTGTTCAACATGATCACCGAGTACTTTTTTCAAAGCTGAATGAAGTAAATGCGTAGCTGAGTGATTATTCGCTGTTAGTTTTCTTTTTTCTCCATCAACAACTGCCACTATAGGTTCTTTAACATCTGTAAATATTTTATCAGATAAATGAATAATAGATTCATGTGACTTTATTGTATTGAAAATATTAATTGTCTCATGGCCATTGTTTAAAAAACCTTTATCCCCAACCTGTCCACCTGATTCCGCATAGAAAGGTGTTTTTTCCAAGACAATTTCATAATATGACTTCTTTTTTGATCTTACTTTTCTGTACTTTTTTATTCTGGTTTTAACTTTAAGCTCATCATACCCTATAAATTCAGTCTTACCAATTGCATCATGAACCACAATCCAATCTTCAGCATCTACTTCAGCAGCTTCACGTGAACGTTCCTTTTGTTGCTTCAGGCCTTTTTTGAAACCATCCATATCTACCGCCCATCCTTTTTCCTTTGCCATCAATTGTGTGAGATCAATTGGAAAACCGTATGTATCAAATAATTCAAATGCAAAATCACCATCTATAATATTATCATTTTTAGAATAACTTGTATATTGATCGAATTTCCTAATACCCTGTGATAAAGTCCTTTGAAAAGATATTTCCTCTTCCTTTATTACATTGCATGACAATTTCTGCTGTGATTTCAACTCAGGATATACGGCCTTCATTTGTTCAGCTATAATTGGAACAAGCTCATTAATGAATGGCTCTTTCATATCTAAAAATGTATATCCATATCTGACTGCTCTGCGCAATACTCTTCTAATAACATATCCGGCCCCTGTATTGGATGGTAATTGTCCATCGCTAATGGCAAAGGTTACAGCTCTTAAATGATCTGCAACTACACGTATCGCTACATCAGTTTTACTATTTTCACCATATGCTTTACCTGTCAATTTTCCTATCTCTTTAATCAATGGTTGAAACAGATCGGTATCATAATTGGATTTTTTTTCCTGCAATATCATACATAGCCTCTCAAATCCCATACCGGTATCTACATGCCTGGCAGGAAGTTTTGATAATTTGCCTTCAGAATTTCTGTTATACTCAATAAAAACAAGGTTCCATATCTCAATGACCTCTGGATGATCTTTGTTTATAAGCTTATAGCCTGGTATTTCTTTTTTTTCTTCTTCTGATCTCAAATCAACATGAATTTCGGAACAAGGCCCACAAGGTCCTGCTTCGCCCATTTCCCAGAAATTATCTTTTTTGCCACCATATAATATCCTTTCACAGGGAATCAAATTATTCCAGTAGTCATATGCTTCTTTATCAGGAGGTATATTATCTTGCTTATTTCCTTCATAAACCGTAGAATAAAGATCGTTCTTATTTATTTTATATTTTTTTGTTAATAATTGCCAGGCATATTCAATGGCTTCTTTTTTAAAATATGCTCTGGAGGGATCGGAATAATTACCAAAAGACCAATTACCGAGCATTTCAAACATCGTATGATGGTATGTATCATGTCCTACCTCTTCAATATCGTTATGTTTACCAGACACGCGGAGGCATTTCTGCGAGTTTGCAACACGTGGGAATTTTGCAGTCGAATCTCCTAAAAAAATATCCTTGAACTGGTTCATGCCTGCATTAATAAACATCAGGGAGGGATCATCTTTCACAACAAGAGGAGCTGATGAAACAATACGATGACCTTTGGATTTAAAAAATTCAAAAAATGTTTTCCTAACTTCATCAGATTTCATAAAAAATCATTTCGTTAAAAATATTTTTATTAATAAATATCTTCAATAAATTGCAAATTTAGTTTATTTAATTATTTTTGTAAATAACATAAGAGCGGAGAATAATATCTTTTAAATATGCCAAAAAGAAGGTATCGCTATAATCCCAGATCATTAAAATATGAGGAAGTAAAAACAACCTATAAAACCTATCTGCTGCGAGGCCTGTCTTATTTAACAACTGCAGCAGTATTTGCTTCACTGGTTTTATTAATTGCATATAATTTTTTTGAATCACCCCGAGAGCGCATGCAAAAGCGTGAAATAGAACAAATGAAGCTGCAGTATCAAATTTTAAATGACAGACTGGAACGTATGGAAACCGTTTTGGCAGACCTGCAATATAAAGATGATGATATCTACCGTGTTATTTTTGAAACTGAGCCTGTACCCACTGCAATGAGAAAAGCTGGTTATGGCGGAGCTAACAGATACGCCAAACTTAATGGATACCAAAATTCGAATGTAATTATTAAAACAGCAAAAAAACTTGACAAAGTTGCAAGCCAGCTTTATGTGCAATCGAAATCATTTGATGGGGTTTTTAAAATGGCCAAGAACAAGAACAAAATGCTGGCCAGTATTCCCGCTATCCAACCTGTTAAAAATACTGATCTGCGCAGGATCTCTTCCTACTATGGATATCGCCCCGATCCCTTCTATAAGGTCGAAAAATTTCATCCCGGAGTGGATTTCTCCGCTCCTCAGGGAGCAAAGATCTTTGCCACTGCTGACGGCAAAGTCAGATATACGAAAAGATCAAGAAGAGGTTATGGAAACCTTATCATTATTGATCATGGTTATGGTTATGAAACACTCTATGCTCACATAAACGAGTTTAAAGTTAAAAAAGGTGAAAAAGTTAAGAGAGGTCAGTTAATTGCAACTATTGGTAATACAGGTAAATCCACTGCACCTCATTTACATTACGAAGTTCATAAAAATCGCAGAACGGTTAATCCTATTTATTATTTCTTTAATGACCTGACGCCTGAGCAATTTGATAAGATGCTTGAGTTATCAAAAATTCCAACTCAATCAATGGACTAATAATTATACCCCGTGAATAAGAAACTATATTATACAATTGGTGAGGTGGCAAAAATGTTTGATGTCAATCCTTCCCTTATTAGATACTGGGAAAAAGAATTTTCTATCATCAAACCCAAAAAAAATAAAAAAGGAAACCGGCTATTTACACCGCAGGATATTGAAAATTTTCATGTAATATATCACCTGGTGAAGGAAAGAGGATTCACTTTGGCTGGAGCTAAAAACAAATTAAAACAAAATAAGGAAGATATATTTGATAATGCAGAAATCGTCAAATCATTAAAAAAAATAAAATCATTTCTGCTTGAATTGAAAGATAACCTTGATCAATAATAACTACCCGGGATCAAATAGTTTTTTACATAATCATTAACACCGTCCTCAAGAGATGTAAATTTCTTATTATAACCAATAGATCTGAGTTTATCCATCTTTGCTTCGGTAAAATACTGGTATTTATCTCGAATGTCAACAGGAGTATCAATGAATTTAATCTTAACTTCTTCATTAATAGCTTTGAAAGCAGCACTGGCCAAATCAAGAAAGGTACGTGCTTTACCGGTTCCCAAGTTGTATATTCCTGAATTTCTTTTGTGATGCATTAAAAAACAAATAGCTTCCAATACATCTTTTACATATATAAAATCGCGTAGTTGCTTTCCATCTTCATATTCAGGATGATGAGAACGGAACAGCTTCATTTTTCCGGTCTCTTTGATCTGATTAAAAGTGTGAAAAACAACTGATGCCATGCGTCCTTTATGATATTCGTCAGGTCCGTATACATTAAAGAACTTCAAGCCATACCAGTATGGAGGTTTTTTGTTTTGTCTTAACACCCATTTATCAAAATCGTTTTTTGATCTGCCATAAGGATTCAAGGGTTTAAGCTTATCAACAATGTCATGGCTGTCATCATATCCGAGTTCACCCATACCATAAGTAGCAGCAGAAGAAGCATAAATAATAGGAACAGCATATTCAGAACACAAGTTCCATATTTTCTTAGAATAATTAAGGTTAAGCTTATTGAATACACTTACATCAAACTCAGTTGTATCTGTTCGTGCACCTATATGAAAAATAAATTCGACGATCTTATGATTATTTTCAAACCATTTAATAAACCGATCTCTATCAATTTCTTTATTAAATGTTTTATTAAGAATATTTCTATTTTTGATAGGATCCGAAAAATCATCAATAATTATAATATCTGTAAATCCTTTTTCATTGAGTTTGCCAATCAAACAACTTCCTATAAAACCTGCTGCTCCAGTTATAACAAGCATAGTTATTAAAGTGCTTTTTTATTTCACTGAAAATTCAAATGCCCCATACATTTTACTAAATACCCCGGTATTTTCATAAACGCCAATAAAATTTTCCGCTCCCGGACCGTAAGCATAAAGCGGTACCATAACAGGTGTATGATCTTCAGATGAGAAGTGTCCTTTTATTGAATTATTCTCTATATCCTCTCCAATAACAGTATAACCTCCGCATTCGTGATCAGCAGTGACAATAACAAGAGTTTCTCCATCTTTTTCCGCAAAATCAAGGACTTTACCAACTACGTTGTCAAAATCTATCGTTTCTTGCAGCAGGTAGTCCTGATCATTATCATGTCCGGCCCAGTCAATCTGTGAACCCTCGATCATTAAAAAGAAACCATCATCGTCCTGGTTTAATATTTCAATAGCTTTCATACTTGCTTTTTCAAGGAAATTACCTCGCCCTTCGGAATATTTCGGAGGATGCTCCTCATATATCAGACCTGCTATTTTACCTTTATTAATATCTTCAAGAGCTGTTATTGTGTCAACAACATTATAACCTCTTGTTTTCAAACTATCAATAAGATTAAGCTTATCCTCCCTATCAGCAAAATGTTTCATGCCACCGCCAATAAACACGTCTATATCGGTTTCCAAAAAATCATATGCAATATCCTCATAATTATAGCGGCTTATATTATGAGCAATAAATGAAGCAGGAGTTGCATGAGTAATAAAAGATGTAGCTACCAAACCTGTTGCCAGGCCATGTTTTTCAGCAATTTCAAGAATTGTTTCAAGAATCTTACCATCAGGGCTAACAGATATATGTTTATTATTTGTTTTCTTTCCTGTAGCCATTGCTGTTCCTGATGCAGCGGAATCAGTGATAAGTTTATCATTTGAACTGGTGTTAACTAATCCTATGTACTTACATCTGGCTATGTTCATCTTATCCTTCTTTGCTTTATAGGCAGCATACATCTGACTTAAACCCATACCATCCCCTATCATTAAAATAATATTTTTGGGGTAGTGTTTCTTTTCAACTTCTGTTGCTTTTTCACTTCCAATATCACATCCCTGAATAACTAAAACAATTGCTAATAAATAAACTATTATTCTCATATTTTCGATATTTTTAATTCTTTATTAAGCTTTTTTATTTGATGGTAATTCTAATCCATACCCTGAAGTTTTATCATTATGTTTCAGTAAAAGTGCAAAGAAAAATCCAATAACACCAAATACTGCAAATAAAAGGCATGTATAAGTATAATTCAATGGTGTGCGCACTTTTAAGAAATATGCTTTCTGAGGCTTTTTCCAATTAAGATATTTGATATTGGCATAATACAAGCCATCACCATCAAGAATGAAATCGATACTATTATTTTCAACTTCTATTTCTTTAGAACCTTTTAATACCAATACTTTTGATTCTTCTGTAGTATCTGTAACAATATAACGGATATCAAATCTTTCTTTATCTATTTTGTTAACCATACCCTGAGTTAATGCATATTGTAGTCTTATCCCGTTCATACTAGCTTTGTTAAAGTTAAGAACACCGTCATATATAGTGTATAATGTTTCTTCATCATTGTTTAATGCTTTGATATCAATTAAATACTTGCCGGTAGGTATTTTCATGTATTCCATGTCTATATTTAAAAGTTTTCCTTCTCCTAATGGAATGTCGTAATATCCTTTATCATTTGTCTTAGTGCTGTCATATTCCGACCAGATTGTATTACCATGTTCCGCCAGAGAATCATCTAAAGCTTCCTTATTTTTCCATTTAATGGCGCTGTCCATGGTAATAATATATTCAGTAGCTCTCAGCTCATCATTTGCTATTGGGTTTTTATCATTATCCAGATATATTGATTGGAATTTATAATCATCTGTAACTATTTCCTTAAACTGATTTGGAGAAAATATTTTATCTGAATATTTGTTGGTTGAATCAAGAATAAAGCCTGCAAGAATTGGAACAGCGAACAAACCGAGGTTCTGTAATGAGAACATAGCACCATAAGCACTACCGATCCTTGAGGTTGGTACTATCTTTGCAACCGAAGGCCACATAGCCGCGGGAACGAGTGAAACTGCGATTCCAAGCAATACCATTAGCAGATATACATCAAAATGGGTAAGACCAAAAAGAATATGAACAATAAGCAAAAGTAGTGACCCGAATATCATTAGCGTGGCACTTTTGCCATATTTATCTACAATCCACCCAAATAAAGGAGTAAACAGCACGGTACCATATGGTAATAATGAAGCTATATCGCCACTTGCACTAAGAGAAAATCCATATTTATTATAGAACAGATCCGGCGCATATTTTAAGAAAGGAAAAACTCCTGCATAAAAAGTAACACACAGAACGGTAATAAATATGAATGATTTATTAGTAAATAGCCTGAGCAAGTCTGAAATGTGAAATTCATCTTCCTTGTCCATCAACTTTATATCGGATTTCATTTGTCTGTCTAATTTCACATCAAACATCAGATAAATTAAAAATACGAGGAATCCTATCAAAAGGAGCATTACGGCAAACCAGATGGGAAATGTCCAGTTATCAGGAAGAATAAGTCTTGGAGATAAATTAAATGCCAAAGCGGTACCCAACCGTGCAATTCCAAGGTTAAGTGCAAATGCCAAAGCAATTTCATAACCTTTAAACCATTTTACAAGTATTTTACTGGCAACAACGATACTTGTTTCTGCACCCAATCCGAATATCAGCATACCTAATGACATCATCTTCAATTCAGGCGAAAATGACTTCCAGAAAGACCCCATAAATTCATACCCTATACCACCGGATCTGTAATAATCACAGGCTCCGTAAGCTGTAAGAAAAGCACCTATTAACATAAACACAGCAAACATGAATCCTGTTGGTCGTATGCCTAGTTTATCAAGGATTATTCCACCCAGAACAGCCATTAACAGGAAAGTATTTGGAAAAGCATAAAAGCCGGAGAAGATACCGTAATCTCCTGATGAAAAATTTAATTTTTCAGTCAGAATTTCTTTTAATGGTGATAATGCATCATAAAAATAATAATTGGCTCCCATTAAAAAACTTACAATGAACATCATTACCCAACGTGCAGTCGACGAATCTCGCAGAGTTCTTTTTATTTGCTCCATGAATTGCTTTTTTAAGATTATAAAAATCAGAATCAAATGTAAGTAAATAATGAAAACTAAATATTAGAATTTGTTTAAGTTTTAATTGCAGATAATTTGTCATTGCACAAGCCGTTGACCTAAAATTTGACCAAGTAGTTTTGTCCATATTTGATACCTTTGAACAATCTTAAGTCATAGCAAAAAACATAAGTATGAAACGAATTTTAATATTATATTTATTGATAGTCACCTGCCATGCTGCGGGACAGGAAATTCCTTCGGATCATTTTTACAAACACATGACAGGTAATATTAATAAAACCATCGATATTAATCTTAATATAATAAGAGCCGCTGATTCTGTTTTTGGTAATTACTTTTATTATTTCCCTGAACATGAAACACACGACAACTCACAGATAATAAGTAAAACAATAACACTTACCGGAAAAATGTCATCCCCTACTGAGTTCATCCTGGAAGAAATAAATAATAAGGAATCTGTCTTTAACGGGCTTTTTACCAGTAAAAACAGAGCCGAAGGCACATGGGAAAATCCGGAAAATGACAAAGTACTTACTTTTGAATTATTTGAAAAATACCCCTCAGGTTCTATACCTTTCAATTTGTTTAATTATGAATCTAATAAAAGACTAGTACAGGAAAATAATTCACCCATTGCCACAATCAAACTATTATGTGTTGTACCAGGAGAATATCCTAATAATGATATAAAAGATTCTGTTACCAGGATAATTAATAATGCTTTTTTCAATACACGGGTAAAAACCAAGAGTACTTTGGAATTAATTCAAAACGAAGCAGACCGTTATTTCACACATTACATTGATGCAAACCGACAACTTTATGATGGTGGGTCTTCATTCAACTGGATCAAGAAAAAGTCAACGAATATATTATTTAACGATGCGTATGTTACTACAATTGAATTTGAGAATTACGGATATACAGGCGGGGCTCATGGACTAAGGGTAAATAAATATATAGTTATTGATTTATTTAAAGGTGAGCAGGTAATTATAGATGAGTTATTTATAAAAGGTGCGAAGAAGCAATTACTTGAATTGATAAATAAAAAGATCAGAAAAGAATATGATATCAAAACTGAGCAAAGTTTTTCAGGAGCCGGATTTTTTTATGACACAATTCCTGTTACCAATAATTTTTATATTAACAAAGATGGAATTGGCTTCTATTACAACAATTATGATATAGCCAGTTATTTTATAGGGCATACCAATGTCTTCATTCATTATAGTGAAATAAACAGATATATTGACATGAGCAGTCCTGCCGGAAGGATATATAATTTATTTAGTCGATAAGATAAATAATTGTTACTTCAAATCAATTAAATAATGCTAATTTTAACTTTACAAAAGTTCAAACTTATTCCAACAAACCTTCCTGTGATAATAAAGACCATTTATAAGTCCAGTTATATGAACCAAAGGCTCCTTTGTAATTCGCTCTTATAAACCATTCATCAGTATATGGAGCAAGATTCTGATTAACATTGCCTTCTGGTATGGGATAAACAACAATTTCATCCCTGATGATCACAGGATCCTGAATTGAATTTTCAGCCTCGGTAAAATATTTCTGAAAATATGCTAATTCCTCACTTATATCAATACCTGTTTCTGCTGAAATTGCACAAATAGATTCTTTTGTATCATCTGCAACATTATAAAAAATATTATTCTTAACAACTAAATTCCCAATTTCAAGTTGCCTGAATGAATCATCCCTATCCGTATTGTATTCAATACTCATACCTTTACCTTGATTTATTAATATTGAATTAACCATATTACCTCCTGCATTACGGGAAAACGAAACGAGGAAATTAACAATATCATTACCCCTTCCTATAAATGTCACATTATAAATTTCGGGATTTGAATAAGGAAGAGCAATTATTGGATTAACTCCTCCATCTCCTTCCAATAATTTATCTCCTTCGGCAGGATGTTGTATAGCTAACCAAAATTGACCCTTTCCCCTGTAACCTAAGTCATAATCAAAAGCGTCATCACCACAATAAGCAACTATAATATTTCGACAATTTACCGTTCCACCAAAAAATTCAATTCCATCGTCTGCACTGGATACAATCTCAACATTATTGACTGTAGTGCCATTTCCAACACCACCAAATGTTAATCCATTTATTTCATTACCTTGCCCGATATTTGTTCCCCCATGCCTGATAGAAACATATTCAAGTATTCCTGAATTATCAGAATCATCAAAGCCTCCGTAAACAGCCCTTGGTTCAGTAACAGGTATTCCTTCAATATGAGCCTCACCACCTTCGATATTTATTTTCGCATTTCCAAGTATAATCAGACCTCCCCATAATCCTTTCGTAAAAACTGGAACAGAACCAGCAAGATCATCTCCTTCTGCTGTAAAAATAATTGGATCTTCCCGCGTTCCTTTAGCAATTATTTTACCTCCCCTGGCAATAATTAAAGCACTGGATGCATTACCCTGTCCTGTTTTTGAACGAATAACTGTTCCCGGTTCAATTGTAAGAACTTGTCCATCGTTAACAAAAACCTTACCTTCAAGCATATAAGATTTATCACAACTCCAGGTAACTGTTCCTGTCCCATTACCATAATCACGAACTGTTACTACATCATTATCGAGCAAATAATCACTTTTCCTGCATCCTGTAAAAATCACTAAACATATAAATAGTATTGAAAAAATACTAATAATCCGGGATTTTATCATAAAACAATTATTCATTGATCTTATATTCGAAATTCAAATAAATGTATGCTTCATTAGTTGCATTCTTCGCATAAGGATACCAATCCTGATAATTCAAAGCTATTTTTATTTGTTTTAATAGCTGATATTGAATACCCCCAATTATTGCAGTACCATCGTTAACTAAATTCCACGGTCTGTCTTCATCTGTAATTTTATTCGATATTAGCCTGTCATAACGGCCAAAAAGTTGAAATTTCTCACTAAGATAAAATGTTCCATAAAAGGAAAACCCCTCCAGATTATGATTATTATAATAATTTTCATTATACTTCATATTATATTCAAATCCTGCCGAAAAATAATCTTTAAATCTATATCCTGTAAATAGTGCAATTGTTGACTCGGCTATTTCTCTTGAAGTAATATCATAATAAATACGTACAATAAAATTCTCGAGCGGTTCAAATATAATACCAAACCCTCCTTTATATGTATTGTCAGCCTGGAGCTGAGCATAACCTTCTCCATTCATAATCGTAATGTCTGCAGAAAGAAAATCTGTAAATTCATATTTCATAAAATATCCAATATCAGCACTGGGTCCAAAATAATGCTCATCCATAAATGACTTATAAATATATCTATATCCCCAGAAATGCTCCTGAAGTTTAAACTTTCGTAAATCAATTAAACCAAGGTTTGCTTCAAACTTTCCTTTCTTGAATTTTAGAGCAGCATTTTTAAAGTACGCATATCTTTTTATCAAAGAATAGGGTGATTTATCATCGGGGCTGCCAATATCGAGCTTTACAATAACAGAAAAATTTTCATCAAACTTATAATCATATCCAAGGTAAGCTCTTTTTACCTCAAATGCTGATTCATAATTATGTTTTGTAATAGAAGTGCGAAAATCAAAAAAAACCCTCACAATTGGTGTACCTCTATTTGAATTAGTTTTTTGTCCGTCAGGTTGTTGGGCATGAATTATATGTGTTGTTAATAAAAATACACTAATTATTGATAAATTAATCCAGTTTTTCATATTGCAAACAAGACAAGTTATACTTTTATGATTTATTTCATTTTTGATAAAACTAATGATAATTTTTAAAAATTGTAACAAAAATTTAACAATATAAAGCACCTAATTATTAATAATAATAGCTAATATTGTTATGTCAATTTATAGGAATTAAACATGGAAAACATCTACTTAATTCTTGTTATTGTACTTTTCTTTTTAGCTGTTTCAGATCTCATAGTAGGTGTTAGTAATGATGCCGTTAACTTTCTCAATTCTTCTATAGGTTCTAAAGTAGCACCTTTAAGGACTATCATGATTATTGCTGCTATTGGAATCATACTGGGAGCTACATTTTCAAGTGGAATGATGGAGGTAGCAAGGAAAGGTATATTCCACCCCCAGCATTTCTATTTTTCGGAAATAATAATTATTTTCCTTGCAGTAATGATCTCTGATGTAATCCTGTTAGATAGTTTTAATACTTTAGGATTACCTACTTCAACAACGGTTTCGATCGTTTTTGAGTTGCTCGGGGCTGCCGTTGGTATTTCGATTATAAAACAATATACAGACCCCAATTCATTAGAAGTAAGTGAGTACATAAATTCTGCAAAAGCATTAACAATCATTTCGGGAATACTGCTATCAATTGTCATAGCATTTTTTGTTGGGGCCATTGTACAATATATTGCCAGATTGTTATTCACTTTTAATTATAAAAAGAATATAAAAAAATTCGGTGCAATATGGGGAGGAATAGCCATCACAGCAATAATATATTTTATACTTGTAAAAGGTGTTAAAGGATCATCCTTAATAACAGGAGGTCCTGAGGAATTTATCAGAGAGAATTCTATATTAATTATTTTTGCAAGTTTCATTTTTTGGACTTTTATACTTCAGCTTTTATCATGGCTCACAAAATTCAATACTCTTAAATTAATTGTTCTGGTAGGAACTTTTGCCTTGGCTATGGCATTTGCAGGCAATGACCTTGTAAATTTCATTGGAGTCCCTCTTGCCGGTTATGAGTCATTCAAAGCTTTTCTGGCTGATCCAGGCGCAGATCCCAATAATATACTCATGACGAAACTAGCTGGTCCGGTTAAAACTCCCTCTTTCTTCCTTTTAATCGCCGGAATAATAATGGTAATAACACTATGGTTTTCCCGAAAAGCAAGATCAGTTACAAAAACAGAAATTACCCTTGCAAGACAACACTGTGGTTTCGAACGTTTCGGCTCCTCACTTTTTGCAAGAACATTGGTTAAAAGTGCAACCAACACAACCAAAATAATCAACCGAATATTTCCTGAAAAAATTATTAGGAAAATCGATAAAAGATTTGATCAAACAGAATATTTAAAAGAGCAAAAAGCCCTTTGTAAAGATGCACCATATTTTGATCTTATACGAGCATCTGTTAATCTGGTTGTTGCAAGCATTCTAATTGCTTTTGCTACTTCCATGAAATTACCTTTGTCCACAACCTACGTAACATTTATGGTTGCTATGGGTACATCACTCTCTGATAAATCATGGGGTAGGGAAAGTGCTGTGTATAGAATTACAGGTGTGCTTTCAGTTATAGGAGGATGGTTCTTTACCGCATTGATCGCTTTTACATTGTCATTTATTGTTGCTTTATTTATATACTGGGGTAATATAATTGCAATTGTAATAATGATAGTTATAGCTTTTGTTTTTGTAATTAAAACTCATGCCATACATAAAAAAAGATCAAAGGAAAGTAAATTGCAGGAAGAATATGAAAAAATAAATGATGAAAACATAATTAAGAAATCAGCAGATAATATAATTAATGTCTTAAAGAGTGTAAATGAAACTTTAGAAATAACTACAGAAGCGCTATGTAATGAGGATCTGAAAAATCTCAAGCATTCATATAAAAGGGCCAAAGAAGTAAACAAAACTACAAAGCTTCACAAGGACAATATTCACAGAATAGTTGATGAACTGCAGGAGGACTCAGTTGAGACAGGACATTATTATGTTCAGGTTGTTGACTATCTGAGGGAAATAGGGCATGCATTGAATTTCTATACCAAGCCATGTATGGAACATGTTAATAACCAGCACAAAGGGATGACAGAACCTCAGGCAGATGAGCTTAAAAACATCCAGAAAGCCTTTTCTGAATTTATCAACTTAGTTAATGAAATAATTAGTAATGAGAGTTTTGATAAAATGAATGAGACAAATAACAAACAGCAAGAACTGCTAAAATTAGTTGATTCAAGCCGTAAGAACCAGATAAAAAGAATTAAAAAAGCCGAAACAGGTACAAAAAACAGCATGCTGTTTTTCAATAATTTGCAGGAATCCAAAAATTTAATACTCTTTATCCTGAACCTTCTCAAATCATTCAGGGATTTTGTAATTTATAACAATAACAGGATTAATAATAAATCAACATTATAAAAATAATATCGGGCGGTCAGACCGGTGTCGACAGGGCTGCATTGGATTTTGCCATTACTTATGATCTTAAATGTGGGGGATATTGCCCCAAAGGAAGAAAAGCAGAAGATGGTATTATAAATAATAAATATCCCCTTAAAGAAACAGATTCATCTAAATATGAACAACGCACCAGGCTTAATGTACTGAAAAGTGATGGTACATTAATTATTTATGATACAGTTATGGATAAGGGCACATTACTGACTCTTAAAACCGCAAAGGATAATAATATTCCATATTTTCTCATAGATATTAAAATGCAATCCTCAATTGAACAAATCAGGCAATGGATATCTGAAAATAAAATCAATACTCTAAACATAGCCGGGTCACGTGAGAGCGTACAACCAGGTATTTATTCAAAAACATTCCTCATACTTCAAAAGATTTTCTTATCAAAAACCAAACAATAATAATACGGTAATAAGTTCGTAACTTTACTATAAAGTATTATAAATTTCTATGAGTGAATATCAGAATAAAATAATTAAAGCAGAAAAAATACTATACGAGTTGAAAGAAGAGCTATTCCATATAATTACCGACACCAAAGTAAACGAATATTGCAGCAATCGTCTCCTGCTACCATGGCTTGAAGAAGACATGGAGTATTCTATTAAAAAGCTAAAGCTAAATAAAAAAGATGAAAATAAATACATCCGTAAAATTCATAATATTTTTGGAGTTTACTCCGAAGATATTCCATCATTAAAAAAGTTAAAAGAGAAAAACAATCAGAATCAATAAACAATAACTTTCATAATACAGAAAACGCACTAATAAACCGGGCTTTTCCGTTCAAATCCTTTTTTAGGATGACTTTATCAAATCTTTTCCCTATACGCTTTTTTAATTCATTGCCAAACTTTTCATTAATCTCAAGATATAATACACCATCTGCCTGTAAGTATTTTTTTGTAAATTCCAAAATCTTTTCATAAAAAATCAAAGGATCATTATCATCAACAAATAAAGCATTTTCAGGCTCATACTCCAGCACATTTGAATTCATTATCTTTTTCTCTGATTCCAACACGTACGGTGGATTAGAAATTATTAAATCGAATGACTGTTTCAATTTTTTCCATTGATAAGATTTTAAGATATCAATGTTAATAAAATGTACAGAAGCATTGTTACTTCGGGCATTCCTTTCTGCCAATTCCAAAGCAGGTTTTGATATATCACATCCAAAAACATTACTATCCTCAATGCGCTTTTTCAAAGCAATAGCAATACATCCACTTCCAGTTCCGATATCCAGAATCTTTAACTTCTTTTGTGTTTTAGCATATTTCCCAGTTATCCAATATGTTAGTTCCTCAGTTTCAGGCCGGGGGATCATAACAGATTCATCAACACTTATTGGTAAACCACAGAATTCAACATTACCGGTAATATATTGAACTGGTTTGTATTTCTTTAAATCTTTAAGTGCCTGCTGTAATTTATTCAGATCATGCTTATTAATGATTTTGTCAGGAATTTTATATACATCTGTTTTACTTATTTTAAAAAAATGATCAAAGAGAATATTTACGATCGACACAGCTTCTCTTTCATCATAATATGATTTCAAATTATTCTTGCACTTTTGATAAACTTCACCTATGCTATTGCTTGAAGAACACATAATACAATACGTAAATATAATTTCTCTTGTGATTCTAAATTAGTGAATTTATGTTATTTTTGATTAATCAATATTAATACAATTTATTTTATTTCAAATGAAGGGCGATATTCTTCTTATTAACGAAAATCATAAAAAAGCTGCTCAACAAGTTGTAAAACTGATTTTGCAGGAAATAAAAAATCATGATAATAAATATGTGGTAAGCGTAGCAGGTGAATCGGGAGCAGGAAAATCTGAGGTAGCAGCTTCAATAGCAAAAGAACTAAATGAAAAAGGACTTGATTCTTATGTATTCCAGCAGGACGATTATTTTGTATATCCACCAAAAACAAACGCCAAAGAACGCAAAAAAAACATTTCATGGGTCGGACCACAGGAAGTAAAATTAGACCTGATTGATGAAGAACTCAGCAGTGTATTGGCAGGTGAAACAGTTATCGAAAAACCACTGGTAATATTCGGAGAAAACAAAATTGACAAAGAAACTGTTGACCTTAAAAACTTCAAGGTATTAATTATCGAAGGAACCTATACAACACTTTTAAATAATATAAATACAAAAGTTTATATTGACAGAAATTATATTGATACAAAATCATCGAGAAAAGAAAGAAATAGGGAAGATCAAGATGATTTTCTGGAGAAGATACTTCAGATTGAGCACAGGATTATCTCTGGTCATAAAAAATATGCTGACATAATAATAACCAAAGACTTTAATGCAGTAAAAAGCCACCATTCATGAAAAAATTTAAAAAAATAGCATTGCTAAGTACACATGGTTACTTTGACCCGGTGCCAATATTAGGGCAAACCGATACCGGCGGGCAGGTTGTATATGTACTTGAACTTGCAAAAGCCATCTCAAAAAAAGGAATTAAAGTAGACATATATACCAGGTGGTTTGATAAAAAGAAAAAGCAAATTGATCCTGTTCCCGGGTATCCGGGAGTGGATGTCATCAGAATTCCCGCCGGACCCTGGGAATTTATTCCTAAAGAATTTATTTATGATGTACTGCCGGAGCTTTCCAATAATATGATAGATTTTATTAAAGCAAATAATCTTAATTATGATATGTTTCACGGTCATTATGTTGATGCAGGTATTGTTACATTGAATGTTGCCAGAAACTTTGGAAAACCATCTTATTTTACAGCTCATTCACTCGGAGCCTGGAAAAGACAACAAATGAGAGGAAATGCTGCAGAAATGGAGGAAAAGTTCAATTTCAAACACAGGATTGCAGAAGAAGCCAGAATATTTAAATCGGTCAATGCACAAACTGTAACTTCAATATTGCAGCTGGACAAGATCAATGAACTATATAATTTCTTTGCAGATAATATAAGAAACATTCCACCTGGCGTAGATATTCATACTTATAAGCCCCGTGAAAAAAATAAGAAGATAAGAACCAAATTACCTGAAAAATATATTTATTGCATAAGCCGAATCGATTCTAATAAGGGACATGACCTACTTTTGTATGCTTTTGACTTTGTTGCCAAACAAATCAAGGATATCGACCTGGTTATAGGCGGTGGCTCACCAGATCCCAAACCAAGAGAATTGGAAGTATTCAATTTTATGAAAAGAATCATTAAGGAAAAACGTATGGATGACAGGATACATATCATAGGATATGTACCTGATGAATTGATGGTACCTTATTATCAGGGTGCACAACTGTTTGTGCTGCCATCACTTTTTGAGCCCTTTGGCATGACTACACAGGAGGCTATGGCTTGCGGTATAGCTGTGATAGCTTCAAAATTCGGTGGAATAAGAACAGTAATAAAAAATGAAGTGAATGGAATATTAGTTGATCCTACAAATCCGGATGAATTTTCAAATACTATTATTAAGCTATTGAATAACAAAGAACTAAGAACAAAAATCGGCAAAGAAGCTTATAAAACAGTTATTAGTGAATTCAGTTGGGAAGCAATTGCCGACAGGTTTTTAGAGTTTTATTCAGATTATATTTAAACCTTGAATTACAGTAAAATCAAAAAAAATAACCATGTATTTAATTATTAAGAAATAGATTGAAATGATTTTTCTGATCTTCTCTATTCTGATATCATCCTCAATTTTTGTAATATTTAAATTATTTAAAAGATTTCAAATAAACAATTTTCAGGCAATTACATTTAATTACCTGATAGCATCTGTTTTTGGGATTCTTTTTTTTGTAAAAAATGATTCATTAATAACTTTATTTACAGAGCCATGGCTTCCGCTTGCTATAATTGAAGGTGTATTGTTTATTGCTGTGTTTATTCTTTTTGCCTTTTCATCACAAAAAGCCGGTATTGCAATTACCGCGATGTCAAGTAAAATGTCTGTTATTATACCTGTAATATTCGGCATTGTTCTATATCTTGATTCTCTTAGGATCTTTAAAATATTTGGAATCATAATAATGTTAATAGCATTTTACCTTACATTAAGAAGAGATAACAACAACATCCAAAATGCAAAGTTCATCCTTCTTCCCATCATGATTTTTCTTGGCAACGGCATGGTTGATACATTCATGAAAATAACCGAACATTATTATCTGAGTGATGATAAAGGTTATTTCATAACTGCAATATTCATATTTGCATTAATGATAGGATCAGCAATAACTTTATTCAACATTATTTTTAAACGTGAAAAAGTTCAGTTCAAGAATTTTGTTGGTGGCTCTATACTTGGAATTATTAATTATCTGGCATCTTTATTCAAGTTATTAGCTCTTTCATATATGGAGAGCAGTGTTGTATTTCCTGTATTAAATTCAGGAGTTGTTGCTTTATCAGCAATTGCAGGTTTATTTTTATTCCATGAAAAACTTTCTGTAATTAACAGGTTGGGCATTGCCCTTGCCATAATCGCCATTTTTATGATTTACCTTTCATAACAAAAAAGGCGATTCTATTTTAAACCTATTATAAATTAAAAAACAAGTTGTTTTTTCTATTGACTTTTCAATATCTTTCATTTAATTTTGGAAATAATGGAAATCGCATGTAACGATACATATAAAGCAATTTCTGATTTATCGAATGGAATTTATAAAGAAAAAGGAAGTAAATTTATTGCACAGGCAATGCCGGTTCAATCTGTTAAGGATATAAATAAAAAACTTGAAATCACAAAAAAAAAGTATAATGCTGCAAGACATCATTGCTACGCTTACCAACTGGGAGTGGAAAAACATATATTTCGTTTTAATGATGACGGAGAACCTTCAGGAACAGCAGGCAAACCTATTTACAATCAAATCTTATCTTATGATCTGACAAATATATTAATTGTGGTAACAAGATATTTCGGAGGCATAAAACTTGGAACAAGCGTATTGGCAAATGCGTACAAAACTGCTGCACGCTATGCACTTGAAAATGCCATCATACAATCAAAAACAATAAATGACATCTACGAGATTGAATTCGAATATGAAGATACAAATGATGTAATGAAAATTATTAACAAAGAAAAACTACAACAAATTGATAAGGTTTTTGATATAAAATGTAAATTAAAAATTGAAGTAAGAAAAAATGATGCCGAAAAAGTTTACAATCTTTTTAAAAAAAACAAAAAGTTAAAAATTAATTATTTAAGAACCGAATAAAAGTTAAAACTGCAATAGATGAATTATGGTATTAAAATACTAAAAACAATTCCTGTATATACAATAAAAAAAGAGAAAAATCAAGTGATATTTTACTTTTTTTTTCACTTTTTTTATTGCACTTTTGTTAAACTAAATTACTCCCTTCAATTTGTTGGATTAAGAGATAAAACAAATTCTTACTTTTTTAAATAAGTTTATATATAAGGGCTTGATATTTAACAAACCAGGCTAAACTAGAACAAGATTAATTTAAGTTTAATCATATAATAATAAAGCGCGAATGAAGAAGAACCATATTGCAGTTTGGGATAATTGTTTAAAAATAATCAAAGACAATGTGCATTATCAAAGTTACAAAACATGGTTTGAGCCCATAGTACCGGTTAAACTGGAAAACAATGTACTAACCATACAGGTTCCCAGTCAGTTTTTTTACGAATGGCTTGAAGAGCATTATATCAATCTGTTAAAGAAAACAATAAAAAAAGAACTGGGAATAAACGGTCGGCTTGAATACAGTATAATTATGGACAGATCATATTCCGACGCCAGCCCTTACACTATCAACATACCAACAGCCAACAAAAAAGCCACAAAGAATCCTCCGGTATCTATGCCCATAGATCTTAATAAAGGCAGATCGAAGGATATTCCCAATCCATTTATTATACCAGGTCTTAAAAAAATTAAAGTTCAGTCCCAACTAATCGATTCATATTCATTTGAAAATTTCGTTGAAGGAGACTGCAACCGTCTTGCCCGATCAGCAGGTTATGCGGTTGCAGAGAATCCGGGCAAAACTGCATTTAATCCATTATTAATATATAGCGACGTCGGCCTTGGTAAAACCCATCTGGCCCACGCAATAGGAATTCAGGCTAAAAGTAATTTTCCAAACTATACCGTCCTCTATATCTCAACAGAACAATTCATCGCGCAGTATATCGAATCAGTCAGAAATAACAACCAAAATGATTTTATTCATTTTTATCAAATGATAGACCTTCTGATCGTTGATGATATAGAGTTCCTTTCGGGAAAAGAAAAAACACAGGATGTTTTCTTCCATATATTTAATCATCTGCATCAGAAGAGTAAACAAATAGTAATAACTTCCGATAAACCTCCGGTAGAAATGAAGGGTATGGAAACCCGTCTTCTTTCCCGCTTTAAATGGGGGCTGGCTGCTGATCTTCAAACCCCGGACCTGGAAACAAGAATAGCTATACTCCAAAAAAGACTCTACAAAGACGGAATTGAAATACCCAAGGATGTTACTGAATACCTTGCATATAGTATTACAACAAATATAAGAGAGCTTGAAGGCGCATTGATATCAATAATCGCTCAGTCCTCACTTAATAAAAAACCAATTACTATCGATCTTGCTAAAAAAATGATCGATAAATTTGTAAAGAGCACAACTAGAGAAATTTCTATTGATTATATCCAGAAAATAGTGTGCGACTACTTTAGCCTCACTCTCGAAGCAATCAACTCAAAAACCAGGAAAAGAGAAATAGTCCAGGCACGACAACTTGCTATGTTCTTTGCGAAAAAACATACAAAATCATCACTTGCAACAATTGGACTTCATTGCGGAAACAAAGACCATGCAACCGTTTTGCATGCCTGCAGAACGGTTAATAACCTAATAGAAACCGATAAACAATTCAGGTCCTATGTAGAAGAGTTGGATAAAAAATTCACATTCTAATTTTCACTTTTTATTGTCTATTTAAAAAATTATTAATACTTTTAGAGATTGGAGTTTGATACTCTTTCAAGATTATCATTATTAATATCTATATAATTAATAATAAACAACTTGAAAATGAAGATACTTTTTGTTTGTATAGGAAATATTTGCAGGTCGCCATTAGCAGAGGGAATATTAAAAGACAAGTTAGAAAAAAGGAATATAAACGCCGAAGTACAATCAGCGGGTTTCGAATCATATCATATCAACGAGCATCCTGATAAAAGAGCAATAAAAGTTGCCCAAAAAAATAATATTGATATATCCAGATACACTTGCAGGTTGTTTACAACAGAGGATTTTGATAAATACGACAAAATATATGTAATGGATGCTTCCAACTTTAGAGATGTAAGCTACTTTGCACGTAATGAGGAAGACATGAAAAAAGTACAGTTCCTTATGAGCGTTGTACATGGTAAAAATGAACCTGTGCCCGACCCTTATTTCCGTGATGAAAGAGGCTTTGACAGAACTTTTGAAATGATTAACCGGGCTACGGAAAAAATTGCCGAAAAACTTGAAAAGACAGGCTCTTTGTAAACTTTTTAATATTGAATGTTTATCCCTGATATTCATAATATTCAAACGGCGGCATCAGTTATTGGACCTTATATCAATATCACTCCAATATTAACCTCAGAAAATCTTAATAAAATCTTTAAGGCAAAGCTTTTTTTCAAGTGTGAAAATTTTCAAAAAGCAGGGTCTTTTAAATCACGCGGTGCGGTTAATGCTTTATTTTCAATGAATAATAAAGAAACGGCTCAGGGTGTAGGAACCCATTCATCGGGCAATCATGCACAAGCTTTATCAAGGGCTGCAATGCTTAAAAATATCCCTGCCTATATAGTTATGCCAAAAACCTCACCCAAAGTTAAAATCAATGCGGTTAAAGAATATGGAGGAAAAATAACTTTTTGTGAACCCAACCTTAAATCAAGGGAAGATATATTAAATGAAATTATCTCGAAATACAAAGCCATTGAGATACACCCTTATAATAATCCCAAAATAATTGCAGGACAGGGGACATGTGCTTTTGAAATATTCAAAGAGCTAAAAAATGTAGATATAATTATGGCACCAGTTGGTGGCGGAGGTCTGTTAAGCGGCACATCCCTGACAGCCCACTTCATCTCTCCTAATACAAAAGTCATTGCAGCAGAACCGGCAAATGCTGATGATGCATACAGGTCTTTTTATTCAGGGAAACTCATTCCTTCAGTAAACCCAAAAACAATTGCCGACGGATTACTAACATCACTAGGGAGCATTACCTTCCCGATAATCAGGACATATGTACATGAAATTGTAAGAGTAAGTGAAAACGGAATAAAGGAAGCTATGAGACTGATCTGGGAAAGGATGAAATTAATTATAGAACCCTCAGCTGCAGTTCCCTTAGGTGCATTACTGGAAAACACCTTCGATTTCAAGGGAAAAAGAATTGCTATTATTATTTCAGGTGGTAATGCAGACCTTGATAACCTGCCATGGTTGTAAATAATATTCAGGGTGGAAATTGTTTTGTATCTTTCAATCATAAAAGTTAAAACCCATGAAAAAAGGCAAATTGTTTCTGATTCCTACCAATTTGGGTAATCCCAAGGTTACCGATGTATTACCCTTGTCTACCCTTAATATTATTAATAATATCAGTGTATTTATTGTTGAAAATATAAGATCTGCTCGTCGCTTTCTTAAAAAAGCAGGTTATGACAAAGATTTTAACAAAGTGGTATTTCACATTATCGATAAGCATACAAGCCAAAACGAATATCCTTCATACCTAAAGGAATCATTAAATGGTAATGATACCGGATTAATGTCAGAAACAGGACTGCCCTGCATTGCAGATCCCGGATCACTGATAGTAAAATACGCACATCAAAATAAACTCAAAGTAATTCCTCTGGTAGGGCCGTCATCAATATTTCTGGCACTAATGGCATCAGGGTTTAACGGACAAAATTTTGTATTCCACGGATACCTTCCTGTTAAAAAGCACTTACGCGAAAAGAAAATATTAGAATTAGAGGAACAATCAGCAAAACAAGATCAAACACAAATTTTTATAGAAACACCATACCGTAACATGCAAATGTTTAATTCCATTATTCATGTTTGCTCTAATTCAACATTAATCTGCATTGCCTGCGATCTCACAAAAGAAGAAGAATTCATTTCAACAAAGTCAATATCATCCTGGAGAAAAGAAAAACCCGATATACAGAAACGCCCATGCGTATTCCTTATCTATAATTCATAATCATACCATTAACATTGAAATCTTTTTAAAATCTCTTCGTTAAAATAAATTAGCATACTTTTGTGTCGAAATAAATTATATACTCATTGAATAATGCAATTCTTGAAATAGAGGGGCTTACAAAACATTTTGGAAAAATAACTGCAGTTGATAATTTTTCTCTCAAGGTTGAAAAGGGAAATATTTTTGGAATACTAGGACCTAACGGAAGCGGTAAAACAACAACTCTTGGAATCATTGTCGATATAATTAAACCTAGCAGCGGTAATTTTAGCTGGTTCGGAAAGAAACCTACCAAGAATGAACGCAAAAAGGTTGGTGCAATCGTTGAAACTCCTGTATTTTATCCTTATCTGACTGCATTGCAGAATTTGCAGATAATATGTGATATTAAAAAGATTAAATATAATGATATTGAAAGGGTAATAGATATTGTTGATCTAAAAGATCGCATTCATAGCAAATACAGAACATATTCGCTTGGAATGAAACAAAGGCTGGCTATTGCAGCAGCCTTAATAGGTAAGCCCGAAGTTCTGATACTTGATGAACCCACAAACGGGCTCGATCCTCAGGGTATTGCAGAGATCAGACAACTGATCAAAGAAATAGCCACACGAGGTATAACAATTATTCTGGCCAGTCATCTGCTTGATGAAGTTCAGAAAATATGTACTCATGTTGTTATCCTTAGCAAAGGGAAAAAACTTCAGTCAGGAATTGTTGAAGAAGTTCTTAATGAAGCACTAATGGTTGAAGTATCATCCGGAAATTTAAATCAACTAAAAACAACTGTGCAAAAATTTGATAAAACGGATAGTACTTATCAGGAGAATAATAAAATAGTAGTTAAGCTCAAAGAAGGCGCACAAAGCAGTGATCTGAATAAATATTTGTTCGATCAGGGAATAATTATCGATCATCTCGCTGTTAGAAAAAAATCACTGGAGAAATATTTTTTAGAAGTTCTGAAAGATTCCAAATGATCAATTTGCTTAAAATAGAAATAAAAAAAATTGCTACCAATAAAACCTTCTGGGTTCTGGTATTACTATACGCATTACTTACATGCATTGTGATATTCGGCATACAGGAATTCATTAACACTTTTGCTTCCGACATCAAAAAAAATGCACCTATTAAAATCCCTCCATTTTCAGTTTACAGGTTTCCTGATGTATGGCACAATCTAACATATCTTGGAGGTTATTTTAAAATATTTTTAGCAGTAATTATAATTATACTAATCACTAATGAATTCTCATTTAAAACCGTGAGGCAAAACATTATAAGCGGGCTAAGCCGTAATGATTTTGTTATCGGAAAACTTATTACCGTTACAATCCTTAGCATTGGCGCTGCACTTTTAATATTTATCATCGGCTTTATCCTTGGCCTTTTTAATACTGAGCATATTACATTCTCAAGGATTTTCAGCAGATTTGAATTTATCTTTGCATATTTCCTTGAAGTATATACATACCTGCTATTTGCACTTTTAATAGGCTTTTTGGTGAAAAAATCAGGCCTTGCAATAGGTTTATTGTTATTATACGCATATGTAGTAAAGCCAATTGTTAAATATAAATTGCCTGATAACTGGGATAGAATAATGCCGCTTGATTCCGTTTCAAATCTTGTACAAACCCCTAATTCAGCTTTGATGAGGTTATTTGGGTTTGACTTTAAAAATTATATACCGTATGAAGACGTTTTAATTACAATAGGATACGGTTGTATCTTTATTTTTTTAATATTTCTTATTATCAAAAAACAAGACCTCTGATCCTCAAAATACTTTTAATTAATGTTATATTCATTAAATATTGATAGACTAGATAATAATTATTTGAAAACGAACTGGACTTGTTTATATCAAAAAATATGTTATATTTGATATAAATCGATTAACATAAACCAAATAATGAAGAATAAATTTAGAGTTGACAAGCCGGAATCATTTGAAGAGTTTCGCATTCCAATTGGTAAGAGGTTGTTCGATATAATAATTTCAATTATTGCCCTAATTGTTCTATCTCCATTAATGTTAATAATTGCCATCCTGATAAAACTTGAATCCAAAGGACCCGTTCTGTATATTTCCGATCGCGTTGGCACAGGTTATGATAAATTCCGCTTCTACAAATTCCGCTCCATGTATATTGGTTCCGACAAAAAATTAGCTGAATTATCCGATCTAAATCAGTATTTAATAAACAAACATGCAAAAGGTGAAAACCCTCAACAAGACGAATGCCCCGATTGTAAAAAGCTTGGGCATCCATGTTCGCCAATTTTATATATCGACGGTAATCAAATTTGTGAAAACCTGTATCTTCATAAAAAAAGATTACATTCAAAGAAAGCTACTTTTTTTAAAATAAAAAACGATCCGCGTGTTACCCGTGTCGGTAAGATCATACGCAGTATGAATATTGATGAATTGCCCCAGCTTTTTAATATTATTAAAGGTGATATGTCAATTGTCGGTAACCGGCCTTTGCCATTATATGAAGCAGAAATGCTTACCACTGATCAATGGGCTCTCCGTTTTCTTGCACCGGCAGGAGTTACAGGACTATGGCAGGTTTATACAGGTAAGGATCATGAATTACAGGAAGAAGACAGGAAAAAACTGGATAATCAATATGCTATTAATGCTTCCTGTATTAATGATCTGATTATAATTCTGAAAACTATTCCTGTGCTTTTCCGCTTTAAGGAAAATTATTAATCCTCGTTATACTTTTTCAATAGATTCAAGTCTTTTCAACAGCGGTGGATGTGAATAGTAAAAAACCACATAAACCGGATGGGGTCTCAGATTACTTAAATTATTTACAGATAATTTTTTAAGAGCAAGAGATAAAGCTTCAGGTTTATATCTTTTTGCAACAAATTTGTCTGCTGCGTATTCGTTTTTTCTTGATATATAATTCATGATTAATCCAAGTATCAAACTTAAAGGACTATACAATAAACCAAAGGCAAGCAAACCCATATGAAAGCTACCTTTTTCCGCTCCAAGTGCCTGTGATAAAAGTGGATTATCAATAAACAAAGACAAAATAAACAACATCAATCCGGTTTGCAGTAATGATAATACTATACCTGATGTTGTATGCTTTTTCTTGTAGTGTCCTATCTCATGGCCCAGAACAGCCACCAGCTCATCATTAGTATGATCTTTAATCAGCGTGTCGAAAAGTACTATACGTTTTTTAGGACCAATACCGGTAAAATAGGCATTGGCTTTGGTTGATCTTTTTGACCCATCCATTACATAAATATCTTTCAATTTAAATCCTACCTTCCTGGCAAAGTTTTCAATTGCATCCCTTAATTCTCCATGCTCAAGAGGTGTTTGTTTGTTAAACAAGGGAACAATTAAATTAGAATAAAACATAGTCATAAAAAGCATGAATAAACCAATGGCTCCCCAGGCAATTAGCCAAAACCACTCCCCTGTTGATTGATATATCCAAACAATTAGAGCTAATAATCCTCCGCCAATTAATGCCCCCAGCAACCAGCCTTTCAGCTTATCCAAAATAAATGTCCTGGGAGTTGTTTTATTGAATCCAAAACGCTCTTCTATTACAAAAGTAGAATAGATAGAAAATGGTGTAGATAATATATCTGCTGCAAATCCCAATATGCCAAAAAACAGCAATGACATTAATATAGGATTTGTCGTTATATTTCTTACCAATGAGTCAAGATAAGCAAAACCACCAACAAACAACATCAACATCATTGCAGCGAATGAAAATGTATCTGTAACCGTTGAGAAATGTTGTTTTATTTTTGTGTACTTCTGAGACTTGCTGTATTTCTCAGGATCATAAATGCCTTCAAGCTCCTTGGGTAGTTGATCGCTCCAGTAGGTACTGTTCAGATAATCAAGAATGCGTTCAAGCAAATAATCAAAAACCAGTATTGCAACGATAATTATAAAAAGTATTTTTGCCATAAATCACTAGTGTTTTCAAGAAAAAATTTATATCAATAGCTTCCGCTCAATTTTCTTGCCAGCCATTCAACCGACAGCAAAGAAACAATAATTATCAATAACCAGAAAATATTAATCATGTCTGTATATCTTTTATGATAGTAGCTGACAGGTTTTATTTCTTCGTGTTGTCTGATAATGGTCGGCAGATCAGCCATATTGGATGGATAGATCAGCTCACCTCCATGCATTTCGGCAAGCCTGAATAACATATTATGGTCGGCAATAGTTTGGGTTGCTTCAATAAAAACTTTCTTGACAATAAATTCACCTTTTTCCGTATATGAAAAATTACCCGTATTAACTATTGCTGTGTAATTGTATTTTCCAACAGGCAATTTTCCGGCATTTAAATAATAACTGCTGTCTATACTGCTAAAAACAAAGGGATAACGGGTTCCCTCAGCATCTTCTATAAAAATATTAACAACATGATCATTAATTAATTCATAACTCTTATTATATAACTCAGCAGTAAATTCAATCGGATCATTCTCAGAATACTCATTTTGACATTTCACCCTGAAAAAGCTTTTGTCAGATTTAACAGTAAGGTATTGAACTATTTTTCTTACAATTTCATTAAAACTATTACGGTTACCATTCAATGAATAATCAGCCAGCCTCCATCTCCAAATACCTACACCAGTAATCACACCTGTTTTACGCAAAGGATTATTAATCAATACGATAAGAGGATAATCAGTGATGGTACTTTTTATCTTTTGGTAAAATAATACTTGTGCAGAAGTTGCAAGATTATAAATACCGAAAGGACAAAATAATGGAGGCAACTTATCTATAGTGTTATTTAGCTTCTTTGATATCTTAAAAAAGACAAAATTATTGTTAAGTGAAGGAAATACATCTTCAAATGTTTTGCTATCGCTGTATATTTTCAAACCGTTTGATTGACGATTGAAATAATCAAGATCGGTTTGAATGCCAATAATAAAAAGAGTTGGGATTCCGGCTTCATTAATTTGTTTTAGAACTTCACCGGATTTCGTATTAAGCGATGGAAGTTGATGAAGAATGACCAAACTGTATTCTTTAACCGGTTTATTATATTCTTCAATATTATATTGTTCAACTTTGTAGTTTACATGATCTTTAACAGCAGATTTTATAGCTGCAATATCGGGATGCGGTGAATTTGACAATATAAGTATTCTCTGTTCCGAATCAATGACATCTATAAAAATATCTGCACGATTATTTGCTGTACTTACTTCGCCAGTCACATCAGATATCTCAACAACATAATGCTGCATTCCCTTTTCTTCGGCTTTTAATTTAAATGGTATGGTTTTAATAAAATCATCATTATTGATATTCAGATCTCTTCTAATCAAAATATTATCATTCTTTTTCACCATGAGCACCGCAGACATACCCTTACTTTTTTCAGCTCTGATAACAACTTCGAGAGGAAACTCATTTCCCTGATAGGTAATCTTGTTATAATTAACTTTATCTACGATAACATCCTTTTTAGTCAGTGTATCACCAAGAGCAATAGTATAAATGGGATAAGTAATTGTTTGAGAGGAGTATAAAGGATTCAGGCCGCTATTGTATATTCCGTCACTGGCAATTATCAGAGCTCCGATATTTCTATTTGCATAACGCGCATTTATTTCACCGAAAACTTCGGAAAAATCAGTTTCATTATCATTAAAAGTCAGATTAAAATCGTCAGAAAATTTCTCACCATAAGTATATGCTTTAACCCCGTAGTCTGCTGATAAATTTTCTATCAGCTCATTAATTCTTTCAATATATTCATTTTTCATAAAAGTTGAATCTTCGCCTATCATCAAAGAAGATGAATTATCCTGTGCAATTATAATCAACGGCTTTTCAATATTTTTAAATCTTGATTTAATAAGCGGACCCAGCAGTAAAAAAGCTATAAGCGAAACAGCTATAAACCTAAATAATGCGAGTACTCTTTTCTTCCATTGTGAGAATTCCGAATCCTTATCCCTGAAATATAAAATAAATGAATATAATCCACCCAGTAACAAGCACAATAAAATAAACCAAAGGGGATAATCTGTATGAATTTCCAAGGCTTAATTTTTTTTAAGTTTGCATACCTCCGCATACCGGAATTACCTGGCCGGTAACATATGATGAAAGATCTGATGCCAGGAAAATCGCCACATTTGCCACATCAGCAGGTGTTCCTGCCCTCTTCATAGGAATTGAATCTATCCATTCTTTTCTGACCTCATCGGAAAGGGCACTTGTCATTTCAGTTTGTATAAAACCCGGTGCTATGGCATTACATCTGATATTACGGGAGCCCAGTTCCTTAGCAATTGATTTCGTGAATCCTATCATCCCGGCTTTGGAAGCAGAATAATTTGATTGTCCCGGATTACCGCTAATACCAACTACTGAGCTCATATTTATAATTGATCCGGTACGTTGTTTTATCATAGTACGTTGTATTGATTTGGTTAAATTAAAAACCGACTTTAGATTTACTTTCATCAACACATCCCATTCCTCTTCTCTCATACGCAACAGAAGATTATCTCTGGTAATACCTGCATTATTGACCAGTACATCTATCTTTCCGAATTCTTTTACAATTGAACTAATCAATTTCTCTGCCTCACTTAGTGAACTGGCATCGGAAGCAAATCCCTTTGCTTTGATCCCTTTATCAGACAATTCCTTTTCAAGATCTGTCATTTTTTCATCACGTAGAAGATCAGAAAAAGCAATATCGGCTCCTTGATCAGCAAATCTGATAGCAATTTCTTTGCCTATACCCCTTGCAGCTCCAGTAATTAAAGCTGTTTTTCCTTCCAGTAATTTCATAATATTTGGTTTTGAATTAACTACTATCTCACATTAAACAACAATGTAAACTAACGATAAGTAATTTCTTTTATTCTATTATCATTCGGCCTTAAAAATCATCTTAATTGAAGCGCCACCATTTTTTCTGTTAGTTATTTTCACTTCTCCATTGTGGGCATCCATAATCAGCTTAACTGCCGGAATAGACAAGCCAAGGCCTTCCGAGTTCATAACATCGCCGGATGTGAAATATTCAAAAAGTTTTTCCTTTATTTCTTCAGAAAACCCGGGACCTTCATCATTCACTTCGATAACAGGCTTATCATTATGCAGATATGCCTTAACCTCAACAGTTGAATCTTCCGGTGAAAATCTAATTGCGTTGTCAAGCAAATTTTCCAGTGACTTTTTAATAAGATCATAATCAATTAATATCTCAAGATCATTTGGCTGAATATTCCTGATTATTTTAATATCCTTTTCTTTTGCCAGTTTTTCATACGTTTCAATAACATTATCAAAAATATAGCTTATACGTTGGGGAGAGTAGCTTGCCTCGTATTTATCGGCACTTAATGTTGTTATTAAAATTGCTGTCTCACTGAATTTTGCCAAACGATCGGAGGTTTCTTTCAAATATTCGATATACTCACCCTGTTCAACAGTTTTCTCTGATTCCCTGAGTAATTCAATTAAACCCTGCAATCCATTTAATGGTGTTCTTAGCTCATGACTGATGATATTTAAAAAATCGCTTTTTGCTTTTTCCAGAGTTACAAGCTGCCGGTTTGCTTTTTGAAGCTGCCTGGTTCTCTCAGCTACTTTTCTTTCGAGAGTCTTGTTCATATTATCCAACTGCTTTCTCTGGTGCCTTAATTTCAAATGTGTTTCTACACGAGCAAGTAACTCTTCAGAATTAAATGGCTTGGTTATATAATCCTGAGCTCCTATTTTAAATCCCCTGACTATGCTTTCATGTTCAGCTTTTGCAGTAAGAAATATTATTGGTATGTCTTTTGTTTCATTTCTTTTCCTTAACTCCTCGCAAACCTCAAAACCATTAATTTCCGGCATCATAATATCCAGTAGTATCAGATCAAAATCGTTTTTTCCTGACATCGTAAGAGCTTCCTTTCCACTTAAAGCGTATGAAATATTTTTATATCTGCTTTTTAAAATATTTCCAAGTATCTGGATGTTGTCAGGAACATCATCAACAATCAATATATTGAAAACATCATTTTTTTTGTTTTTTGCCATTAGTTAAATTCTTATGTTTCCAATTTGCATTTTTCTTTCAATTGTTTTGTGATCACAGCAAAATCATTAAGTATGGTATTAGTTCTTAAAATATCAAAATTTAAACTGCTTTCTTTGAGTTGTACACCATAATCATATAAAACCCTAATATTATTCTTCTTTCCGGTTTCTTTCACATTAGTTGCAAATTCGACTATTTCGTTAATAAAATGATTTTCTTTTACTTGTTTCCAACTGGGGAGCAATTCTTCTTCAATCATTTTCATTGTTTCTGAATTTATTGTCTCTTTTATATTAAACCCATTAGCGGTAGAAGAAGCAATATTTACCGGAGTTTTATCCTCCTTTGTCCTGTACATGATAAAACGACCAAGTTCTTTATACAAATCATTTATATCTATTGGCTTGGTTATGAATCCCTCAAAGCCATGATCAAATATTTTTTCTTTATCTCTTGGCATAACAAGAGCAGAAACTGCAATAACGGGAATATCTTTAGTTTTTTCATTTAATTTCAATCTTGTAATTACATTATACCCATCCATATCAGGCATACGTATATCCAGAAGAACAACATTGGGAATTTCCTTTATTGTTTTTTCAATAGCCTCATCCCCATTTGAAGCCTCAATTACCTTAATGTTCGATTCCAATAATATTTCACGTATCAGCTCTCTGTTACTGTCAACATCATCTGCAACAAGAATTTTGGCCGGCACAAATTCTATATCAGAATAAATGGGTTCCTTTTCCTCTGTGAATTTGATAGTATCTCTGGCAATAAAAACATTATTAAAAATTAAGGTAAATGTGCTTCCCTCACCCGGCTTACTGTCGACGGTTATTTCACCATCCATCATATCAACAAGTCTTTTTGATATTGTCAGTCCTAAGCCAGTCCCGCCAAATTTTTCTTTCTCACTTATACTGCTTTGTTGAAATGCATCGAAGATCTTTTCCTGGTCTTCCTTTGCTATTCCAATGCCCGTATCTTCAATTTTTATCTCAAAATTCACCTTTTTTAAATACACTTTGGTAGCCTTTGATCTAATGTTTACATGTCCATTTTTAGTATATTTAATGGAGTTACCAATAATATTGAACAATACCTGCCGCAACCTTGTTCTGGAAAGCATAAGTTCTTTTGGTAATTTACTATCGACTGAAAACTTAAAATCAATATTCTTCTGTGATATCTTCAATGAAAAAATTTGCTCCATCTCATAAAACATATCAAATAAATTAACCGGCTCATAATCAATATCTATTTTACCGGCTTCTATTTTTGAAAGATCCAGAATATCATTAATCAGAAACAACAAACTGTTTCCGCTCGTCTTAATAGAGTTTAAATAATTGGTTTTTTTTCTATCCTTTGTCTTACCGGATAAAATCTCTGTAAATCCTATTATTGAATTAAGTGGAGTTCTGAACTCATGGCTCATATTGGCCAGGAACTGGCTCTTAATTTGATTGGCTTCTTCGGCCTGTTCCTTTGCTTTTAACAATTGATCAGCATTCATCTTAAGCTTTTCCTGAGCACGGTTTATCTCTTCATTCTTTTCTTTAAGCAATCTGTTCGTTTTTAGTTTATTGGTGTATGCCCATATCACAACTCCCACAAATATCATAAGAAGCAGAACACTACCAAATGCTATCTTGCTAATTAGTTTATTTCTGCTTATTTCAAGGTCCTTAATTTCTGCCTGATTTCTAAGGATCCTTAACTGATCCTGCATTCTCTCTCTCTCATATAGTGCCTGAAGCTGTGCTATATTTCTTTGGTTTTTTTCATTGAGGATACTGTCTTTATAAACAACAGCTTGTTTATTATAGATAAGAGAATTCTTATAATCATTTTGATTATTATATGCATCAGACATTTCATAATAAATATCCCTTATTACTGCCTTAGCATTAATATTCCTTGCTAATCCGAGTGCCTTTTCATAATAAAACAGGGCTTTTTTATAATCATCAAGTCCTGCAAAAGCTTTCCCAAGATTAAGATAATTACTTGAAATGTACCTGACATCACCCAATTTCTCATAAATATCAAGGGCTTTAAGAAAGTATTCAAGCGATTTGATGAAATTTCCCTTGAGCAAATAAATACTGCCAATATCACTATTACAAATAGCTACTCCTCTCTCAGAATTGATTCTTTTATTAATTAGCAGCGACCAATTGTAATAATTCAATGCCTTGGTAAAACCTTTCTTTTTCTTATAAACATTGCCAATATTATTCAGATTAATAGCTACCCCTAATTGGTTGTTGATGCTGTCTTCTATTTTAAGCGCACTTTTAAAATCATCCAGAGCCTTATCATAATTACCCATCAGGTATTCAATATTTCCCAAACTGTTTAATGCAATTGCTATTCCCTGAGGATCATTTAATTTCTCGGAAATACGAAATGCTTTCAGATGATAATCAGTTGCATCCTGATAATCATCCATCCTTCTGAATACAACACCGATATTATTATAACATCTTGCTTCCGATTTCTCATCGCTAATGCTTCTGGCAAGCTTTAATGCATGATTATGTAAAAGCAAAGCCTGCTGATACTTTCCCTTGTTTCTTAATGATACACCTTTTTGCTCTAATTCATTGATAATAAAACTTACTATATTATTCTCCTGTGCAAGCTTAATAGCTTTTTCAATGTTTTCAGAATAAACTTGATTTTGCCCTATGCTATCGAATGCCGAATCCACAAGCGACACAACATGAGCCGAATCACTTTCATAATTTACTGTATCACCAGGCTTTGTGCTTTGTTGTATATCTGCTTTTAAGTAATTTATTGAAGAAATAAATAAAACAAAAACGATAAATACATTAACCGATCTCATAAGTATAAAATACTGTACAAAAATGAATTCTGATTTACAATATCAAATATACGAATCATTGTAATCTTTTGACACTTGTTTTAGATATTTGTCTGGTATTAATTCTCGACCAAGACTTTCGTTTGTTAATGTGTATTAGCCTGTTACATTTTGTTTTTTGCTTGTCAAATTCAACTTATGTTTCACTTGTATCCAGATAACATTTGTGTTAACAAAACTTCCTTGCGTTGTAGTGCCCGCAAATTGACTATTCCATGTTAAAGAAAAGGTAACCTGTTCATTTAGTTTAAAAGTAGGACTGATTATGAATCTGTTCTGGTCAAAAACGTTGTATACAATGTCATTCCCTGCATTGATGAATATTTCATCACCGATATTAAGTAAAAACACTTTGTCCGTTTTTTCTTTGGATAGCTTGAATAGTGGGATACTTACCATTATTGAATAGCGAAAGCGGAAATTAAACTCGTTCGGAGTTTGAATTTCACCATCGATAACAGGATTAAAAAAACGTTCTTCTATACGGTACCTATGACTAAGTTCGATTTTACTAATCTTGTTTTTTAAATGCAGTTCCTGATAAGGTCTGAATTCCATTTTGTTCAAGTTGCCTTTTGAAAAGAATCCTAAATGAGCAAATCCTGAGGAAATTCTAATGTGAGGATTTATCATATATCCTATTGCGGTTCTTACTAAGTATTGAGAGCTTTTCTGAAACCCGTCTTTCCATCGGTAACCGCCATCAGAAAGCCATGTCCAGTTATTTCCCAGCTTGGTTTGGTTGTAGTATTGCAACCACTGTTGATTACCATTCGATACATTTTTCTCCTGTCCGAATACCCCTCCTGTGTTTGAAAGAAAAAAGAAAATTAACAAAGAACTTGTTAATCGGTTAAAGTAACGATTTCTTAATAATGATTTTTTGGTCAATATTCTTCGGGTACGCTGTCGGTAAAGTCGAGTCAGTCCGGTCTGAAAGTTGTTCTTTGATAAGATATGTTTATTGTTACTCATCATTTTCAATGTATCCGTTGTCTTTTTTTTTGCATTCTGACTAACGTCAGTTCGTCTAAAAACCTTCCTTGGCTTACTTTATTAATTCAAATATATAAAAATATTGGTTTTATAGTTTTCAACTCCGTAATGATGAATTTGGATTAAGTCTTCTTTTGCCGTGTTACTTAATCTGTATTTAGTCATCAAGTAACGACTTTGATTGTTTTAGAATCTGCTCTTTTATGTCATCTGTAAATCCACTTTTCTCATATTTATCCAATTTTGCTCGTATTATTGGTAATGGTTAAGGCTAAACAAAATTGGTATTTCTTTGCTGCATCAGAGTCCTCCGACACAATAACCGGATGCAGGGCAAAATGCCAGCCGATGGCTGTTTACCACAATTTTGTTAAGCTAATGTTATAGCGCGTACCTTTTCCAATTATTAATTCTTATGCCTGGGATTTTATTAAAATGATTTTCATTTTTTGTCTGAAATCACTGTTTTTTTATACAAAAAAAATTATTCATCAGATTAACGCATCTGCGTCTATAGCGAAATGTTAGTATGCGCTTCAACTGTATGCAAATAAACTTTGGCCGGGATTTTCCGCCCTGTTCATCAATCACCCGTTGATAAGTTAAAGATAGCATTTTTTGTCAGAATACCACCAAACACCCGGCTTAAGTTTGATTTGCTGTTACACACTGTATAAAAAATTAATCTACAAATGTTTCTTTAAGTATCAGCTTAACTTCTTGGATTTCCTTTTCAGTCAAATTGTCAAGTATCTTAATAATTCTTTGCTTGTCAATTGTTCTAATTTGGTCAAGAACAATCCAACCTTTCTTATTATAATGTTTCACCGGAACTCTCGTTGGATACTTTTTAGACTTGCTTGTCATTGGAGCAATAACAACTGTATTAAGATATTTATTCATCTCGTTCGGAGAAATTATCACAGAAGGACGAGTCTTCTTAATCTCACTCCCAACTGTTGGGTCAAGATTAACTAATACAATTTCATATTGACTTATTTCCATTCCTCAAAGCTTTCGTCTTCAAATACGTCATTCATTAATGGCTTATCGTCACCACTTTCATGCATTTTCCTGAAAGCTTTTTCCCAGCCTTTTCTCGGTTCAGCTTTTGGTTTCAGTATGATATAATTTTTCTCAAGAATAAGCTCAACCTTGTCTTTGATGTTGTACTTTTCAAGTAGTGTTTTGCTTAGTCTAATACCTTTTGAATTTCCTATTGGAACAATTGAAATATCCATAATATTAACTTTTAATTGTAATTACAAAGTTAATACATTTTCTTGGCCAAAGCAAAGGATTTCCAAATTTTTTATATTGTGCACAAAGTTCCGCGGCTATGTTGCGTGCCGCTTTTGTACCTTTATGTTTGTTGATGTTCATGATGTTCAAATATACAATTTCTTGTCTTGGTGACTACTATGCGCGGCATGCACTATTAGCCGCTGTTAACTGCTGCCTGTTTTATTCGTCCAATAATCCTTCAACTTCGGTTTTTAGTTTTGGCAAATGATTTATCACAATACTCCAAATCATGTCGTCAGAAACCCTGTCGTATCCATGAATTATCCGGTTTCGAGTCCCAATAATCTGTTGAGCGTTATTAATCTCAAAATTCTTATCTTTTTTCAAAATCCGGTTGACAGCTTCTCCAATTATCTCAATATTTCGCTCAATTGCCCGCTTTGTCCTGATGTCCTTTTGATATTCAGCGAAAAATTTTGGTCTGTCCGTATAATAGCTTTCAATTTCCTTTATTGATTGAAGAATATCGAAAAGCCAGGTTTTGATTTCAGGATTCATATAAAAGTCGTTTTGAAGAATCGATTGATTGTCGTAAATAAGGATTTTTGATCGCTTTGTTTTCCAATAAATCAACTTGTTGCCTAAATATCTCCTCGAGTGCTTGTTTCAGGCTGAAATAATTGTCTGCATAGTTTTGCAAGTCAATATTGCAAAAGTCCACCAGTAAGTCAATATCGCTATTTTTGTTGAATTTATCAGTCAAAATCGATCCAAATACAGATAGCTGCGAAACATAATGCTGTTCGCATAATTTACAAATTTTGTCAATATTTTGATCAATAATACTCATATCCCAAAAATACAATTTTTTTTCTCATACAAGAGATGCTTTTATCAGGTTGCACTTAACGTATAGCTATATGTACCTTGCGGGTTTTACAAAGACTTTCACTATTCCGCCCGATACGAATTTAGCTAAAAACGACAACCAAAGAAGCTGGAATCAGCCCCGCATGGTGTATATAGCCTGTTAACAAAATGTGCCTTCTAATAATCAGCTATTAAAGTTTCATATGGGATTTTTAATTTTTTATGCAGTTTACGAATCATTTGTAAAGTCAATTTACGTTTCCTGCTGAAAATTTCCGAAACTCTACTTTTGTATCCAATTATATCGGCCAAATCGCTTTTTTTCATATCCATTTGCTCCATACGAAACTTTATCGCTTCAATCGGGTCAGGAGGTCCAATCGGATAATGCTCATCTTCATATTTTTCTATCAAAATGCTTAGAATCTCTGCTTCATCTCCTTCTGGAGAATCAATCGGAGCGTCAAAAATCACCTCAAGCCTTTCTAATGCTTGTTGGTAGTCTTCTTCGGTTTTAATCACTTTTATATTCATATCACTCAAATTTTTTCTACGTCAATTTTATCATAATCGGTATGCGTACCAATGAATCTAATGAAAACCCATTTTCTCAAATAGTTAATATGCGTAATCAATCTGTATTTGTTTCCACATATATTAAACACAACTCGTCCAGCTTTTAAGATACTCGCTTTGGGGTATTCGTTTTTAATATCAGTCGAACTTGTCCAATTGGCTTTACTTGCTTCTTTGTACCAAGTTTTCAATTGGTCTTCCGAATCCTTATGCTTTTCCCAAAACTCTCGAAGTATCTTTTTAGCTACAACTCTCATATTATTCTTAATCAATCTACCGACAAAGATACGAAATAATTACCAATTTGGTAATATAATTGATGCTTTTTTATTGCACGAGGCTTTCATGGCATTTTTGCTAACGGTTTATGGGTCGAGTAGGCAAAGGGAGTTTCACCCTAAGCCTCTCACAGAACCGCGCTTGATAGTCTCCCATCACACGGCTCTTGTTATACAAATCTAAACGCTTCAATTCGATAATCCAATTTGCCAATGGTAAAACAGCGTAGGAAATTGTTTCTGTACGGTTTCTAACCATTTGACCTATCCTGTCGGCAATGGTTGGAACACCAAGTTTACGGATACCTCCGTCTTTCTTCGATATTTCAACTTCTTTGACAGGTGGTGGAAAATAACTGCCCGATGCCATGCGGTTCCAAAGTTTGTACAAGTGTTTTGACCTGTCTGCATCGAACTCGTCCATGCTGATTTCGTCAACGCCTGCGCTACCTTTGTTGGCTTTTACTTTCTTGTAAGCCGCCCATACCATTTCGCGGCTTACCG
>CAZJYD010000013.1:0-38147 GCA_964550205.1 uncultured Bacteroidales bacterium
TAAAATCTGACCTCTTAAAGTTATCAGGTTTTTATCAAGATTATCAGCAAATTTTCTAACCTCTGCTTTTCCCGACTTTCCCTTCTGTGCTTTATAAAATGCCAGCCGCAGATTATCAGGATCAGCTATTTGATGTATCAGATTTCCCTGACGTTTCATCTTTGATTTTTTTATTAAAAAGTTCGATTATTCTTTGTCCGAACTTCTCCGCTTTTTTTGAACCGATTCCTTTAATAGTTTTCATCGAAGAAAGATTAATTTCATCAAGCTTCGACAAATTGATCAGTTCATCATCTGTAAAAACTGCAAATGCAGGTATTGCATCTTCTTTTGAAATAATTCTACGCGATTCCCTTAAAGTCGTAAATCTGTTAAATTGCACCTTATTTAATAAACTTTTAATATCCTTCTTTCCATTTTTTGTGATTTGTTCTGTTTTTTTCGAATCAAGATATTTGATACAAAAACTCCAATATGCTAATTCATTGTATTGAAAAAAATTCTGAGTGATTTCCAATACTTTATGGCCCCGAATAAAACTATTCATTTCTTCCAGCCCATTTTGTTCATCGAATACAGGAATATTGAATAATTGAACTTGCATAATATATTTTTTTGTACTCGCCATGCTGTTCTTGTTTCTTGCCGGTTCGTTCCTCACCGGACTTGAAACAATCACCGCATGGCTCGTTTTGGATGTCAGTTAGAACTGCGGGCGAGGCGGAAGCCCATGCAGTAGTTGCTAAAGTCCGGACTGCCGTCGCACCGGGTAGCTACACGGCAATACCTGGCGTAGTAGTGCCAGCGGCCGCCACGAATCACGCGGTACGAGCCATCAGATGGCCCCTGCGGATTATTCTCAGGGCTGCTGCTGTAATAATCGCTTCCGTACCAATCACTACACCACTCCCAAACATTTCCGCTCATGTCGTAAATGCCCAGTTCATTGGCTTTCTTTTGGCCAACAGCATGGGTTTTATATCCTGAATTATCACGATAGAACCCCACTTCATCCAAATCATTGCTGCCACTGTATTTGTATCCTTCGCTTTGCTGTCCGCCACGGGCTGCATATTCCCATTCGGCTTCGGTGGGCAGGCGTCCTCCCGACCATTTGCAATAGGCTTCTGCATCATTCCATGATACATGTATCACGGGATGATCATACTGGCTTGTAGGCCTTGTGTTTCCGTTTACATTACATTTCCAGGTAACACCGTTTTTCTTTTCCCAATCGCTGCCTGTATATATCCAGCTATAACCTCTCTTTTCTGCATCCGTTGTATAATTTGTTGCATCTATAAATGCTTTAAATTCCTTTACCGTTACTTCATACCTGCCAATATAAAAATCATCCAAACAAACCCGGTGAGCGGGTTTTTCGTCACTACCGCAATTGCTTTGTTCGCTTGTACAACCCATATCAAAGCAGCCGCCTTTTACCAAAACCATGTTTGTAGAGTAGGTGCGTTCCCTGGGGGCGGTTACTTCGGTGGTTCTGTTTTTATAAACATTTATATCTTTTGTCCAGTCGGTTTCACCGCTTATCTTCAGGGTATGGCTACCTTTGGGGATATCATGTAAGGTAAGCAAGGTATTGGCATTAACAGACCTCAGATAAGAGCCGTCGAGGTAAAGTCTGCCACTTATTTCGGTGGTGAGTTTTATGCTTCCGTAATAGTTAATTGTTTCTTCCACAATGCTTATATCCCTTTCGGGTTCTGCTGTTGCAGAGGCTTTTAAAACAAACACAAAATCCCCTTCATCAAGATAGGGGTCGCGTATTTTTCCGTATTGCGGGTGCTGGTTGTCGTAGCTGTAGTTGGTTACCTTGTCAAAAATGTATTCGCTTAACTCAGAGGCGGTGAGGTAATTGTCATTATTGCCATCGGCATCGCCGGTAGTAATGGCTTTTACAAAATACTGCCTGAAGAGGCTTCTGTCGGGAACTTCTTCATCCGCGCTGCCGGAGGTAATGAATTGCCTCACGGGTTTGGTTGTTTTGTATGAAATAGAAACCGGCACTGCCCGGCTCAGGTTAAACAACTGCCCCGAAAAACAAGCGTCAAACAAAAACAAGGCATGTTTGGATAGTACATCCCGTGCGTATTTATCCATGCTACGCATACTTAATGCTTTTCGGTGAAAACCTGTTTTGTCAGTTTGCGGAAGGGGCGCATTGGAAGGGACGATATAGCCCATTTCCCTGCCGTCGGAGGCTTTCATGGTATGCCCGTGGCCGGCAAAATAAAACAACAAACGGTTGTTGGTATTTACGCCGTAGTTATCAATAAAATCCTCAAAGGCATCTTCCAGTTCATTGTCGTCGGGGTCATTTACAACTACCACATTAAAGCCCTTTTGCTCAAGGGCTTGCTTTACCGCCTGTACATCATTGTTAACACCCGGCAGGTCGGGCCAGCCATTGGTGTAATTACTCACACCTACAACCAGTGCATGGCTTTGGTCATAAAGCGGGGTGATCTGCCCGTCAATTTCAATGTTTACCTTTTTAAAGCCACGGTCCTGGGCTGGTGTGTTATGCATGAAAGATAATAAAATGAATGACAGAATAAAAAACTTTAGGTATTTCATTGGGATTTGGGTTTTAAAAATTATGACTAAATTATAAAAATATACAAAGTTTACAAAAAAATATTTATACCGATTCAGAAAAGGTTTGCAATGATATTCCCTATTATTCCCAAAAATCAGTCTGATCCGCATGCCATTAAAGTTTTCTGATCAATTAAAATTCCCGACTTAAAAACTCCCTTAAATGCATGTGTTCGATTCCCTCAATATTTCCTCCCGAAGGTTCATCAAGACTAACCAATATTTATATTGTATTATTGTTCAAGTAATTACCGGAATACACGGTCAGCAGGCAACCAACCTGGAACTTTGAAGTAAGCAAACTACATTATGGTTTGCAAGGTGCTTCAGAACTAATTGTATATGATATGTTTGGCCGCATAATTAAAAGCCTGCATCTTTCATAAACCCAAACCCAAACGGAAATAGACCTAAGCCTTTGGAAGAGCGGGATATATTTTTAGTGATCGGATGACTCGTAGTCATCCGATCACTGGCAAAGGGGAACTCGTAGTCATCCGCTCACTGGAATATTATCTAATATACTCTTTACTTAACATTAGTTGATCATATCCCTAACCTGCCCCTTTAACCCGGTTTTTATCTTAAAACCGTTTTTATTTACACCTGTTAATTTACCTTCCAGGTATTCTTTTTCACTGAGCAGCCGAATGATGATCTTCGAGTAATCTTCGGGAATTAATCCTATTTTCTTATCATTACAATAAACGGCTATATTTCTCTTATTATCAATGTATTTTATTATTACTTTCTCATTCACCTTACACTCAGAGATATAATTCAATTCAGGTTTTTCTAAATAGAAATCATTCCTGATCAGATTTTTAAATCTTCTATTTATCAAAAGAAAAATAATAAAAACAGCAACAATAATCAGTGCAACTTCCATATTTATTTATTGTTTAGTCCATGCTGAAAACAAAAGCATTAATCCGAATAGTAAAATTAAATGCTTTTTAATGCAGCTAAAATAATAAATATATATTTTTACTTAATAATAATTAGTTCCTAGAAATCCGCATTACCGTCATTGATTCTTACATAATAGTTAAAAACCCTATCTTTGCGTCTTAATTAATTCATTAAAAGTGAATAAGAAAAAAGTATCGATTATTTGGGGATCTATTGCAGTGAGCATATCTGCAATACTTTGGGGTTTTGATGGAATAGTATTAACACCAAGACTGTATAATCTCGATGTTGGCTTTGTTGTTTTTATGATCCATATTATACCATTCCTCCTAATGAATTTATTTCTCTATAAACAATATAAATACCTCAGAGTTTTTTCAACCAATGATTACATTATACTCATTCTTATCGCTTTAACCGGTGGAGCAATAGGTACAATGTCTATTGTAAAAGCATTATTCCTGGTTAACTTTCAAAAACTGACCGTAGTTGTTTTGCTACAGAAATTACAACCCGTTTTTGCAATAGCTCTGGCCGCCATTTTTTTGAAAGAAAAACTGGGTAAGAATTATATTTTATGGGCGGGATTAGCTATAGTGGCAGGATACTTTTTAACATTCGGTAAGTATACACCGAATCTTGACACAGGAGCCAATACCGTTTATGCTGCACTTCTTGCTTTGCTTGCAGCATTATCTTTCGGAAGCTCAACAGTACTAAGTAAAAGAATTCTTCAAAATTATTCATTCCATACAGCTACTTTTTACCGTTATAGTTTTACTGCAATAATTATGACGATTTACATTTTAGTAACCTTTAAGTTTCTTGAATTTGAAAACATAACAAAACTGAACTGGATTATATTTATTGTTATTGCTTTTACCACCGGCAGTGGTGCTATTTTTCTTTATTATTTTGGATTAAAGAAAGTCCGTGCTATTATAGCTACTATCTGTGAGTTGTTCTTTCCATTATCTGCTATAATTTTCGATTATATTTTTAATGATCAAAGACTATCGGTGGTTCAATGGTTAAGTGCTGCAATTATGGTATTTGCGATCATTAATTTAAACATTACAAACCGTAATCTGAGAACCAAAATCTAAAATTTTTACACTCCAAATATTTCTTATATTTATAAAAAAATTAATTATGAAAGCAATAATAATCACACTCATTCTCGCATTTATATGGTTATTCTGCTTTACACAGGAAATACCTTATCCACAGCAACCCGACTGGGAATCTGTCCCTAATGGCAATTATTCAACCGGTTTAGGAATTGCAGATATCAATGGTGACGGTTGGAAAGACCTTATTATTTCCAACGGTAATGATATGGCAAGGCAGAATGTTGTAGTATATTACAATAATGGCGACGGAACTTTTCCGGATACTCCATCATGGGAATCTGACGATATTGATTATCATGGACATGTAGCTACCGGGGACTTCAATAATGACGGATATATTGATATTGCAGTATCTGTTTATATAGGTCCTTCAGGTTTTTCATCCCCGGGGAAATTAAAAGTATATTATAACCAGGCGGGGGAGCTTGAATCCACACCATCATTCGAATCGGAAGGATTCTATACTTTCAGTTGTGCTACGGGCGATGCTGATGGAGACGGAGACCTCGATATAGCTATTGCCGGAGGTGAAGTATATTATAATAAACTTGAGCACGGTAGAATATATTACAATGACAGTGGCAATTTCAGCGATGATAATGTGTGGATGTCTGATATTGAGATGGGCGCTATGGATGTAGAGTTTTGTGATTTTGATCTTAATGGTTATCTTGATGTTGTTTATACTTGTAATAGAACATCCAATTACATATATCTTGCTAATGATCAGGGTGATATTTCAACAACAGCTTCGTGGGAATCAGCAAATGGTAATAATTTTACTAATTCAGTAGATGCAGGATATAAATTTAATGAAACAGATTCAACAACTTTTATTGTTGTAACTGGAAATAATCAATTGGGTGGGGATGGAAAAATTAAAATGTATGAATTTGACGGATTTCCAGCACCTGCAAATGCATCCTGGATATCAGATTCCGTAGGGCATGGATCAGGAGTTCTTTTATATGATGTTACGATTAATGATACCCTGGATATGATATACGGCGGTTGGTGGCAAGCTATTAGAATAGCCCTGGGAACCACTGACGGATTTGAACTGGATCCATCATATACATCTTCAACCCACTCAGTTGTTGAGGCAATTCACGTATCAGACCTTGGAAAGGAATCTTATCTCAACGAGCAAATAGTTATTTATATTCAAAAAGAAAGCTCTGTTATTATTCTTCCCGAACAAAATGTTGAAAAAATTGATGAGATCAGATATAATGGAGCAATATTAGAAACCAATCAATACAAGCATATACCAGGTAAAACCCATGTGAGCTTCACAAATGAATTATCTCCCGGTGATGAATTAATTATAGATTATACTTATAGTCCGCATGGCGATATTATAATAAGCAATTGGGATAGTGGTAAAGGCAATTATATTTTTTATAACACCAATGACCCGATCGGCATGGATGAATTAGCAACAGATATTGAAGGTGATATTATTAAATCGGTTTATCCAAATCCGTTTCGGGATATTACCACCATATCTCATGTTTCAAATACAAGTATTCGTAAATGTTTGATTTATGATGAATATGGCAGGGTAATCAAACAAATCAACCCCTTATATTTAAACGGTGAAATTAAACTTAACCTATCCAATCTTTCCGATGGAATATATTATATATATATGCAAAATCAAAATGAAACGGATATTGAGCGAATAGTAAAAATAAAATAATTGCAACACTATCATGAACAAAGATGATGATTTAATCAGGGTATTTACCGGCTCTGTTATTGATGCCGAAATTATTAAAGACATTTTAAATGACAACGGTATCGGGGCATTGGTACGCAATACGCTTCGTGAAAGCACCGTTGCCGGATGGGTATCAGGTTCTTTCGAAGATGCCTGCCGTGTTTTCGTCGCGTCGAAGCACTATGAAAAAGCAAAACAATTAGTAGATAATTTTCTCTCTTCTGAGAATCAAAATACTAATTCAAAATGATCAATATAAAAACCGATAATGAGATAGAACTAAAAGAAATAAGCATCGAAAGCGCTCCGGTTATTTTCGAAGCCATTGATAACAACCGCAAGTACTTGCGTGAATGGCTTCCTTTTATTGATTCAACCAGTAAAGTAGAAGACACTGAAAACTTCATTATTTCTGTACTTCAATCCCGCTGTCATAAGGAGGATAAAGTATTTGAAATATGGCATAAGAAAGAATTTTCAGGTTTGGTCAGTTTGAAAGAAATAGATCGAACTAATAATAAAACAGAATTAGGCTTTTGGCTGGTTGAAGATAAACAAGGAAAAGGAATTATGATAAGGTCATGCAGATCGTTAATAAAGTATGCCTTTGAAAAGTTAAATATGAATAAAGTCATGGTGAAATGCGCTGTAGGAAATAAAAAAAGCATACAAATTCCTTTCCGGTTAAAGCTTGAATATGAAGGAGTTGAGCGACAAGGAGAACTCCTTAACAGCAAATATGTGGATCTTAAAACATATAGTATCCTTAAGAAAGAATGGAACCGTATTAATAAAAAATCAAAATAATTTATCACTTTCTTTAATTAATGAATATCCTAATTAAATGTTAAAATGTTATTACGATTATTTCCTGTTGAATCATAAGATAAAACCCTGTAATCAGTTCAATAAGGAATTATTTTGTGAAGGTAAATCAATCTACGAAGTTATAAGGGTTATAAATGGAGTTTCTTTGTTTTATGATGAACACATTAAACGGCTGTATTCTTCTGCACGGATAATTGACCTGGATATAATGACAGATGAAAGAAGCATTGGAAAAGATTTGCATCAACTTATAAGGATTAACAATGTAAAAAACGGTAATGCTGAGATTATCATAAATTCCAGTTACAGTCGTCAAGGATGCCGTAATAATCTTATTTCATTATTTATTGAAAACAGATATCCCTCTGAAGAGCAATACAAAGAAGGAATGCCAAGCATCATATACAAAGCTAAAAGACCATTTCCAAATGCAAAGCAAGTTCTGCTTGAGTTACGGGAACATACTGTAGCTATGATAAAAGGTCATAATCTTTATGATGTAATACTGGTAAACGAAGATGGCTTTATTAACGAAGGAAGCCGCTCAAATGTTTTTTTCATAAAGAACGATACGATACTAACTCCCCCTGTTCATCAAATTCTGCAAGGCATTACAAGAGATAAAATATTCAGCATATGTAAAGAAAATAATATTCAAATTATTGAAAATGAAATTCATGAGGACGATATCAATTATTTCGATTCCCTTTTTATTTCAGGTACCTCACCCAAAGTTTTGCCAATTTCGTCCATTGGAAAAGTTAAGTATGATGTCAATAATAAGATATTAAGAAAGATCATGATGCTTTATGATATTATGATAGATGATTATATAGCCAGGCACGGTAAAAACAAACTGGTTGATAACTAATATAATATGGCAAGACAACATAAAAAAGGGAAGTATTATAAAATAAGCAGGGTTATTAAAAGATTTCTGAAAATCTGTACAATTATATTTGTATGTTTCTGGCTTATAATGATAATCTTTGCATTTACCAGCATACCTTTTCATATATTTTACTGGCTTGGCACAAAAAACATTGATAAAGTTCAAATTCCCGACGCAATAGTATTGCTTAGCGGCGGGGGAATGCCGAGCAAGGATGGTTTGTTGAGAGCCTACTTCACTGCCAGGGCAGGAGAATTATTTCCCGATGCGCAGATAATCATTGCTATACCTGGAGACACTACCGATACAAACAGTTCTGTTATTAGAACCTATAATGAGTTACTACTTCGTAAAATAGATTCATCTCGAATTTTTTTTGAAACAGAAGGTACAAACACACGCTACCAGGCATTGCAGATAAAAGATAAGTTCCCTTCAATAACTAAAGATTCTGTTATACTGGTCACCATCCCTTCTCATATAAGAAGGGCAGTTAAAACATTTGAAAAGGCAGGTTTTGAAAACACAGGTAGTTTTCCAACATTTGAAAGGGTGATTGAATCCGATCTTAAGTTCGACGATAAGAAACTGGGAGGACGTAAATTAATTCCTGATGTCGGCAATCAGATTAATCTCCGATACCGGTTCTGGGGTTACCTGCAACTGGAAATAGTTATATTGCGGGAATTTTTTGCTATGGGTTATTATAAGCTTAAAGGATGGATTTAATTTATAGTCGTCAATCACGGGCCCGCAACAAAATAATACTCCTCATTCTCTTTATATACATTTATAAATTTTTCTTTTCTCAGTGGTTTTTTCTGTTTCAGCCAATCTTGCAACAAATATATGTTTAGACCGGTATTCTCAAGCAAGCAGTACAAAGCTCCTGGATCGGTTCCGTAATAATCGCTTGCACCTTTTCCGTATTCAAAAATTACAAGAGGTCGATTTCTGGTCAGGGTATTCTGAGATCCCTTAAGAACATGCATCTCTGCTCCCTCAACATCAATCTTTATTACATCAATTGCAATATCAACAGGAATAATATGATCTAATGGTTTTGCTTTAACTTTTATCTCTTGTATAACAGGATTTTTAATAAGATAATCTCTTTTTTTTATCCCGCTGAATGCCGGTGCATTTTTTACATAGTGAAAATTGGTTGTTTCCTCTTTATCAGAAATTGCGTACGAAAACACCTTTACTCTGTTTTTGTATTTTTCATTTAATAATTTATAAAATACAGGAATAGGCTCAAAAGCATAATGAGTTCCGGAAGGTGCATATTTAAGAAAAATATCCAGTATTTCACCTTTATGACATCCAATATCTATACAATTGGAATTTGGTTTTACAGCCTTTTTAATTATTGATTTTGTAAGGCGGTCATATTTCATATTTTTGGTTAGATCCAGATGCAGAATCTTAAGCGTTTCCCTGATCAGGTTTTTCAGCATATCTTTATTAAATAATGATAAATGAAATTTTAGAACGTATATAAATTTATAAAATTTTAATTAATCTTTACTAGAAATTTATCTATGCTTATTCAATTATGATCAATCATTATAATAAACTTTGCTGACTTATGTTTTAATAATAAACATGCAAATATAGTGATTGATTACGAAAAATTAAATAAGACTTACGGTCAGCAAGGGTTTTATTCACTTCAGCTCGAGGTGGGAGATCTGTGTTATCAGGGTTGCATTTATTGTTATATGAATGCCTTGGATACACCCGTAAATACCTTGACTGATGATCAGATAGAAAACATTATCAAGGATGCTAAAAAACTTGATATAACTGCAATTGAATGGCTTGGGGGAGAACCCCTTTTGAGAAAGTCGGTTTTTGATCATATAAAACTTAGTTCTGACCTGGGATTAAGGAACAATATATGGACAGGCGGGCTGCCACTTAAAGATGATCATATACTAAAAAACACCGCCAAACATGCCATGAAAGGACTTATTGCTGTTCATGTTTCAACAGTAAACCCAAAATTATATAAGGAATTACATCCTAATAATGATTCTGAAGAACTGGATATAATCCTTAATGCAATCAGAAAACTTCTTGAAATTGGATATCCGCCTTCACAAATGTTGAATTCAGTAACATTTACTGGTCTGCAAAGTCCGGAAGATATGATTGAAACTATTGACTATTTTAAAAACAAATTTGATATCAAAACCTCATTAAATGTATACCATACGTATCTGAGGCCTGATACTCCTGAAAAACAACTCAGACAATTCATTCCCTCACAGGATGATGTTGAAAAAATATATGAAAGATATTCCAGGCAATGGAATGTAAAAACATTTCCTATGAATTGTGTTAATAAACAATACTGCTCGGCAACACTGGCTGTATTATGCGATGGAAGTGTTACACCATGTGCAACTATCAGGGAAAAGAATGCACCTAATATTCATTCAAACGGATCATTATACAACATTGCAAAAAAGAATAATAAACATCTCACTTTCGCCAAATTCAGAAATCGGAAATATCTTCCACGAAGCTGCCAGACATGCGAACTATCAGATGTATGCTTTGGCTGCCGCTCAAGAGCTTATGCTGCAGGTAACGGAATATACGGCAAAGACCCACGTTGTTTCAGGTCATGAACCTTATCAATTAATAATAGACTCCGTTAATATTGTTTTAATATTTCTTCTGCACTGTTAATTTATATTTTTCACAAAAAATGTAGGTGTGTAATTGATCTTTATCATTCCATAATTGGCAAATTCCTTTTCATTAACAGGAATACCCTGTAATTTCTTCAGGCTGTTTTCAGGAAGCATTATTCCGTAGTTTAGCTCAAATGACAGGTTTTTATTTGCCGTATATTCAATTTTAAAATCGAATTCCAGCCCAAGATGCTTATCAACTCTGGTATCGGGACTAATATATTTTTTTGCAAGTCCTAAATAATGAGTATAAACCGATGCATTAATTTTTCTACTGAATTGATATTTAATATAACCAACAAAATCCGTTATACCTGCATAATTTGCCCTTGACGGATAAATAAAATAACTCATCTCTCCATAAAACGGATCGCCTTCATTACCGTACATATTATATCTATAAGTTGTTGATCTCTCAGTATACTCAAGACTATCAGAAAGATCAGAGCCTGAAGCGTACTGATAACCAATACCTAGTTCAAACTTTTTATTTTGAAATGAAAGCCAGCTTGAGTACATTAAAGCTTCCAGATCTTTACCGTTAATAGTTTTACCTCCCTGATAGTAAAATTCACCTTCATAATAAAGATTCTTTAAAAAATTGATATTCAGAAAAATTCCGCTGGTATAATTGACATAAATAATACCGGGGTATGATGTAACCTTCTTTTCTTTTATATAATAGTCTTCACCTGAAGAGGTCAATAAAGTATCCGTGATTATGTATTCAATATCATCGGGTTTTTCTGCTCCGTTAAGTATATTCATCCATGACAGGTTAATTTTATCATCCAGAAATTTTTTATTTATCCATAAATAGCTTATGTATTTATAAAAGTTTACATCATAGGGAATTTTAAAATTTGAACCGCTTTTGTTATTAATTCCAAATCCCCAATCTATAGAAAAAGAAATTTCTTTATTATGATATTGTAACAATCCTATATCAAATGAATTACCCCAGTTATTCCAATCAGCATCTGAAATCAGGCGGCCATTATCATATCCTATTAATTGCCTACCTATTTTAATATTAAAATCATCTGTCAGCAAAAAATTAATCCATGCCTCATTAACTCCTAATGAATAACTCCCTTGATATTGTTCCTGGCCCCACACGCGATCGTCCTGCCCGGAAAAATAAAACTGTATTTTACTTTTCTCATAGAAGAAATTTACCCTTATTCTTTGTTCGATATAAGTAGCAGGTGCATCATTACCTTTTGGAAGATTACCATACCCATAGTTCACCCAGGCACGTGTTCTAAATTCTCCCCCAATTCTGAACTGGGCTTGTGATTTAATTCCTACTAATAAAATTATTATTAGTAAGATAAATAAATGATAAAAAGTTTTCATGATATAATATTTTATTCTTTGAATTCAGTCCCATGAAGGCATTTTTCTGATTTTTGGTTTTCTTTTGTATATAAAATTATCCATCCTCAAAGCAAAATACCTGAATAACCATGAATTCCTGATACCCCATCTTACTATTGAATGTATAATATTATTGGGGTGAGAATACGGACATCCCCTGATACAACGACCGCAATCAGTACCAATAAAACACCAGTATGTAAAACATGACTCAGAATTTATCTTCCATCTGTTTATTCCATCTATTTTTTTCATATTGTTTTTAGGTATTGATTGAGCAGGGCAGTTTTCAGCGCATTTTTTACATATGGAACAAAAATGCTCTACGGAATTGTCCGTTTTCTTTTTTTCGGGAATCAACGGAATATTAGTTGTTACAATTGATATACGAACTCTGGGTCCATACTTAGGATTTATAAGTAGTCCAATCCTTCCTATTTCACCAAGGCCAGCATCACGGGCAACCAAAGGACAAATAATACGGTAATTACCATCAATATGTGCTCTTGCATCCCAACCCAGTTCCCTTATAAATTCAGCTACCTGAATAGCGATATTGCCTGAGTTAAGGTACTGCCTGGTTGTTTCCATCATTGAGCTGGCGTAAGGTGCAGTATCTACCATATGTTTATTCATCTCCACAATAAATGCAATTCCATACTTATGTTCAGGTACTATCTTATCTCCATATTCATCTCCTCTTCCCTTAAAAGAGTACCAATGATAATCTTTTAATTCGCAGATACCTATATCCTTTGCGCCAAGCATAATACCCCATTTCTTGATATATTCCGATAAATTAGAAGGTTCGACTTTTACTTCATCGTTTTTCTTGTTACCTGTAACATGTTTTCTAAGTTTGGCAATGGTTTCCTGGCTGGCACTTGCCGAAGCAAAAACAAAAGGATGATAGTAAACAGCATCCGGTGAAAGAAGTCCGGGCTTATCTCTGAACTTATCATCTTTAGGTTTATTTTCAGGTCTCATCAGATAATAATCATTATATAAAGATGTATCTGGTATTAAATCATTGCGTGAAAAAATTGTATCCCGCTCATCAATCCTTCCAACAGGTATTCTGTCCCCCTTTGGTTTATATAAATCAACAGGTAGTAAAAGCAAAACAAGTAAAATAAAAAAAGCCACAGAGATAATCTGGTGTAAAATATTTCCATAATTATGAAATACTGGAAATACGAAGTAAAAAAATCCAATTATCAAGGTCATCAGTAAAAACAGCCTGGCAGCCCGTATTTCTTTTTCATATATGGATACCAGGCCAAATATGAATATTGATAATGTAATTATTCCACCGAAAACCAAAGAAACAATAACCATCAAACTAATATTTTAACAAAGAAAATAATTAAAATTGAAATGATTCTTAAAAAAGAATTACATTTGAAATAAAGATACAATAATAATGAAGTATAAGACCGTCATATTCATTGGTTTAATCATTAGCTCATCATTACTCTTTTCACAAAAAAAAGTAAACAACATAGAAGACATTTGCCTCAATAAAAATGAATTCAGGCTATATTGCCTTATCAACAAAATACGTGTAGAGAATGACAAACCGATACTTCCTTTGTCGGCATCACTTACTTTTGTTTCCAAGAAGCATGCAGATGACCTTAACAAAAATCACCCCGACACTGCAATATGCGATTTACATAGCTGGTCGGACAAAGGAATATGGTCACCTTGTTGTCATAATAAATATTTACCCAAATCCGAATGTATCCGTTCAAAGCCCGGTGAACTGACTGATTACAATTATCATGGTTATGAACTGGTTTACTGGGATTCTGAATTTGCTGATCCTGATAGTTTAATTGAATTATGGACTCACACTGATAAAGCGGTGGATATGATACTCAATTCCGGCAAATGGGAATATTATGAGTGGAATATAACAGGTTTGTCTATTAATAATAAATATGCTACTGTTTGGTTTGGAGAAGAAAAAGACCCTGCTGATCCTGTTACTTTGTGTAATACAGGAAAAATCATAACTACCGATGAAATAATTAATGAAATATCAAGGATATCAGAGAAACCTATAGTCTTTCTTCCCAAAACAGATTCTTATCATATTATTTTCGGTAGTTATACAGACCTCACTGAAGTTGAAAAGTTGGTTGAAAAATACAGGAACGCTGATTTTCCCAATGCAGGGATAATACGTGGCAAAAACAATTTCAGGATCAGTCTTATGCATTTTCCATCCCTGCAGGAAGCTAAGAAAGCCAACGAACAACTGGATAATCAATATGAAAACGCATGGATACTGAAGTATTGAGTGGAGGCGGGATGTTGAAATTTGTAAGTTAGATTTTCGAACTTAATGCTTTTAATTTAAGCCAATTTTCTATCTTCTATTTTCTATCTTCTAAAATCAAACAATCTCCTTTACCTTCTCTCCTATTGCAGCAGGCGAATCTACCACATGCACTCCTGCTTCCCTAAGTGCGGATTTCTTGGCCTGGGCGGTATCATCCTTTCCGCTTATGATAGCTCCGGCATGCCCCATTCTTCTGCCTTTGGGAGCTGTAGCTCCGGCAATAAAAGCGAAAACAGGTTTGGTATTGTGGTTCTTCAGCCAAACTGCTGCTTCATTTTCCATTGACCCGCCTATTTCCCCTATCATCACAATAGACTCGGTATATGGGTCTTCCATGAATAATTTCAATGCATCCAGGGTAGTAGTTCCTATTATCGGGTCACCCCCAATTCCAATGGCTGTTGACTGACCCATGCCTAATTTGGTTATCTGGTCAACTGCTTCATATGTTAAGGTCCCTGACCTGCTCACTATACCAACTTTTCCGGGAGTATGTATATAACCGGGCATAATCCCTATTTTGGCTTCACCGGGAGTAATTATTCCCGGGCAATTAGGTCCTATCAAACGTGACCCTGTAGTATAAAGAAACTCTCTCACTTCTATCATGTCTTTAGTGGGTATACCTTCAGTGATACAAACAATCACCCCGATACCCGCATCTGCAGCTTCCATAATTGCATCGGCTGCAAACTGATGAGGAACAAAGATTACTGATACATTAGCCCCGGTCTCTTTTTCAGCTTGCTCAACCGTATTGAAAACAGGTAATTCCAAATGTTTCCTGCCTCCTTTTCCCGGAGTAACACCGCAAACTACATTGGTTCCGTATTCTATCATCTGTGATGCGTGGAAAGTACCCTCCGAACCGGTAAATCCCTGAACAAGCACCCTGGAATCTTTATTAACTAATATACTCATGGATCACATATTTTTTAAATACAAAAGCAAATGTAATACGATTTAATTAATCACTAAAAATATTTTTAGCTTATTTGTTACATCATTGTTTCATGGTTCAATTGTTCAATTGTTCAATTGTTGCACCTGCCGGATCTGCCGTTAGGAGATGAATGCAGAGCAAATCGTCAAATCGCCAAATATCTTCATCTCTCAGTCTCTCAGTCTCTCCGTCCCTTAGTCTCTTAATCATAACCATTCCGGCACCAATCCATAAACATTTCCACCTCCTTTCCTTGCTAAACACTTTGTATTCCCTTATTTTTGCTTATACAAACATGACTGAATATAAAGCAAATACAGATACCATTTGTGCACTGTCAACCCCACCAGGGTCAGCAGCTATTGCTGTGATCAGAGTTTCAGGACAACACTCTTTTAAAATAATTGAGAAAATTTTCAGGCCGAAAGACGAAAGAGTTAATTTATCAAGATCATCCGGATATAAGATACATTTCGGTTCTATCACTCATAATAACGACCTGATCGATGAGGTTTTACTTAGTATATTCAAAAAGCCCAATTCATATACCGGTGAAGATGCAGTTGAAATATCTTGTCATGGTTCATTATACATCCAGCAAAAGATCATAGAATCTTTAATTGACAATGGAGCCCGGCATGCCGAACCTGGTGAATTTACCATGCGGGCTTTTCTTAATGGTAAATTCGATCTTTCGCAGGCTGAAGCAGTAGCCGACCTGATAGCTTCTAATTCAAAATCATCGCATGATATTGCCCTGATGCAAATGCGGGGAGGATATTCTGATAAGATCAAAAAACTTCGTCAGCAGCTTATTGACTTTACATCATTGATAGAGCTGGAGCTCGACTTCAGTGAAGAAGATGTTGAGTTTGCCGACAGGAAAAAATTATCAGACCTTCTTAAACAAATTAAAAAAGAACTCAATAGCCTTATCAGTTCCTTCTCACTTGGCAATGTTCTTAAGCATGGAATTCCTGTAGCAATAATAGGTAAACCCAATTCCGGAAAGTCCACTCTGTTGAATGCTCTTTTGAACGAAGAAAGAGCAATAGTTTCGGAAATACCTGGCACTACAAGGGATGTTATCGAAGATATGATAGTCATAAATGGTTATTCCTTCAGGTTTATCGATACTGCAGGATTAAGAAAATCGGGTGATAAAATAGAAACCATCGGTGTGGAAAGAACCATGCAAAAGATCAAACAAGCCAGAATCATACTATATGTTTGCGACTTAAGCCAAAGCACTCCCGAATCACTTGATGAAATACTCGATGAGTTTAAGGAATACCTGCACGACGAAAGCAAACGGTTTATCCTGATCGGTAACAAGATTGACAAGCTTGTAGAGATACCTAAAAAATTCAAGGACCTGGTTGAGCTTGAAACCATTTTTATTTCGGCAAAACGCAAGGAAAATATCAATCTGATAATAGACTCACTGTTAAAATCCGTAAGATTGAAACAGATAGAGGACAAGACCATTGTTTCGAATGCAAGACATTACCAGGCCCTTTCAAAAGCCTATAAAGCCATAAAGAATGTAGAAAAAGGAATAAAGGAAGGTATCTCCAGCGATCTGTTCACAATCGACATACGTCAGGCACTTTACCACCTGGGTGAGATAACCGGAGAGATTACTACTGATGAAATACTTGGAACCATTTTTAGCCGGTTTTGTATTGGGAAATGAATCAATTATTGTCTGTCATGTAAATCAAAGTAAAAACCTGACTTCGGAAAGTTCTCTTCCAATCTGCTGCACTCCATTAAGTATACGTTTGACCTGAGCATCTGAAGGTTTTTTATTCCTTTTATACTGAGCAAGTAAACTTTGATTCATTCCAATTCTTTCCGAAAGTGCCTTTGCATTGATTACCTTAATTCGAATTTCCGGTTTTTTCATCTTTTTTTAGTCTTAATTCCTGATTGTTTGAGCAATGCTTTTAGTAATCCTAATTTACTTCTTTGCCTGGATGATATGGTATTGACAATTGCTCCGGCTTTTTCGGGTGCTGCATAATAACATGGCGGCCTTTCTGCCTCACAATAAACCAACCATCCTTTTTTAAGAGACTAAATACTCAATAGTAACCTTATTTTACCTTAATTTATATTAAAAAAATATCATAATTACTAATATATTGCATATATTTACATCCTTTAAGTTGCCATATTAAATATTAACAAAATCATATATAAAATGAATTCAAAGAAAATTTCCATTTTAGTGTTTCTTATCTGTATTTACGTACAAATTAGTTTTTGTCAGACAGATTTTTTCACCGGTCATGTATATGACACCACCACCGGAGAAAACATCCCTGGAGCAGTAATTTATGCAGGCAACGGAGAATGGCCACCTTATGGGGATGTTTATACCGACACCACAGGTATCAATGGTTACTATTCTATTGAAGTACCCATAGCAGATGACTATACTGTTTTGGCTATTGCACCAGGCTTTATTTCGAAAAATTTAACATTTCAGGAACCATATGAAGTAATACACTTTTATCTTCATCCCATTTATCTTGACTTTCTTGTAGAAACCTATAATATGGGTTTAATTGAATATGCATATAATGATGTATTTTGCTATAGAGTAGATGGAATAGTGGAACAAAGTGAACACTTCTTCCATGACATTGACGAGCAATCCGATACAATAAATATGTTATTGGATGACATCGCAGCCGGATCAACACCCACTTTTAATGATTCTCTACTTTATGCAAAACTTAATATTGTTTGGTTGTGGCTTAGGGATAATGCATGGTATGCACCCAGTGATCCCGATTGGATTGAAGCAAGTGCATATATGACGAAAGATGGCTGGCCGTCAATACATAGAATCGCAAGCACCTTCTTTAAATTCGGCAAAATCCCATGGGGTACATGCACTTCCAAGGGACAGGTATTCACTACATTACTCTATAGGTGTGGCTTTCCAAAAAACAGAGTACTAATGGTAGAAGGAAGATCAAAATTAAGATATTCACAACATTATACTACTCTCACTTTTATCCATAACCGCTGGTTATATTTCGATCCGCAGTATTGTACTGTTGACATCCCACCTTATGAAGAATTTGGCTCATATCCTCCACGAGATCTATCAATTCTTCATAGCATGGATTGGTGCAATCCACACACCGGATATGCAATTCCAGGATCATCCCTGCAAAGAACACCCGTAGCTATCGACCGTGAAAATAATTCGAAAAATGTTTTTATCACTTCGCCTCCCTGCTACACACACACACTTGAATTCCTTATAGACGTTCATGGGGTTTGCGAAAATGAATCAATAAATGAGGTGCAGGTTAACGGGAAAACCTATCCCGTAACCGAGGGTGAGTTCCTTGCTGAGGATGTGTATTTACCCAATTATGAAAATAATATTACTGCAAAAGTTACTGTTAACCGCACTGATTACACCTATTCTATCAAGGTATACAGAGATGATCCGATTATGCCAATAACACAGTATGTTGATCTGCCAGCAGGCTATAGTGGTATCTCGAGTTATGTAATCCCTGACTACACTTCTGTATTTCTTCTTTTCGAACCTGTAGAGGAAAATTTTGTATTCCTGCGCAATTTCGATGAATTTTATATTCCTCATATGGGAATAAATACCATTGAGGATTGGGACATGCATTCAGGTTACATTGCACGGATGACTGCACATGATTCAGTAGAGTTTCATGGCCTCGAGGTCAGGAATAAAACAGTTGAATTCGATACTACTCATAACGGCTGGAATCTTTTACCTGTATTAAGTACAAATGATTTCTACAGGCATTATATCACAGATTCATTAGGAAGTGCATTTAAAATTATTAAAGAAATTGGTGGTGAAGAATTATACTGGTCGCATTTTGGCCAAGGCAACCTGTTTCTGTTAAGAAAGGGTAAAACATATCTGATCAATGTTAGCGAGCCATGTAGTTTTACATACTGGGATTATAATTATATTACGGATAAACGATCGGATAAAAAAGAAAATCGCGATTATCCATGGAATGATATCACAAAAACCGGATTCTCCCATTTGATCGCATTCAATAATGATGATCTGCTAAACATTAACGGAACTATGAATGCAGATCCTGTCGGCGCATTCACACCGGAAGGATTATGCGTCGGAATAACAGAATTGGATACCTCTAATAATTATACATTTTTAATTGCATTTGCTGATGATGTATTGTCAGAAGGTGATATTGACGGGTTTATTGCCGGAGAGGAAATGTATTACAGGCTATACCAGAAAGCAAACAATAAAGAATATTATCTGAATGTTGAATATAATCAACAGTTTCATAATTCTGACGGAAAGTATGCTGTAAATGGTGTTTCCGTAATCAGTGAAGTTACAGCAGAACCTTTTGGTATTAATGAATCCTTATCGGATAAATACACATTTATTTACCCAAATCCCAGCTCAGGATTATTTAATATTCAGCTCAAAAATGATTGTAAAATAGATAATATCAGAGTTATTGATATAGAAGGTAAAGAGATTGATTTTAATAAATCAGTATTGAGTAATAGTAAATATCAAATTAAAATTCCTGAAGAAACAGCAGGTATCTTTTTCCTTGAGCTGGCTGTCGATCAGAATTTGATTATAAAGAAACTTGTTGTTTATTAGGGATATTAAAGCTACTAACCTGAATCCTATAAGGAGACTTTATTTCTTAATTAATATTAGATTCTATTTTACGGATTAGTAATTTATACAAAAATATTGGCTCGGCAATAGTATTCATTATTACATTAATTCTATTATACCTATTTTCAAGATAATTATACCCAAACTTAAAAACCATCAATTGATATTAAAAATTAATATATTTGTTAACTGTTTAAACAATAATCAATGTCGTATTCAAAGGAACACATTATTGAAGATTTTCAAAGAATTACGACTTGGAAACGTAATAGTGAAAGAGCACCTCACAAACCATTATTAATACTACTTGCTATTAGTGAATTACTCTCTGGTAAACATAAAATATCATACTCTGAGATAGAAGATAAAATGATCAATCTTTTAATTGAGTTTGGTCCAAAAAGAAAAAATTACAGACCAAATTATCCATTTATTAGGCTTGCAAATGATGATATTTGGGAATTTAATAAACCAGAACTATTAGATATTACAAAAGATTATAGTGGTTCAATTTAAAAAAAAAACAACATAAAAGCCGGATTTAAATCGGGCATTATTAATATAATTCACTCTGATAAAGCAATATTAAAAGAAATAATATTTGTCATTCTTAAAAATAATTTTCCTGAGTCATTGCATTCTGAAATATTACATTCCGTTGGTTTAACTGACTTTATTGGTTATATTACTATACAGAGGGATCCATACTTTAGACACAAAATTTTAGAAGCATACCAATACAAATGTGCTGTATGCGACTATAATTTAAGAATGGGCAATAAACCAATAGGGCTTGAAGCAGCTCATATTAAATGGCATCAAGCAGGAGGACCTAATATCGAAAAGAACGGTTTGGCATTATGTTCTCTCCATCATAAGCTGTTTGACTATGGTGCCTTTTCATTGGATGAAAATCTTCGAATTATTGTCTCCAGGAAAGTATACGGTAATGGATTAAGCGAATATTTACTTAAATATGAAGGTAAAAATATCACAAAGCCGTTAAGAGAATATGCTCATCCAGACTCCCTATTTACTGAATGGCATGTAAGTGAAGTTTATAAGGATTATAATTAATTTATTAATGTTCCATAAGTGATCGGAGGAACCGAGTCATCCGATCCTATATGACTTATATGGCTGAACTCAACTCCTCATATTTATCCCTTGCCTCATTGGCTAGTTCATAATCATCATCGGCATCTTTCCAGATGTTATTTGCCCTTTCCAGATATTCAAGGGCTTTATCATTATTGCCCATTTCAAAGTAAAGCAATGCAGCTTCGTAATTAGTAGCAGGATTAAAAGGATTGTGCTCCAGACTTATCTCAATATGCTTTTCTGCCTTGTCATAATCCTTTAGTTTTCTGTAGCACCGTGCGATGTGCTTGTGGAGAAGATATTCAGTAGGTCGTGATTCTAGATAGCGGTTGAAATGCTCAATTGCCTTTTCATATTGCATCTTTATTTCATTTATCCTACCCTGTGCAAAATATATGTTTAAAAGTAACATTTCCTCTCCGAAACCTTTTATAAGGTCTTCAGCCCCTGCCATTGCTTCCTGTGATTTATCAGCTTCGCCAAGCTCTGCATATGCAAACATATAGCCAAAAGGAACCACCTTATCAAGGGGTGGTTCGAATTTTCTTTCCAGTTCTTCCAAAATCAGGAATCCCTGTTCATTTTCACCTGCCTTAAAATAAATATCTATGTTAAATGCCTGGAATACCATAAGGTTTTTTGGGGGAATAAAACGTTTCATTGAGCTTATTCTTTTTTTATAAAAATCAAGCGCAAGATCATTCTGCCCCTTCATTTGATAATATGATTTAAGTGAGCCATAAACTCGGGCGCTGTCTTGCGCATTTCTGCAATACGACAAAGCTTCGTTATATTGCTGCAAAGCTGTTTCGAATTTGCCAGTAAGTAATTCAATATTAGCAAGCTCTAACAGGATTTCAGTTTTTGCATTCATCGGAGATAATAATAATGCCCTGTTATAATTTTCACTTGCTAATTGTATATCTCCTTTTTCCTTGTAAAAATTACCAAGATTAGTATATGATTGATGCTGCTGAGGAAATAACTCAGCATATTTTTTATAATACTTGAGGGAAGAATCAAAAGCACCTGTTTGCAAATAAAGATCTCCAATATTATTCAGTACAGCATACTGCTCAGGATCTGTACGCAGTATCTCCTTATACTGGGCTATTGCTTCATCAATCATATTTTTTATAGTCAGTCGCATTGCCAGTACAGACCTTCCCTGAAGATCATCAGGAAAAAGCTCAACCCACATATTTGCAACAGCTAATACCTTCTCCGGTTCCTGCCGGATCAAATAATACAGATATTTTACAATGAATTGTTGTCGTTCCGGAAGCTTATAAAGATTATTCATTGCTGATCCGATAGCTTTTGCAGCATTCCCATATTGACTAACATTGAAACAATAAAGTGTCAGGGTCAAATACGCGATAGCAAAATCGGGATCTTCCCCTATGGCTTTGTTTAGATATTTAATAGCCTTGTTGAAATCATTACTGGTTGCGCGTTCAGAAGCCATAGAAAAGTACTTAAGAGCATTCATTGAGCCTGTAAATATTTCAGAAACAGGAAGATCAACTGTTTCTTTTATATGAGATGCAGGCATATCCAGTTCTTCTTTGATCCTTATACTCAGATCATCAATAAGTTCAAAAATATTATTTTTACTGATGCTGAATTCAGCTTTTAGTCTTGTATATTTTGTTTCATATATTTTACAATTAACAATATATTCATCATTAATGTAGTTCAAATCACCCGTAAGGAAAAAATTCATATGTCGTTGTTCTGCCATCTTTTTCATCAAATTCAGCGGCAATCCAATACCATCAGGATAGCCAGCATCTTTTAGCCTGTCGAAAAACTGAGCTGCTGATACTGCCGTAATAAAAAGATCCTGCGAAAGATCATATTCGGTCATTTTTGGAATGGAATACTGGAGATAATTCAATGAATTATCTCCTGAGATGTTAGTAAAATTAAAAACAGCAATTTTTTTCCTGAACTCACTTTTGATAACTACCCTTTCAACCATTTCCCCCTCTTCATTTTCCATAGTTACCGAGGTTCTGGTTGCACCCAGGTCTTTTCCCCTGAATACAAAAATTATTATAAGTACCGAAATAAAAATATTTAATGGCATTCCTATAAGTTCAACTTTCTTCCATTTGGATACTCCTTTTCTGCCATGAAAATATGAAACAAGTATTACACTGGGTATCAGTGAAAACAAAACTATCCAGGATAAATCAACCAGGTATGGTGATAAAAAATAATTTGTTACTATTGTCGACATAGCCCATTTAATCAGCCAGGCAATAATAAGATAGATTAATGTAATCTGAAAAACCCTTCTGCGCCAAAGATCCTTGATGAAGCTGACTGCTTTTTTTGATTCATCGATTTCTTCTTCAGTAATTACCTTGTAAATTTCAATGGGTCCATCCACACCTTTAAGGTGTTTTTTACCAATAGTAGCCGTATGAATATCATCCTTATTTCTTACCTGCGAATAAACATTCTCCGAAATGCAGATACCGCCGGGTGCAGCCAGAGGCTCAATTCTTGCAGCTATATTAACTGCTGATCCGTAAACGTCTCCTTCCTCAAATATAACATCCCCGATATGTATCCCTGCCCTTATTGTAAGTTCTTCATCATAAAGCCTGTTTTGAACAGCATTGGCAAACCTGACAGCCTTCACAGCACTGTTGAACATTATTAATAATCCGTCGCCTATCTCCTTTATAACTTCACCGTTATATTCTTTAACCAGTGGAAATATTATCTCACGTTGGCGGATGAGCAAATCCATTGTATGCTGCTCATCCTTTTCCATGTGGCTTGTATAACCTACTATATCGGTAAATACTATAGCGGCAAGTTTATGCTCTTTCATTTGAGGTTGGTTTTGGTTATAGCAAAGCTACATAATTCGTCAGTATTATTGCTTATTTATTAATACGAAACCAGATAAAAATTATATAAAATAAATTATTTACTAATTCTTAAAAACCAGATTATTATCTTTTGCACTTAAGTAAATAGTATCCTCACTGTTTATTTTATTAGACAATATCATTTTGGATAATTCATTAAGAACTTTTTTCTGTATTACCCTCTTAATAGGCCTTGCGCCATATTGAGGATCAAATCCCATTTTTGCTATCAGTTCAATAGCTGAATTATCGGCTTCAAGTTTAATATTGTTTTGCTTCAACATTTTATTAACATTATTCAGTTGCAGCGAAACAATGGATTTTATTTCTTCTTTTGTTAATGGTTTAAACATTATTATCTCATCTACCCTGTTCAGGAATTCCGGCCTGATGGATTTCTTGAGCAAATCAAAGACTTCATTTCTGGTGCTTTCAAATATTTTTTCGTTTTCAACTGCTTCAGGTCTACCCAACTTCTCCTGAATAATTAAAGAACCTATATTGGAAGTCATAATGACTATGGTGTTTTTAAAATCCACTATCCTTCCTTTATTATCAGTTAATCTTCCATCGTCAAGCACCTGCAGCAAGATATTAAATACATCGGGATGTGCTTTTTCAATTTCATCAAGCAATACAACAGAATATGGTTTTCTTCTAACAATCTCGGTAAGTTGTCCGCTTTCTTCATATCCAACATAACCAGGGGGAGCACCAACCAGTCTGGAAACAGAATGCCTTTCCTGATACTCCGACATATCAATACGTACAATAGAATTTTCATCATCAAACAAAAATTCAGCCAGTGCTTTTGCCAGCTCGGTCTTTCCGACACCAGTAGTACCAAGAAAAATAAATGATCCAATAGGTCTGGAGGGATCCTGTAATCCCGACCTGCTTCTCCTTATTGCATCTGCAACCGCAGTAATTGCTTCGTCCTGCCCAACTACTCTTTTATGTAATTCACTTTCAAGGCCAAGCAATTTTTCCCTTTCACTTTTCAACATGCGGCTTACGGGTATACCTGTCCATTTGGAAACTACCTCGGCAATTTCCTCAGCCCCAACTTCCTCATTGATCATCGGATTATCTCCCTGTAATTCCTGTAACTTAACTCTCACAGCTTCAAGGCCACCTTCGGCTTCTTTGATCTTACCATATCTTAATTCCGCAACTTTTCCAAAATCACCTTCTCTTTCGGCTCTTTCAGACTCCAGTTTATAGTCTTCTATTTTTTGTTTTGTATCCTGTATTTTATCTACCAATTCCTTTTCGGATTGCCATTTTGCCTTAAGACAATTTCTCTCGTCGTTAAGATTAGCCATTTCTTCATTCAAAGATTTTAACTTTTGCTTGTCCTTTTCACGCTTAATGGCTTCTTTTTCAATTTCAACCTGTCGTATCCTTCTTTCTATTACTTCCAGTTCTTCGGGTACGGAATTTATTTCCAGTCTTAGTTTGGAAGCAGCTTCGTCTATTAAATCAATAGCTTTATCAGGCAAGAACCTTTCAGTAATATAACGCTGCGATAGTTCAACAGCAGCAATTATAGCATCATCCTTGATCCTCACATGGTGATGTGTTTCGTAACGCTCTTTCAGTCCTCTTAAAATTGAAATAGCATCCAGTGTATTGGGCTCATTAACCATCACAATCTGGAAACGTCTTTCAAGGGCTTTATCCTTCTCAAAATATTTTTGGTATTCTTTTAATGTTGTAGCTCCTATGGCCCTTAATTCGCCACGGGATAATGCCGGCTTGAGTATATTCGCGGCATCCATAGCCCCTTCCGAGGCTCCCGCACCTACAAGAGTATGTATCTCATCAATAAATAATACAACTTCGCCATCAGAATTAACAACTTCCTTAACCACACTTTTCAATCTTTCTTCAAATTCACCTTTATATTTGGCGCCTGCAATCAGGGCACCCATATCGAGAGAAAAGATCTTTTTCGATTTAAGATTTTCCGGCACATCCCCATTTACAATCCTATGAGCCAATCCTTCAGCTATAGCGGTTTTTCCGGTGCCTGGTTCCCCTATCAATACAGGATTGTTTTTGGTTCTTCTTGAAAGTATCTGTAATATCCTTCTTATCTCATCATCGCGGCCAATTACCGGGTCTAACTTACCTGTGCTGGCAAGATCATTTAAATCCCGGGCATAACGTGTTAAAGCATTATATCTTTCTTCTGCTGAACGGCTATCGGCTTTGGAACCCTGTCTTAGCTCCTTAATTGCCTCTTTTAGTTCTTTTTCAGTAACTCCGCTATCCTTGAGTAATTTAGAAGCTGTGTCATCAGTTGCAAATATTCCAAGTAATATATGTTCAATAGAAACAAACTGATCTTTAAAATCACGTGCGTATTTAGTGGCTTTTTGTAATGCCGAGCTTGCGTTTTTTGATAAATATTGTTCTCCTCCTTCAACCTTCGGGTATGATTCTATGATCTTATCAAGTGCCTGCTTAAAAACGACCAGGTTTACATCTAACTTGCGCAATATAAATGGAATCACATTTTCGTCAACGGATAAAATTCCCATTAAGATATGGGCATTCTCAATTGACTGGTGCTCAAACCCTGCAGCTATTTCCTGCGCTGATTGTATCGCTTTCTGCGACTTTATTGTAAAGTTGTTTAAATTCATATTTATCGTTCTCCATTATTAAAAAATATTAAAATTACGGATTTTACAAAACAAATATTTTGCCACTTAATATAATAACTTTTTTATTGATAAATTGACATACTAAATTCATACAATATGCCCTTTTGTCCTGATTTATAAATATTTAGAGAAATAAAAATGCTTTTTTGTCATGCCGGTTACAGAACTCCTCAACAATGAAAACCAAATAATAGCGTTTAGAAATTTTATCTAATTTTGATGTTTTGTTGAAAAGGCCACAACCTTTTAAACTATGATGAGAATTTCAATAATTACATTTTTTCTTCTGATATTTTCCCAGCTTTCTGCCCAGGACTGTGAAATAACTGTGCAAGGCGATGTGCCTTCCTGTCCTGGTTCTCCATTGATACTTAGCGTCGAAGAATCCGATACGCTTAACTACCATTGGGTACCAGGTGATTATACAACCCCTTCCATTGTTGTTCGCCCTGAAGACACAACCACTTACTACGTACATGTCTTCAATTCCAATTTCGATTGTCAGGATAGTGTAACCATAGATGTTTATCATCAGATTGAAGTAGAATTCGATCAGTTGGAAAAAACATGTACAGGAGCAGATGCCGATTGTCAGGCTCAGGTAAAAGCTATTGCCTCCGGTGAATTTACCCCTGAAGAATATTCATACATCTGGGAAGTACAATTTGTTGATCCTTCTGATTCATCTTTAGCCTTAGGCCTTTGTGGCGACCTTTATTACGATATAAGAATTAAAGACAAGCATGGCTGTTATATAGATACATCATACAAGGTAAATTCTTTCAGGTCTCCGGAAATACGCATAGGAGTTGAACCTGATAGTATTATTTATACAAAAAATCCCTGGATCACTCTTTTTTACTTTGAAAACCTTTCGATAGATACTTTGGGGTTAACAAACTGGTACTGGCAATTTGGAGATGATACAACGAATACATCATCGGCATTAGAACCAAGACACTTATTCGATGAAGCAAAAGACACAAAGCAAGATACAACCATCATGGTTAACCTTACAATTACCGATGATAATGGCTGTGATACAACTTACACCTATCCTATAACTATAAAGCCTGTAAAACTATTCATTCCTAATGCATTCATCCCACGAAGCACGAATCTGGTTAATAGTAAATTCATCATAACCAGGGAAGATGATAAAGATGATAATATTCGCGATATAAATCCGATTAATCATTATTACGACAGAAACAAGCTGATCGTTTTCAACAGATATGGCAGATTAGTTTTCGAAGCATCCAATTATGATAATGACTGGGATGGAGGAAATCTACCGGAAGGGGTTTACTTTTACATCCTGGAATGTACGGGTGAATTCGGAATTGACACATTTAAAGGTTCCGTAACAATATTCAGGTAAGCCTGTTTTTATCAAAGGTCTGTAAATCTATTCATATCAATTGCCCCTGTTCTTAACACATGATTGAGATAAATTACTAACTTTGCAAAAATTTCTAATATGGGTAGAAAATTCATTTACATAATTATAATGATAGTTATAGCTTTCATTAATCACTCATGCACTAATACCAATAATAATGAAGAAGAACAGATATCTACTGAAGTTATCCAAAATCCTAAAACTGCCAATGGCAAAGACGAAACCGGAAAACTACCAATATTAGAATTTGAAGAAACTGAACACGACTTTGGAAAAATTATTGAAGGAGAAATAGTTACTTATGGTTTCAAATTTAAAAACACCGGAAAAACAGACCTTTTAATATCAACTGTAAGTACAAGTTGTGGATGCACAGCTTCGGAATACCCAAAACATCCTATAAAAAAAAATAAGGAAGGTATTATTAAAATTACATTTAATAGTAAAGGACGTACAGGTTTTCAACGTAAGTCAGCCGTTGTTTTGGCAAACACACAACCAAACAGAACGGTACTGAGAATTAAAGCAGTTGTATTTAATCCTGAAGATTTATAAAAAATTAAAATAACTTAAAAATTATGATGAATTTATTGCATATTTTATTAATGGCTCCCAAGGAAGGATCAGAGGGAGGCGGATTATTATCATTTTTACCACTGATATTGATAGTTGTCGTTTTTTATTTATTCTTTATAAGACCTCAGATCAGAAGATCCAAGGAACAAAAGAAATTTCGCGAATCATTGAAAAAAGGTGATAATGTTGTTACAATAGGTGGAATTCATGGCAAAGTTGTTGAAATAAAAGATACAACTATTGTACTTGAAGTAAATGAGAAAAACAGATTATTAGTGGAGAAATCTGCAGTTTCCATGGACAAGCAAAGCCGTTTGGGAGAAAAACAAAGGTAATTCAGTGTTTTTCAATTTGTAACTTAGCATGACTCTTTATTTAGAGTATTTTCACTCTTTCATACAACTGTGGAGAACTTAAAAAACTATTTCATAAAGTTCTTACCCCAATATTTTGGTAAGAAAAAGGTCAGGAAACAAACCTACATGTTTCTTATATTCCTGGGTATTTCAATATTTATCTGGCTGATGATCAAAATGTCGCAACCATATAACGATACACTGCCCTGTATGGTTGAATATACGAATCTGCCTAAAGGCAAGATAATGGCAGACAATTATGATAGTATTTTATACATTAAACATACCGCCAAAGGATTCAGGATGTTTTCCCTTAAGTATTTAAAAGCACAGCCTCACATTTTTTTAAACCTTAATGACCTTAAATCGCACAAAAGCAGATATACTTATAATTCATATATCTTAACCGGGCCATTGGAAGAAACAATAATAAAACAACTTGGCATAATTGATGAATTTCAGGGTATTTATCCGGATACATTGTTTTTTGCACTTGAGAATATCACAAGCAAAAAACTTCCTGTAAACCCGAATATAACATACACACTCAAAAAACAATACCAGATATACGGTAAAATCATAACCAGGCCTGATAGTATAATCATAGAAGGTATACCAAGCATTATAGACACTATTCAATATATAAATACTGAAAAGAAAAAACTTAATGAGATATACGAAGATAAGCTGCTGAAACTGCAATTAATTAAGCCACTGCAAACATCTAAAATCAGACTCTCAAATGATAGTGTAAACGTTATTATAACTGTTGAAAAATATACAGAAGCATCTATTAGTGTTGATTTGTACGCTATCGGAGCAGATACATTAAAATTAAAACTGTTTCCTGATAAAGTCACTATTACATACCTTGTTGCACTTAAAGACTATGATAAAATCAGTCCGACGATGTTTACTGCAGTTGTTGAGTTAGACAAAAAATACCTAAAGCGTAAAACATTGAAGGTAAGACTTGAGCATTATCCTAAATTCGTAAAAGTAAAAGAAATACAACCAGAAAGAGTAGAATATATAATCCTCAGATAATGATAAAAACAGGATTGACAGGAAATATTGGCAGCGGTAAGACTATTGTAGCAAAAATTTTTGAACTACTTGGTGTTGAGATATTTTATGCTGATAATGAGGCGAAAATATTACTTGATGCTCCGGAGGTCATACAAGAATTAAAATCGGTATTCGGAAATAAAGTAAAAGATAATAAAGATAAGATAGACAGAAAAAAACTTGCCGGGATCATTTTTAATGATAATGTAGCCCTTAAGAAAGTAAATAAGATCATTCATCCAAGAGTCAGGCAAAAATACCTTAGCTGGCTGAAGCATCAAAAAGATATGGCTTACACAATTCATGAGGCGGCTATTATGTTCGAAAGCGGTTTCGATAAGATGTTTGATCAGATCATTTTCGTCTCTGCACCAGAAGAACTCAGGATAAAAAGGATAATGAAGAGGGACAATTCAGACCGGCAATCTGCAGTTAACAGGATAAGAAACCAAGCCAGCGAAAAGGAAAAGATCAAAAAATCTGATTATGTAATAATTAATGATGATGATAATCTTATTATTCCGCAGATACTGACAATTCACCGTAACTTAATTAATTTGAGGTAAAATAGAGAACCATTCAGTGTGGAAAAAATCAGAAAATAGTATATTTGTTTAATTTTCTGATTAATCATTAGTGAATTCTTGAAATCGATATTAAGCTACATTAAAAAGTTATTTCTGCAGCGTTATTATTTATTTGCCTGCTTAATCCTGGTAATTACAGGTATTCTTATTTATTCAAACTCTTTTGATGCAAGTTTCCAGTTTGATGACAATTTTCATATTATTAAAGAAGATGGGTTCAGTAGTTATGAGAATTTTGGAAATATTCACAGATGGTTAAATATTAATAAGAGATCCCTGTCGACCTTAACACTGGCAATTAATTACAACATACATGGGTATGATGTTTTCGGTTACCATCTTGTCAATCTAATAATACATATTCTTTCTTCCTGTTTATTGTTCCTGTTAATAAATCAAATTCTTAGATCAGAAACATTAGGCAATAAAAAAATTCATGAAAACCGGCATTTAATAGCATTCTTTTGCTCTTTATTATTTCTGATCCATCCTGTTCAAACGCAAGCAGTAACCTACATCATACAAAGAATGACTTCCATGGCGGGTTTGTTTTATATTATGTCTGTATATTTTTATTTAAAAGGACGCTATTCATTGTTTAATGATAAAAAAGACTATTCTGTTTTATTTATTATTCTTGCCGTAGTTTCTGCAATTGCCGGCATACTCTCCAAGCAAACAGCCTTAACAATTCCAATAGCATGGCTATTAATTGAATTATTTTTCATAAGGAACAAAAAAGGTAAGCCTTGCACTAAATATCTTATTTCGGGTTTATTTATTATTGTTATTGCTTTTGTTGCTTTCATACTATTAAGGAAGCTACCCGCTGAAACTAAAGAAATAGGTCGCTATGAATACTTAATTACCCAGTTCAGGGTAATCATAAAATACATTCAACTTTCCATATTACCAATACAGCAAAATATTGATTATGATTTTCCAATATCCCATTCTTTATGGGGTACCAGGGAGTTGCTAAACTTATTACTGATCATTGCATTAATCATAGCTGGTGTAATACTTTATAAAAAACACAGATTATTCTCATTTGGAATCTTTTGGTTTCTGCTCACGCTTTCAGTCGAATCCAGTATTATTCCAATCAAGGATGTTATTTTTGAACACAGGCTTTATTTACCTGTTATGGGCATTATCCTGGTACTTGTCTGTTTTCTGTTCAATGTATTATCAAAAACCCGTATAAGTTATTTTATAATAGTGATGATGTGTATTTCGCTTTTTTATGGAATACTAACATATGCCAGAAATGAAGTATGGAAAACAGATATCTTGTTATGGGAAGATGCTGTAAAAAAATCCCCTAACAAAGCCCGTGTTCATTTTAAACTTGGCATGGCCAAATTAAAGAAATCAGATTATAATGGGGCATTAACCCAATTTACAAAAACCATTCAACTGGATTCATGCTTCTGGGAAGCTTATTATAACCGTGGTATTCTAAGAATGAATCAAAGGGATTATAAAAATGCTATTGAAGATTTTAGTAAGTTTGTCAATAATAATCCTTCACTCCCAGATGCCCATAACCGGTTGGGAAAAGCCAAATATTTATCCGGCGATATTGATGGCGCAATTGATGAATTTACTAAGGCTATTGATCTGGATTCAAGTCATTATAATGCTTATCTAAATCGTGGAAATGCCAACATAATGAACAGGGATTTGAAAGGAGCTATTGATGATTTCAACAAATCGATATATTACAACAAAAATAATCCGATCGCATTTAATAACAAGGGGCAGGTTTTTATATATTTTAATCAGCCTGACAGTGCACTATTTTATTTTAATCTTGCTATAAAAACAAATCCTCAATATGCAAAAGCCTATTTCAACAGAGGTTTTTTACTTTTAAATGTTAATAAAACCAAACAAGCTTTGAATGATTTTAACAAAGCCATTGAAATAAATCCCAAATATACGATGGCATATAAATACAGGGGGTTATTGCATTATAAAAATAAAAGTTTTAAAAAAGCATACAGCGATTTACAAACCGCAAAGGCATCAGGTGCGGATGTTTCGGAAGAACTACTAGATAATATTGAGAACATAATCCTTAAAAAGAGTATCAATTAAATGTAACCCAATAAAGCTAATTAATTTTGGTTAAACAAAAAAAACATAGAGTCCTGATTATTATACCAGCTTATAATGAAGCAGAAAACATAGCTGAAATTATACATAGCCTTAATGATAATTATCCTGATTATGATATACTTGTAGTAAATGACGGATCAAAGGACGGAACAGGGCGTTTGGCTAAAAACACTGGTAAGGCCAGAGTTATAAATCATTCTCATAACTTAGGTATAGGAGGTGCTGTACAAACTGGATTCAAATATGCAGTAAAACATAACTATGATATTGCAATACAATTCGATGGTGACGGACAACATATGGTGCATGAAATATGTAAAATAGTAGAGCCGATAAAGCATAATGAGGCAGACTGCATGATTGGATCACGCTTTGTTCAGAATTTAGAGAAAATCAAAACAGCTCCATTAAGACGGGCGGGGATAAGAATATTTGAATTTGCAAGTTTAATATTAATTGGTCAGAAAATCAGGGACCAGACTTCAGGTTTCAGGGCTTATAATAAAAAAGTTATCAAATTCCTGTCAGATTATTATCCAACCGATTATCCTGAACCTGAGATAATAATTTTATTAGGGAAAAACGGTTTCAGTATGAAAGAAGTGTTCACGCAAATGCGGGAAAGGCAAGGCGGAATTACTTCCATTCCTTTACACAGGGGGCCTTATTATATGGCTAAAGTTCTACTAGCTATGTTAATGTCGGCCTTAAGAGAAAGAAAAAAAATAACTAAAACATAAATAATAATGTATAGCGGTAGAATACAAACAATTGCTATTGTTGGCAGTGTACTATTACTGGTCTTTATTCTTTTTTTAATCAGAAAAAAACGATTAAAAGAAGAATATTCGATTCTATGGTTACTATTTGGTTTTATTTTTCTTATTTTATCTTCCTGGCGTGGCAGTATTGATTTTTTAGCTGAATTGGTAGGTATAGCATACTCTCCCGCCGCCCTTTTCCTGGTTTTTTTAATAGCTATTTTCTTTATTATGATTGAATTTTCATTGATAATCTCCCAATTATCTGATATCAACAGATCATTGGCGCAGGACATCGGACTGATGAAAGAAGAGATTGAGATATTAAAAAAAGAAACAACAAAGAAGTTTAAACAAACAAATCAGGAAAAAGACAGCAAAGAGTTATCCGGTAATGATTTAATGGCCGATAAGTCTTAATTAAACAAATAGTAGCTTAATCCATATAGCAAATGGGCCTCATGTCGTATATAAAAAACTGAAGTATCAGGTTTGAATTTATAATGACTACTTTCAGACTTGTAGTTATTTATTTGCTTTAATAAACCTTTTATGTTAAATTGATCATGATAATCCGATATCATATACAAACATATTCCAAGCGCCCATAGCCTTGGCTGATATTCGTCGTTTTGATATTTTTCCGAAATAAATTCATACCTTTAAAACTCTTTGAATACCTTGCAATGGGTTTACCTGTTGTAACGACACACTGGAAAGAGCTAGAACTTTTCCAACCCCCGGTAAAGACAAGCAAAGATTATAATGATTTTTGCAATAATATCATTAACGCTATTTATGAGAAAAACAAAAGCAGTGAGCTGATTGACTTTGTTAAGGACTATAAATGGAATGTATTAATAAAAAGATTTTTCGATGATTTCATATAAAACAGGATATTAAATATACAAGCTGCAATATTCATCCAGAAAACCTTTATACTCAAATTTCTTTACCGGTTTTATATTCCACTCCTTATTTTGACCTTTAATCAAGGCTTTGGTCAGAGAATCAACACCAAGGCTTTCCATTTGAATATACTTCCGGGAAACAACCTCTTTAAGCGCTCCCTCATTGGAAGAAATAATTGGAGTTCCAATACCCGCACTTTCAGCAGCTACAAAACAAAATCCTTCACAGTAGGAAGGAACCACTATGCAGGATGAATTTGCTATTTCATTGAAAAGTTGTTTCTTTTTGAGCTCATGTAATACATCAACTTTTTCATCAAGTGAATTGCTTTTGATATATTTTATGACATATTTTAATATCTTATTCCTTTCTTTTGGGATAATCAATTTAAGTTTTGCTTTATTTTTCATTAAAAACTCCTTTGAGGCAGGCATTAATATATCCATACCTTTTGAAGGTCCCAGCCTTCCACAATAAGTAAATGTGAATTCTTCTGGTTCTGTATGTGGAAACCGTTTTAATTCGTCATAATCAATTCCGTTATAAATCCTTATAATCCTCTTGGGTTTAATACCAAGATTAATCAATGCTCTCATCGTTGAATCGGAGACCGCAATAAACTTAGAAAAAGATAAATTCAGGATTATTTTCTCATAGTAGTAAAAAAATATTTTTTTAACAGCACTTATAAAAGGCAATTTAAACCACAGCTTTCCCCATGCTTCATGAAAAGTAATAAATACTTTCTTTCTTCTAAATCTGGCAGCAATATATGCCGGCAATGCTGCATTGAATGATGTTGTATGAATTATATCGCATTTCCCGGCATAGTAAATCGCAAATGGAATGCTCAGGAATGTGAAAAAAAAGCGGTTATACATACTCAATCTTCTGATCCTAACACCATTTATAACCTCCTTCTTAGGTAAGGATTTATTATAACGATTGGTTAGCACATTTACTATTTTTCCTCTTCTCACTAATTCCTCAGCTAATAACTTAAACAGTTTTTCAACACCGCCTATATGAGGGTAATAATATTCGAGAACAAATAATATTTTCATTCAAAAAATATTTATTTTTCCAATCTTCTCTCCGATTTAATATGAATTATTGTTAAGCTTCTGCAAAAATAAAAATATAATAATGCTATGATAACCATACCTTCAAACGGCAATACTATATGATAATTTATCTTCAGGTGTTTGATCTCCGTCAAAAATGATCCGGGTAATTCTTTAACCAGATTGAAATTGACAGTATCATCAGGATAAATGCTTAATACATTTAACAAGGAAAGAATTATAAACATCAAAATAATTAAGCAGATTATAATCAATTCAGGTAGAATGTTCCTAAACAAAAATTTGCACTTTATCAATTTCAAATTACCTTTTAATGAAACAGGGAAAACACCGTATGCCAATCCCAGCTGGTTTAGTATGATATCATTGAAATCATAATGAGGTGTATCATCAACTGCAAGATAAAAATATTGGTATGCCTCATCAAAAAATGCAAGTATTAGTCCCCAAAACATTAGCTTATAATAATTCCTGCATAACGGTATCAGCAAAAAAGCAAGTATTGCATATTGCAGAAAATGTATAGTTTCCACGTAATGTATGATCAATAAGGGATAGGAAAGTATAGTTAAAACAAGTAGTATTACCAGGAAAATCAATGAATAATTACTATAATTTTTTCTCATTAACCGATATACTATAAACAAGTACACAGCTATAAAAACCAATGCTATAATAAGCATTGAAAGTTGATAAGTTTGTCGTGAGAATTGAGTAAACAGATCTACTATGCGGTTACCAAACCACTTATGTGGCAATACTACAATTATAAAATAGATCAGGACAATAGCAATATTTATCACTTTTCTCCGCGATAAGAACTCAAGCCAATTAATTAAAGAAATGTTAAATTTCATTTTTAATCGCATTGGTTAATTGGTATACATGTTTTTCGGATATTTCATCTGAGATACTTATCCTGATCCCATTCAGATCTTTGTATATTATTGGTTTAACTATAATTTTGTACTTCTTCCATAAAGTATCTGTTAGTTTTCCTGGATTCATTTCTTTCAGTTCGAATGCAACTATTCCATAATAGTTCGAATAGTCTGCAGGTAACATAAATTGAAGCCCCGGATAATTGCTGAATTCTTCTATGATAATTTTGCATAACTGCTTTTTTCTTTGTGATTCCTCTTTTATTATATCGTTATTAACATTATTAAAGCGTTTATTCAAACTCAGGAATCCCTGAAAGTTGAGTGTACTTAATTCATTAAGCTTTTCAATGCTTTCGGATTCATTAATAATTTCACCATGTAACGGCCATATATCCTTGATCTTATCTTTTCTGATATATATAAAAGCCGTACCCAGGCTACCTCGAAACCATTTATGAAAACAGGAAACAAAATAATCGCATCGTAAGTCTTTAACCGAAACAGGAAAATGAGCAAAGCTCTGTGCGCCGTCTATCAATATGTCTGCATTGAAATGCTTTGCTGTTTTCACAATTTCATTAAACGGTGTTATTCTGCCATTCCAGTTAAATGCATGAGTGAGTATTACCAGTCTGGTTCTATTATTTATAAGGGTTTTGTATGCAACAACAATTTCTTCATCACTCATTTTTGCAATATCTAATTTGGCTTTTAACGCCTTAATTCCATATCTATCCTGCAGTTGTTTAACCGTGCCCTGTACATAAGGAAAATCATAATTGCTATAAACAACTTCTTCATCAGGAATAAAGTCTATTCCTCTCAAAATAGTATCAATTCCTTCGGTTGCATTTCTGCATAGCGCAATCTCATTCTCATCAGCATCTATCATATTCGCCGTTAAGCGTCGGGTATTATCAATTAAAATCTGGTTTTCATTCCATATTTTGTAAGGAGAGCTCTTGCTTATTTGTTTGCTCCATTTAATTTGTTCATCAAGAACTTCCTTTGCAGGGATGGCAGCGGCTGCAACATTGAAATTAAGTACCTCTGTGGTTTGTTCCTTAACAAAGAATGTACTTTCTGCAATTAAGCCCTTGCCTGATAATGTCAGTGCCAGTAAGCCCGAGTTCCTGATGAAATTGCGGCGTTTCATAATGCAAATACCATTAATTGACTAATTCCAATATTTTTTATGCTTTATGTGTTGTTATCAAAAACATTTACACAAATCTTTCTTCGATAATTCGTACAAATTCTTTGGCAAATTTTTCCCAGGAAAATTTTGATGATTGTTCAAAACCTTTTTCTTTAAGATCTTCCCTTAATGCTTCATCCTGGTAAATTAAGTCCATTTTTTCAACCAGGTCGTCTACTGAGTTCGGATCAAAATAAAGTGCAGCCTTCCCTCCCACTTCAGGCAAACTTGATGCATTTGATGTAATAACAGGTGTGCCGCACGACATAGCTTCAAGAACAGGAAAACCAAAACCTTCATATAAAGAAGGATAAATAAAGGCCAGAGCCATGGAATATAAAACAGGAAGCTCTTCTCTTGGGATATATCC
>CAZJYD010000013.1:38247-49948 GCA_964550205.1 uncultured Bacteroidales bacterium
CTTCCTAAATGAATGAACTCGGTTTTATCTTTAGCCTGTGATGAATACCTAAAAATATCATTTTTTGTGTTTTGAGAATTGGTAATGATAAGATCTGCTCTTTTTAATATTCCCGGTAAATATATCCGTTGCAATAATTGGCTGTAAAACCTATGTAAATCAGGAAATTTAATGGGTGTTAAATCATGTATAACGGTTATTCTTTTGATGTGCTTTGGTAAATTGAATGGACCAAAATGAGCCGTTTCAACCACAACGTCGGGATTAAGTTTACAGATCCATTTCGGCAAATTAATAAATAGTCTTAATGGGTCATCTTTAAGAAAATTCAGTGTTCTTCCAATACCATGAAAAATAACATTATCATAATTTTCTTTTTTAAGTTTGACAAATACATATTCATGCTCATCTTTCAATTCAGACAAAGATTTTACTAAATTTTTTGTAAAATAATGTATGCCGCTTGCTTGCTGGTCAATTGGATCAGCTAAAATAACAATCTTCATATATTAACAGTTATAATGCTATTTTTTCTATATTATTTCTTATAACTTTAATTTACTAATAATTATAAAAATAAAGGCGCATAGCAAAAGTTGTGTTCTACTTTTTTCAAATATCGGGATAACAATATGTAAATCAGCAAAACACAAAAATGTTATGAGATAAAATTACATAAATTTATAGAACATCTAACGATTAGTACTAAAGCTGAGAAGCCTTTGCTTTGTGAATAACAATATAATTTGCAAAGGAATTCAGAATATAAGCCAATAAAAAAACATTTGGATTATTATTTTTGTTAATTGCTAAATCGAATTTAAATTTAATAATGTTAAATATACTTTCATTGTTAGCAATAATATTATTGATTGGTGCCGGACCTGCCTTTCATTTAAGAAAAGCATTAAAAATATCTAATGTTTTCAGATTTATATTGTTTGGATTAATACTTGGATTAATAGTCTTAAATTTCACTGTTTTAACTATTGGGCATTTTGGTTTTAGTGTTTCCGGAAATAACTTAAAGCTAATACTTCTTCTATTGATCAAATTCTCCATTTTAATATTCCTTTATCAATATCTGATAAAAAGAACCAGATTTAAATTCCTTGATCTATTTCGAAAATGGATTTATTGGAGAATAAATCTACCGGATTTGATATTCGCATTTGTTTTTGGTTTTTTCTTTATTTATGTATGCTTGATTAATACCAGATATTATATAACTAGCTGGGATCATTTCTCCTATTGGTTACTTGATCCGAAGATGATATATAAAACCGGCTATTTAAGAGATGCTGTTGTTCATGAAAATTTATTCAATATAATTACACGCTCTTCATATTACCCTATTCATGCGGTATACGTTTATAATTTTGTTGGAAGTATCAAGGAACAATACACAACATTTTTTACAATATTATATGCTTTTCTTGGCACTTCTGTGTGTTATGTGTTTAGTAAAAGATTTAATACTTTCTCACAATATTACGTTATTGCAGTATTGTTAATTATTAATAACATCTTTCTTTTCAGAGTTTATTTAATGATTTCTTTTTATGCTGAGTTGATTACCGCTTTTCACATAGTGTTTTTCTTCTTCATATTATTCACAGATTTTAAAACAAGACAATATCATTACAGGATATTTCTATTAGGTATTAATCTTTTCATTTTCGGTTTTATAAAGGTTGGTTATTATCATTATACAATTCTTTTAGGATTAATTTGGTTTTTACACGATATAAAATTCGTTTATTCTCACTGCAGAAAGATAATAAATAATTACAGGATTTATTTGTTATTAATTGTATTAGCCTTAATATTCATCGCCCGTGAATATTACCTGCACTATATCTTAAATATTCAAGTACATGAATCCACTGCAAATTTGAATTCGTTAAATTATTTCTTATCCCACAGCTTCAATCAGTACTATGGTTATTTAACTATGATAACAGATTACTTAATTAAAAACTACCACATCATAATTTTTATATTATTACTGGGAACCATTTTACAGTTATTTACAAGAAACCATAAGAAATGGGCCTATTACACCGTGTTTGTGTGTTTATTTCTATTTATGATTCCTGTTATTGAATATTTATTAGAACTAAGAATCTTCAAGTCAAAAAGTTTATTACGGTATATGACATTACCGTTTTACCTAATTCCATGGTTGTTCATCCTGCCCTCTATTAAAATTAAATACTCTAACATATCGAAAATAATTTATGCAATTATATTTGTAATATTTGTTTTTATGGTTTTTCTTGGTATTACTAAAAAATATCCACTAAATAAATATCCGGTCCATAATGGTTCATTTTCTGAATGCGCATGGCAGAAAAAACATTTCGAAATAAGTAAACAAATAAAGGCTACAATCCATAATAAAACAATAATGATATACGACAGTTGTTGTGGAAACAAAGTTGGTAACCTCGGAGTACCTGCTATTTATGTCAGATACTACTTAGCTGAAAATTATGTAGGTGGGCAACGAAAATTTCCGTTGACAAAAATAAAGAAATCAATTAAAGATTTTCAACCTGACTACATATTAATCAATTCTAATCGGACAAATAAACAACTAAGAAAAATTTTCAATTTGCCTGTTAATAATAAAACTACCTTAATTAAAATGATCAATTATGATCCTCTTGAATTCGAATTAATTAATTTAAGGAACAACTGAGTTCATAATTTTAATTATTTATCATCATATAATCACTCCTAAAAGGGATATTCTTAACATTATCAGGATTTTTTAAAACGCCATGTAATTTGGCATCTTTTGTTTAATAAAACTGAAAAAATAAAAATTATCATATCTCCTGTAAGAAACCATAATCTGCTTGTTACTGAGATTGTTGTTGCCTTAATTATTGTAAATCCTGCAAGTTTTAAATAACCCATCAAAATTCCTTCGCGTATTCCTAATCCACCTGGTGCAAAAACAGCCATAATCCCAAAAGTCGCAGCCAAAGGAAAACCCAATCCAATACTCAAATCTACACTTTTTTCTGTTAAGGAATAAACCAACAATAAGAAACTTACCGACCATATAATCCAGGGTATAAAAAAGTATAGTAAAAGAGATAATGTATCCTTTGGTGATAATAATGGTATTGTTACTTCTTTCTTAAATATTTTTTTAATCAGATATTCCGATATTTTTTTTACAAGAGGGCTAAATATAACAATCGTCAATCCAATCCATGATATAAGAACGAAAAACAGCCATACACTACCAATACTAATGATCATTAAACCAATACCACCCAGGGTTAAACCAGTCCATAATCCTATTATCTGAGCATAGACTGATAAGAATGAAAGTGTTGTCAATGAATAATCATACTTTTCAGATATATAAACCGCCCTTCCCACTATAGACCATATCTTTCCTGGTATGTACTTTCCAAAAACTGATATTCCACCACTTATCAGACAATCCCAGTAAGAAACCACGAAATTTCTTCTTTTTAACATTTTCTTCCAGTATAAAGCATTACTAAAATGACCAAGGACTAATAATACCAAAGAGATAATCAAAGGCCAAATTCTGTAAATGACAGGAATTTTCAAATAATCTGCCTTAATAAGTACAATTAAAAGAAAAATCAGAGATAAATAAATAAAGACTTTATATAGTTTAATGTTTTTATATAATGAAGATATTTTCATATAACATTTTATAAATAATAAACCAGAGGATATATATTCAATGGTTAAATATATATTTAAAAAAACTATTTATTATATCTTATTTTTCTATACTTGATTCTTAGTTTTGAATAAAGATAATTAATAAAATTGTCTTTATAAATTCTCAGATAAGGCACCCTTTTACCGTTAAATTTTCTGTAAAATGCTTCGATCGGGTGAATCATAGAACCTTCTATATTAAATATCTTGGATATTCCTATTTTATTTACAATGCTTTTATACAATAATAATTCATTAGCTCCTTTCTGAATTAAATCATAATTAACACCATTAAATACGTATGAACAACATTTGTTATCATACACAAGGCCATTAACTGCCATTAATTTATTATCATTATTAAAAATCCCATTTAATTCAATTGCGTTTCTTTCTTTTAATTTTGAATAGTGTCTAAATAATTGAGAATATTTCCAGGGTGCTTTGCCTCCCTGATTTTTGAATGTATCATTAAGTACTTTATAAAATAATTCGAAATCAATTGAGTTAGAAATTGTAAAATTGTTCTTTACTGCAGATTTAATTTCAGTTTTTAACTTGGCGTATAAATTATTGTATATTTTGTCGTCTGAATTATCTTCCAAATTTATCTGGTAAGAATAGTGAATAGTGCATAAATAATTGTTCCAATAAAAAGGCATATATGTATCAAAGGATGGTGCAAAGCAATAATTAAATGTTTTATATTTATTTAAAAAAGGAATAAGCTTTCTAATAATATTCCTTTTTTTTGTTTCAACCTTATATTTATTTCCTTTAAATGGACAAAACAATACCCCCAAATATTTACTAAGAAGAGGATTTGTGTAGAATCCAATCTCGTTCTTAACTAGTGCTATACCTCCTATGATCATATTGTTCTCATATACAACCAATAGCTTGTATGATGCACCATAACTATCCAGATACCACGTTTTATCGTAATAATAACCTTGGGGAGATTGTTCTACAAAGTCATTCCAAATTCCGTAATCATTTGATTTAAGGAATGCTACATCCATAATTTATATATTGTTTCCAATAATAAGATATCAGAATACTTTATTTGTGAATGAAATAGTTAGTTTAAGCATGTTGATAAGGTGATCCCACATGTAATAACCCATCCATGCTAATGAATCATCGTTCCATCTCTCAGGATGCGCAACTATTGCTATTTTTCTTTTATTATCTGACTTTATAAAATCTATAAGTTCATTTGTAGATTTCACTCCATTCTTTTTTACAGTATTTACATTATCTCTTAAATTAACTGATTTGTCAGACCAGCTCCTTCCGGTATCTGTGTAATAGTAAACATCATGATAATCAATACTTAAAAATGCATCTCCAATTAATAAATATTTTGAATAATCAATATAATTGCATAGTTCCAGATTATCATAATTAGAGAATGGTCTACCATGCATAGCAATTGTTTTAACAAAAGCGTATTTTCTGATCATCATTAAATGCTTTTCAAATAATTTTTTAGCATAATCTTTTTCTCCATGAGCAAGAGATAAGTCTTCATAATGATAACCTATTTCATGGCCCAATTCAGTTATGGATTTAATAATCTGCGGTTTAAACGTATGATTTGAAATACGAAAATAATAAGTACTTACAATATTATAGTCTGATTCTAATCTGGCCATTTTTAGAGCATTAACCGGAAAACGATCTATATCATGTCTTAAGATAATTCCTGACTCTTTAGGATTTATTATCCAATCTTTTACTCGAAAAACCTGGTATTTGCTTTCATAGATAGCTTGAAGTAACTCTTTATATTTTGTTAGTGTAAAGTCGGACATTTATTTGCACACTCTTTCATTATTTCAAATATCCGTTCACATAACAGACATAATAAAATTTTCTAACATAAATAATTAACAAATATAATGATATCACCAGTAAAAGTAACAAATAAATGACCGGTTTTAATTGTTTTTTCTGACATGAAGAACTAACAATAAAGTCGATATGTTAAATATAAAGGTAAATAATAGATAGATTATGGAAAAAATAATAAATAAAGCAGTTCATTAAACACTTCTTTTGTTGTTTATAAAGTACTATAATCAAAACCAGTATATTTTGCCTTTTTCCTGATCACTTTGCAGGGAATTCCTGCAGCGATAGTATTTGAAGGTATATTTGTATTTACAACTGAGTTAGCTCCAATAATAACATTATCACCAATCTCTACTCCCGGCATAACAATGCTATTCATACCAATCCAAACATTATCTCCAATTATAATTGATTTAGCTTTTTTCCATCTATCGAAATCATTTAAATCATGATTAGAACTGATTAAACCACTATTTGGACCCACCCTTACGTTATGACCAATTATAATTCCACCTCTTCCTTGTATATAGTTTCCCATACTAAATCCGGGTGTGCTCATATTACCTACAGTTATATTTTTGTAATAAAGTACTCTTGATGTAAAATGAACAGGCCATGGTACTCTTGCATTTATCAAGAATATTTTTTGAGGAATAAAAACACTCATTAAATAAATCCACGAAATCCCTTTTGCTTTAGGATAGAAGAATCTAAGCCAGAAAAACAACGGTTCAAGCTTCTCCAGCTTTTTAATTCTTTTTTCTTTTAAAATATATCTCTCATCTATTGTCATATTTTACTTATACAACCTTTCATTATCCTGAATATCCATCCACATAGCAAACAATAAGGATTGGAATCCGGAAATAAATAAAAATACAAATATTACCAGATTATTATTAACCACAACTTCACCAGGCTCAAAAGCTTTTTGCAGTACAAGAATCAAAAATGGAATGGATAAACCAAACATTATAAATGAAAAATTATAAAAAAGGAATAATGGATGAAAATCCCGGAATAAGTATTTGACCCACAACCTTTTGAAGTAATATATTAATAACAATAATGATAGTTTTGGAATCACTTTAAATACATTCATTTTAGATTTTTCACCTATATTATAGATTGGTTTAATTTTAACTTCTTTAATAGTGCAAAAAGCAATATTAAGCTTCACAAGAAGATCGTTTGGCATGCCATATTTTTTATATATCTTATGTATTCGTATGGAATTCAGGGCGCTTTTTGAGATTGCAGTATAACCAGCCTGTGTATCAGATACATGTCAATATCCCGAGGCAAGTTTCGTTAAAATAGAAAGAATAGAATTACCAAGATATCTGATTTTAGGAATGACAAGCCATGAACTTCTATGGATTAATCTGTTACCTTTTACATAGTCAATGTTTTCTTCAATAATCGGTTTACAAATGGATTCAAGCTCCGTAGGATCCATCTGCCCATCTCCGGCCATTACTGCAGTACAATCAATGCCATGATCCTTGCACCATTTATATCCTCTTGAAATAGCACTGCCTACCCCTTTATTCTTTAATTGATTAATAAGTATTATTCTGTCGTTATCCTCATCCTCATTGTATATATTTGATGGAGTGAAATATTTTAACTCCTCTTTAGCCTTTTCAAGTAATATTAAGTCTGCATGGTTATATTTATTTCTGTGAATATCTGTAAGTATAGATCTTATTTCTACTGATGATGTTTTATTTTTCTCTTTATTAATATGACTTTCAACTATCTCTTCTGTTCTATCATCTGAATTATCATTTACAACAATGATACGGTCAACAAACTCGGGCATTGTTTCAATAACTCCTCCAATCTGTTTTTCTTCATTGTATGCAGGAACAACTACTGCTATTGTTTTATTATTCAGCATAAAACCGTTTTAGTTAATATAAAACAAAATTAATTCTCGTAAAAATAACAAAATTTATAAAGTTATTTAAAGCCAATTTATATGTAATAAAATTACTTAGTAAATTGCTTTTTGCATTACATCCACCAAAAAAACCCCACTAAATTTAGTGGGGTTTTATATGTAATAAATTGTTTTGGATATTTCCGTTATTATCTATGATAAACCATTACTTTTCTCGTAATGCTTGTTTTATCAGATTGTACATTAATGAAATAAATTCCATCAGGTAAATCTACCGTTGACAGTTCAATTTCATTGTATGATGCGCTGTTAAATGATCTTGACATTATTTTTGTATTAAACCTGTCGTATAACGAAACCGTATACCTTTGATCGTTTTCACCATTGATCTTCACTGTCATATAAGCATCACAAGGATTAGGATAAACAGCCGTTTTAACATTAGGAATAATTTCAAAATAATCATCACTATAATCAGATATTGAAGGATCAACAGTACTTTTTACTCTGATCTTATAATCATCGTCAGCAGTTTGTCCGGCAGGTATTGTCCAGGTATAAGTAGTACCTTCTGCTGAACCTGTGATATTATATTGTTTAACCCCACCTTTCCATAATTGGATGATAACGGGTTCGGTAAGATTATCTATCCATGAAATAAGATAAGCATTATCAGCTTTCCAAACTTCACCTCCATTAGGCTGGATTACTTCAATATAGCCATTCGGGTTTGTTCCGGTTATTTCGAAATTATTATCACTTTGATCAGTTATTGAAGGATCTAAAGTACTTATCAGTTTAACCATATAATCGGTTCCTTCTGTCAGCGTATCCGGTATACTCCAGCTATAAGTACTTCCTTCAACAGAGGCTTCAATTTCATACCATTTTAGGCCGCCCTTCCATAATTCAATTTTAAGAGGCTCAGTGAGGTTATCTGTCCATGAAATTAATTTTGTTGTTCCTCTTGCCCACTGAATACCACTCACATTTGGTTGTAATACGGTAACACTTCCGGGCAGGGCCTCCAATATTTCAAAATAATCATCACTATAGTCAGATATTGAAGGATTAACAGAACTTTTTACTCTGATCTTATAATCATCGTCAGCAGTTTGTCCGGCAGGTATTGTCCAGGTATAAGTACTACCTTCTGCTGAACCGGAGATATTATATTGTTTTACACCACCTTTCCATAATTGAATTATTACAGGATCAGCAAGATTATCTGTCCAGGAAATCAGCTTTGATGTTCCTCTTACCCATGATTCGCTTCCATCGGGTTGAATAACCTCAATAAAACCATCTCCACCAGTTGATGAAATTTCAAAGAAATCATCACTATAATCTGATATAATAACTTTATCGCTTGAATATTTAACTCTGATCTTATAATCGGTTCCTGAAGTCAGGGTATCCGGTATATCCCACCAATATGTGCTTCCTGTTGCAGAGCCTTCTATATTGTACCATTTAACTCCTCCCTTCCACAATTGAATTGTTAAAGGATCGTCAAGGTTATCTGTCCAGGAGATCATATGTTTTGTACCTTTTGCCCAGTTTTCACCTCCATTTGGCTGAAATACTTCTATATTACCTCCTACATCGGAAACTTCAAAATCATTATCACTATAGTCCGATACTATGCCACTAGGGTAGGTATATTTAATCCTGATCTTATAATCAGTTCCTATTGTCAGAGTATCCGGTATAGCCCACCAATAAGTACTTCCTGTAGCAGAGCCTTCGATATTATACCATTTTACTCCCCCTTTCCATAATTGAATTATCACAGGATCATCAATGTTATCTGTCCAGCTAATCATATGTGTGGTTCCCCTTCTCCATACAATTCCCGGTTCACTGGGTTGTATAACACGAATTCCCGGATCAGTAGTTTTCACTATGGCAAAGGTGTTATCGCCATAGTCTGATATTGAAGGATCAACAGAACTTTTTACTCGTATTTTATAATCGTTCCCTAAAGTCAGTGTATCAGGAATATCCCAATGATAGGTACTACCAGTTGCCGATCCTTCGATATTGTACCATTTAACACCACCCTTCCATAATTGAATAATTACAGGTTGTGTAAGATTGTCTGTCCATGAAATCAGGTGGGTTGTTCCAATCACCCATTCAATACCCGAAACATTTGGCTGTATCACCTCAATAAACGGGTCATCCTGACTATAAACATTCGGATTCGAAGCAAATAGAAAAAATGCTAAGAAAACCGTTGACAATAAGTAAGTTAACTTTTTCATAATATTTAATTTTAAATTAATATTCTGTTTTTTATTCTTTTCTTAAATCTTAATTATTTATTTATTTTTTATTAATAATTTAAATGATTTAGTATAATTGTTAGCAGATAAATTCGTAAAATAAATACCTGCCGGTAAATTTCCTGTTTCTATGGTAAATTGATGCATTCCTTTTGTTAAAGCACCCTGGTAAATTGTTTTTACTTTTTTACCCGACATACTAAATAAACTAATATCCAAATATAAATATTTTTCTATACTTAGTGTTAAATTAGTTGAACCGTTTGCCGGATTCGGATAACAATAATAATTGCTGATCTGCCCATTCTTTATTTCTCTTTCATCCACTGTAATGGAAGTATAGGTGGCATTAACCCTGTAGCCGGTAAAATACTCATAAGATGTGCTATAATCATAAAAAAGCTTAATTAATCCATCCTGATTTTGTAACCAGGTATTTCCATCCCAGTTATAATAGTTTCCGACAATAGCATTACCAAAATCATCATAACTATATTGCGATAATGAATAATTTATCCAGGCGCTATCTTCCCAAGTCTGGATTAAAGCTGTTTCAACACCACCATATGTGTCATAGATGAACTCACTTTTTTCATTATTTACCCACATACTATCTTCCCAGTTTTCTCCTATACTTGTAACCAAATAATCCAGTTCATTATACGTATATGAGTATCTTTGATGATTAATCCAAAGGCTGTCTGCCCATGATTCACCTATAAATGACAAGCGGTTGTTTGAGGAATCATAAGTATAGGTTTCTTTATAAGAATAATTCCAGGTTCCTTCTTCCCAAAACTCACTAAGTCCGGTCAGCATTGCTCCATTTAAATTGTAAGTATAGGTATGTCTCTGGTCATTAATCCATGTACTATCAGCCCATAATTCACCAAAAGCTGTCAGCATATTACTGAGTGAATCATAGGTGTAAATCTCATTGGTATAATTCACCCATTCACCATCTCCCCATATTTCTTCCAGATATGCTACAGGATTTCCATATGCATCATATGTGTATGTGCCTTTATCCGAATTCACCCAAATACCGTTTTCCCAAATTTCTTCAAGACAAGTAAGTATATTATTGTTTGTTGTATATGTGTAAGTGATTTTGGTTGCATTAACCCAGTTTCCGTTTTCCCATGATTGCCACAACGTTGTTAGTTTATTACCATTTGAGTCATAAGTACATGTTTCGGTTGAAAAGTTCTCCCATTCATCATTCTCATTTACTTGCAATAAGGTAGTTAATCTGTAACCATCAGCAGAATAAGTATAAATATATCTTTTTGGATTTTCTGAAATGGAATAATTAATAGCTGTGTCAATTCTATATTCTTCCAGTGAGTCTTTTAAAATTTGATTTTCAATATTTAACGGATCTAAATGATTTTTATAATCATTATGTATTTGCATATAATAAGATACTCTTTGATTTAAATCAGGCGAAAGTCCTATTGTTTCAGAAGTTATTTGTTCTTGCGATTGTGCATAAGAAAAACATGCTACAAATATTGTAGCTGCCACAAAAAATACAGTGGATGTAATACTTTGTTTCATTATTTTAATGTTAATTATATGCCTACAATTATTATGCCTTACTTTTGACTGCTTACTATGTATTTGATTTAAAACCACTTTAAAAATATAATTTCAATTAAAAGCAATTATTAATTCCCAATAAGAGAAAAATATTCCCAAAAGCATAAACTCATAAAAAACCTTTTGAAGTATGTATTTTAATAACAGTTATAGCTGCAATATACAAAAAAACCAAATGCCCGTCAATAAAATAATAACTCTTTTACTAACTAAAGGCAAATATATGTTTTTTTAATTTTAAAAGTATAGGAAAAAATTAACCGGTATGATTAATTAATGCCTGTCTAAAAAGTAGTATAGAGATTTATGTTGATAGATATCTCGCTACGCT
>CAZJYD010000014.1:0-10669 GCA_964550205.1 uncultured Bacteroidales bacterium
AAACAAAATCATAAGGTAGTTACTATTTCACTATGACTGAACAAATACAACATGCAAAAAGCAAAGATTAAACTTTTTCTTGGTAACGGTAATTGGATGAATTTACATCCAATTTGTGTTAATGAAGAACAAGAATTTAAAATAAATAATTTATTGAATAAATTATCTGTTATAAGTACAGACAGTAAACACAATATTTATCGTGTTTCATTGTATCATTATGAAGAAATTATTGATATTTGTGAACGTAAGAATATTTTAGTGATGGTACATAAAGATGTTATAAAAAGGTATAAGTTATTAAACAAGAAGATAAATAAGAAAAAATTCTCAGAACCTATAACTCCGCCAGAACTTTGGACAGAAGATAAAAGTAAGAAAATATTCAAATATCAATATGCTGGTATAAGGGCTGTACTAAATAGGCAAAAGTTTATATTGGCTGATGATATGGGGCTTGGGAAGACAATACAAGCTATAGCAGTGATGTTATATGCTTTCGAAGAAGGCTATAATCGAGCATTGATAGTTTGCAATAGTCCGTTAAAATATCAGTGGAAAAATGAACTATCTTCTTTTACTAAATTAAAAGAAGAAGATATAACTATTTTTGGTGAAATAGATAGGACTTGTCCGAAGACAAAGCCTGTGGATGGGGCTTGTAGAAAATTTAATAAAGCTAGGATTGTATGTAAATCATGTGAATTATATAAAAGCTGTTCATCAAAGCATAGTGTATCTTTAGATAAATTTCGGCGTAATCAACTTTTGAAAGAGAATAGCAAAATTATTATAATCAATTATGCAATGATTTCAAAATACGTAGAACAAATAAAAAGAGCTGGTTTTGATATTTATATAGTAGATGAAGTTAGTAAATTAAAGAATAGAGATTCAAATGTAACTAGGGCGTTTTTAAAAATATCTAGAACTTTTAAATATGATGATATTTTTATGCCGATGTCAGGAACGCTTATTGAGAATAGAATAACAGAGTTTTATCCAGTTTTTAGGATGATAGATGACGCTATTTTTGGAACGTGGACAAATTTTAAGAATGCGTATATGTTCTGTGATTTTTTTGGTGTACCAGTTGGTATTAAAAATGAAGAAAAGTTAAAAAATATTACGAGCAAATTTTTTATAAGAAGAACTATTGAAGAAGTATGGCAAGACAGGCCAGAATTATTTGAATCTTATCGTTTTTGTGAAATGTTAGATGTTCAGAGAAGAATTTATCTGGACATAGCTAATGGCAAAGTCAGTGATTTAAAAGAAGATTATGAAGATAAAATAAATTCAGCTCAAGTAGCGGTATTAATTAATTATTTGATAATGGCATCTGATACGTTAGAATCTGTTAAAGAATTAGGTGGTAATTCTCCAGAAGATTATAGTTGTAAGATTGCAATGCTTAAAGAAATTATGACAGAAGAAATACCACAGCATAAAGTTGTGTTATTTTCAAAATTTGCAAATAAAGTAATACCTGTCATTGAAAGAGAAATGACAGCTATTGGTGTAAAATCGCTTGTTATAACTGGTGGAACTAGCAATAAAGATAGGGAAAAGAAGAAGGCGTTGTTTAGTAAAAAAGACAAACACAGGTTGTTAATATGTTCAGATGCGATGAGTTATGGGTCAAACTTACAATGTGCAAGATACATTATTAATTTTGATTTACCTTGGAATCCTGCAATATTAGATCAGCGTATTCGCAGGGTTTACAGGACAAAGCAGAAAAATGATGTTGTCGTAATTAATATGATAACAAAAGACAGCATAGAGGACTTTGTTCTTGATAAAATATATTCTAAACGTGAAATGTTTGATAAATTTATGGGAGCCAGCGTAAAAGCAAAAAGCCTCACGGATAATATAAACATAGATAGTATACAGAAATTTTTTGACAATGTTTAAATGTGTTATAGAAAAATTATTGAATTTAAATGGTAAATATCAAATACTTATGTATTTGTCTCTTTTTAATGAAGGAACTTTGACAGAGCAAGACTTAAAAAGTAATTTGAGAATATCAAGTAAAACATTAAGGAAATGTTGTGCAGAGCTTGTTTCGAAGGGGCATATAACGACAAGAATAGACGATAAGGGTATAGCGTGGTATTTTATTAATTTATCGCACTATAATAGCTTACTGAAAAGATGTGTGGATTGTAAATCGGTGGCGATAAAGGATGGATTTACTTTTTGTAAGAATAAACATTGCGTTGCTTCAAAATTTTTTAATAATGAACAAAAAGCAAAAAACATTAAAAAGAGAACTAAAGGGTACATGGTTTTAGATGTCACTAAGAATACGGGTATGAAAAAGGGTGTTGAAAACTGGGGGATAAAAGAATTTGTAAATCATATTAAATTAAAATATAAAGCAAAATTTCCTGGAATAAGTTTTCCAATAAATAAAGTCATTTTGGAACAACAAATAAATGAAATGATTATTGTTATTAAAAGACTTGTTGGTAATAATCAGTATCCTCTTTACTGTAAGAGGCATGTTGATTATTTGTTAGGGCGTTTAAAGAACAGTGATGATTTTAATGTTAAAAATTTTACAGATATTAAAGAAATTAAAAATACACTTTTGATAAAAGATAAAAAGTCTACAAAGAAGAAACTATCGGCAAACAACTGTGAACGGTATGGGATTAAGTGTGATTATTGGAACGGCAGTTGTACTCTTGAGAGGGATAAGATAGGGTGCAGTAAAGAGACAAGACAGCTAATGATTGGGAAATATGATATATGAATTATAGGATTTCTAGAAGAAGACATAAATATGCTGATTTCAAAAACGTTACTTTAGAAAAAACATTCCTTGGTGCTTTATTTTATAATCAAGATGCTTTTTTAAAGATAATTGAAACTTTTGATTCAAACGTTTTTACAAATTCAAGATTGAAAAAGATTTATGATAGTGTGTTAAAATTTTATCTTACATCTGGTGAAGTAATAACAGACATAAGTATTTTAGAAACAATATCTATTCAAAGTAATAAAAAAGAAATATATAAATCTTTATTCAAGACAATAAAGAAACTTGGTAAACGTAAACATACTACAGAATATATTTTAGCAGTTAGACACAAGTTGGAACAATTATATTCTGCAAGGATAATTGAATTAGGGTCTAAAGATATTATTGGTTCTTTAATAAAAGCTAAAGATGGCGGTTATGAAAATATTGATAAGGCTAATGATATAATAAAAGATTTAGCAGAACTAGCGGATATAAGAGATAAGGCTTGTCATAAAATTAATCCGGTACATAATTTTAATAAGTGGCTAAAGGAATATGAAGATTATCAATTACGAAAAGATAAGGTTTTAGGTATAAGTACAGGGATTCCACTGATAGATAAAAGAATAGTTGGCGTTAGGCCAGCAGAACTAGCACTTTGTATTGCTGGAACTGGTGTTGGTAAGTCTATTTTTTTGTTAGATATTGCTGTTAATTGTTGGAGTAAGTATGGTGATATTTTATATGTTACTATTGAAATGCCAGCTAAACAATTAGAAGATAGATTTTGGTGCAATCTTTCGGGAATACAATATGATAGGTTTAGAGAACTGACACTTACAAGAAAACAGAAAAAACATTTAAAAAATATAAAAAAAACAATTAAATCACACAACAACAATTTCAATATTGTTGATATGCAAGAGGGTTGTATGGTCGGAGATATAGCAAACGAAATTAGGCCATATTTTTCAAAAAATGGGAAAACAAATTTAAAACTGGTGATTGTTGATTATATGAATATTATTGCAGGAGCAAGCGGAGATGTTACTTTAGATTGGGAGACACAAGTAGGTATAGCTATGAATTTAAAACAGAAGATAGCTAGAAGGTTTAATATTCCTACTTGGTCAGCATGTCAGGTTACAGGGGAGAATGTAGCATTTTCGCAACACATAAAAGACAATATAGATATTGGGATTAAATTAGAAGAAACAGAGAACACGGATATGAATGGTGTTATGATAGCTAGTTACATAAAGAGTAGAGATTTTAGGGGTACTTCCCATAATCTGGAAACAGACAGAGGACATATGAGGATGTACAAGAAAAAAGGCGTAAGTTCGTCATATACATTAATAGATGGAGATTGAAATGGACAAAGTGAATGTAAATAATGTTAAAGATGTTGTGGGGTTGGTTTGCGATAAAAAAATTAATAATCAGGAATCTTGTGTTTTAACAATTTCTGATGCGAGTTTGTATAGTGGTATTAATAATTATCAGACCACCTTTCCTTTCCGTCTTGCTTATGCGATTTGGGTACTTTCTGGTTCAAATTTGTTAAAGCCTTTGTCTTATTATGGTAAACAGATGGATGATATGACAGATGATGGTGTAACTCTGCGTGGAGCATATGGCCCTAGATTGCGATTCTGGGTAGGCCCTGATGCTTTGCAGGAAGCCATTAATATTAATCAAGATATATCTAATCCTGAAGATTTTGTTAAGCCTGTTGGCTTAGATCAGTTAGAAGCAGTCTTTAAAGATTTTCAATCTGGAATGTCTGTTGGTACTATTGGCATCTTTGATCCTGCTCTTGATTTTGAAGAAACCCTTTATGTTCCTGACCTTAATTGTGTTACTTTTCTCAGTGGTAGAAAAATAGATATGATTATGAATTATTCAACCATTGATGTGACGGGACATTTACAGAATGATATTTGGCTGTTTGAATTTGTTAAGTGGGTGTTGGCAACATTCTTAGATAAACCTTGCGGGGAAACAAATGTTGTAATTGGTAGTGCAACCTTTGATATAGACACTTTTGAATTGCAAGATGCTTCTGAAGAAGAAAAGATAAAGGTTCCGTTGAATATACCGCAAGCGATAAAAGATAAGCATGTGTTTTGGGATGAATTTGAAACCTTACAAGTTTTTGAACGGCACATGAGATTACAAATAAATGATAAAACATTTATTAACGATGATGTAAATATTGTGGAATTGTCAGAGATTTTGGTTCGCAAACTTCTATCAAAAATAGAAACGCAAGTATTAAAGGACATGGGGTACAGCTTATTGGTGTGTTCTTTGATGAAATATGCTGATAAAATTGAAATTTATAATGATTTTATTGGAGAAATTATAAATAAAATTAGTACTGCATCATTTATTGTTGAAATTTATAAATATTCAAAATACTGTTCCGCTTACCATAGTTTGCCAGCCTTACAAAAGATAGCAGATGAATTGGATGCTCATGGGCAAGTATAAGTATACAAGCACAATAAGTACTAAAAGATACCAAACAGACCCAGAACTTATAGCAGAATACGCAAAAAGACTGGGGCTTCCATTGGCAGATGCTAAGTTTTTGTTAGATGAGGCAGTAGATAGTATAAGATATATAGTTGATAAAAATGCTACTGTGAACATAAGACGGTTAGGCATTTTTTATTTATTTATAAGAAAAAGGTCTAAAGTTTATAGTCCTAGGACAGGTGAATACATTAATGTTCCGTTGAAATATTTAGTTAAATTTCAGCCACATAAATCCTTTAAGAATCTTGTTAATAGCAAAGTTAAAAAAAATATAAAAATAGCCTTTGAACATGGAGAAGGAAGGGATGCCACAAATATTAAATAAAGATGAACTTGTACAGATAATGCCTTGGCACGGGGGGTACAATGAAAGCCCTATAGATTTAAGTGATAAGTATGAAGTGTGTGATTGGTGTAGGAAACTTCACAAATATCGTTTACCTAAAGATACGGGCGATGTTTTATATAGATGGTCGATTGCTATTTATCAGCTAACATATATAGATAAGATGTTGAAAGCGAATAAAAGGGATGCGAGAGAATGGGGAGAATCAATAGCCAGTTCATTTATACATGCTGTAGCTTCTTTTGAAAATTGCGGTATTGATTGTGCAGATATTATAACTTGTTTTGACCATAAGGTTGTTAATAGCCCTCATACAGTGTATCGTCTTTTGTTATGTAATTTGCCAGCAGTTACAAGACAAGTTTTATATAAAGCTATGGCGAGAGAAAATAGGTTTAATGTGTGTGAGTTGGTGAATTTGGCGGACATTCTGCTAAATAATTTAATAATTCTTAATTGTTCAACAAATCCTCACTTACATTTTAGCTCTGCCTTGATGTTGGCTATGAATAAATTAGCAAATGCAGAATTGAATCAACATTGATGAAATATTATAATTTACATAACCATAGCACGTTTTCTACATTAGATGCGTGTATAAAAATTGATGACCTTGTTTCTTTTGCGAAAAGTAAGGGATTGGGAGCGGTTACTATAACTGACCATGGAACACTTTCTGGTGCGTATAAATTGTGGGATAAATGTAATCAAGAAAATATAAAACCTATAATCGGTTTAGAAGCGTATTTTGTAGATGATGTGAATAAAGATGAAGCAACAGTTGATTATAGCTATAGCCACCTTGTTCTCTTGTGTAAAAATGAAGTTGGTTGGAAAAATTTGAAAATACTCCAATCGTTGGCTTGGCATGATGGTTATCATAAAAAGCCTAGAATAGATTATAGAATGCTCAAAAAGCATTCTGAAGGGTTAATAGCTTTAAGTGCTTGTTGTGGTGGCCTTGTGGGTGCTATTTTGCTTAAGAACAGCTATTATGAACTATTAACCAGTGCAGAACGTAAGGTTGCAATACATAAGCGTATTAAGAAATTTAAAAAAATATTTGGGGATGATTTTTATTTAGAATTAATGTTAAATGAAATGCCAGAACAGAAGTTGGTAAATAAAAAGTGCTTGTTTCTATCAAAAAAATATAATATTAGAACAGTAATTACTAGTGATAGTCATTATGTTGGTAAAGAAGACTGTGAATTACATGACATAGTTAAATGTACTCAGTTTAGGTCTCTTTTGTCAGATGAAGATAATGGAACTTATTCTATAAGAGAACTTTATTTAGCAACGTATAAAGACCTTAAAAGGTTTTATAAGAAATATCATAGTTATATTCCATCTGAAAAATTTGTCGAATCGATATATGTAGCTTTAGAAATAACTGAAAGTATAGACAAATTCCCAATAACTGTAACAGAAAGTGCCTTACCTGTTTTTGATGAAAATGCTGAAGGGCTGTTGAGTCAATTATGTCAAGAGGGTGCTAAAAAATTAATAGGCAAGTTAAATAAAAAATACAATAAACGATTAAAATATGAATTATCTGTTATAAACAAACTTGGTATGGCAGACTATTTTCTTATTGTTTGGGATATAGCAAGAGAGGCAAGGGCAAGGAATATACCCTTTAATACGAGGGGTAGTGTTGCTGGAAGCCTTGTTGCTTATTTAATTGGTATTTCTTGGATAGACCCGATTAGATTTGATACGGCATTTGAAAGGTTTTTAACAGAAGATAGAATATCGCTTCCAGATATAGATATTGATTTAGGTAAAGAAAGACGTGAAGAACTTTTACAGTATCTAAGGGAGAAATATGGTGATGGAGCAGTAGCTCATATTGTTAATTTCACAGTGTATAAGCCAAAGTCAGCAATAAAAGATGTTTCTAGGGTTTTTGGGATACCCTTTCATGTTGTGAACAAGGTAACAAAAACGATTCCAGATAATGTAGAAGATTGGGAATCTTTAAATTATACTGGTGAGTTACAAGGCTTTTTTGATAAAAATCCAGAGATAGAAGAATATTCTAAGGAACTTATAGGTATAGTGAGAGCAAGGGGTATACATGCGAGCGGAGTTATTGTAACTCCTGGAGACATAGTGAATTGGGCTCCTGTAGCGTGGTCACTACAGGGCGAAAATGTTAAAGAAAAGGTTACAGAATTTGATATGTATGACCTTGAAGATATGAATGTACTTAAACTAGATTTCCTAGGACAGAATACATTAGACGTTATACAACACACGTTAGACATAATTCAGGGAGATATGAGAACATTTGATGACTTGTATCGTCATATTCTTGAAAATCTTGATGATAAAAAAGTTTATGAAGAAATACAAAAAGGTAATTTAGTGGGTACATTTCAGATGGGAACATCTGAGGGTATGAAAAAATTAATTGTTGATATGATTCCAGATGATATAGAAGATATAATTACCTGTATAGCGTTGTATAGAAGTGCAGTATTATCTATTGGGGCTCATACAAAATACATTAATAGGCGTTTTGGAAGAGAAGATGTTGAATATTTACATCCAAAGATGGAAAGGGTTTTAAGTGGAACAAATGGTATAATTCTTTGGCAAGAACAATCTATGTATCTTGCAGTGGTTCTCGCAGGATTTACTAGAACTGAATCAGATCATTTTAGAAAAGGGATAAAACAAAAGGATATAAGTAAATTTAAGAAGTGGGAAGAAAGGTTTATTGCTGGTTGTAAAAAACATTCAAAAATAGATAAAGATTTAGCTGAAGAAATTTGGAATGAGATAGTGCAGTGGAGCAGTTATGGGTTTAACAGAAGCCATAGTTCATCGTATGCTGTTATTTCTTATATTACAATGTGGCTGAAAATATATTATCCTGAGCAATTTATGACAGCATTACTTTCAAGAAATACAGATGAAGATGATAAATTGACGGTATATTTAAAAGAAGTAAGACGATTAAATTTAAAACTGGTTATGCCGAGTATAATTAATAGTGAAGATAATTTTATTTATAAGAACAATAAAATACTTTACCCATTGTCTGTAATAAAGAATGTAGGTGAAAATGCTATTAAAAATATTTTAGAAGTAAGAAAAAATGGTAAATTTAAAGGGGTAGAAGATTTTTATGAAAGGGTTAATAAACGAGTTGTAAATGTTCGTGTAGTGGACAGTCTTATTTTTGCAGGTTGTTTTAGAAGATTTGGTAGCATAAATAAGGTTTATAATAAATTTGATAGATTAAGGAGTAATCCGAATCAAATAAGAGTATTGTACTGTAATGTATGTAAATTAAAATATCCTGTATCATATACTAAGAAACAAGTAGAAAATGGTGTTGTGTGTCCAGAATGCGGATTTACTAGAGTTATCACTGAACCGAGCCTTATTAGAAAAAAGAAATTTAATTTGGCATATTGTAGGAATCAAATTTTTGGTTTTATAATAGATAATCCTCTTAAGAATTATTTAGGGGATTTCATAAACAACGATGTGACTAATTTAAATGAGGTTAATGAACTTCCGGATGGAACGAAGATAAAAATAGGGGCATTGGTTGTAAGAATTAAAAAGCACGTAGACAAAAATGGGAATGAAATGGCTTTTGTTACACTTACTGATGGTGATAATAATTATGATTTAATAATCTTTTCTAGTAGTTGGGGAGAATATAGTGATGTTGTGAAAAAAGGAAGAGTGTATATATTTAACGTTAAAATAAGTGATACTAAATTTATACTCAATTCTGGTGCTTCAATAATAGATTTAGGGACGAAAGCGAATGTATAAAGGAAAACAGTATAATACAGATTTTATTTCTAAGAAGAATAATTTGTGGATAGCAAATAATTATGAAGATAAGATTGATGAGTATTCTGTTCAAGATGGAAACAGATATTTGTATGATGCTAGTAAGATGAGGGTATTTGATACAAATGAATTTTCTCAATTTATGAGGATGTGGATATGTTTGGAGTGGATGAAACAAAAGTTAAAAGATGAAAAACAAGTTAAAATATTGGACTTGGGTTGTTCTTATTCACAATTATATCGCTTGTGGGTCACTCACGGTCGCTATTTTAACCATCCAGTCACACACTATTTAGGTGTAGACATCGATTCAAAGAGGGTTATTAAGGGGAAAAGGGAAATGTTTGTTAGGAAAAGAGATACAGTTGGACATATAATAAATGATGTAACTTCAAAATATAAATATGGTAAATTTGATGTGGTTGTTTGTATGGAAGTTTTAGAACATCTTCCTAAGAAATGTTTGAAAAGTTTAATTAAAACTATAAAGTTGAATTTGAAGAAAGATGGTGTAGCAATATTGTCTTCACCAAATCCTAGTAAGGAAATTGGAGAGAAAGAAATATGGGGTAAATTTCACATCCATGAATGGTCTTGGAATGAGTGGGAAACAGCATTAAATAATTATAAATTGAGTGTTGTTAATAAGGTTGGCGTATATCCTAAAAATAATTTTAAAAGCAATATGAATCCAGAATTTAAATCTATGTTAAAACAAGCAAGAAAGGACTTACCGTTCTCTATTCTTGGAAGTGTTTTTTCGGTGATGGACGACATGTCTAATTCAAAACATTGGATGTGTTCTTTGAAGAAAGTCACTAAGGACTTATAAATTGTAATCAAATCCTAAAAAAGGAGAAATGAAATGGCTAGAAAGAAAGCCGAAGCAAAAGTAACAGCAACCACAGTTCACGTAAGTGTTGGTCTTGATTATAAGACTGGCCAGAAGCGTGTACATAACGTTGTTGTTGGTAAAGAGTATGATGGTGATGTGGATGTAGACAGTAAGGTCAAAGAACTTAAAGCTCTTGCAGACGAACACATTATTGAAACAGGAGAAACAAAAGAAGAAGACGAAGAAGAAGAAGAAGAAGACGAAGAAGAAGAAGAAGAAGACGAAGATGAAGATGAAAACGATGATGAAGATGATGACGATGATGACGATGATGAAGATGATGAAGATGGTGAAGATGAAGACG
>CAZJYD010000014.1:10769-49495 GCA_964550205.1 uncultured Bacteroidales bacterium
AAGATGATGAAGATGAAAACGATGATGAAGATGATGACGATGATGACGATGATGAAGATGATGAAGATGATGAAGATGATGAAGATGATGACGATGATGAAGATGAAGATGATGAAGATGAAAACGATGATGAAGATGATGAAGATGGAGAAGATGAAGACGATGATGATGAAGATGAAGATGAAGATTATGATGAAATGGATACTGATAAGTTAAGAAAAATCTGTAAAGCCAGAGGAATTAAGAAGACTACTAAAGGTGTTCTTGTTAAGAAGGCTAGGAAGCCAACACTTATAGTTACTCTTGAAAAATATGATTTAGACAATCAGTAATCTTTGAATAAATTACCCTGTGTGGGTATAAATTGGAATAATTAAATTAGGTATTGTTATGGCAAGGTCGGCAGAAGAAATAACTGAGGCGGATAAAGCTAGATTCAACCTTAAACGTAATGGTGTAAGGTACAAACTTGATGATTCCGGACAGTTGACCTTTATAATGTCTGAAGGGTTAGAAAATAAACTTAAGAAGGAATATTCTTTCTCGATGGATATGTTAAAGGTGGGTGGCGACATTCCTCTGCCCGACCTTGCTGTACATTGCGATGAACAAGCAAGTACTCAGTGTCATATTGGTATGATGGCAGAAATTGTAAGGTATCAATTAAAGCAGAAGCAAGACGAATATGATAGATGGTACAATGCTATCTTTTATAAGACTAAGAATTTTATGCAAAAGAATAATGAAAAGAACATAACAGATAAAGGAGTAGAGAGTAGATTAAAATTTAAAAATCAAAAAAAGTTGAGATGTTTTCAAAGTGCAATAAACGAACTTGAAATGCAATATCGAATATTAGATAATGTCATTAAAGCATCTGTTATAACAAAAGGAATTTTGTTACCGACAATTCGTAATATTGTACAAGGTAAGAGTGATGTTGGTATAGGTAGCATTAAACCAAAATCCGCAAGTAAAATAAGGAAAAAATTAAAATTAGAAAAGGAAGAGTAAGATGGCAACAGACAAATCTAAAAAGAAAACAGTTCTCGTAATGGAAGAGGATGAAGAATATCCAGTATTTGAAGATAAAGAATGGTATAAGGCTAAATTTATTGATCATAATGAAGATGAAGGAAAATTTGGCCCGATTATCTTTTTGCAGTTTAAGATTCTTACTGGTGAAATGCAAGACGGCACTCCTGCAAGGGGCCGTGAATGCAGAGCGTTGCTTCCTGCAAAACTTACACCGTCTTCAAAACTTTATGATTTTGTTAAGGTGTTTGAAGATGGAAGAGAATTGGACATAGAAGACGTGGTTGATCTTGAAGCATATTACGGTAAAATTGTGAAGGTTTTTGTTGAGCATGGTAAAGAAGATGCGGAAGGTAGGCCGTATCAGAACATTACAGGCATACGGCCATATAAATCCAGTAAAAACAAAAGCAAAAAGAAAAGTAAAAAATGAATGAAAAAACAGAAAAATTGCTTGACATTGTAGGCCCTCCATTAGAAAAGAAGTTTGGTAAGGGTACAGTGATGTCACTTTCTTCTGGTATAGTTAGAGGGATACCTGTTGTTCAAACAGGTATCCCTCAGCTTGATATAGCGTTAGGTATAGGGGGATTACCTAAAGGTAGAATCGTAGAAATTTATGGCCCAGAAAGTAGTGGAAAAACAACACTTGCTCTTAAGATTATATCACAAGTTCAAGCTGAAGGTGGAAGTGTTGGTTATGTTGATATTGAAAATAGTTTAGACCCTGTTTGGGCTGAAAAGAATGGTGTAGATATAGACAGTTTTCTTTTATCACAGCCTGATTCTGGTGAAGACGCATTAGATGTTGTTGGTACGTTGATAGATGGCGGAGCAGATATTGTTGTTGTTGATAGTGTATCAGCACTTGTACCGAAAGCAGAATTAGAGGGTGATTTTGGGGCAAGCCATGTGGGGTTACAGGCAAGGCTCATGGGACAAGCGTTAAGAAAATTAACAGGAAAAGTTAAAAAAACAAATTGTATCTTATTGTTTATAAATCAAATAAGGTACAAGATTGGAGTAATGTTTGGGAGTCCAGAGACTACCAGTGGTGGGAATGCACTTAAATTTTACGCCAGCCTAAGAATAGACATTAGGCGTATAAGTAGTAATAAAGACAAGAGTGACAAAGATAATATATTAGGAAATAATGTTAGGATAAAGGTTGTTAAGAACAAATGTGCGCCTCCTTTTAAGGTGTGTACAGCGATGTTGGATTTTAAGATGGGCTTTGATACACTTGGAAATTTATTTGATCTTCTTGTTGATAAGGGTTTCATTAAAAAGGGTGGTGCTTGGTATAGCATTAATGGTACACAACTTGGTCAAGGCAGAGAAGCGTCTATTCAAGAGTTTGAAAAAATGTACGGGGATGATGATGAATTTAGTAAACTGTATTTTGACTGTATTGAAGATAACTTAAATAAAAATAAAAAGAAAAAGAAAAGGAAAAGGAATGTCAAAGGGAGTGAATAATTTAGTTAAGGTGAGACTTTTAGAAAATTATGATAAAAATTGGGAAAAACCAAAAGTAGCAAAACATGGTGATGCTGGAATTGATTTAAGAAATGCAACAGGTAAAAGATTACACTTAGAGGATGGTGTAGTACATTCTATTCCAACTGGTATAGCGGTTGAAATTCCTGATGGGTATTGTGGTGTTTTGTTTGAAAGAAGTGGGCACGGAAAACATTATGGAACTTCTCTGCATGGCCGTGTTGTAGATTCTGGATACAGGGGAGAAATATTTGTTCTAATATCGTCTATAGTGCCGTTTCATGTGCAATGCGGTGGTAGGTTGGCACAAATCATTTTCGTGCCAGTATTAACGCAACTGGAAATAGTAAATCAGTTGGGAGATACAGAGCGTGGTAATGCGGGATTTGGTAGTAGTGGAATTGTGTAGTGGCTAGACGTAAAAGGAAACATAAAAGTAAGATAGTCAAACTAAAGCATAAGCCGCTTTATCCGATGATTTATTGTCTTAATGAAGATAAACCAATAGCGGTAAGTCAAACAAGATGTAAAAGGGGTGATAAAATTACTTGGGAACATTGGATATTGTCGAAGTGTGAATTTTTGTTTGGGTATGAGATAGATATGTTAAAATACAAAAAAGGAGATTTGGTAAAGTGTCCGTTTTGTGGTGGAAATGTTGACTTTCGTTTTTGGCCATCTGATACAATACCTCATTTGAAATAATGTTTAATTTTTTTAAAAGACTAAAGGTTAATTATTATTCTAGAACAATCCCTATTAAGGAACGTGAAAAAATAATTGCTTTATTTTTCCAGCATTTATCAGTACTTTACGCTGGTAGCACTCCTGAACTTATTGTACGTGTTGACGGCCCATTTTATTTAGAAAAAAATAAATTCTATTATGATATTGCCAAAGAATTACTGAGAAGGCTGAAATTAAATATAATCTTATCTAAGGGTACAATGGAAGAAACTTGTTATTTTTCTTTCAAAATAAAACAGAATGATTAAGCAGATTTTATTAAAAAACTTTCAAATACATAAGAAGTTAAAGATAGATTTACACGAGAACTTTACATGTATCCGTGGGGGCAATAACCACGGCAAGTCCTCTGTAATAAGAGCGTTGCGTTGGTTATTTGAAAATAGCCCTCGTGGTGATTGGATGTGTAGAAGAAGTAAATCGGGGAAGTTATTAACAGCGATTGTTAAGGTTGTTCTAAAAGATGATACTGTTATAAAAAGGGTAAAGGGAAAAGATAAGAATTACTATGTTGTAAATGGTGAAGAATACCATGAAATAGGTGGTAAAATACCTAAAGAAGTTGCTGATGCTTTAAATTTAGATAAAAGTCTTTTAACAGAAATAAATAAGTCGCTGCACATAGATGGTCAAGACGATGATACATTCCTTGTGTTTGATAGTGGCCCAAACAAAGCAAGAGCAGTAAATATTATTACGGGAACTAATAATATTGAAAAAAGTATTTTGTCGTTCAATAAAGACAAATTAAGGACTAATAAGGAGAGGAAGTTTAATAAGAAAAAATGTGAAGAACATAAGGTTGAAGCAGATAATATAGATGGGGTATTAGAACAAATAAAGATAGACAAAATTAATGGAACCCACGATAGTGTTTTGTCGTCAGTGAATATGATTGAGACTTTGTTAAAGTTACAAGAAGAATACGAGGCTGTTTCTCAAACGATAGGTCGTTATAAAAATTTACATAAGATATATGGTAGGCTCTTAAAAGCAGATGATATTATTATAGCGATAAAAGAACTTTCCTTTCATGATAAGCAAATAAACCTTTGGAAAAATAAACTGGAAGAAATTAAATCTGTTGGTGTACCAAGTGAAGTAGAATTTGACAAAATGGAATCACTTTTAACAGAAATTTCGAATAAGGAAAAAGAAATCAATAAACTGGAATATTATAAAAATAGGCTTAGTGAATTGTCAGAACTTATGGTTTCGTTGAAATCTAAAATTTTAGATTATACTAAAGAGCTTAAGAAATATAATGGAACGAATTGCCCAGTCTGCGGCAGTCAAATAAAGAATATGTTGAACTATGTTGGGTGAACTACCCCTAGTCACAGGACAGTTGTCAAGAAATCCCCGTAGGCTTGCCTCGGGGCTGAATTGACAAAATAATTTAGAAATAATTTGACATTATTCTAAATATGGTGTACATTATAAGTATGAAAAAATTAAAGGCATACAAATACAGACTTTACCCAAATAAACAACAGCAAGAATTGCTTGCAAAGCATTTCGGTTGTTGTAGATATATTTATAATTATGCCTTAGCTAAAAAAATTAAATACTACACAAAAGAAAAGAAAACTCTTTCAAGGTTTGAAATACAAAAAGACTTGGTTTCAATGAAAAAATCTATTGAAACAGAATGGCTTAGAGAAGTAAATAGCCAATCACTTCAAGCATCATTAGTAAATCTTGATCAAGCATATACAAAATTTTTCAGAGAAAAATCTGGGTTTCCAAAATTTAAATCAAAAAACAATAAACAATCATGTCAATTTCCACAAAAAAGCAAAGTTGATTTTGAAAATAATAGATTGTATTTAATGAAATTTAGAAAAGGAATAAAATGTAAGTTTCATAGACAGTTTAAAGGAACAATAAAAACCATAACAGTAAGTAAAACAAAAACAGATAAGTATTTTGCCTCAATATTAGTTGAAGAAAACGTTGTCGAAAAACCTAAAACAAAACCAGATATAAATAAAGCAATAGGAATTGATTTAGGAATTAAAGAATTTGCAGTTTGCAGTAATGGAAAAAGATTTAATAATCCTAAACAACTGAAGAAATCATTAAATAAACTTAAAAAGGAACAGAAAAAATTAAATAAGAAGAAGAAAGGAAGCAACAGAAAAAATAAACAAAGAAAAAAAGTAGCAAAAATTCATGAAAAGGTAACAAATCAAAGAAGTGATTTTTCACACAAGATTTCAAGAGAATTAATTGATGAAAACCAAATCAATACATATTGTCTTGAAACACTTAATGTAAAAGGAATGATGAAAAACCATTGTTTAGCACAATCTATTGGAGATGTTGGTTGGGGTATTTTTGTTTCTTTTCTTACATACAAAGCAGAATGGGAAAGCAAAACCATATTAAGAATAGGTAGATTTAAACCTTCTTCGAAGACCTGTAATGTATGTGGAAAAATAAACAAAGATTTAAAACTATCCGATAGAGAATGGGCTTGTAGTGATTGCAACACTAAGCATGATAGAGATTTTTTAGCATCTTGTAACATTAGAGATTTTGCATTTGATAAACAAAATTTAGTAGGGGTGGGCAACCCCGAATTCACGCTCGTGGAGAAGGCTCAATAGAACCGTCATTGAAGCGAGAAGCCTTGGGGCTTGCCCCAAGGTACGTCACTAAGGACAAACAAAATGAAAGAACAGAAAGCAATTATTGTTGACGGACATGAAACTTTGTGCATGACTCAACGAATTACTGGAAGAAGAGTGGTAAATGTTGGATAAATTTATTTACTTTACAGACCCTCATGCAAAAGGCTCAAATATTGAGACAAGAAAAGATAACTATCCTGAAACTTTTTTTAGAAAATTAAAATGGTTGTTAGATTATTGTAATAAAAGGGATGTTAAAAATTTAGTGTGTGGGGGTGATTTGTTTGAAAATCCAAATATTAGTGACTATGTTGCTGGTAAGATAGCAAAACTTGTTGGAGAGAGTGGTGTACAGTTTTATTTTACAATAGGGAATCACGATATTACTGGGAAAAATCCAGCAACATATGTTAATGGTAAATTAAGTTTATTTGAAGAATATGATTGGTTTCACTTTATAGGGAAAGAACCGATAGAGTTTAATAATACTGTTTTGTATGGTGTTGATTACAATAAAGAAATGGAAGAAGAGACTTATTTTGATGTACCGTCAAGTACAAAAAAATTCAAAATTATGGTACTTCATCATATGATAGTTGGTGATGAAGATGATTTTATTATTGATGGAAAAAGGATACTTATAAGTTATAAATCTATTGTAACAAACGCAGACTTGGTTTTATGTGGACATTTTCACCCAGGATTTCCCATAAAAGAAAATACTGTCCTTGAACATAAAACAATATTTGCGAATCCTGGAAGTTTATTGAGAACAGATAGCCTTGTTGAGAGGACAACGGTTGGGCCGGGAATTGTATATTTCAGTGTTAATAGTAAGAAAAACTTAAAAATTAAATATGTTAAAGTTCCATGCGAAGAAAATGTTTTTAAAGCAAAGGGTGACATTAAATATGAAATATCAGAAATTACACAAGAGAGATTTGTAAAGAAGTTAATGGAATTTAAAAATGCAGATTTTATTAAAAACGATATAGGGGCGATGCTTAAATTTATTAAGGGTGATAAAGACATTAAACTTCCATTTGATATTACAGACAGTATGATAGAAAAAATAATTGAAAAGGTAAGGAGCTTTGAAAATGTCGATTGATTTGGAAAAAGCTGAAAAGCAGATAAAAAATTTGAAAACTATGTACGATAAGTCTCGTACAGAATATTTTGTTGCACAAGAGAAAAAGAAAGAAATTAAAGAAGAAATGAAAAAGGCTGGTGTAACTCCTAAGACATTAGGGAAAACATTGAAGGTTGTGCGAGAATCATTAAAGTCTAAAGAAGAAGAACTTAAAACACTTTTGGATGAAGCAAATGAATTGCTTGGAAAAATTTAAAAAATTTAATGATGAACTATCTAAAGCCAAAGTTAAACGAGATACTTTAAATGGTCTTGTAGATAAACTCCTAGAAAAAATTTCAGAATTAGATTGTAGAGCGGATGAAATAGACAAGATAATGACAGTGTTGCGTTTAATAATAGAAACACGTCAAGATACTGTTGTGAAGTTATTTGAAGACACTGTTGCATCAGCATTACAAGAAACATTTAATGAAAATTATGGTTTTAAGATAGACATTAATACCAGAAATAAATCAAGTTCCTTAGATTTTCTTATTAATACGGGGGAATATGATGGATTCATTCCAATCAAACATACACAAGGTAAGTCCGTATCTGATATAATTTCTGTTATAATTAGAATTATGTTTATATCGTTGTTGGATTGTAATAAAATAGTTGTGTTGGATGAAAGTTTGGGTGGAGTAGAGAGAGATAGGGAGATGGTTGTTGGAAGATTTATAAGAAATGTGTCTGAGAAATTTGGTATACAAATTGTTATGGTTTCACATAAAAGTATGATAGCTGAGAGTGCAGACAGAATAATAGAAATATGAAGACTGAAATAATAAATCAGGATGAAAAAATTGTAGACAGGAAAAAACACATTCAAAAAATGAGATTACAAAAAAAGAAAAAGAAAAACAGGAGAAAAAAGAAAAGGCGTTAGCATCAACTACCACCCATTGAAATAGGTGGTCTCCTTGGAGCGTTATCATGAAGGAATCAGTATATTCAAAACAATTAAGAGATGATATAAAAGAAATATTGACAAAGCCAGCAGTGTACGAAGATGGTCAAATAAAGAAACCAGAACGTAGGCCGCATGTTGTGTTGATTCCAGATGCTTACAGGTCTTTGAAGAAGCCTTATGATTTTTATTTTCTTTATTATAAAACCTTTTATGCAATCGAATGTAAGGTTTGCAGGGGGCAATCTATAAGTTTAAGTTGTGTTTCTCAACATCAAATAGAGGGTTTGTATGAAGTGGAACACATAGGCCCTGTTGGGAATGGGTATATCGTATTTTTCCTAGATGATTATTCTATTAAAAAACAAGCCATAGTTATTCCTGTTTTTAATTGGACAAAAATTAAGAAATGGCATAAAAATGAGAAATCAATAAAAATTGATTTGCTTTTAAGTGACTATGGGGATATGTTTAATCTTATGAAAAGAGAAAAAATAAATGGCAAAACTCATTGGAATATTGTAGAAGGTATTGTGAAATTTGAGCGATACTAATGAGTTTTGCATCATTTGACCCAGAAGAAGAATTTATAGACATAACAAGTGAACTTTGGTATTATGTTTATGAAAGAGATAGCGGTTTGTGTCAAATTTGTGGAGCCGCTGGAACAGAAGTACATCATGTAAAATATAAATCGAGAATGGGTAAAAATAAAGCAAATAATCTTATTCTTTTATGTCAGAAACATCATAACTACAACCATGATACTGAATCTATTGATGAAGAATATTTGCTAAACAGAATTAAGAAGAATGAAAGAAAAATGAGACTCAGGCTTGTATGAATAATATAGAACTTCTTCAAAAAATTAAAAATGACAATAAATTCAAGCAAGAATTTTTGGATGTATTATTAGAGGATCAAGATTTTGTAAAAGAAATTGCGGTTTGTGTCTTATCTACAAAAATTTCTAAGTTGGGCTTACCTACGCCGGGAACCCTTTTAGAATTTGTTTTGGAAAATAAAAGTGAAAACACAATTAATCAAAATCAAGGACGAAATTAAACTTTCAGATGAAGCGGTGTCAAGTATTGTAATGGCCGTATTCATGTCGAAGGGTGAATGTGGCATATTTCAACAAAAAATAGATGAAAAATATCGTCCAGCGTTTGAGAAGATTGTGGGACAATTTTTTGAAAAATATAAGAATTATATTGATAAAGCTTGTAGGGACAGATATTATTATTTAAATAATGAAATAGATGATTGTCGGCAATTTATCTATATGAATCTTTATAAGTCACATGAAAAAAAATATTCTTACACGAATTGGGATAGAGTTGTTAGGGCTATAATAAAGAGGAAAGCCATAGATTTTTCAAAATCAGTAAATTCAAGTAAAAATGGCATTATTAATGAAACCGATTATGCTGTCAGTGTTAATGGTGAAGAAAATGTTAATTTGCATGAGACAAATATTTATAGAGATGACACTTTTATAAATTCACTTAATGATGCTGGAGATGTTAAAGAAATCTTGTTAGAATTAAGAGCAGAAATTTTGGAAACAGAGGGTTTTTGCAAAAGAGATGTGGATTTAATAGATGAAATAATAAGGTCTTACGATGATGGGATTTTGGATATAGACAAAATACTACAGAGGGCAGGTTACAAAAAATCAGAGTGTGAATTTGTTTTTAGTGTTTTTACTAATAAGGTAAGCAAGTACATTAATACTAAATGTTTTAGGTGAAATTATGGACTATAAAGAATGGAAATTAAAAAACGATTTTAACCCATTTAATACATTCAAAATATTGAAGCATATTGATTACTGGAAAAAAATTAGTTTAGATAATTTACACGAACTACCTTCGCCGATAGCGGTGACTGTTGATCCTACGAATGCTTGTAATTATCGTTGTATTGGTTGCAATGCTTATAAAGCTATACACGAACGTAGCAGTGGGTATATTTCAAAACCCTTTGCCGATACTCTTATAAAATTTTTGAGTGAATGGGGTGTAAGGGCTGTTACTTTTGCTGGTGGTGGTGAACCGCTTTTACATTTTTCTGTAATGCCTGTCTTTTTTAATGATTGCAGGAAATACAGTATGCCCTTTGGTTTGATTACAAATGGTTCCTTGCTTGATAAATATTCCCTTTCAGATTTTGAAGGTATTAAGTGGATAGGGGTAAGTGTTGACGCATCAACACGGGAAACTTATTCTTATACAAAGAATGTGGAATCTGATAAGTTTGGAACTGTAATAAAAAATATTGAGGCGTTGACAAAATACGGTTATGATGTTACATATAAATACCTAGTTAATAAATATAATATATCTGAAATATATATGGCAGTAAAATTGGCGAAAGCTATTGGTTGTAAGAATATTCATATAAGGCCGCTCGGTAATGCTTGGTACGAAGACCGCAAACCAATTTTTTCAAAAGAAGATGTAGAAATCTCTTTAGCAGAAGTTACTAAAGCAAGAATGGATTTTGAAGATGAAAACTTTAGTGTATTTGGGGTAACCCATAAGTTTGATAAAAATTGGAAAGTTAATAATTGTTTTGAGAAATGTTGGGCTACATTTATGTATTTGGTTGTTGAGCCTGGAGGGATTATATCAACTTGTTGTGATAATCGTGGTAATGAAAAAATGCAACTTGCCAGTGGATTAAGGGAACCATCACAAATTACTGAATATTGGGGAAGCGATAAGCATTTAGAATTATTTAAAAGTATCGATGTTAGAAGGTGTCCTCGCTGTACCTTTAGTCTTCACAATCAGTGTTATGAAAATTGTGTGTTAAAAGATGAAATGATGTTTGATTTCATATAAGTCAATGGGGTAGTAAAATGAAATTTGTTTGTGTACTTTTTCCAGATTATAGGTTTCCAAATCAGTATTCTAATACTCCAGATGGAATACTGCGGATTTATACGTTATTGAAACAAATAGATGTTGATGTTGAATTTTTGGATTGTAGGGTTGCGGGTAATGATGAACAGCTTAAAAGTATTTTAAAAGAAGTGTCTGCTGATGTGTTTTTGTTTAGTGCAACAACAAGCCAAGGCAACATGGTTAATGTTGCTTCGAAGGTGGTAAAGGAACAAAATAAATACTGTACAACTGTTTTAGGTGGGACACATGTAAACGCTATAATAAGCAGTGCGAAGTGGCACTTCAGAGAACTTCCTTTAATTCATCCCGATATAGATGTTTTTGCGTCTGGTTATTATTGGGGAGAGCGTTGTGTCGAAGGTTTGTGTTATGCTTTACAAAAAAGAACAGTTGATGAGAAAATTTTACATTTTAATACGGAATTACCGCATAATATCGCTTTACCGTTAGATTATGATGTATTGGGAAAACACAAGACATCAATGAGTGGTGGTGTAATAAGGAAAGGTAATGTTGGATTAATACGGACACAAAACATACTCTTTACTGTTGGTTGTCGTTATAATTGTGGATTTTGTTTTAATGAAATTAAAACACCCAAAAGAGAAAATCCAGAACAGATTATTGCAGAAATAAGACGACGTATGCAAAAATATTACATTACAGGATTGAAAGTCAATGATGATGATCCGTTTTATGATTTAGAATGGAATGAAGAATTTATTTCACAGTTGTCAAGTTCTAATATAAGGTTGAGATATTTAATTTCTACAAGGTGCGATGTTGAAAGACAAAATCATAAAAAGTTAGAACAGCTTATTCAACTTAATCGTCTTGGTACTGACGTAATAGGTGTTGGTGTAGAATGGGCAAGTGATGAAGTACTTAAAAAAGTACATAAAGGCGTAACGCTAAAAAAGATAAAAGAAACTATTGAATTATTGTCTAAACATACGAATGCGGAAATATTGTGTTATAGTGTTTTTGGTTTGCCTGGACTTAAAAAAACAACGGTAGATGAAATGGTGGATTTTATTTATTGGGCTAAAAACAAGGTTAAGCATATTTCTATGACAAATTTTGTTCCATTAATTGGTAGTCCAATTTATGAAACTCCTAAAAAGTATAATATGAACTTGTATGTTCCACAGGGTTATCAGGAAGGGATTAACTGGGAAGATTTTTATTTTAGTGGTGAATTTGATAAAATACATGCTTTACCGACTGGTGTTGGTAGGGATAAATATCTATCTTATAAAGTTAAAATATATAAAGCACTGAAGGCTTGTGGGTTTTTGCGTAAAGAAACAGAAGCTGATGCGGTGAAAGCCGGATATAAAATATAGGTGAAAAAATGCAGATTTGTTGGTCTCGTTATACTCAGTATATTGTACTTAGTTGTTTGGAATCCTGTGCAGGGTTTCAAGAAGAAAGGTGGGCAATTTATAGGGAACTTATAAAGCGTGGACATAAGATAAGGATTTTAACACCTCTTACTATACCATCTGAAAAGTTGTTGCATGGTGTTCAGGCTGGCACTATAAAAGAGGAAGGTGGTTTAGATGTTACTTGGATGAAACAGATAGAATACGATCCAACTGGCTTTTGTAATAAAGAAGATGATGTTCTGGTTGTTGAATGTGGGCCACCTAATTTTCTTTTTGATGATAAGTATACTGGTGGCCTACAGATACGCCGTTGTGCTGAAATATGTGGAACACATAAAGGGTTACTTATTTTTTCCCAGAATGATCCAGAATTACCAATGTCACTGTGGAAAATGGGTATGGCAAAATATCCGTGGAGCCATAAAAAGAATATGTATCGTATAGAAACTAAAGATAATACTTATGATGAAGGAAAATATAATCTTAAGAATTATAAAAACAAGGAACCGTATGGTTGGGGGGATTTTGATGAAATGTTTGGTAATAAAACTGTTGTGTTAGCAACAAAGAGCCTTGTTCCAGAAAAGGTCGCAGAGAATTATAATGGTTCAAGGGATAGATATGCGGACTTAGTTAAGGAGGGGTTATTACATGTTGAGAGTTTACCTACAGCTTATGAACCTTTATATGTAAAGGATATGTACTTTAATGAAGACCCAGAATATGATATTCTGTATACTGGTTATCCTAGACATAGAGAAAAAGAATTTGTTGAACTTTTCTGTGGTATGTCATCGAAATTAGAAATGGGAGTTACTGGCCCCTGGAATGAGAAAAAACAAGCAATATTAAGCGAGCATATAGAATGTATAGGGCAGTTAAAAGGTTTTCGCAGTATGCCGAAAATATCAAATATGTCGAGGGCTATCTTGCAATTAGCAGTCAAAAGGGCAAAAGTATATGATTGGGTGACAAGTAGGCATTTAGAAGCGGTGTTTAGTGGGGCTGTTTGTTTTTATGATTCTGGATATGGTTGTATGGAAAAATATTTAGGAAGTGAATTTGCTGTTAAAAACCATGCTGATGCTGAAAAAAAATATAAATGGATAGCAAGAATGGGGCCAAACTCAAGATATAAAATATGGCGTTATCAGATGGAAAAATGTAAGAAATATACTTGGGAATGGTATATAACGAAATTCGAAAAATTGTGTAAAAAATATGGAGTAAAAGTCAAGCCTAAAAAAATTGAAAATGTCTTGCCAAAGAAAGTCAATATATCTAAACCATTAAGCAAGTTGAGGTGAAACATGTCTAGTAAAGAAAAAAGAGAATTTAAAGTAGTAAAAAAGGTAATTGAAAAAGAATTTAATGTCGAAACTGGTTCCAGATTTAAAAAAGGAACAGCAAAACAACTAGCTTTTGAAGTTATTGTTGCTGGCGTTAAAGAGGGGAAAAATTACGGCGAAATAAAACAAGACTTAATAAAGATAAGGAAGGAGAATGGATACAGATATGACCTAGATTCAGCATATTTAAATTATGTTGTAAGTAGTCATCCTGAATACTTTGAAGTGTATGTTGATGGTACAATAAAATTAATTAAAGAACCTGTCATAGATGTAAACGCTATAGCCGACAATAAAAGGAGGAATGTAAATGAAATGAGGAAGGTAGCAAGAAAAGTAAGGAAAATGAGGCGGAAAAATAACAAAAAGTAAGCAGGTGATTAAATGGAAGCAATGCTTGTTTGGAGCAATAATAAGGCTAGTATATCAAGATTAATAAATGCAGTAAAAAACAGCTTTAAATTAGAAGATAATTTTAAATTAGAAGCACAAAATATTTTTTTGGGTAAGTTTGATAAATATTATGAAAATGATGAAAAATATCTGAGATTTTTTTATCGTTGTTTGGTTAATTTTGGTAAAAACAAATACCGTGAAACGGTAAGAAGTAGAAAGTTAATAACAGACATAGAAGTTGAAGACGGTAAGGTTGTAAACATTTATGATATAATAGAAGATGTTAATGGTGATTTTATAAATAAAGAGTTGTTACCAATTGAAATAAACGAACTTTTGAAGAAATCACTTGATGAAGTAGAATATTTCGTATTTTTACAGGTTGTTGAAGGTTGGAAAAAAAGAGATATAGCTAAAATGTTAGAGTGTAAAACAAACATAGTAGAAGAAATAATAAATAAAATTTTAAGAGAAGTGGAGGATAAGCTGTGAAGGTTTTGTACGACAAATATAACTTTAGGATGGTTGGTGAAGACTTAGGGGAAATTAAAGCTGAAGCTGAAATTAAGATAAACAAGCAAGCACAAGGTGCATTAGGGGCGGTGAGTAGTATTTTAGAACGGTCTATAGTAGATGAAGCAACGGGTTTAATTATAGCTGAAGCTCCTGATAAGAAAACAGCGGATAAAGTGGAAAAGATTTTGAATAATCGTCAATTCACGATGGTGAAATAATATGAGAGTTTTATTAGTAGATGGCAACAATCTTGGTTTCAGGATGTTTATTAAAATGTGGGAAACTACAGGACAATTAAAAAACAATATGGGTGTTCCTACAACAGTTACGTTTGGTGTTCTGAGAATGATCAATGCTTTTGTTCATGATAATCAAATAGATAAATGTGTTATTTGTTGGGACGGTGGGAGTAAATATAGAAAAGGTGTTTGCAAGTGGTATAAATATAATCGAGTAAAGCCTGTTTGGGCTGAAAAATATTATGAAGAATTAAATGTGGCAAGAGAATATTTGGGCAAACTTGGAATACCTCAAGCGCAAAAAAGAGGAATTGAATGTGACGATATTATCGGGCTGTTATCAGCACATTTTAGAAAACTTAAAGATAAAGTGATTATACTGTCAGATGATAAAGATTACTTTCAACTGTCACCGTATAAGGTCAGATTATATCGCCCTACAAAAATGCACTTAGTGGGAACTGAAGAGACTACTGAAATTATAGGTTATAATCCAAAAATACTTCCAAAGGTTGTTGCTTTTACTGGTGAGAAAAAAGATAATATTCCTGGTGTTGGAGGATTTGATGATGAACATAATGTAAAAAAGGTGGGAGTTGGTGTTGCCAGAGCATTAAAATGGTTATCAAAGCCGGATGGTGGTTATTATAGTTTAAAGGAAGCAATTAAAAATGTTCCAGAAAGTGATCGTTTTTATAAAAACGTACAAGATAATAAAAAACTTATAAGAAAAAGCTATAAACTGTCTCGAATAAGAACAAAGATGGATTATTATTTAGACTGGGAAAAAGATTATCTGACTAATTTATTGTCTCGAGTGCAAATGCCGTGTATGGTTAAGCGCAGTATGGCACAAAACGTATCCCAATTTTTAGAATTTAAATCAATGAATATGACAAAAACACTTAATAGAATAGGAGTTAAACTAATATGAGAAAAAAGGATAAAGAAAAAAGAAAAGAAGTAAAGGCTTTTGTAGATAAAGAAGAAAGCCCTAAAACAAAAGAAAAGATAAATAAAAGAATAGACGTTAGAACAAAGGCACTATAATGAATCCGTATGAAGTAATGCTTGCTTGTCGTGAAAGTAAAAAATCTACAGATAAAAAAGAAATAATAAAAGATAATGAAAGCCCTCTTTTAAAGAAGGTATTAAAACATGCGCTTGATCCCTTCATAACGTATGGTGTTAAGAAGTTTGAACTGGCAGAGCCTATGGAACATAGTGAAGGGTTTGAATATAACTTAAATAAGCTCTGGGCATTGTTGAATGCCTTGTCGTCTAGGGCGTGTACAGGCAATAGTGCTCAAGAAGAAATTGTAAAAGTTAGCGGTAATTTTAATATTGCTCAACAAGAAGTTATGCGGTGTATCCTTAAAAAGGACTTAAAATGCGGACTTGGAATAAAAACAATAAACGCTGTTTTTCCAAATCTCATTAATACCTTTGATGTTCAGTTAGCACAGAAAGTAGATTATTCTAAACTTGAATTTCCTGTACTTGCTGAACCAAAATTAGATGGCGTTAGGTGTTTGTCTTTTTTTGTGAATGGTACTGTTACATATTACAGTAGGAATGGCAAGGAATTTAATAACTTTAGTATTTTTGACAATGAATTAAAGACAATGATTACGTCAAAGAATTGGGTAATAGATGGCGAGGTTACTGGTGCTTCAAATGCTGAAGCGTTTAAGGGTGTTACAACTCAAGTAAGGCGAAAGGAAAATGTTGATAATACAAAGTTGCGGTATCATATTTTTGACTTAATACCATTAGGTGAATTTTTAAAACAAGAGTGTACCGCAACACAGATTGATCGAACTGCACTCTTACAGGTATTTTATTTTGGGGCCGACAGGGAAACCAATAATGTAAGGATAGTTAAGGGGAAGGTTTGTAATGATTTTGAATCAGTAGAAAAGTATTATAAAAAGTGCCTTAAAAAGGGTTATGAAGGTATAATATTGAAGGCTGTAAACGCTAAATATAGATATAAGCGGTCTAGATGCTGGTCAAAGATAAAACCTACTGATACTATAGATGTACCCATCATTGCCCTCGAAGAAGGCGAGGGAAAATATGAAGACATGTTGGGGGCAATGGTGGTAGATGTAAATGGTGTAAATGTAAATGTTGGCGGAGGATTTACGGACAAACAACGTAAAGAATTTTGGGAACAGGGCGCAAAATTATTAGATAAAATAATTGAGGTGAAGTACGATATTAAGACAGAAGATGGTAGTCTTAGGTTTCCAAGATTTGTTAAATTGAGACCGGATAAGGATTGAATTTGAGGCTGGTGTAAGATGGTCGATTCCACAGAAGTTAAGGTTAAATCTGCTGAAACATCTTCTTTGCATGAAGAAGTGTGGTTTGATGTGTTAGAACAATGGGTCACGAATAAACTCCTTGAACCATTAGCGGAAGAAATAATAGAACAATCGATTGATGAAATAAAAAATAATATTAGAGGAGAGTAAAATGAATATTATGCAAGTTTATGATATTAATGAATTACTTAATGTTGCCAGTCAGCAAGTGTTAGAATATGGAAGGCTGGTAACGGTAAGAGGGAAACTTACAAAAGAATTGCATCCAGCATTTATTGAGATTAAACATCCGCTGAAGAGGACGTTACTTTATCCATATAGGGGAAATAATCCATTTCAAACTTTGTTTGAAACTTTGTGGGTTTTAGGAGCAAAAGACAACAGTATAAAATATCTTCAGAAGTTTTTACCAAGAGCACCTAATTATAGTGATGATGGATTACGTTGGAGAGCTGGTTATCCGGAAAGGATAAGGGCTTATGGTAATAAAACAAAGGTTGATCAGTTGACCTATGTTTATGAGAAACTAAAAGCTGATCCAGAAACAAGGCAAGCGATAATCAGTTTTTGGAATCCTGCTGAAGATTGCTTTGGTGAATGTTGTGAAGATTCAAATAAAAAAGAGCTTAAAACTTCCCTTGATTTTCCGTGCAGTCAGAATTTACAGTTTTTAATACGTGATGGTAAGTTGGATTGTACATTCTTTATAAGGTCAAATGATGTAATTTTTGGTATGACATCAATAAATTTTTATGAATTTAGTGTAATACAAGAAATCTTGGCTTATTTCTTGAATGTTAAGGTTGGTAGTTTTTATTATTTTGTAAATAGTTTACATCTTTATGAAGAACATTTTGAAAAAGCTGAAAAGTTAGTTTATGGTTCAGGAAGAGAATATGCGGACTATTTGGATCATCATGAAGAAGATTTTGTTACGGAGTATGATTTACCGTGTTTTAGGTTTGCCATAACTCCGCCAAAAACAACCTTTAGAGAATACATGGGAAAAATAGAAACTGTTTATGAAAATATCTGTAACCATATTGATGGTAAACCTGAAAAAGAATATCCTGAAGAATTAAGGGATGTTGCCAATTTGTGTCTTATATATCTTGATTGCGGGGAAGATAAAGAGAAATATACAAAACGTATGTTTGAAGTTGAAATAACAGATTTAAAGGCATCTTGTCATTTCTGGTTCGCAAAGAAATGGAAAACATCTTCCATTGATGCTATAAATGAGGCTATTGAAGAATGTATCTGGGAATTATAAGTATAGCAAGGAAATCAAAAGCAACTGCAATACAGTTTAACACTGTTGAGCAGATAAAGGACACTGTGGCGTTCCCTAAACGAATAAGGATTGCAAATGTGTAATCAAACTTCGTTTGAAGCCACGGGGCTTGCCCCGTGGAGTGTCACAGATGTAATGAGAGAAGAACACATGATAGAACAAATACCATTTCCGAATAAAAAGTATCAGATTATCTATGCCGACCCACCATGGAGTTACAGAGATAAAGCTCTTGCGGGAAACAGAGGTGCTGGATGTAAATATCCAACACAAGAAAATAATTGGATTGAAAATTTGCCTGTATCAGAGATAGCTGATGATAATTGTGCCTTGTTTCTTTGGGTAACAATGCCTAAATTGAATGAATGCTGGGAAATAATAGATGAATGGGGATTTGAGTATAAAACAGTGGCGTTCACTTGGGTGAAAAAGAATAAGAAAAGTGATTCGTGGTTCTGGGGCATGGGCAGGTGGACAAGAGCGAATGCTGAGGTTTGCCTACTAGCTACAAAAGGGAAACCTAAAAGGATAAACGCAGGAGTCCATTCAGTAGTAGATGCTCGAGTACGAAGCCACAGTAAAAAACCTGATGAAGTAAGAGATAGGATAGTAAAACTTTTGGGCGATTTGCCCAGAATTGAACTTTTCGCTCGCCAGAAAACAAAAGGTTGGGACGTTTGGGGAAATGAAGTATGAAAGGTTTTGACAAAAAAGGAAATAAATAATGTTAATAGTTATTCCTGTTTATAAAAGACACGGTCTTTTTAAAAGGTGTATAGATAGTGTTATTAAAGATTTGAATAAATCAAAGTCACCACATAAATTGGTCATAGTAAACAACGGTTCCGATGATGATATACGTGATTACATTCAACATAAGATTTTCCATTTTCACAAAGCATCAGTCATTTTAATAAATACTCCCATAAATGTTGGTAAAGCGTGTGCGGTGAATGAAGCCGTTAAAACTCAAACGTATCCTAAAATGGATACGCTGTGTTCGTTTGATTCAGATTTGGAGATATATTCTAAGAACTTTTTTGATAATTTAGAAATGACGTATAAAATAGCACGTGAAACATATAAAATAAATATTTTATGTGCAGAACAGATTGGTAACACATGTCACAAATACAACAAGATAAGGAACAAACGCTTTATTAATGGTGAGCAGGTTCTTTATAACCGTAGGGGTAACGGTATTGCTGGTGGCTGTTTAGTTGTGGATTGGGATTTGTTTGGACGGGTGGGGGGTTACAGAACAAATACGGGGATATTTGGTGGTAATGATGGGCATTTAATGCAAGATATAGGTTCTACTTTAAAAGATAGCTATGTTGGTTTGGCTACAAGAGAAATCGTTATTCACCCACATGTAGAAGATTTGGGTTATGAAGAGTGGAAAGTAATGGCAACAAAGAAAATACAGGAGACTGGTTATGGCGTATCGAAAGGATATTGGGACTAGATTTTTCAAAGATGTTGGACAAAAAGGGATGGTCATTTTAGACAATGAAAAACACTGTCCCGTTCTAACAGTCAATCGTCACGATTATGGTGAAGAAGAGATTCACGTTTTTGTGGATAGAATCCTTGATTATTTGAACAAAAACAATGAGTTGTGCGGTGGAGAAATTAAACATAATTAGTGTTTTGTTTTGTGATATGCAACTTGTTGAACTTTGGATTCATGAGTTGTTACGTTATACAGATATAAGAGAACATAACATAGTTCTTTGTAATCTTAATAATGACCCTGAAGTAATTTCTTTCTTAGGTGATTTACAAAGGAGGAATTTTATCGATAAGGTTATAACAAGTACGAATAATGAAAATGTAAGAGGTTCTAAAAATCACAGAAACGGTTTGTTAGAGTGTTTGAAATATGCTAAATATGAAAAAACTGTAATTTTTGATTGTGATGCTTTTCCTTGTAGTTATGGCTGGGAAGAATTTTTGGTATCATTGTTAGAAAAATGTGTTCCAGGTCGCATTACTGGTATCAAACATCCATTTAAAAATTATATTCACCCAAGTATAGCTATAGGCTACACAGATGTAATACGTGAAACATTTATTAATGAAGTAAAAATAATAAGAGAAACAGGTAGGCACATTGATACGTTAGAAAGCTATAAGTATAAAGAAAATTATCCTGTATTAGAATCAAAAATTTCAATAGTTCCGACCCCAAAAGAACACATGGATATATTGCAGTATTATGGTTCCAGTTTGGGTTCACATAAATACTGGTTTCTACATATTTGGTATTATACTAGAACAAAGGGCTTTACTTGTTCGGCGGATGGGTTAAGGGATTCTCTTATTGAACAATCCAAAAAGATGATGTACGAAACTTTCTTAAAGCCGATTGTTTTTATACCACTATATTTATCTAATACTTCAGGCGATGAATATTTAGATTCCATTAAACGGACAATAGAATCTTTAAAGGAATCAGATGAAAAAATAAAAATAAGGGTTAATGTTTACAGTAACTTTCCTTTAGAACTTAACAAGATAGGTTTTGCTTCAAGGTATGCTATAATGGATACGTGGTCAAGAGCAAAGGCATTTAATGATGCAATAATTGATTCATTTGCTGGGAAATATATTTTCCATGATGCCGATTTACTTGTTCCAAAAAACTTTGTATCATTAATAGAAGAGACAAACTGCGAATACTTTATAAATTATGAAAAGGTTTATAAAGATGCCAAAATTGAAGTTTCTTCTGTTGGTGGCAGTAATACCATTAGTTATAATTGGGCAATGCGCTCTGGTGGCATGTGTATTGATATGAATGGTTGGGGTGCAGAAGATAGAGAATTTGATGATAGGATTGGTCGTTTATTGCAAGGTGGACATAAAACAGTTAGATTGCCAATAGACCTAATACACATAGACCATAAAAAAAGGTTGGGCAATCGAAATAATCAATCTATTAAAGTTGCACATACTAGATGGTCTGATGAAAAATTGAGGAAATTGAATTATTTCTATAGGAGTTACAAAAAGTACTGGGAGAAATTGAATGAAGGCAGGAACAGTAATTATAAATCCTAGAATAAAAACATTTATTACCGATAATTTTCAAATTTTCTTTGAAACTTTGGCGGATAGGTTAAATTTAAAACTTTTATATACCACGATTCCTAAGATTTGTGAAATAGAAGGTGAATTTGTCATGGTTTATAATATGCCGCATGTTGATTATCCTAAGGAATATTGTGACTTGTCTGATTTATTTAGGTGGGGTGGGCCTATTTTATTTTATTTTCGTGACATGCACAGTAATCAAGGAACCTGTCATCATGCTCTTATGGGTAAAGTGTTGGACTTAGCAAAGGCTGTTTTTGTTACACAGTATAATTATTTTAATGATAAGTATATTGCTTCTAATGAGAAGGCGTGGATTAAAACAGATAAATTGTTGCGTTTTCCAATTTTTTTTGGTCCTCAGAAAAGATACTCCTCTTTGAATGGAGATTTAAGTAAAAAGAAGTTGTGTTGTTTGGTGCCTGGAATGGTATCTCAAAACATTTATTCTCTTCGTCATTTAGCTTGGACATATAACAGATGTGTTGGAATTAAACATTGTGGTTACGAATCACGGGACAAGGGTGTTACAGGAGATAAGTGGGCGAAAGCGTTGAGTGAATATGCTTGTTGTTTAACAGATTGTAGTAAATATGGTTATCTACTTGCAAAACATTTAGAAATTCCTGCTAGTGGTAGTTTGTTATTAACTAATTCTTGTAAAGAATTGACGGACGCTGGTTTTATAAGTGGAATAAATTATATTAATGTTACAGAAGATAATTATAAAGATGTAATAGATGATGTGTTAGGGTCTGTTGGTAATTATCAGCATATCGCTCTTTGTGGAAGAATACATGTGAATTTAAATTTCACTCTAGAATCTGCTGTCGATAAAATGATAAACCATTTAAAAATAATGAACTTAGTTTAAGGAGGAGATTGTGCCGTTATATAATTATGACTGTCCGAAGTGTGGTAGTATGCAAACTGATATGCGTTTGATAATAAATAGGGATATGCCTAAAAAATGTACGTGTGGAGTGTTTATGAAAAGAAGGATGGAAGTTATAGGTGGAATTTTTGTAGATATGCCGGGAGCCCCACACGAAGGTAGGTCAGATGAATATTGGGCTAGAGCGGAAAGAGTGAAACAGAAAAAAAAGAAGAAGCGCAACGACAATGCCTAAACAGAATGTTGAAGAATTTGTTTTAGAATTGCTTAAAGGTGCAGGTTGCAAGGGTATATTAAAACATAAAGATTCAATAACTTCACAGTGCCCCTTTCATTTTAATAAAAGTAATTTTAAAACATTTAGGGTATCTACAAAAGAAGTACGACACAGAGAAACTGGAGTTAAGAATTATTATTTCAATTGTTTTAGTTGTCATCGAGGGGGAACAATCCCTAGTCTTGTAGCGCATATATATAAATGCTCCTTTAAAAAAGCATTAAAGATATTTGAAAAGAAAACATTAATAAATAAGATAACTATCGATAAACTTAAAAACGAATTGGCTGAGCTTAGTGATAATAAAGAAAATAATTTAAGTGAAATTAAATTACCACCGTCTAGTAAAAGACAGGAACCAATGTATGAATATCTCTTAAAAAGAAAGAAGATATATCATAAGGTTTTAAATGTTGACTTTATTGTTAATAAATATGGGTTATATTATTGTAGTACAGGAAGAATGACTGGTAGAATTATTATGCCAGTAAGGGACATTGATGGAACGGTTATAGGTTATAATGATAGAACCATTAATGATCGCCTGAAAACAAAGTCACTTCATCCAAAATCTGTACCTTATGGTCTCATGCTACATGGTTTATATGAAAATAGGGGAAAGCAATGTGGAATAGTGGCGGAAGGTTCTTTTGATATGTTTGCTGTGGATAGTGTTTTAATTAAACATAAGAAATTAAGAGATAAATATGGTGTTGTAAATTTAATGGGAACAGCGTTTACAAGTGATAGATTAAATTTACTTTTAACTTCTTTCGACGAATTGTGTTTGATGTTTGACCATGATAAGGCTGGAGTCACTCTTAAAAAGCAAATAATAAATGAGTATGAAGAAGATATATTAATGCATGATTGTACAGAAAGTTATCCAGAGTTTAAAGACCCTGGAAAATGTACAGAAAAAGAAATAGTAAGGGCAATTATAGAGCCATTTATAAAAAAGAAGAGAAGCTATCTGGAATATATAATAAATGATACAGGGATGAATTTTGATGTTAATACTTTATAGGCCGTATAAATCTATTGTAAAATCTGTTTTCTGTCTGAGTGACGATGATAGGGCGGTAATGAAATTAAAATCATATTTATTGTTACAGTGTATTTTTGAAAAGAAAAACTGGCTACCTAGAACAGATGTTTATGGAGAATATTGCAACGATCCTTTTGTGAAATTTTATTATAATTCTGGAAAACCATGTGTAAATGTTTTGTTAGAATACTATTATACGGTGTATATTTACTGGTTAAAATCAGGAGGTGAAAAAACGGACTTTTGTGTAGGCTTTGAAAAAATACTACAAGAACATAGGAAAAATTGTGAAAATGGTGACCCTTGGGGTAAAAGTCAAGCTATGATGCACAAAATGTTGCTTATTAAAAAGAATTTAAATTGGTACAAGAGATTTTTTAGAAAATATTATCAAAAAGAATTAGAAGATTATAGGGCTGTAGTAAATAGCTTACCAAGAAAATTGAAAAAGATTGAATTAAAATCAACAAAGCAGGTGAACGAAGATGATTAAAAGGTTACCAAAGGAAAAGCGCAGTAAGGCAGAACAAAAATATGAATTTAATGTAAAGAAGCCCAGAACATTTAGGAGAGACAAAAACTTTGTGCAAGATGAAGATAAAAATTTAGAAGTTCAGACAAAAAAGAAGATAAAGAAAGACAGAAAGAAAAACAATAAGAAAAATGTGACCCTCACAAAAAAGAATGCTACGACCCTGAAAGAAAAGAATGCTCAAAACCCACATTTAGAGGGTATTATTAATGATGCTACACTAAACAGTACTTTTAATTGTTTGTTTACTGTAGCCCTTAGAAGAAAAGTTAATGGGTTAAATAGAAAGTGTACGTATCCTGTATATGCTGTCGAAACACAGAAGATATTAAAGCCAAAGTTTAGCAATGACAGAGGAAAAGGTAAGGACAGTAAAAATAATGAAAAAGAATCGGAAATGCAGTTAGATAAAGATGATGTAGAATTGTTGGAAGAAACTGCGGAAAAGATGGGTAAAAAGATAATAGAAACGGTGATGGTCTGGTTATTGGTTGGTGTTCCCAAGACTGGTAGATTCATTTGGTTAGATGCAACCGATGCTTATTTTTTAGGTTGAGTGCCAGTAGTGACGAGAGCAAAGAAAGATATATAAATTGTATCGCTCATGTTGGGCGAAAATTAAAACATTTAAAAATGGAGAAATGTCATGGCAGACAAAATTGTAAAAAGAGATGTTAGCTTTGCAGAAGCTGGCGATGTCACAGGTAAGATTATTAATATTTATAACTCTTATGCTAATGCGCTTGCGCATGGTTCTAGTGGCCTCTCTACAGTAAAGGCTGTTGATCCTCTCGACGGAACTGTTGGTGATGAAATTGAACAGACAGCAAAAACTGCTGGCCCAACTGTTGATAATAACGGAAAACTGCTCGTCGCACTTGATGATGGTAGTGGAAATGGTGCTGTTTATTGGGCTAATTCTGTTATGGGCAGGTTTGGTGGCCCTATGAAAATAGTTGTTACACCTGAAGATTGGACACCTTCTACGTAATCAATACATAACCCTTCCTCTGTTGTGGCTGTAGAGAATATTAAATTAATATTCTCTACAGTTTTTTTTGTCAAAATTCCTCGACTCCTAGTGTTTTTTAAAAAGTAATGAAATTTGTTTAAGTCTCACAGGGAATCCCAGTCCTAGAGTGAACGTGGGATTCTTAATTCAAATAAGAAAAAGTTAAAAAGTCGCAGATTTGTCGGTTCAGAATTATGGACAAGATATATCGTTTAAGAATGGATGCTAATTTTGTTTTATGCAATCGTGGTCATGTTGTCGGAAAATATGACCGTGAATTCCGTATAGACAATGGTAAGACTGTAAAAATATTAAGAAGTCGCTGTTCACTCTGTGGAGCTCCCATTCTTTTAATTGATTATCCAAAACCTGGAGAAAAAGAAATTAGTGGCAGTGCATATGAGTACAACTGCAAAAAGGGAGCTGGTGAAAATGAAGTACCTCTATTCAGCAAGGGTTTTGGTGTAAGATAATTGGAATCCTTTGTTGTATATTTGCTCTTGTTTGCTATATATAATAACAATAATAAAAACAATATTTTAAAGTTACAAAAAGTTTGAACGTTTTATTGTTTTTATTATTCATTGATGATATACAGTAAATAACAATAACAAAAACAATATTTTAAAGTTACAAAAAGTTTGAACGTTTTATGGTTTTTTGCTTAATATCACATATCATATAAATGTTTAAAAGATAAAAAACAAATAACAAACGGAGGATAAAACAATCGGAGGATAAAACAATATGCACTAAAAACAGAAAGCCCCATACTGGGGCGAGGATTGAAACTGACATAGTAATAGTAACAGGACAAAAAAGGAGACTTAAAATGTCCAAGAAAAAAAGAATCGTAAAGAAAGCACCGACCAAAAAGGTGGAAGCCAAGGAAGCTGAAAAGCCGGAAACCAAGGAAGCTGAAAAGCCGGAAACCAAGGAAGCTGAAAAGGCTCCTGAGAACAAAAAGCCTAGCAAGGCTCCGAGCAAAAAGAAAGTTGAAAAGGTGAAAGCCGATTTAAAGGCGAAGGACAGTGCTAAAGGCGTTCCGGCACCGAAAGCTATACCTGTAAAGGTTGGTGGTGTTGTGAATCCGCTTGTTGAACAGCGTAGGCTGAAACGGGCAATGGCCGTGGCTTTGTTTGATCTTGAGAAGGACGAAGAGAAGCTGGCCAAGTTAATTGTTGCCTCTGGTATACCGTTCAAGCAGGTTGCGTCGAAGGATGACGTAGAAGGTGCAGACCTGTGTAACAAGGTGGAATGGAGTGGTAAGAGTTACGCTGGTTGGGCTGTAGTGAACGGAAAAGATTATAAAGCCGCTCACCCCGACAAGGTCAAAGCGTGTGTTGAATTTGCTAAGGCACTTGTTAAGTGCCAGTAATTCAACTGAGGCTTGCATAGAAATTAATGCGGTTATAGTTGAACTATAACCGCATTTTTTACAATTAGATTGACATTAGAAATGAAATATCAAGATTCGTTAAAGAAATTAAGGGAAGAACTTGCGGAAGAAACAGAAGAAAAAGAAAGGAAATGTTTAAACAGAACTTACCTTTTAACAGGAATGCTTGCAACTCTTTTAGGTTTTATAGTGAGTGTTGTTGTTATCTTTTCTTTTTCTGTTCCCATTATAATTTTATTGTTTATGTTGAGAGGATCCTTATGGATTATAGGTTTGTGAAAGACTATTCTTTTTTTGTTGTGTTTTCCACAGTTATAATTGGTACAACAATTGGTTTAAAATTTATGTTTAGAATAATGGGCAAATTCATAAGTTACTTGTTTAATTAAGGAATTAAAAATGAAAGAAAAAACAAAAAAAGAATTTATAATAAATCTGAATTGTAGTTGTCCAAAAACAAATGTTGAATATAAGAAAATATCTTTTAATGTTAATATTGAAGAAGGTGGAATGTCAGGTTTCCTTGAACATATAGGTCACATTGTAAAAGCGGTTTTAGAAGATATGCAAAAAGATAAATCAGTGAAACAAAAAGAAGGTAGTAAAAATGAAAAAAAGCACTGACTAAAATTGAAAAAGAAACTTATCATTATTCTAATGGTAAGGAAATTAAGGGTATTCATAAAGCAATTTCTGGTGATGTATTCTATGTTTATGGTGATGTATCAGGACTTTCTGGTTATGTATCAGGAATTATTGGTGATGTTACAGAAACTACTGGCAATGTATCAGGAATTTCTGGTAATGTGTCAGGGCTTTCTGGTGATGTCACAGGAATCACTGGTAATGTTACAGGAATTACTGTCAATCTTGATGACTGTAACATCACTGACGAAGATAAACAAAAAGGGATTAACATTACTGATTTAATAATCTGAACGTTTTATAGTTTTTGTCTTCATTGATGATATAGTAAGTATAGTAAAAACAACAAAAAGAAAGGGTAGTAAAAATGAAATATGATAAGGAAACACATACTTATTTTATTGAAGTACGTGAAACACCGGAATGTAATCTCCCAATGACCAATCCAGACTCAGTTTATAAAGAATTTGAAGATTTGGGGAATGCAAGAGTGGAAGTGCTGTTTGCTGTATTTTTGAATGCTAAAAATATAGCCTTCAAGAAAGAATTACTGTCTGAGGGGACAGTAGATAGAGCTGCTTGTTATGTAAGAGAAGTAGTAAGAAAGGCATTACTGAATGATGCTGTAGGTGTTATTATAGTACATAATCACCCAAGCGGAGAGATTACACCCTCTTCCAGTGATGTCGATTTAACAAATAAAGTGAATAATGGGTTAAAAGGTTTAGATATAAAACTTTTAGACCATATTATCATTGGAAAGGATAATAAATTTTCTTTCCAAGAAGCAGGTTATATTAACTAAAAGAAAGGAAAAGGAAATGCCAGTAATCAATGAAAAAGGTTGGACAGAAATTGTTGATGTTGACAATCTGAGAACAGTAAATACGAGGCCATTAGGTAGGAGACATGTTCCCGTTAATCACGGTGAGGCTTTGGATATTTTTAGAAATGTTTTATCAGATAAAGATATAACAGCAAAATCTGAATCTGGACTTTTAAGTCCAGATGATTATAAATATGTTTATGTTATGCAAGTTGAAGTTGCTGGAATTAAAGACTATATCTTTAATCTTGGTTTTATTAATTATAACAATAAACAGAAAAGTATGACAGTTATTGCAGGTGAAACTGTCATGGTCTGTAGTAATGAATGTTATACAGGAATTATAAAAGAAAGCCGCAGAAAACATACTAATAATGTTTTTGAAGATATACGTGACAAATTCAACATAGGTGTTGAATATTTTAAACGTTTTAAAGAACAAAGATATACAGAGATAAATACACTAAAGAAGCAGGAATTTGGTGACCGTCAAGTGGCAGATGTTGTATTAAATATGCACAGAAAAAGTTTAATGGCGAACACAAACATTGATAGAATAATTAAGGAATGGGACAAGCCAACGTTCGATTATGGTACAGGTGGGAATACTGCTTGGGATTTCCTTAATGCTTCAACGTATACCTTTAAAGAATATGTTCGTGACCCATTACAAAGAATAACTTTAACAAATGAAGTATCTGAATATATTAATGAAACTTGTTCTATTGATGTACCCAAGATAGATGTTTGAAATTTTGAGAATGGAGTACGTGCGTAATGGCAATCGTACTCGGGTTGAGATGAACTAAGCAAAGTTAATCCCTTGTGGATACTGCCTATTGACAAGAAGGGTAAGTCTGCAAGAAAGTACATCCTATCGAGGCACATGGAGAAAAACTTGAATAGTCTTTTCAGCCTTAAAATTACTAGGGATATTCATTCTGCCCAAAGAGTAGAAGATTTTGCTTTGGGTAAATTAAATGATTTTCCCATCCTTGCGGAGCGTAAGGATGTAAAAATTCTAGTGGAGAATTTGACCGCTTCTACTGCTTGCAGTAGTAAGTCAAATTCAATGAAGCTAGAAGCTCACGACTTTAGTCGTGGGTAGCTCACTTCACTAGGGATTAGCGACTCCCTGAGAAAGCACTTTAGTTATTAAGTTCTTGTCGTGCTCTATCTAAAGCTAAACGTAGGTTCGATTCCTACCTCCATTCTCTTTTATTAAAATTTATAAAGAATTAAAAAAGAAAGGACAAACAAAATGAAAGAACAGAAAGCAATTATTGTTGACGGACATGAAACTTGTGCAAGGCTCAACAAATACCTGGAAGAGGAGTGGTACACGGTCGTTAAAATGTGCCCTCTACCGAGTAGTTGTGGTATAGCAGTAGCTTCTCCCCATACTCTTTTTCGTGACAAAATAAATAACCGCCCTTCTTGCCTTGTAATAATTGAAAGAGAAAAACGTAAATGAATATATATCTTAGTGGTTCAATGGAGAAAGTTACAGTGAGTGAAGGCACAAGCTGGCGAAATTTTGTTAAAGAAAAATTAAAATCAAAGGATGTTGTTCTTTTTGATCCTTATAAAATCAATTCTGATATATCGATTCCATACGTAGGCTCTGATAGAAAAATTATTAAGAGAATAGTAGAAACAGATAAAACATATATTCTCATGTCAGATTTGGTCATTGTAAACACTAGTCAGCAGGGAGTGGGTACACCGCAAGAGGTGTTGTATGCCTACATGAACAACATACCTGTTTGGATGTTTGGTGGGAGTATGAATCCTTGGTATATTTATCATAGTGAAAGGGTATTTGATAGTTTACAAGATTTAGTGAAAGCTGTGTTAGATTTATGTGCTTCTGATTGCACCTTAGACCGTGATAGACTGTTAAGGGGTATTTAAACCTTAGTTTACCATATAAAACGTTTCTATGATAGTCTAGGAAATGATAGTGAGTCACTTTGTAATTTAAAGAAAAGGAATAAAAATGAAAAAAGCATTAACTAAAATTGAAAAAGAAACTTATCATTATTCTAATAGTAAAAGAATTAAAGGTATTCACAAAGATATTTATGGTGATGTATCAGGACTTTATGGTGATGTATCAGGACTTTCTGGTTATGTCACAGAAATTTCTATAGTATGAATAAAAATAATGGCAAACAGTTTGCATTAACGCCGAAAGAACCAATCGACCTAAACGCGGCCAATATCCAACAGGTCGAGGCTATTGACGACATTCTGCCATTGCACGAGGTCCGCGACGACAATAAGCTGGCTAAACTGGTTGATAGCATGCAAGACGGGTGGGTGGGTCTCCCTGTGCTGGCATTGGACAGCGGAGATCATCTCCAAGCGTTGACCGGATCACACCGTATTGCGGCGGCGGCGCCGCAATTGCAGAGTTGGTAGAGCGAGGGTTGGTTGCCATCGAGGCCCAGCAAATTATGGACGCAGAGGGGGAAGACACAGGAATCACTGGTAATGTTACAGGAATTACTGGCAATCTTGATGACTGTAACATCGCTGACGAAGATAAACAAAAAGGGATTAACATTACTGATTTAATAATCTGAACGTTTTATAGTTTTTGTCTTCATTGATGATATAGTAAGTATAGTAAAACAACAAAAAGAGGGTAATAAAATTAAATTAGAACAATCAATACATGTTCCCGTAAATGAAAATCGTTTTGATGAAATTTATTTGAATTTATCAAAACAATTAACGAAATATTTTAAAAAGAAATATTTAGAAGTGACTACTCCCACAACTAAAGTCACTGGGCTTTCTTGTGAAAAGCCTGTAAAAATTCAAAAACTTGGTTATATTAGCCTTCATGGTCTCCAGTATGATTATGTTGGAGGCCATCAGAATTTTATGGTTGCTTGTGTTTTTAAAAAGGGAATTGAATATTATCTTGTAGGTTATGTTCCATTTGAAAATGAAAAAATAAATGTTACGGCTGTTAGAGTTACTGATATAACGAAAGTAACAGATTGTGAAATAATAGACAAATACATGACTTTAAAAAATGGACTAAAAAAGAAAGGGTAGCAAGATGAAAAACCAATTAATGATTTATCATGGTGGCGGATATGATGGTTGTTTTTGGGAATTGAATTGGTGTGCATGGAACAATGAAGGCCAGTGGTACAATCTTTATTCCAGCGGGCGTGATGGGCTGGATACAGAAGATAAATGTAAAATATTTATGAAAAATGAAGATGCAGAATACTGTTTATATAATCTTCTTGATGAAAAAAGTATGGAAACATTAACAACTGTTCGCCCTGTGTATGTTTGCTATAAGATATTGTCGGGACTTGTAAAGTATGATATACTAAATTTTCTTAAATTAGAATGTACAGAATGTGGCTTCAAATCTGATGACCCTGATGATTTTCTGTTAGATGGATTGGAAGGGATTGGTGGTATAGCCATAACTTATACTGAGCTTTTGTGTCAGAAATGTTGGGACAAAAGTCACTGTAGTCATTGTGGTGAATGGTCTGAAAATCTATTCACCAGTAGTAGCTTTACGCATATATGTGAACATTGTCTTACTAGGGAGATTAAATTTACTCAAGGGGTCTTACAAAGGCTTATTAAAAAACAAAACGCAGAAAAACGACAAATAAAAGGAATAACATCAATTAATAATAACTTAAAAGAGATGCAAAACAGCTTTAGGAAAAGAATGCTAAAAACTGTGTAAAAAGAATGCTGAAAATAGGATAAAAATGAAAAAAGTACAAAAGAGAACACTTGTACGCAAAGTAAAAAAATTAAAACAACGAAAGTATTCGAAATTTTTTACTGTTATTTTTCGTAAACGTACTACAGATAAGTTAAGGACAATGAACTGTAGGCTTGGGGTAACAAAGGGAATTAAGCATGTTGGTCTTCCATTTGACCCGAACAAAAAGGGTCTAATGGTTGTATGGTGTCGAAAAAGACAAGCATTCCGCATGATTAATTTAAGAGAAATCAAAGAATTACATTTGAATCATGAAAAATATAAAGTAAAGGATTGAGAACAATGAAATACTTATTGATTATTAAATTTAAGCCAAGAGGATATAAACAAACCGTTCTTAAAATTTTCAAAATTGTCAGAGGATATACTGCTGATGATGCACAAAAGATATGGGAAAGGGGACTGGTGGCATTTGGTTTTGTTCAACGGGATGTAACAGGGTCTCGTAGGGAATTTTGTCGGGACGGTGAAACATATTGGTGTGATGAAATTATAATACTTTATGAATCCGAATATCTTACCTTGAAAAGGATAGGTGTTGAATGTGTTAATTGTGGTGTCAAGTAGTATATACAGCAAACAACAAAGTAAAGATGTTCGAAATGGCTCCTAGAATAAGTCGAAAAGATTTTGAATCCCACAGCATTATGTTTGATAATGAAAGGATTATTAAATACCGTAGAAAGAAGAAAAACAGACAAAGAAGGTATTATATTTCGATACACAGGAATAATAACAATGATGTATATTGTGCGACTTATGGTTATTATAAGAATAACAAATTTCATAGGCTATGGTTATCTACTTCTTTTGATGTTGTTGAATTAAAGGAAGAACTTATGGTTCTTTATGAAAATCACCTTGACATAGTCCTAGGCAGTATAAGAATTGTTAAAATAAAGCCTTCCCTCCTAGACTCTGGGTATTTACCAGTTCAAGAATCTGGTGAAGTAATATCTCGCAGATTTACACAGTCTACGTTTTTCGTAATAGAAAACAAGAAAAAGAACGATTACGGTCTTCATATTCAAGCTAAGGATGGTACAGAATTTAAAGTACCATCTGAATGTTTTATTAGAACTTATCCTACAAACTGGTTTTTAATTTGAACAGTTTATAGTTTTTATCTTCATTGATGATATGCTATATACAGTAAATAACAAAGTAATATAAAAAACAAAAAAGAAAGGGCAGTAAAAATGGCAATTAACGGTTTTACTCGTGTCGGAACATTTAAGATTGGTCACTATGACATAATCTTAAATGGAAAAAGTGCAAAAGTATCACGACGAGGATTACTTCGTGGAGCATTTACAATTTCTGAATTATTGGAAAAAAAGTGGTGGAAGGGTTATACCAGTGACTATACTTTAGCAAGTATGGCATTGGAACAAGCAATGAAATGATAAGGTAACATGGATAACAAAGAAAAACTTTACGAAAAAATAAAGAAACTGTTGAATTTGTCTGGTAGTCCCAATGAAAATGAAGCATCTGTAGCTTTTGATAAAGCACAACAACTCTTGCAGAAACATAATCTGTCTATGTTTGAAGTGGAAAACATGGAAGAAGGCGATGCTATTATTTCTCATTGTGTAATAGATTTTACACCGGGAGTTGCAAGGTGGGAAAGACGCTTGATGTCAGCAATAGCTGAAAACTTGTCCTGTAAAATGCTTAGGACATTAACGAAGAATATGCTTGGAACAAAAAGAGTAAGTTTTAGTGTTGTTGGTCACAAGACAGATGTGGAAGTTTTTAATTATTTGTTGACTTATCTTTTGAGAGCAGTGAAAGAATTGGGCAAAAAAGAAATGAAACATTATACTGGACAATCGGGGAATACCAGGAAAATGTATCGAGAACATTTTTTGTATGGAATTGTTGCTAACATTGCCGAAAGAGTTGACCAAAAATATGAAAGACAAAAAGTAAGTGCAGAATTTGGTGCAATGATTTTATCGAGAGAATCATCTGTTAAAAACTATCTTAATAATTTAAATGTTAAGAAAGGAATATCTAGGAAAATACGAGTCACTCAGCAAGCGTTCCAAAAAGGGTATGAAGTGGGTAACGGAATTGGGCTTAATGATGGTCTCGATGAAAGTAAATTGCAGAGACAAAAACAACTGAACTAAATAGAAATATGAGGTTATTTTGAAAAGAATATGTGCTTGGTGTGGAAAAGTTTTGAAAGAATCAAATAGCAAAAGAATAAGTCACGGTATCTGTAAAGACTGTTACCAAAAAAGATTGAGACCAATGTTAATTTAATCTGAACAGTTGATGGTTTTTGTCTTCCTTAATGCTATAGTAAGTATAGTAAAAACAACAAAAAGAAAGGGTAGTAAGATGAAATGTGACAGTTGTGAATTAATGATAATTAACGGCATTCCTTGTCACGAATTTAGTTGTCCTGATGGGTGGAAGGATGAAATTAGAGAATGTGTTTGGTGTGGCGCAAAATTCAAGCCAGAAGAAAAAAGACAAATATATTGTAGTATTGAATGTAGCGAAATAGATAATTAAACAGGAGATGAGGAATGTCAAAAAGAAAAAAGAGTAAAAGAATTGTCGTAAAAACAAAAGCCGAATATGATAAAGCTAAAACAACTCTTCAAGTTGGAGACATTATTGTTTGTGAGGGAGAAATGGGCGAAGAAGTTGTAAAACAGAGAATTAAACAGCAGAAAGAAAGAGATAAAAGATTAAACACTACACCGCCAGAGCTTGTACCGTGTGATGAGGATTGGTAGGAAGCGATTCGAACCGTTTTAATGTTTAACTTAGGGTATATTAGCTTAATGTTTACAAAGCTGTTCGGAAACGCCAAAGGAAGATGTGTTGGGTATTGGTAGAGAAAAAACTTGTAATAAAGAAATAAAAATGGAAAATGATACAAACATACAAACTTAAACATGAAAGAGATTTTAGCAGAGAGTTGGAACTTGCTGAAAAGATAGCATGGGTTGGATTTCACACAAAAACAATTTCAAGCAAAGATGTTCTGAATGTGGTCATATAGAAAAAGCAAATAGAAATAGAAATCTTTTCCAATGTAAGAAATGTGGAAAAGTTGAAGATTCTGGTGTCAATGCAGGATTCAATTTGGCAGAGATGCAACAAAAAGGAATACTTCAATTTGATATAGAAAGAGATATATCAAAAGGTAGCACTGATACACCTAAAGAAGCAATGCGAGTCCAAGCAACTTCAGAACCCCACGCATTTTAATCGTGGGAGTATGTCAGGAATTGCCCGCAAAACTGTGAAACTAAGTGATGCTGGAGCTTTTATTCTTGGCGGCATGTCCAAAGAAGAAGCAAAACGTCTTCTTTTAGAAGAAAAAACAAAAAGAAAGGGTAGTAAAAAATGAGAATTGGAAAAGCCTTATACGGTACTCCAAAAGTCTTTCACAAAGGAAAGGAAATAAAGAAAAAATAAGAAAAATGTGACCCTCACAAAAAAGAATGCTACTTTATGTGACCCTGAAGGGAAAAATAAATAAATAAGACTTATCGTTGGATATATACAATATTTATGGTATTATAAAAACATAAATAATAGCCGTAGAACAGCCCGTAGAACAGGGTAAGATAAAAACAAGTATAAGATATAGGATATAGCATAAGAAGCAAGACAGAAAAGATATGAAATACTATTTCACTAAATAAAGAAGATATGATATAAGAGGGTAAGGATAAAAAGAAATAGAAGAGAGTTATAATAAGGCAGAGGTAATAGAAAAAAATAAAAAAATAAGTAAGAAGGATATATAAGATATAAGTAAACCGAATCAGAGTAGTATACCTAGTTGTCTTTACTATTCTGAGCATAAGGATAGTGTTTTGTTGTTCACTATCCTTACTTCCCACAGAGCCTACAGAGACTGCCCTTTCTCTGTAGGCTCTCCTTTTTGAGGCTATTTATGAACTTCACAGGGATACAGATTAGGAAGACTCTTTGCAAGGGAAGTAGTGTTCTGGGTTGTTTGTAGTTGTGAAGTGGGGAGTGTTCATGCAATGAACTACCAGGAGGGGTGATAAAAAAATAAAAAAAGAAATGTGTGTTCGTAAAAGGTAAGATATAAAGCTATGTAAATAAGAAAGAAAAGATAAGAAAAAAAAGTTATGAAGAAAAAAGTTATGAAGAAAAGAAAGAAAATAAAAAAATAAAAAGTTATGAAGAAAAAAAGTTATGAAGAAAAAAGATATGAGGAAAAAAAGTTATGAAAAAGTTATGAGGAAAAAAAAGATTTTTTGAGGGGGGAATATACCATATTCCCTTCATATCTTCCTCATATCTTTTTCATAACTTCTTCATATTTATTGATAATTTTTTAATAATTTTTTCATAACTTCTTCATATTTATTGATAATTTTTTCATATCTTTTAAAAGATAACCACTCTTTGAACCAATAAATAGCCCAGTCCTAGAACATTTTAACTGTTCTTTCACAGATTTGAACAGTTTAAATATTTCGCATATTTATCAGTTCACAGTGAACTGAAGAGTTTTTAACGAATTCTGCCATGAAAAAGTGCCGAATTCACCAAAAAACCTTCAAAAAACACTAAATATAGTATTAAATCGTTCCTAAAGTGTCGAATTCGGTAAACATATTTTTACCACTAAAAATAACAGTTCATAAGCATTATTTTAAGAAAGTTCCTTGTTTTACATTTTAGCCTCAAGTTATGCCATCTGGCCCTATGGGTATATAAGACTCTTTAAAGCCTGTTCTGAACTCCTAAATAACGCTAAAAATAACATAAAAACTCGTCTAATTGGTAAACATAAGTTTAACTTTCCTAAATATGGCTATGAAGTCCTAAGTTAAGGTAAAGTTATAAAGTTATGAAAAAAGTTATGAAATTATAAAGATAAGAAGATATGAAGTCCTAAGTTAAGGTAAAAAATAAAATATGAACGGATTATTGTTATTTATTGTAAGAATGATATACTATATACAGTAACTATAACAAAGTAATATAAACAACAAAATGAAAAGGAGTGGGATGAAAAGGGTAGCAAAATCTTTTTTCTTTTATCTTTTGGTAGCCTTAGTTGTTAACTTCATTGCTTTCACGTTTTTGTGGATAGCAACTTCGGCAAGTTTTTGGAATGCAGGTTAAAAAAGGAGAAGTAAAATGGCAGAAAAGGAAATTGTAGGACTTAAAAGACTAAGGAAGGGTGCTGGTCTTAATCATACAACGGCGAAACCAACGTTTAGCTGTGAAAATTGTGGCTGTGTAAGATACATTCATTGTGGCTGTACCAAGAATTTACAAAAAGGAAAGAAAGGAAAGAAATAGTAGAAATTTCTGGTAATGTTACAAAAATTGAAAAGCTGTATGGTTTAAAGACCATACAGCTTTTCTTTTGTAGATGTTACTTTGAATTCACAGTTGGATTATAACTTCAAAACAGATAAAAAGAAAAAAGTAGTTAAATGTGAGGGGTCATAGAAGTGTAAAGCTGGTTAGGTGATACTTATTGTATACATACACATATAAAGCTATTGTGTGGCGTTCCGAGACACCTTCCGAACGTTTTTATCTATTTTGACCCTTTGTGGATAGCTAAAATAAGGCATTTTGAATTCCAAAATGGGCATAAATAAGGAACAAAGACCATAAAAAATAAAAATATATATTAGTTGGAACAGTTTGTTGTTTAGACTGGTATATATTATATAGTGTATTAGGTAAAAACAATAAGGACAAACAACAAAGGAGTCTGTTATGTTAAAAGCAAAACAGCAAAAAATCGTCAACATCTTTAAGATGTACGGTGTCAACGTTCGGATCAAGGATGATCATCGCCGCAACGGCGTAGTGACTCCAGCGGTAAAGCTGGATACCCTAAAAGGTCTAAAAGATTTCCAAGGCATTATTTGTGGGGATTTTTTTTGGATACGCAGGGGTAAAACTATATATCTTTGTGACACCAAGATTTCATCAATAAGTGATTCGTTTATTGATGGATTGATGGATGATAGCAAATTCGATGATTTTGCTATCTTTCATTTTGATGATGTTATAAGCAGATAATTCATAAGGCCAGATATTATCTGGCCTTATGCCATTAACTAGAAAAGGACAAACAACAAAGGATAGTAAAATGAAAAAAGCACTAACCAAAATTGAAAAAGGGTTTTACCATTGGAATAATGGTAAAAGGGTTAAAGGTATTCACAAAGGAATCATTGGCGATGTTACAGGAATTTCTGGTGATGTAACAAGAATAACTGGTGATGTATCAGAAATTTATGGTAATGTGACAGAAATTTTTGGTGATGTGACAGACATTTCTGGTGATTTTAATGACTGCAACATCACTGACGAAGATAGACAAAAAGGAATTAACATTACTGATTTAATAATTTGAACAGTTTATAGTTTTTATATTCATTGATGATATACAGTAAATAACAAAGTAATAAAAAACAAAAAAAGAAAGGATTTGTTATGTCTAACGAATACGAATGTATTCTTGATGGAAGCCGTGGAAGATACGTTCCACATCAATTCGTAATAAGTGGATGGGCAGAAAAAATGAATGTCTGTCCAAAAGACCAAAAAATATTAAAAGAAGGGCCAGATAACCCAGACTATTGGGAAACTTGGGATGATGTTGTAGCTACAGCCACATTCACAGAAAATGGCAACAAATATGGATTAGAACAGGAAGGTGATTTGTTCCTGGTGCTTTTAAAGGATTAGAGGTTTTGTAAGTTAAAATATAAGAAAAACTCTTTATGAACATTCACAGTTGAATTCACAGTATAAATACTAAATGAACATTCATAGTATAAATACATAATGAACATT
>CAZJYD010000015.1:0-49175 GCA_964550205.1 uncultured Bacteroidales bacterium
GGCGAGATGACAGGCACGTATTCTAACCAACTGAACTACCGGACCAATACTTTAAGAACTAATTTTTTATTTTTTATCCGGCAGACACGAACTCGTCTCGCCTGAGGCGAGATGACAGGCACGTATTCTAACCAACTGAACTACCGGACCAATACTTTAAAAGAACTTTAGTTTTGAGCTTGCAAATATAATGAATTTTTGATTATTTCAAAAAACCAATATTTGTTTTTTTATTTTTAAATCTTCTAATCCGGTAACAATAATTCTGATTATCTTTGTATAAAATAAATCCAAAAAAATTATAGCCATGACTAAGTTGAATTTATACCCTTTTATTTTTATATTTTTCTTTTTAACCGGAATAGTTTCACAGTCGGTTTCTCAAATAAGTCAAGGTGGAACGCCTTACAGTTTTATCAACAAAGATTTACCTGAAGAATTTGAGGTGCTGAATTTTCAGAAACCTGATATAGATAAGATAAAACAAGAAGACGCACTGGCAGAACTTGATTCCCCATGGAAGCCAAGAATAGGTGTTGCGGTGCAGGTTAATAAGGGAATCAATGATGCCGGTACATGGACTGAGCTGAGTGATGGTAGCAAAATATGGAGGTTGAAATTAAGCTGCCCGGATGCACGGGCACTGGCAGTTAATTATGATGATTTTCAACTACCGGAAGGTGGCGAACTGTATTTATACAATGAAAATAAAAAACAGGTTATAGGTGCATTCACTTCCTTTAACAATAGTGAAACAGGAGTTTTTGCAACACAGATGATCCAGGGTGAAAAAGTTACATTGGAGTATTATCAGCCCGAATGGGTTAATGAAATGCCCGGATTGAATATTTCACATATCGGATATATTTATCGTAATGTGAGTTTTAAGTTTTCTTCGGAAGGAGAAAGGGGTGCATGGTGGTGCATGATAAATGTTGCTTGTGAAGAAGGTGATAACTGGAGGGATGAAATTAAAGGTGCTGCAAAAATATTGATGTATATACAGGGTAGTTATTATTTATGTTCAGGATCATTAATCAATAATACCTCCTGGGACAGGGAGCCATATTTTCTCACTGCTGCCCATTGTGGGGAAAATTCTTCCTCTTCCGACCGTAATCAATGGGTGTTTTATTTCAAGTATCAAGCCTCTACGTGTGATGGCAATTACGGCCCTTCAAATAAAACAGTAACAGGTGCATCATTGAAAGGATGGGATCATTCGCACGGAAATAATGGCTCGGATTTTTACCTTCTATTATTGAACAGCCAGGTACCAACATCATATGATCCCTTTTATAATGGATGGGACAGAAGAGACGTTCCGGGCGACAGTGGTGTTTGCATACATCACCCAGCAGGTGATATCAAAAAAATATCGACATATGATCAGATGGTTTCATCATCGTGGTCAGGTGGAAGTGAAACTCACTGGAGAGTATGGTGGATAGAAACAGAAAATGGTAAATCAGTGATTCAGGGAGGTTCCTCCGGATCTCCAATTTTTAACCAGGATAAAAGAATACTGGGAGATCTTACAGGAACCTATGTGGGCAATAGTTGTGAAAGCCCCAGACCGGCCATGTTTGGAAAAATATACTGGTCATGGGATAAGAACGGAACATCACCGGAATACCGTTTAAAAGACTGGCTTGATCCCGATAATACAGGGGATACGGTATGTGATGGTATTCCATGGGATGATATACCACCTATAGCTGATTTTCAGGCAGATAGTACGGAGGTGTATCAGGGAGATACGGTTCACTTTACTGACTGGTCATTAAACAAACCACAATCATGGACATGGGTGTTTGAAGGAGCTGAAGTTGATTCTTCATTTGTGCAGAATCCTGATATTATGTATGTTGATACAGGTTATCATGATGTGAAATTGATAGTAGAGAATCCTGATGGAATTGATTCACTGACCCGCGAGGATTATATTCATGTGGGGGGAGTGGCACCACCTGAAGTAGATTTTGAAGCAGATACAACTATGCTTGAGCCATATGAAACAACTAATTTCACCGATTTGTCAACTGGCGAACCTTATGCCTGGGAATGGACATTTGAAGGAGGTACACCGGAAACTTCAACCGAACAAAATCCTGAAGAAATTAAATACTATGCTTCAGGTTTGTATGATGTAAAATTGTTGTCTACAAACGGAGGTGGAACAGATTCACTAACAAAAGAAGATTATATTAATGTTGTGTGGGTTAACATTGACGAAAATAATCTGCTACAGAATGTAAAATTGTATCCAAACCCAACATCCGGAAAAATCATTCTTGAAATCACAAATATCAATGCCGAAAATATTAAAGTAGATATTTATAATACGTATGGAAGCCTAATCGGTGAATATGAGAATCTGAATTATTCAGGACAATATCTACTGGATTTCGACAATAATTTGGCAGGAATTTATTTCGTTATTATAACAGTTAACGAAACAAGGATAGTTCAGCGGGTTTCAGTGATTAGATAAACAAATCATGATTACTTAAATTCTTCAACTATCAATTGATGGCTGAAGTGTTTTTATTTATTGATGAATAGATTAATCCGGGCTATAATATTATTGAGTATGATTTTCCCTTTTCGGGGAAAAACCCAAATTTCTCACGGAGGTATACCGCCCGGCTTCTATGATACTACAAATAGATATAAGATAAGTACAATTGAATTTAAAAAACCGGATTTACCTTATATACAAAAAGATAATAATTTACAACTAAAACCATTGCAGGTTGGTGTATGTATTGATGCGGATATAGATTTTATTGCATCTTCCACAATAACGGTTTTGAGCAACGAAGATAAGATATACAGGATAAAGATACATTGCGATGATGCTAAGGCGATAAGCGTGTATTATTCTGATTTTTGGATTCCGGAAGGAGGGCGATTATTTTTATATGATGAAAAGAGAACTTATTACATTGGTTCATTCACAAATAAAAACAATCCAAAAGGAAAATATTTTACTACAGAACCAATTGCCGGGGAAGATTTAATTATTGAATATGTAGAGCCCGCATCTGTTAATGAATTACCCGGAATAATAATCGATCAGGTTGGTTACTTATTCGATTTTAATTACTATAATGATAAAGGTTTTGGAGATTCGGGCTTTTGTGAGGTCAATGTTAATTGTCCGGAAGGTAATGATTGGAAGGAACAAAGGGATGGGATTGCCAAGATTCTTGTTAAACAATCATCAGCATTATTCCTATGCAGTGGCAGTCTTATTAATAATACGGGTTTTGATAATACTCCCTATTTATTAACTGCAAATCATTGTGGTAAATATGCATCTGCTTATGATTACGATCAGTGGACTTTTTATTTTAATTATCAATCCACCGGTTGCGAGAATCCGGTTGAAGAACCTGACTATAATTCTATCAGTGGATCTTCATTAATAGCAAAAGCTAAGGATAGTGAAGTATTTGGATCTGATTTCAAGCTGGTACTATTAAATAGTGAAATACCAGAATATTACGATCCTTATTTTAACGGATGGAGCCGTCGTAACCATGCATCATCCAGTGGTGTTGGCATTCATCATCCACAGGGGGATATTAAAAAGATATCTACTTACAAAAATGCTGTTGTATCTTCCCAATATCAGGGTACAACCCATGATCCTGATGGAAAATACTGGCGAGTGACATGGTCGGAAACAGCTACTAATTACGGAGTCACAGAAGGGGGTTCTTCAGGTTCGCCTTTGTTCGATAGCTATGGGTATATTGTGGGGGCTTTGACAGGAGGCGCTGCATCATGCAATAATCCGGATGGGCCTGATTATTATGGTAAATTTTCCTTCTCATGGGAATCGAACGGCAGTTACGATTCATTACAATTGAAACCATGGTTGGATCCTGCTAATACCGGAGTGACGGAACTGGAAGGGATGAGAATTGATCATGGTATTCTGAAAGCATTATTCAATAGTGATTCTGATACAACAAGTATTGGAAAATTAATTCAGTTTTATGACCTGTCGAATGGCAATCCTACAGAGTGGGAGTGGACGTTTGAAGGAGGTGATCCCGCTGCATCATCTGATAAAGATCCTTTAATTAAATATAATAACTATGGTCAATTTGATGTAAGATTGATTATCAGAAAGGATTCAGATGCTGATACGTTATATAAGGAGAACATGATCTTTGTCAGACCATTAATAGGGCCTAATCCTGCTAGTGATTATGTTGAGATTTTCTTCGGGCAAAATTATGAGGGTGAAGTGAAAATAATTGTTTATGACCTTCTGGGCAGAAAGTTATTCAGCAGGGATTATAATATTAATAAGAGCACATTGAAGCTTGATATTGGCCTGGTTGATGATTACATATTCAAGGACGGAATGTACATTCTAAGAATACAAAAAAATGAATCTTCCTTAATTCAGAAATTAATGGTTATTTCAAATAAAAATGATTAGAATTATTTTTCTTTTATATATAACTCCCATTTCTTTAGCACGGCCTCAAAATCATCAGGTAATTCCGATTCGAACAGCATATGCTTTTTTGTTGTGGGGTGCTCAAATCCAAGCGACTTAGCATGCAAAGCTTGCCGGTTTATTAGTTTAAAACAATTTTGGATGAATTGTTTATATTTTGCAAAAGTTGTTCCTTTTAGAATTTTATTACCACCATATGCAGTATCGTTGAATAAAGGATGGTTTATATATTTGAAGTGTGCCCTGATCTGATGTGTGCGTCCGGTTTCAAGCTGGCATTCAACAAGGGTGACATAACCATATCTTTTAATAACCTTATAATGTGTAATTGCTTCTTTACCTTTCTCTCCATCGGTAAAAACAGCCATTCTTTTTCTGTCTTTTGGATCACGGCCGATATGGCCTTCTATTGTTCCAGTATCATTGTCCGGATCACCCCAAACCAAAGCAATATATTTTCTTTCGATAGTATGATAATAGAATTGATGGGCAAGATTTGATTGAGCTACTTCGTTCTTAGCTGCAATTACAAGTCCCGAGGTGTCTTTATCTATCCTATGAATAAGATAAACAGGTTCGTCAGACATATTTTTATCTTTTAAGTGAAAATACAATGCGTTGAGCAAAGTGCCAGAATAATTGGCATAGCCGGGATGAACTACCATTCCTGCTTCTTTGTTCACAATGATAATATCTTTATCTTCATAAACAATATCAATTGGGATATGCTGCGGAATGATCTCAACTTCACGTGGCGGATGAGGTAATACGATGGAAATTTCATCACTTGGTTTTACTTTATAGCTTGGTTTGACGGGGAAACTATTTACGAGTATATTACCGGCCCTGGCAGCATTTTGAATTTTATTCCTTGAAACATTTTCGATCTTATGAAATAAAAATTTGTCAATCCTGAGAAATCCCTGTCCTTTATCAACAACAAAATAAAAATGTTCATAAAGTTTATTATTTTCTTCCTGGTTTTCAGGCTGATTGTTCATTATTTAATGGGATGGGTTTAATTATTTTACTATGAGGAATTTTCCTGAGTAATGCTTATCAGATCCGGGTAAAATAACTTTTACAATATACATACCACGCTGTAAATGACTTACATTAAGTTGTTCTTTGTAACTACCTTTATATACTTTTTGTCCGAATAAATTATAGATGATCGTTTTACCTGATCGGATATTATATGAGATGCTTTTTGGTAACAACATATTAATTTCATTACCGTTAACAGGGTTTGGATATATTTTAATTGAAAGATCTTCATGATCATTCTCAGGAATATTGGTTATTTCCTTATCACTCATTACCGGCCGTATAATCACTGATCCTTCATATATTGATTGATACCATTCGTTAGTTATTGAATAGAATGTGTGTGTCCGTGAGTTATTATATGTGTCGAAACCCACATTTAAGAAAGTATTATTTTCCTGTATCCATCCTATATAAAATATATTATTTACAGGTATTGCAGAATCAAGCTTATAGGTCTGAATTTGAAAAAGGTTGTCTGTGAATTTGGGTAATTCATATTGTTGAACATAAATCATTTCACCTGGCACGCCATTATTGTCTCTCCAAATAGCAAGATCGAAATAGTCATCATTGGCATTATCCTGTGTTTTATTGAAGAGCATTTGAATTGAGTAAACCGAATCGGGTTTATTAAGTTTAAATTGGCATGCAAGTTTCGAACCTGTTGATGTCAGGCCAATTCCTGCTTCAGGAGTGCCGTCGTCGTAGGCATAATAGTTATAGAAAGTCTGATGGTAGGTCATGGTATCTATTATTGTATCGGCTGAAGTAATATCACCGAGCAGCACATGATCAATTTTAAATTCTGCCCTGTCTGTGGCATGATCGAGAGGGAATATGAATTTCCATGGGGGACATGCATGCTGCCAGCATGTAATACAGCTCTGATAATGTTCTTCATAGAAGGGCAATAGATTACAGCTTCCCCCATCATAGGTTCTTTCGAATGTACCATTCTCGTCAGTTAGAATATATTTATAGATCGTGTTATAAGTTGTATTATCAAGATTTGATATATATAGCCTGAAAGTATCACGGATTGCATTAGTTGGGTTTTTTACGTATTGGTCGTATGGCATCATTTCGAATTCACCAAGCATTGAAGGGGATCTTTCAACAAAACCAATATCCCTGTAGAATGTGTCGGCTGCTGATCTTCCTATATTCAAATAAACATAATCAATATTCCATTGATCGCCATTACTTCTCCAGGCAGGGATGTTAGCCAGGCTGGCATAGTTGTAAAACCTGAAAAAGAAATCCTTGCGGTAGAATTCTGCACTGTCAAGAATTGGTATTATAACTTGTTTGGCATAAACATTATATCTAGAGTAAAAAGTATCCAAAGGCATGCCTAAAGTACTCCACACCCGTGTCCATTGGATATTTGGAAAGTATATTGAATCGCAGGGTACGGTGACCGAATCAGTATAATATAGGGTATCGAATATGGCCATCCCCCAAGCGGTATCACAAGGTGAATAAAGTGTATCTCCGGGAAATATAGTATCATTGGGGCTAATATATCCGCTTAGCGATACGGTGATGCTGTCTACATATGAAAAAACGGAATCATCTCCGTAATGCCCGAATTCGAGTATAAGGGAATCTGATTCTTCCGGAGGATCGGCGCTTCTTCCCTGAGGCTGATAATAAAAACTAAAATAAACCGAATCACTAACAGAGATTGCTTCGGGTACAGGAGAAAATACCGAGTCGAGTCTTATTGGCCTTGAGGTAAGATGATCTGCTATAAAAGGGAAATGACTTGCATTTGAATATATATATCCTTTGGCATTGATTGCATCAAGAGTTGCTGCACCGAGGTTTGCTGGTAATTTTGGAAAATCATGATTTATATAGGCTTCATCATCCATCCATCTGGCAGTATCAGGATAACCGGTTTCTGTGCTAAAGTCATCGAAGAATGGCAATGTAATTGGGATCCATTCCCTTATTTCATGAGACCTGGATGTTTTATTTGATTGTTTCTTTTTCTCATAACATTCTCTTATTACAGGATTTTCCGTTAAACCTGTTACAACTAATTGGGCCTTTAGATTTACAACAAATAATGTTAATAATGATATTAATATGATTTTTTTCATTGCGAATAAGTTTCTTTATTAATTTTCCACAGGCTGATCTGCCAAAGCAGTGTCTGCTATTGTCGTGTCAGGAAAAAGGGATTTAAGATACTCTTCAAAATCGAACAGCTCATTTGACCTATACCACAGGTTAATATATTCACCATGTTCCAGTAGTTTATCAGAATCCCAGGCAGGTTCCTGCCTGTATACTCTTGCATGAACCGTATCCCTTCCATCCAGAAAATATTCCTTACCAATATTGTATGATGATTTATGGATTATATTAATTGCTTCTTTTTGGTCCTTGCCTATAAGAAAAGGAACAGGTAATTTCTTTTTTGAGTATCCACTACCTATTACCAGGTTGATTTTTGCATTTTTTTCGATAAGTGTTCCGGGTTCTATTTCTTCATTTTGATATAGTTGTTTGAGTACAGCGTTTTCAGCAAAATGAGGTTTATAATCAAGATGATTGACTTTTAAACCCGCGGATTCCAACATAACAAGAGCCTGTCTTAAACTAAGATCAATAAGGTTGGGCATTGATACTTTTTCCGGAAGCTTTGCAATAATAGTAACGTATACCTTTCTGTCTTTTTTTACAATGGAGCTGGGAAGTGGATTTTGCTGTATTATTGTTCCTTTTTTCTTGGTGGGATCATAAACTGAATCCGTAACAACAAATGTAAAATCTTTTTCAAAACCATCATTTTTTAATTCCTTAATAGTCATGCCGTAAAAATCGGGAAGTACCAGAGTATCGCCATGACGGGTATAAATAGAAAGGAATTGAAAGGTTAACCAAAGGAGCAAAAAAGAAATGATTACGGCAATGCCCAGATGAATGTAAAAATTTTTGTGCTTAAGAAAAGAAAAAACCCCCATTTTTGTATATTTAACCTGTTTTAACAGAATCCGGTAAAGCGGTTTTATTAATCTTCAATATAACTTTTAAAATGTTCCTTTATTGCGTTATACGTAGCAAATATAAAATAATTTAACACACAATAATTTTTCATATAATGAGAAAAAAAATTGCAATAATAGCGGGAGGTGATTCAGGTGAATATGAGGTTTCTATTAGTAGTGCCGGGGTTGTGGAAAAGAACCTTGATAGATCTTTATATGAGCCCTACATTATTATTATCAAAGGGATGAACTGGTACCATGAGAGAAGAGGTAAAAAGTATCAGGTTGATAAGAATTATTTTTCATTGATACTTGATAAAAACAAAATAAAATTTGATTGCGTGTTTAATGCTATTCATGGTACACCTGGTGAAGATGGAAAATTACAGGGATATTTTGAAATGTTTTCTATTCCGTACACATCATCCGACTGGATAACTTCAGCACTTATTTTTAATAAAGAATTTTGCAAAACAATTGTTAAATCCTACGGGATAAAAATACCAAAATCATTTTTCATCAAAAAAAATGCGAATATTGATTTGAAAATTATAAAGGAAAAAATTGGGATGCCATGTTTTGTCAAGCCAAATAAAGGTGGATCAAGTGTGGGTATTACAAGGGTTATGGATAAGAATAATTTAAAAGATGCTATTGATAAAGCTTTTAAGGAAGATAATGAGATTTTGGTAGAGGAATTTATCCACGGTACTGAAATCACCTGTGGAGTGCTTACACATAAAGGTAATATTATTGTACTCCCGATAACGGAAATTGTAAGTAAAAAAGATTTTTTTGATTATGATGCCAAATATAAAGGAATGGCTGATGAAATCACTCCTGCCAGAATATCTGTCGAGGTGGAAAAAAAATGCAAGAGCCTTTCGGCTTTTTTATATAATAATTTGAACTGCAAAGGGGTGGTTAGATTTGATTATATATTCAATGAGGAGGGAATGTATTTTCTGGAGGCTAATACGGTTCCCGGACTTTCGGAAGCAAGTATTGTTCCTCAACAAGCTAATGATATGGGTATTTCTATTACTGAATTGTTTAGCATGATCATTGAAGAAACTATAATGGAGAAATAATATGATATATAACCATATTAGGATTCTTACTTTCATGGGAAGAAGCTTTTTTACTATTTACGGATTAACAATTATTTATTGTTTAAATAGGAAGCTTATTAATTTTCGTGTGGCTATTGCTCTGTGACTTATCTGGTTTTTCTGTTCAAGCTTCATCTCTGCAAACGTTTTGTCGTAGCCATCTGGCATGAAAATCGGATCATAACCGAATCCTGATAAGCCTTTTTTTTCTCTGGTTATTTTTCCGTTTATGATACCTTTAAAATAATGTGTTTTGTTTTTAAGTATAAGTGCAATAACCGTTCTGAATCTTGCTTGTCTGTTATCAATGTTTTTTAATTCATAAAGTACTTTATTCATGTTTTTCTCAAAATCCTGCTCTTTACCTGCGTATCTTGCCGAGTAAACTCCCGGTTTTCCGCTTAGTGCATCTATTTCCAGGCCGGTATCATCCGCAAAACAATTCATTTCGTATTTGTTATGAACGAATTGTGCTTTCTGCAATGCATTTGCCTCAAGTGTTTTTCCTGTTTCAGGAATGTTTTCTTTGCAATTTATTTCTCTTAGGCTCAGTATCTTGATTCTATTTGAAGCAAGATTTCTAATCTCCTGTAATTTGTGTTGATTATTGGTGGCAAAAACTATTGTCATATTTATTATGGCATATCATGCGGAAACTCAATACCAGGATAAGCTGCAATTATTAGCTGTGGAATATTGGCAACGAATTTATCATTAATAGCTTCAATAAAATAGTAAGCCACAAGGGCATTACCTCTGGGACACAAATGTATTCCATCCAGCGAGAAGATATTACCTGTGATAAAATCGGTATTGAATTTTATACCGTCGATGTAAACTGTGTTTTCGTTGTAATAATTTAGTTTTTCATAAATATCAACATGTGCTAATGGATAACTAATTGAAAGCTGAGCAATATATTGGTTATATCCTTCTATTGCATTATCTATTTTCGTAATCTCAGATTCAGTGAGTATATACTCATCTTTAATTGCTTTTAATGGATTTGTTCCCCATTGTGCACATTTGAGGGAATCCTGGGGCAATGATAGTAATACAAGCTCATTCTTATTTATCTGACGTAATCCCCAGGGCAAGGTATTATCTACGATAACCATAGGATTTGCACCAAAAGCAAATGATATGGTATCATCTGAACCTGAATTGATTATGGCCTCATTAATTGTCTTGTAGGCTTTATTGAGATCATTTATCGTATTTTGGTCAGTTAAAACGATTGCGTTATATGGAATTGTAGTAAAATATGGCATCACTTTTATATCGGGAATATTTGCTATTGCTCCTTTTGCCCCACCTGCTGTTAGATACTGAACAATGGCTTCCATCGCAGAAGCAAAAGTTGGTTGGGGCGTAATGGAATCACTTGTCCCACCAGCTATAGCATAATTCAGCACATCATTGCTTCCCAGCCATAATGAGAAAAATGTTGGTTGTTGTTCAAGTGCGAGGTTGATTAAAGTATCGGTTGGATTTGGTGCCAGTCTGGTGAAATAGGGATTTAATCCCAACCCCGGATATATAGGGTTGAATGATTTAATTCCAGGTATTCCCAGATTATTAAATGGGCCGTGAGCAGCAACCGATGCATTGAGCCTTTGTGCAAGTGTTGCTTGCGATGCATCGGGATCAAATAAAACAGGTGCAAGATTGTAGTTGCCCTCACAATCTTTTTGGTAACCAAGTATATATTTGGTATTAAATACTATTCCCTGATCGGTTATTTGTATTCCTACCCCTTCGTCTGTTGGCATAAGGGGTTGGTTGAAGATGCCGCCGCCCACATAACTAAAATGTGCAGCCAAAATATTGGGAAACGAATATATTTGTCCGGAGCGGTAAAGAGCGCCATCTGCAAATCCGGCAGTCAGTGAGTTACCTATTGATATAAATGTGGTTAAATCGGTTTCTCCGGATGATGGTTCGAATTCATCATTAAGATTGGGCTCACAAGAGACCACAAATATCATTATGATAAAATATATAATAAGGTTTTTATTCTTCATAACTTAAAAAAATTTTAATTAAAAACTATAACTTAAGCCTATTCCCGGAATCATAGTTAGTGTTTTGTATGTTCCTGTGAAGGAATATGGTTCGTATGATTTCTCCGATTCTAACCCATGCAATTGAAGATATGACAGATCGATTTGCAGATCTTCTATGGGTTCGTAAGTCAAACCTAAAGTAAATGCAATAGTATTCAAGCTAACTGTTTCAGGCGAATAATAATCTTCGTTAGTGGGTGTCGGATCATAATAAACACCGGCTCTGAATGTGAGTTTTTCGTTGTATTTGTATTGTGCTCCCAGACGGGTAATCCAGCTATCGCTGTATTTTCTTGGGCTCCTGATAGTTGGCATTTCGCTCCCTTCTTCAAATATAAATATAAGACTATCATATGTACTCCACATCACCCAGTTAACTTCTGCAGCAAGGGTGAATTTTTCAGAGAACTTAAAAGCCAGGCCAAAATCAAGATTAGCAGGCATTGGTAAATCAGCACTAAATTTATGTTCAGGAGGAATATAGAATTCAACATCTTCCGGTTTAAATGTAGCCATTCCATCATCAGCCTCCATAATAATTTCTGAGCGGTAGTCTATGCCTATACTTAGTTTTTTTACGGGATTTATTAAAACACCAATATTATATCCAATACCACTTGCTATGCCCTCCATATTAACAGATGAATAAGGGCCCACATCAGCAGCTCTGTTCAGTTCAAATTTTCCTGTTGCATATACAAATCCTGCTCCTAAACTTAAATAATTATTTATTTTATAGGAGATAGTCGGTTGAAAAAATTTAGCGTTCAAAGATATATCCTGAACCAGATATTTACCATGCCAGTCTTTACCCCAGTCGGCTGAGCTTCCGAAAGGAACATAAACACCTATTCCAATTGCTAAATTTTCAGATATCTTACCTGAGCCGTAAAAATAGAATGGTGGACTTACAGGATTGTTGGTTCTTACTTCATAATCAGTGCCACTTTTTCTGAAAACACCATTTGAAAAGATAGTACTAACACCTCCCGTGAAATTATATTTTTGTTGAATCATTGCCAGCGCACCCGGATTATAAAAAATACTGCTGGCATCAAAATAAAAGGGAGTACCGATTAGAGCAATTCCCGTTTGTTTTTGCCCTTGTAATCTTACCTGATATCCTCCGCTGTGTGCAGAGAAGGTTAACATTAACAAAGACAAAAACAAGAAAATAAAAGTCAATTTTATTCTCATAGTTATTTGATTTTGGTTAATAATGATTGCAATATATTAAAAAATGTTGAACAGTTTGTTATTTAACCTGGTAGATAGATTGATGACATTCAATATACCAACCCAGAGAATTATACCTATAAAAAAGCCAATAATTGCTTCAATAAAAGAATCAGTTTGATAATTAAGTATGTGAATATGTCCGAACATTGCATTAAAAGGTGTGTAGATTAAAAGAAATGTAAGAAAGAATAAAGCCGCTGTAAGAATAAATGATAATGTACTTAAAGGTAACTTTATAATTAAATATAAAAGTTGTTTCCAGCTTTGCTTATCATTAATAAAGGCCAGAAAAATTTTAAGTTGGCTGTTACTATTTAGAATTTTCTTTTTGAGAGGAGGAATGGTTTTCATTGTAAGCTTTGTGAATATTTTACGTTCTGTCTCAACATAAGTTTGAATAATAATAAATGATAAATTTATAAAAGGCACACCTACCCATACTATAAGCAGCAATAATCCAGTTACAAAACATAGTAATATAATAACTGAAAATACCAGGACAACCGGCATGTTTACGATAGTGTAAAGCAGGTTTAAATATGTTTGTTTTTCGAATGCAGCATTAAAATATTTTTCCTTATGATAGTTCGGATCATCCATTGAAAAAATATTCATATCTGTTTTAATTTTAGTTAATATTATGAATAATCAATAAAAATAATAATAATTACGTATTAGTTTTCTGATACTTTTAAGTTAATTTGGTTTTAAAGTAATTCAGGTTATTTGATATTGTCTTTCTGATATTGCTTATAATATATCGTGAATTTTTTTGTTATTAATTACAAAAACAATTTTCTTTGTAAGAGATTTGTTTATATTAAAAAGATAGATTATGAGAAAAGCAGCAATTATTATTTCAGCTCTGATAATATTAGCATTATCATTATCATCATGCAAACCAAGTCAAAAATGCCCTGCCTATGGGGAGCATTATAAATATCAAATTGAGCAAAAATATTAGTAAATTAGTATTATATCAACTAGCATCCCTATGCATGTTCCGTATCGGGTCATACTATTATTAACGGGATTATTTATCATTATTCAATCCGCTTATTCACAGGAAATCGAAGAGGACCTGGCGAGTGACAGTGTTTTATACAAAAAAACAGTTTCAGGTGGTGTTATAGCACACACTCTTGGATTTGGAATCAAGTTTCAAAAAGGTCAAAATAAAAATGCTTTCAAGAGCTTTTTTTATGAAGGTCAGTTTGTTAGCATGAAATCGCCCAAGCAGATCAAAATAGTTAATCCCTATTTTACAAATGCAAAAAGTTATGTTTATGGTAAGATCAATGATGTTTACATGTTAAGAGTTGGTGTTGGTCAGAACAATCTATTGAACAGAAAGCCGTACTGGGGAGGAGCTGAGTTGAGGTATATGTATGTTGGTGGCATTTCAATAGGTCTTGCCAAACCTGTATATTTATATATTTTAAATTTCACCAGTAGCAGCAATATACTTGAATATGAAATAATTACGGAGAGATATGATCCTGATATCCACTTTTATGATAATATTTACGGGCGGGCTCCATTTACAAAAGGTCTTGACGGGATAAAATTTTACCCTGGAATTTTCGGTAAAGCCGGTTTGAGCTTTGACATAGGAGCTTACAAATCAAAGATAAACTGTATTGAAGTGGGAGGAATAATTGAATATTATCCAAAGGGAATACCAATAATGGCATTCAATGATCCAAAAAATATCTTTCTAACTTTGTATATCAGTTATTCTTTTGGTAAACGGTATAACAAATATTGATATATAGTCTATATCTTTCTAACTTCTTATTTGTCAATGATCAATTTTTCAGTGTAGATTTCACCTTCTTTTTCAACCTTAATGATATAAACGCCGTTTGACAGATTATTCAGGTAGATTTGTCTTTTTACCAATCCTTTTTCCAGTGTAAGTTCATTATTGATATATGCCTGACCAAGCAGATCCATAATTAAAAGGTTAACTTTTGATGGTTGAATTAAGTTTATTTCCAAATTTAGAATGCCCGATGAGGGATTTGGGTAAATTGAAATATTATTCCCAAGTGTTTCTTCGCCAATACCTATTCCACCTACAGTTGTAAAATGCCATTCTTCACTCCAGGCAGAAGTATCGATACCTAATGGGCTTATTGCCCTTACTCTCCAATAATATGTTTGGTTGTTTTTCAGAGGAATTCCTATACTGTAATCTACCTGAGTGGAATCAAGCAAAACGTCGCAACAGGAACCGGAGAAATCAGGTTCTGTATTATACTGTAGTTGATAGCCACCCGCACCTCCAAGTGAATCCCATTTGAAAGTGGGTTTGGTTGGAACATCTGTTGAATCATTGGCAGGATTTCTAAGTCCAACCCCAGATTTTGTTGTAAAAGTATACGGATCAGTCCAATAGGTAGTATCTTTTGAATGATATGTAAATACTGTCCAGTAATATTTTGTATCAAATTTATAAGTGCTTACCGGAATTGATGTTGAGTCTGAACCAAATTTTAGAGGACTTTTAAAATCTGGATCATCATCCACCCTTATTTTATAGTTATTAACACCCTGTATAGCATCCCATTCAACTACAAGGTACAAATTTTGATCAGTACTGCCGTCATTAGGTTTACTTAATTTAACACTTCTGATTATTCCAAAGACACCTATTCCTGACCATTCTGAAGTATCTGTTAAAAGATTTGCTCTGATTCTCCAATAATAATCTCTTCCAAAATACATATCAGTAAATTCATACTCGTTTGTTACTTCTTCAATTGTAATAGTATGGGCGTATTGACTAGAAAAGAATTCACCCGTGTATTTAATAATATTACCTTCATCACCAACTGCCCATCCGGTATTTTCATCAGCAAAATCAACTGAAGTAAATGTTTCATTAACAACACTGTTGCTTGGTACCCAAGAACCATTAGCATATTCCAGAATATAACCATCTTTAGCAGCCATATATCCGGTATTTTCGCTTATCATGCAAATTGAATAAATATCTTTGGTAAATTTTGTTTTATTGGGTATATAAGACTCGTACCATTGTGTACCATCAAAATGTAACACTGTTCCTGATTTTCCAACTGCCCAGCCGTTATTCCCGCTTGTCATAAAAACATCAAATAAGTCATTGGCTTCTGTTGATGTAGTATCCCATGTCTCCGTATCATGTTTGTATATAACACCATCATCTGCTACAGCCCAGCCGGTATTTTCGTCAAGAAAGAATAAGGAATTAATTGGGGTTCCGAGTTTACTGGTCATGATCCATTTAGTACCGTTATATTCAAACACACTTCCGCCACCTCCTGCAATGAATCCGTCATTTATATCAAAGAGATGAATAGTTTTAAGATTAGTTGTACTTACAGTTGTGTCGTTTTCCCATACTTCAATCGTATTCCAGGTTCCATCCTGGTATTCTAATAGTGTTCCGTCTTTTCCAACAACCATTCCATAGTTTTCATCAATAAAAAAGCAATTGTTTAAATCGACAGTGGCACCATGTGATTCGTCAATTGTCCATTCTCCATCTTGATAATGTACAATAAATCCTGATTTACCAACAGCCCAGGCATTTGTATCATTGATAACGAAAAGGTTTTCAAACCTCTCATCGAAATCTGTTATAACATGCTCCCAATTATATACGGTATCTATTTGCAATTCAAAGGAAATGGGCCCATTCATTTCATACCATTTTACTGATAATACGGGATTTAAATCAGAGGAATAATTTGCAGGATAACTGAGATAAACGTGACTTGTTGTAGTAAATACACCTACATCTGACCAGAATGAGGTATCATAGCCATCAGTAGCTCTAACTTTCCAATAATAGGTTGTTCCGAATATAAGTTCGGTGCAGGTATATGCAGAATAAGTAGTGAAAATATGAATAACGGAATCTGCAAATGAAGGATCTGTACCCGCCAGTACTTCGTATTTTATTTCCAGTGAATCGCCTGTTACTGGTTTCCAGTCAAGTGTAACTCCCGGTTCCTGATTATCAGCGTTACCTATTGGTGAAACTAATTCAGGTGTGTATATTCTAAGCTGTGCACTTAGCAATCCGCTTATCAATAATAGCAAAGTAATTGTAAATATTCTTTTCATAATATTTAAAGTTTTTTATTTCTTAAATAATTTATTCCAGAACAATAAATTTTCCGGTTGCACTTTTTTTATTTGTTATCAGTTGCATTATATATGCTCCTTTGGGCAGATACCCGAATTTACATTCAATTTCATGCCTGCCCGCTTTTAAGCTATTGAATTCTTTTTGCTGAACCTTCTTGCCATTAATATCATATGTATTGATAATAACATTGCCTGTTCTTTTTAGTTCGAATACAACTTTTGCCCTGTCTTTAACCGGATTTGGATATATGTTTATTGAGAAGTTATTTTTGTTAATTATATTCTCAGGATCATCGATGCCTAAATATTCATCGGTTCTGAAAAGGCCTCTTCCATATGTCGCTGCATAAATAACTCCGAAATTATTAGTCCCCGGATAATGTTCCCAAATTGTATCTACTCCATCCCATAGAGGAACTGCGTCGGGTGCTTTTTTAACTAATTGTTGCCGGATCATCATAACAGGTGCTGTTCCGATTCCGTCACTATGATTGATCCATTCGGGATCATCCTGGTTAGTTGTTGTTGATGAATAAACTCCGTGCTCGGTACCAACAAAAACAAGATCTGAATTGCTCATTTCTATTAATGAACTATATGCCGGCATTTGGGGTAGATTTCCCTGTATGGATTTAAATTCCGGTAGTGAATCAATTGCATTGGTTGATTTAAAGACATAGTTTTCATTGCCATAGTTACCAAGAGTGACAACAATATGAGCCGGATTCTGAGGATCAACGGCAACTGATGTAATTGCCTGTGTGATTTCTTCACCAGTTGAAGGATCAATGATTGGTAAATATTTTGTTGAAACAATACATTTTTCGCTGTTACAATCTGCTGTTTCTTCGCTAAATGCTAATGCCATATTTGAAATTCTGAATAGTTTGCCTTCGAGGGTTCCGACGTACAGATGATTGGCATCTGACGATAATCCCATACATGAAGGCATACCTTCATATTCTGTTTGGGAAGTATTGGCCAGCTCCCACCAAACTAATCCCTGAGTAAAATCATGCATGGATATGGTCATCCAGATATGATCATTAGCACCTAGGAAAAATTTGGACTGAACCAGGTCTTTCAGTAAGATAGAATCACCTTCAATCAGGTCTTGCTCCAGTTTATAATAGAATGGATATCCCCAATTTTTGCTCCTTGCTTGAATTGTTTCTTCAGCGAAGTAATCTTTGTCTGCATGGAACCATATCGAATCCCTGCTGTTTTTATCATTAAAAGATTCCCATAAAATTGCAGGAATAAGAAAATCTCCATTCTCAAGATTAACATTACCATAAAAATCAGTGGAGGAATAATTTTCTGCTGCATCTTCTGATCTTCTGAAAGCTGGTGTTCCCTCAACATCACTGTATATTTGTACATCAGGATTAATTAGCGAAATTGCGCAATAACCTCCGATTCCACCATGAGGCAAACCTACAATATTATCCCAAATTTCCAGTCCTGCCAATTCACTGTTACCTGTACCATCAATACGTATTGTTCCATTGTCTTGAGCGCCACCCATATAAACGTGCTTTGATCCGGAAGGAGCAACAGTATAGAATTGTGTTGTCATATATTCTCTCATAGTTGGCTCGAAATCGTAGATTGTTGGATTAATAAGCCCCATATATATGCCTGAATTTGTACCAATTAAAACTTCATCATTATATTTGGGACGGAATGCGTAATTGTGATGACTTGCAGAGCAATATATAGATGAATAAGGTGAGAAATAACTATTTGATTTCTGCAACCAGTTGAAATATCCGTCTTCATTTACTTTGATGCCTTCCCACATATTGGTTCCTCCTACAAGTATCAGGTCTGGATCATTCGGTTTCACGGCAATTGTATTGGCATAAATACCCTGACCATCGAAAATTTCAATAGTGCTTTCTCCCGGTAGTATTATTCTCCAATTATTTCCTTTGTCATCAGACCGGTAGATATTGTGTATGTCTCCATTAGATTGAACTGCTGATGCGTAAACAATGCTTGGATCGGAGGGAGCAAAGGCATATTCAATTCTTCCGGCATCAGTTGGCAGGTCATGCTTGGTTCCTTCATATTCATCATATGGTTCCACTATTATATGCTGATAGGACGTGTCATTTCCATGAGTGACATTTAAGGTGGTATTTTTTGTTAATGAATCTTTCACAATGAAATAAGGATTTTTCGGATCACTTGCTTTATTCTCGAAAATGAAATCATTTCCGTTCTGATATAAAAAGGTATAAGAATCATCTGAATCGGGATCAAAAACTAATGATATTACTGATCCGTCGGAGGATGTTTGCACTTCCATTGCAAATCCTTCCATTTGCATTGTATGACGGATATTGTTTGATGAAGCTGTATCTATTGTCTTTGCCGTAGTATCAGGATTATAAAGTATTACTTCATCACCATCAACCTCAAATGAGTCGCATTGAATTGTATATGAAGAATTAATAACATAGAAGGTGCTATCTATAGCAAATTCAGGAATGTTCCATGTGTCACCACCGTTGTTGGAATATTTTAATCCGCTGTTTGTAGCTGCAAAGAGCCTTCCATTAACATCATCATAAGCTATTTCATTAATAAAAGCCCAATCCGGATCTGTTTGTTGTGCACCGTCTGCGACAGGATTAAAATTTTCTCCGTCGGTGGAGTAATAAATTCCGCTTCCTGCTAAACCACCCTGATATCCGTATTTTCCGAATTCTGAGTATTCGTTTGCATTGAACCATTCACCGGTTCCGGCATAAACAGTACCATTTGCATCCTGGGTAAAACATGTGATAAAAAGGTTGTTTTCGCCGTTTATCTTTTTCCAGGTTAATCCGGCTGTTGTTGATTTCCAGATTCCACCGGTAACACCGCCTGTGAAAATTGTCTTTGCCTGAGGGTCCTGATTAGACCAAATAATAGCCCTTGTTCTGCCGGAATAATTATCAGGTCCTTGCACCTGCCAACCCATATCAGAAAAGGAACGTCCTTCATTATGATGCCTGGCGATCTGTTGCTTTGCTTTCATGACATCCCTGACATCAAGTAAACCAGTGTGCTGATTGTTTCTTATTTTAGCAAAATATGAGGCAGCTTTGTTTGCCTGGTCGTTACCCCTCGAATCAGATTTTGTTGATGTTATATATGTGAAAGAAAACAATAATGCTGATAATAATACTAGTAAACTAAAGGGTAAAATTCTATTCTTCATATCATTAAATATTTAAATTACTTATTTTTTTTGTCTATTTCTTCTGAAAAAAGAAAAGCGCAATTTACACTTTTTTTTCTATCTACAAATAAGAAAAAAATAAAAATCTTAACATAATCCCGTTAAGTTCTTAATAACCACAAATATAAAATAATTTGGAAAAAATACAAGCTGGAGTAAGTTTTCGGTTTAAACAAATCAGTAAACGGCTGAGTATATATAATGAGCCTGATTGTAGTATCTAAAATTATAATAAATTTGCCAAAAACCATAAAAATAAGACATATGAAAAAATTGATCATATTTTCATTATTTATTCTTTTTCTGATAGTTAGCTTTAATGCTGTTTCACAGGAAGTTGATACTGCTTATGATTTTAAAGTAATTTATGAAAATCCTGCAACATCTGTGAAAAACCAGAGCCGTTCAGGAACCTGCTGGGATTTTGCCGCCATTTCTTTTCTCGAGAGCGAATTAATCAGAAAAGGAAAAGGAGAACATGACCTGTCTGAAATGTATATTGTAAGAACAGTTTATCCTGTTAAAGCAAACAATTACGTGAGGCTTCACGGAAAAGCTAATTTCAGTATGGGAGGTCAAGCCCATGATGTAACAGATATGATCGGAGAGTACGGTATTGTTCCCGAATCAGTTTATCCGGCAAAAGAATCAGAAGAGGATGAACTTAATCACGGAGAAATGGATGCAGTGTTAAAAGGTTTTTGTCAGACCGTTATTAAAAAACGTGGAGGTAAAATTACATCCAAATGGGATGATGCTTTTGAGGAAGTGCTTGATGTATATCTTGGAGAAATTCCTGAAAGTTTTGAAGTCAATAGTAAAGAATACACACCAGTGGAATATGCCGCTGAACTTGATATTAATGCTGAGAATTATATAGAATTGACATCATATACTCACTATCCGTATAACGAGAAAGTTATACTTAAGATACCGGACAACTGGTCGGATAATGGATATTATAATCTCGATCTTGATGATTTTATTCGCGTAATGAAACATGCTCTGGAGAATGGTTACACCTTTGTATGGGATGGGGATGTTAGTGATAAGTATTTTTCCTTTAAGGATGGTGTGGCAATAGTACCAGGGAAAGAATGGGATGATAAAACCGAAGAAGAAAAAAAGCAAACATGCAAGAGCCCTGAGCCACAAAAAGAAATTACAAGCGAAATCCGGCAGGAAGTCTATGACAACCAGACGGCCAATGATGAACATTTAATGCATATTACCGGTCTTGTGGAAGATCAGAATGGCATACAGTATTTTAAAACAAAAAATTCGTGGGGTACAAAAAGGAATGATTTCGGCGGCTATCTGAATATGTCGGAACCTTACATTAGGTTAAAAACTATTGCTATTATGATAAATAAAGAGGCATTGCCAAAGGATATTGCTAAGAAGCTGGGGATTATTTAAATTATGCGACCTCTCCGAGGTCGTTACCACTCCTTCTCATCAACCTTTTCTACAATAATTTGATCCTGACGGGATCAATGATATATAACAAATGCTGATGAATTAACTGGCTAATAAAATTTTAATTAGGGCTTTTCATAAAAATAGAACATGGATTTATTTTTCCGTTCGCTAAAGCGAACGGAGGATATTAATGTGTGTTTTAATGGAATTATGGAGTAATGGAGTGATGGGATTGTTGAATTGTTTTGATTGAATGGTTGAACAATTGAATAATTGAACAATTGAACAGTTCAACGATTCAACAATATAGAAAAATACTTAGTCGTCGCAAAATAAGAGGTTGGCAATAACCTTTATTCTTTCTTCATCTTTATTAATGATTCTTTAGGGAAAGCGCCGTCCTTTAGCTCATTACCTTCGAACCACTGGCAAATAACATCTCCGTCTTTAAATCCTTTGATCCTTTTTATGTAATCGTCAACCATTTGAAAGGATACGTCGGTATCGCCGCCTATTATTCTTCTTACTGTCATTTTGGGCCCACCCGATTTCAGTTGGACGAGCTCACCGGTTTTTACTGATTTCATATTAATTTTTTATTTATAAAATTAAGGAAATATTTCAGTTATCTATATTGTTTTTACGGCTTCGGCTGGTAACCAGCCAATACTTCCGTTTGCTATCTTTATTTCATACCAGTCTTTAACTTCATCAGTAATTTCAACCTTAGTTCCTTCATGTATAACAAAAAGGTCTACGCTGTTTTTACTAGGCGAACTCTTAACTGTAATGGCAGGTGTAAAAACTATAGCTTCGTTTTCTGCTTTTGTATAATAGTATTTTTGAGACGAAATAATAAATGCGAATATTGTAACTAAAAGAAATAAAATACCGAACCAGAAAGAGAATTTTTTTGTTATCCTTGAATGCGATATAAAATAAACAGCAATCAGTATTAATGTAATAATTAATGTTCCGATTGCAATCTTTGCCCAGGTGTTTACCGAAAACATATTATAAAAGGTATTCCACCATTTTTTGTAAAATACTGTAGGTACAGCCTCTATTTTATCAGGAATTCGGCTGTTGGCTATTTTTAAATTGAAAATTATGTCTTTATTGTTCGGATCGAGCTTTTTTGCCCTTTCATAATTAAGTATTGCAGATGCCATATCATTTAGTTTGAAGTAGGCATTGCCGAGATTATAAAACAATTTGGCCGATTGGTAACCATTATCAATTACTTTATTGTATTGCTCAATCGCATCATTGTATAAGCCTTTATCATAAAACCGGTTACCTTTAATAATGAGTGAATCATTATTCACAGCAGATACAGGTAATGATAGTATAAAAAATACAATAACTGAAAAAGTTAATCTTAATATTCTATTTTCTGTTTTCATCATTAATTTAATTCTTTTTCAATTTTGCTTATAATACCAAGGGCTTCCCTGTATATTTCATTCATCTTTGAGGAACTATCGCCCGGGGCAAAACGGGCATATTCCGTATTATTTAATGTTTTGGTAAACTGTTCGATTGTTCCTTTCCTGACTTTTTTATCAGCAAGGGTCTGGTGGACCGTATCCATTGATAGTTTTGATTTCGGGATGTTAAATTTGTTGCTCAGGTATCCCCACAGAGCTTGTGATATTTCAATAAAGAACTTGTCTTTATCCTGGTCTTTCAAAAATTCACGTGCCTTTTTCAGGTTTCTGCGTGCTACTTTTGTTGCACGCTTATGTTTCATTAAAACGATGTTTTGGTGTTTCTTTTCACGCTTTTTCCATATTATGATAATCAGCATAATAATTATTACCGGACCTATTATTAAAATATAGAACCAAAGGGAATTAAAAAAGAAAACATTAATATGCTGCAGATTAATGGGCGAACCCTTTATATGACGTATGTCTTTACCAATATACTGGATGTCTTCCTGGTTTATCCCGCTGTATGCGATATTAGCGATGTCTCCCTCACCTTTTTCCACTTTTATCTTATATGCCGGAGATTTTTCTGTAACATACTGATTTTTTGAAAGATCATAATATGAGAATTCAACAGGGTCAATAGTGAAATCGCCGGCGTTTCTTGGGATAATAAGATATTCGAAAATTCTTGATCCCGAAACTCCGTTTGATGAGGTAGCAATATTATTTGTGATCTTTGGATCGTATACTTCAAAATCGGGTGGAAAGATAATGTTCAGATCATCAATCATTTCAAGATTACCTTTACCCCTGATAGTTAATTTATATGTAAAAGCTTCGTTGGATTTCAACTGGGTTTTGTCAACAGTTGTACTCATGTCAAAATAACCGACTGCACCGCTGAAGTTAGCCGGTTTATTTTTTAGGGGCAGGGGCTTAACATTTACTGTTAACGGATTTGATTCTATTGTCATTTCAACGTTCTCAATGTTCCTGTTAAAAAAAGGATCATCAAAGAATCTGTCGAAAAACGGATCATTAAAACGGTTACGGCGTCCTTGTTTTTCAATTTGCACGACGCATTGCATTTCAAGAGGGTCAAACTCTAATTTACCGCTTTTTAATGGGAACAATGCAACTTTGTGTATGTCGGCCGTAATATATTCCTTCCCATTATATACTTCACGCGATTGCGGAGATATTTCGTTATCTCCCATCAGATTCTTAGACCAGAAACCGGGAAAAGACGGGAACTTTGAAATTGCCTGTGGTGTAACCGGTACCCTTGTATATATTTTATAGGTAACTATTACTTGTTCTCCCTGGTAGGGATTGGATTTATTTACAAATGCCCTGATGAACAGATCATCCCTTGTAAATCCCTGGCTTTCCGATTGATCTTGTTTTTGTGGAGTTCTTCTTTGAACAGATTGTTGGGATGACTGGGTTGGTGTTTGTTGTTTTGAGGCGGGAATTACTTTTATATTAACTTCATTGGATTTGTATTTCTTTCCATCAACAATAATTGTGGCAGGTTCTATGGTGAACTCCCCTTCTTTAATAGCTTTAATATGATAGGTATACGTTAATGTTACAGTATGCGATGCTTTCCCGTTAATTATCTGTGTACTAGTGCTGGAGAAAGTACTTGGTCCTCCCATATATCTGAAGTTGTCAAATCCCGGGCCATGAAAATTTCTCCCTTCATGATTTAATTTGTAAACAAGCTGGAAACGTTCACCGACCTCAACAACTTCTTTCGCTGATGCTGTAAACTGTATTTCATCAGCTAAGAGGGATGGAATTGCTGAACAAAAAATTAATATGAATAAAAAGAATTTCTTCATATAATATTTAAACAATTTTCAAAAATACATATCTGTTCTGACATGAATCTACCAATCTTTTTCTGATTTTACCGATTGAATGTTTTTTGCCTGTTTTTTTAATAGCTTCATTAAGGTTTTCTTTTCATCATCATTCATGGCTTTAAGCATGCGTTCGGCATCTTCCTTTGAGATCTTTTTTGCCTGAGCAGCTTGTTGTTGCTTTTCCTTCTGTTGCTGTTTTTGCTGTTGATCCTGTGATTTTTCTTTTTGTTGCTGTTCTTGTTTTTGCTGATCCTTTTTATCCTGCTTTTGCTGCTCCTGTTTGTCTTGCTTATCTTTTTTACTTTGTTGGTTCTTTTGCTGTTGCTGCTGCTTTTGTTGTTGCTTCAACATTTTTTTTGCATAAGCCAGATTATACTTTGTATTATAATCATCAGGATTATTTCTGAGTGCGTTTTTATATGCTTCAATACTTTCTGCGTATTTTTTTGATTCAAGTAAGGAGTTCCCAAGATTATGGAATGCTTCGCTTCTTTGCTTTTTGTCTGAAATTCGTTGAGATATCTGATCAAATAATTTGGCAGACTCCTGATAATTCTTCTGCTGGTATAATGCATCACCGAGATTGAATTCTCCCTTAACTGATTGTTGATTAATATCCAATACTTTCCGGTAATCTATCTCGGCATCCTTATATTTTCCTTCCTCGTATTTCTTATTTCCTTCGCGTATTAGCTTTGATTCACTCTGCCCAAAAGCTAATCCAGAGATAAAAACAACAGATAATATGGTTACAACAATGCTTTTCATAATTTCTGCAATTTGTTCCAACAAATTCTTAGCCAAACAGGTTTATTTTTCCGGCCCATTTACTTTTCCTTTCAACAATTATAGTTTCCAGTATCAACAATAAAACTGCTGCACCTATTAAGTACTGGAATCTGTCCTCATAATCGGAATATATTTGGGCTTCAAATTCGGTTTCTTCCATTTCATTTATCTTGTCAAATATCTTATCTAATCCGGCTTTGGTATTATTTGCCCTGACATAAATTCCGTTTCCGGCAGAGGCGATTTGTTGCAGCATAGTTTCATTAAGCTTTGTTATTACCGTTTGATTCTGATTATCTTTTTTAAAACCTTCCTGATTTCCAAATTTATTATATATGGGTATTGGGGCTCCTTCAGCCAATCCCATTCCCAATGTATATACTTTAATACCTTTTTCACTTGCCAGCCTGGCTTGTTCAATAGCATCATCCTCATGGTTCTCACCATCGGTGATAATGACGATAGCTTTACTGTGATCGTTATCGTCGAAAGCATTAACTGCAGTTTCAATTGCTTTGCCTATAGCTGTACCCTGTGCAGGAACAGTTTTAGTGCTGATAGTTGAAAGAAACATTTTTGCAGCGGCGTAGTCAGTTGTGATCGGCAATTGCAAATATGCATTTCCGGCAAAAATGATCATTCCCACACGATCACCTTCAAGCCGGCTGATCAGCTTTGAAACAGCTTGTTTTGCCCTTTCCAAACGGTTGGGAGTAATATCCTCTGCCAGCATGCTGTTAGATACGTCCAGTGCAATGACCAGGTCAATACCTTTCCTTTTGGCTTCTTTTAGTTTACTTCCTATCTGAGGATTGGCAATGCCTATGATCAAAAAGACATAAGCTAACATCAGAATGATGAATTTTAAAACTGGTCTGCTTCTTGATAATCCTGAAATCAATCTGCTGATAATCGGCAGATCACCTAATGATTTCATTGCTTTCGTTTTCCATCTTTTCATCATCCAGTAAACGAATATAAAAACCGGTATCAATAATAAACCATATAAGAATTCTATGTTTTCAAATCTCAGCATTTTTAATAGTCTTTATGGTATTGTTCTGAATATTGTGTTTTTAAGAATTATATCAAGTATAAACAAACCTAATGCAATCAAAGCCAGCGGTAAAAATTCTTCATGTTTTTGCTTGAATTCGGTAACGTCTATCTTTGACTTTTCCAGCTTATCTATTTCGTTATATATTTCTCTGAGTTTTTTGTTACTTGTTGCCCTGAAATATTTTCCATCAGTCATAGCGGCAACTTGTTTCAGCAGGTCTTCATCAATTTTTACTTCCATGTTCTGATACCTCACCCCAAAAGTTGTTTGGACGGGATATGGGGCTACTCCCCTCGAACCTACACCTATAGTATATATTCTGATTCCATACATCTCGGCAATTTCGGCTGCTGATTTTGGATCGATGGACCCTGCATTGTTCACACCATCAGTAAGCAGTATAATAACTTTACTAATGGCGAGGCTTTCTTTAAGCCTGTTAATTGCTGTTGACAGTCCGTCGCCTATAGCTGTTCCATCTTTTATCATGCCGCTTTTCACATCTTCAAAAAGGTTCTTTAGTACAGAATGATCAGTTGTAAGAGGAACCTGAGTGAAGGTTTCTCCACTGAATACCACAAGTCCAACTCTGTCATTAGGTCTGCCTTCCATGAATTCCAAAGCTACTTTTTTTGCCGCTTCGAGCCTGTCGGGCTTGAGGTCCTGTGCCAGCATACTACCAGATACATCCAGAGCCATTACTATATCTATACCTTCAATTGAAACATCCTGTCTTTTTGTACTGGTTTGCGGTCTGGCCAGTGCAATAATAAGCAAGGCTATTGCTATCATTCTCAGCACAAAGGGCAAATGCATGAGGTATTGCCTTATGCTTTTATTACTTTTTTCAAAAACCGAAGTTTCCGGTAACTGTATGTCTGCTGTTCTTTTGCTGTGTTTATACCAATACCAGAAAAGCAGTAATGGTATTATTATTAGTAAATATAAAAAATATCCGTCCGCAAATTCAATATGCTCAAACATCTTCTGTTAATTATTTTCCTTGTTATCTTTTTGATTTAATTTTAATTTATCAGAATTATTGTATTTGGCTTCCTTTAGCCTGACATTTTCGTCATTTTCCTCTTCTTCCGTTTTTGGTTTTGGAATAGTTGATTTTACAAAATCTTCGGCATATTTATGCGACCTGTCATTATCAGATGGTAAGGGAGTGGCCTTTGCAAATTTTACCAGATCTGATAAATCAAAAGTCTGCCGGAGTTTTGTAATTAGTTCGTTACTGATCTCATCTTTTTTTTGTAAACGATCAATAATCTCAAAAGAGGTCATTTCCATAGCATCAATTCCAAAGCGCTCTTTAATGTATATTCTCACAATATCTGTTAGTTCAGTATAGTATTCTTTAACTTTTCCCGATTGCCAGAGTCTTTTATTACGCAGCTTTTCCAGTTCATTTAAGGCAGTGATATGTGCAGGTAATTTAGGCCTGGGTCTTATAAGCATGATCTTTTTTCCGGTCTTGCGCCACCTGAAATAATACAACAGGATCAACACAATTAATATAACAGCAATTATGGTTAAGAACCATGGCAGGAATTCTCTAAAAGTATATGGTGCTTTGACCGGTCCTTTTATTGGCTTGATGGCCTTGGTTGTATCAACAGGAATAGTATGTACATGCAGATAATTAGGATCAGAGGAAATCTGATAGGTTGTTGTGTCTTTTTCAAGTTGATATTTTATATCAACAGGAGGTATTTTGTGAACGCCTGAATCAAAGGATGTAATAACTAATTGTTGCCTTAGATTAATGGTGTTTTTTTCTTTATTGATTGATGAACCAACAGGGTAGGTATTTGTGATCTCAATTTCTGAGGTAAGACTATCTTGAAATACTGGCCAGTAAATATTTGTATTTCCTGGTGCTGAAAAACTTAAATCAAATGTTACCTGGTCGCCAATCAGAATTGTATCTTTATTAAGTAAAGTTGATATGTTTACTTCCTGAGCTTTTACGTAAGGTAAACTGTTCAGGCTAATCAAAATGGTTAAATTAATTGTCGAAATTTTAAATAAAATGCTGAATTTACCCATTTCCCTTTGTTTTAGTCATTCGAATGCATTTCTGATTTAATTGTCATTAACCCTTCTATTTTCAAAATCTGGCTTCCCTTTTCTTGAATAAATTGACTAGTGGTTTAACATAATCCTGATCGGTAGCGATGTTGGCAAAATCTATTCCTCCTCTGAGGAATATATTATTAAGGTATTTTTTATGATTATTGATATGATCGTAATAGTTTTTTCTCAATTTCGCATTATTAGTATCTATCCACATCATTTTACCTGTTTCCGAATCTCTGATATGCAACATACCAACTTTGGGAATTCCTGTTTCTCTCTGATCATATATCTTTAATGCAATTACATCATGCTTTCTGTTTGCTATTTTAATTGCATCATCAAAACCCGTATCAATAAAATCTGAGATCAAAAAAGCTGTGCACCTTTTTTTTATTGCATTGGTAAGGTAGCGTAATGCTTCTGCAATATTTGTTTTGCGATTATCGGGTTTAAAATCTACCAATTCTCTTATTATTCTAAGAATATGTGTTGTACCTTTTTTAGGTGGTATAAATTTTTCGATTTTATTGCTGAAAAAAACAACACCAACCTTATCATTATTTTGTATTGCGGAAAATGCCAGCACGGCAGCTATTTCCGTCATCAATTCTTCTTTTAGTTGTTTTTTGGTGCCGAACTCATTTGAACCACTCACATCGAGCAGTAGCATTACAGTTAGTTCCCTTTCCTCTTCAAATACTTTTACATAGGGATGATTAAAACGGGCTGTAACATTCCAGTCGATACTTCTGATATCATCTCCGTACTGGTATTCTCTCACCTCGCTAAAAGCCATACCTCTACCCTTGAATACACTATGATAATGCCCCGAGAATATCTGGTTCGACAATCCGCGGGTTTTTATCTCAATCTTTCTTACCTTTTTAAATATCTCTTTTGTTTCCACTCTACTTTAAATTATTAAATTTAATGATTTACCTGCCTTCTCCGCCCACCGGCGGATTTGGCAGGTACAACAATTCAACTACAATTATGGTACTTCCACAGTATTCAACACCTCATTAATAATATCTGCTGTTGTTATATTTTCTGCCTCAGCTTCGTAAGTCAATCCTATACGATGTCTGAGAACATCGGGAGCCACAGCACGAATATCTTCGGGGATAACATAGCCTCTTCTTTTGATGAAAGCAAAAGCTTTTGCAGCTAATGCAAGATAGATGCTGGCTCTTGGTGATCCGCCATAAGATATCATTCCGTCGAACTTACTGAGCTTATAGTCAGCAGGGTATCTTGTAGAGAATACAATATCCGTAATATAGTTCTCAATTTTTTCATCCAGGTATACTTCTCTTACAATTTTCCTTGCTTTGATTATTTCATCCGGCTTAAGAATTCCCTTTGTTGAAGGAAATTCACCGGTTATATTTTCCCTGATGATTTGTTTTTCTTCTTCTCTGTTTGGATAATTAATTATGACTTTCAACATAAAACGGTCAACCTGTGCTTCGGGCAAGGGATAGGTGCCTTCCTGCTCTAATGGGTTCTGGGTGGCCATAACAAGAAAAGGTTCATCTAATTTGTATGTTTGTTCGCCAATAGTGATCTGCCTTTCCTGCATAGCCTCAAGCAGTGCACTTTGAACTTTGGCAGGCGACCGGTTGATTTCATCTGCAAGGATGAAATTGGCAAATATTGGTCCTTTCTTTACCTGAAATTCCTCACTTTTCTGACTATATACCATTGTGCCTATTAAATCTGCGGGAAGCAGATCAGGAGTAAATTGTATGCGATTGTATTTTGCTTTAATAGTATTGGCAAGCGATTTTATAGCCAGGGTTTTTGCCAGTCCCGGAACACCCTCAAGCAAAATATGACCATTGGATAACAAGCCTATCATCATGCTTTCAACCATATGTTTTTGTCCTACTATTACCTTGTGCATCTCCATATTGATCATATCGACGAACGAGCCTTCTTTCTGGATCTTTTCGTTCAGTTCTTTAATATCAGTTTCTTTCATTGTATTTATTTTTTATTTAAATAAATGTTAAACGGCAAACGCAAAAATATAAAATGACCTTCTTAAGGCCGTGTTAAAAAGTGTTAAAGGTTTCGTTAACAAATGTTAAAGGAAAAAAATAATTCAACCACTCAGCGTCCGAAAATCTTACAATCAAAAATATGATATATGAGTATTCTCAATTATTTTATAACTTTACATGAATTATTATTAAAAAAAATCAGAGTTATGAAGAATTTATTACTTTTTAGTTTCATTTTATCAATTTCACTTACAGCGTTTAGTCAGGAATCGGTAAATAAAGATGTTAATCTTTGTCTTCCACATCTGACTAAAGCTGTTGGTGGTGAATTTCAGTTTACACAGGAATTAAATCCTGTAGTTAGCGTTAAATCTGTTTTGGATGAAGATATAGTAATTGGTGAAACGCGTTATGATTTGCAAACCAATTATTCAGTTCAAAACAGAATATTTGCCTATGAAGATGGTACTATAGGTGCCACCTGGACGATGGGTTTTGATGAACCTACATACCCCGGACGCGGAACAGGTTATAATTACTATGACGGTACTGAATGGGGCATGATACCGGATGAACGAATTGAGACTGTGAGGACAGGCTGGCCATCATATGCTCCTTATGGTGAGAATGGCGAGATAGTTGCAGCTCATGATGCTGATTATCGTGTTATTTTCAACTGGAGGGAAAATAAGGGTACAGGTGATTGGAATGAGTTTGTTTTTGAAGGACCTGAAGGTGGACCCGGCATATGGTGGAACCGTATGACAACATCCGGAGAAAACAGGGATACAATACACATGATAGTTTTAACACTTCCTGTCGCCAATGGCGGTGCTTTATATGAAGGACAGGATGGAGCTTTGTTGTATTCAAGGTCAGCAGATGGCGGAACCACATGGGACCCTCATAATGTTATTCTTGATGGTATAGGTGCTGATTATTATCCTGATCACTCTGCTGATATTTATGCATGGGCAGAACCAAGAGGCAGTACTATAGCTTTTGTGCTCTTTGATGGTATTACAGATGGTGTGATTATGAAGTCGGAAGGTGCCGGAGATACATGGGAAAAGATAGAGTTTTTCGATTTTCCGTGGGATGGAGGTCCTCTTCCTGATGATACTGAAAGATATGGTGGTGGCGACGGAAATAATGCAATTGCTTTGGATAGCGAAGGTAAAGCTCATATAGTTTTTGGCAGGCAATGTCACAGACAGGAAGGAGGCGCAGGATATTATTACTACTGGTCTAACGGACTAATATACTGGAATGAAGATATGGATCCGCTGGATACTGCAACTGTGGGTGCAACTACTATATGGGAGGTGCCTGAAAGCCTTGAAGAAGGGGGTTACCTCGCAGCCAAAATAGATGTCCCTTTCGACTCAATGGCTTACGAAGAATATGCCACTTACCAGAACTCCGTTACCAGTATGCCTCAGATCGCAATTAATAACTGGGATGATATTCTTATTACCTATTCGGGATTAGCACCTGGATATGTGAGTAATGACATGAACTACAGGCATATTTATATGGTTTGGTCATTCGATGGCGGTGAATCTTTTGAGTATAATGAAGACTTAACTGGAGATATCTATCATATGTTCTCGGAATGTATTTTTGGTTCGCTAGCGCCTCATTCCTATGGAGGTGAGTATGGTGTTGTTTATCAAACAAGCACATCACCGGGTATTGCAGTACGTTATGAAATTCATGGAGTAATTGATAATAATATTGTATACTTACCTATTGGTATTAATATTGGAAGTGAAGAAAATCATGTTAATAATATTTCTTTTGTTTCACAAAATTATCCGAATCCATCTACGGAGTTATCAATGGTTCAGGTAAATATTGCGGAACCTTCCTATCTTAAGATGAGTATATACAATATTATCGGAAAGCAAATAAAAACAATAGATAAAGGTAAAGTAAATGCAGGGGTTCATTATTTTACAATTGATGTAAAAGATCTGCCCGAAGGTATTTATCTTTATACCGTATACTCAGGTCAAGATTCCGAAACCCGCAAAATGGTCGTTGAATAATATTATTGTGAATATATTACTTTTGTTACGGAAGTTTCATTGCCTGCTCTTACTTTAATAATGTAACTTCCGTAACTTAAGTTATTTTTATGAGCATTCCATTGGAAATTATAACTGCCGGAGTTTAATTTCCTGTTTAAAAGACTGTTGATTTGTTTGCCTGCTAAATCATAAACATCGATCTTCACAAACCTTGGCTCATCAATTTCGAATGAGATATTGGTTTTATAAGTAAATGGATTCGGGTAACATTTTACATTTAATTCATTTCCTGATGCTATACTTTCAGTTACATCAACAAGTTGATCAAGATCAAAGCGATATGCTGAAATACCATAGGTTCCGATTATCAGTGTACGGGTTGGATTATGAAGGTCCATTCCTACGATAGGTGCATTTGGTATATTGCCTTTCAGGCTTTCCCAGTTTTGACCTCCATCTTCAGTATAGAAGACACCCGCATCGGTACCAACAAAAATTCTTTCAGTATTTTCAGGGTCGATTGCAATAACGTTAACAGGTAATTCCGGCAGGTTACCAGATATATCAATCCAGTTCTGCCCAAGGTCTGTTGATTTATAAACATGCGGCAGTGGTTCACCCCAGCGGAATCCTGATACAGTTGCATAAATTGTATTTTCATCTAAAGGATCTGTTGCCACGCGGGTTATCCACCTGTTGGGAAGGCCTGCTGAAATATCATTCCATGTGCTTCCATCGTTTTCAGTGATATGTACTCTTCCATCGGCAGACCCAACAACAATTATATTATTATTAACCTCAGATACGGCAATAGTGGTAATTGTATGAAAACCACCTGATCCACCTTTTGTCAGGTCTCCGGATATTGTATTCCAATCATCTCCACCATCAGTTGTTTTCCAAATTCTGTATGTTCCAAAATAAAGAGTTTCATGTTCAACCGGATCTATTGCAAGCGGCGCCATCCAGTTTGTTCTGTCATAATACATTTCCCAGCCAATATAGTTGAAAGAATATCCGCCATTTTCCGATTTATAAAGTCCGCCATACTGATATTCGGCATAAACATTATTATTATCCTGATAATCAACAAGGCAATAGAAACCATCTCCACCCAGTATTCTAAACCAGTCATCAGTATTTCCGGTAACTGTCATGACTGTGCCGTTATCCTGTGTTCCGCCTAACATTTTAGCAGGGTTCTGATAATCGACTTCTATAAAATAAAATTGTGTTATTGATAAATTGTTGATCTTAGTCCAGTTATCACCCAGATCATCACTATAATAAAATCCGCCGTCATTGCCTTCAAAAATCCTGCCGGTGTTTTCATCAATATACATAGCATGATGATCAACATGAATTTCATGAGTGTTGTTATAATCAGCTATTACGGTGTATGAAGAACCACCATTGGTTGTTCTGTGTAATTCTACTCCCATTACATAAACGATATCTTCATCAGTGGGATCAACTCTAATCTGTCCGAAGTACCACCCGAATGAACTGTTCATTTCATCCAGTGATGCATCGTTTGTTCTTGTCCAATCACTGCCGCCGTTCTCAGTCCGGTAAACCCTGACTTCCTGGCTTGGCATGTCGTAAAAAGTATACAATACATCAGGATTAGATTTTGAAATATCTACACCAATACGTCCAACATCATTGCCGGTTGGAAGGCCGTTTGTCAGCTCCGTCCAGTTATCGCCACCATCGGTTGTTTTCCAAACTCCTGATCCATCACCGAAGGAATGGCGGTAATTAAGGCCGCGTCTTCTTTCCCACATTGTGGCATAAAGAATATCAGGATCCTCCGGATGCTGAACAATATCTATCCCACTGGTTGAGTCATTAACAAATAAAATATCATCCCATGTTTCACCTCCGTCAAGGCTTCTGTAAATTCCTCTCTGGCCTCCGTGGCTAAAAAGATATCCGCATGCAGCTACATATACCCTGTCGGAATTATTATAATCTACGATTATTCTTCCAATATATCCTGAGTTTTCCAAACCAATGTGGTCCCATGTGTCTCCTCCGTCAATTGATTTATAAATTCCATCACCAAGAAAACTATAGCTTGAAGAATTGGATTCACCTGTTCCGGCGTAAATAATATCAGGGTTATTGGGATCGATAGCGAGATCTCCTATAGATATCGTTGCTGCATCTTCAAATACCTGTTCCCAACTGTCACCACTGTCGGTGGATTTGAATATTCCACCTGAGGCTCCTCCAATGTAAATAGTGGAAAGATCATCAGTATGAATTGCCAGATCGGTGATTCTGCCACCTACATTAGTTGGTCCTGCTAATTCCCACATAATGTCTTTCCTTGAAGCAGCATTATGAAGCTTCACAGCTTGTTTCATGGCAGCTTTATATGATTCCGGTTTTATTGTTTTATGAGGATAAGTACGCTGATAATCCATCCAAAGACTTGGGTAATTCAAAGGTTCTTCATTCCTCTGTTCCTGGTTGGTATTAATTTTGAGCGTAAGGCTTATTATTATAACCAACAGTATTGTTGAGATAAAAGATATTTTTCTTCTTAATAAATTATTTGCTTTTGATTTCATTATTCGATTTTTTAAGATTGTTTTTATGATGATGTAAAGATAAAAAAATGAAATGAATAATTTTTCTTTGTGAGATCTAATCAGGTATTCCATATTTAATAAAGGTTATAGTACTATATGGTTGATCAACATTTTGAAGTTCATCCCTGTATATTTTTGTTATCAGTGAGTTTGCTATTTTCTGATTCTTCCATAGTAATTTTTTTCTAAGATAATCAAACATATTCATTTTTCATTTATTTACATAATTAAATGTTATTAAAATGTTAAAACAATAATAAAGATTGTGAAAAGAAAACAGGCCAATTTGGTTTAACTATTACCCAAGATATGATTTCAATAGTTTACTTCTGGAAGTATGTTTCAATCTTCTGATAGCTTTTTCTTTAATTTGTCTCACACGTTCGCGGGTTAAATCAAATTTCTGACCTATTTCTTCAAGGGTCATAGGATGTTTTCCGTTTAATCCGAAATAAAGGCGGATAACATCAGCTTCTTTTCGGGTTAGCGTTGAAATTGCACGTTCAATTTCCTGGCTCAATGATTCATGTATCAATTCCTTTTCGGGGGTAGGTACTTCATCATGTTTAATAACGTCGTACATGTTATTATCTTCGTCATTGGATATAGGGGCGTCCATAGATACATGCCTGTTTGCGTTTTTAAGAGATTCCTTGACGTCTTTTGTTGATATTTTAACCATCTCTGCTATTTCGGAAGGCTTTGGTTCTCTTTGCAAGCCCTGCTCAAGTTTGATATATGCTTTATTGATCTTATTGATTAGACCAATTTTATTAAGAGGAAGTCTTACAATACGTGACTGTTCTGCCAGAGCCTGCAGGATAGATTGCCTGATCCACCATACTGCGTATGAAATAAATTTAAAACCCCGTGTTTCATCGAATAGTTTGGCGGCTTTAATAAGGCCAAGGTTGCCCTCGTTAATGAGATCAGGTAAGCTCAAACCCTGATTCTGGTATTGCTTTGAAACGGAAACAACAAACCTGAGATTGGAGCTGGTTAATTTTTCCAGTGCTGATTTATCGCCTTGCTTAATTCTTTGTGCAAGTGCAACCTCTTCATCAGCTGTAAGTAAATCAACTTTTCCGATTTCATGAAGATATTTATCAAGTGAAGCGGTTTCCCTGTTGGTAAACTGCTTTGTTATTTTAAGCTGCCTCATGTTTGTTACAATATTATTTTTGGTTTTGAGAGATGTGGCAGTTTTTACGCAAAACTTATCGTTAGGTTACAAAATCTAGTTTCTTCTTTGAGGTCTTTTTAACAGGGCTTTGCGGGACAATTTTAATTTTCCTGTTTTCTGATCAATTCCAATAAGTTTAACATCTATTTCGTCTCCGATGTTAATGAAATCCTCTATACGTTTTACATGTTGCCAGTTAATTTCGGATATATGAAGCAATCCATCCTTTCCCGGGAGTATTTCCACAAAAGCTCCGAATGCAACAATATCTTTCACAATACCTTTATATGTTTGCCCTACTTCAGGTACGGCAACTAGACCTTTGATTTTTTCTTTGGCCTTTTCAATAGAAGCTTTGTCATGGGAAAATATTTCGATTATCCCTGAATTACCTTGTTCCTCTATAATGATGGTAGTATCGGTCTCGCGCTGAAGTTCCTGAATGGTCTTACCCGAAGGGCCAATAATAATACCAATAAATTCTTTATCAACGATCATTTTTTCTATTCTGGGAACGTGTGGTTTAAATTCATCGCGTGGTTCGCTTATGGTATCTTTCATTATATCAAGAATATATATTCTTCCTTTCTCTGCCTGTTGGAGAGCTTCCTTCATCACATCAAAAGAAAGACCTTCAACTTTAATATCCATCTGACATGCGGTAATACCGTGTCGGGTACCTGTTACCTTGAAATCCATATCACCAAGGTGGTCTTCATCTCCCAGAATATCTGAAAGGATAGCATATTTTTTGGATTTTGTATCAGTTATCAGGCCCATAGCAATACCCGATACCGGATCTGATATTTTTACGCCTGCATCCATAAGGGCCAGTGTTCCACCACAAACGGTTGCCATTGAAGAGGATCCGTTTGATTCGAGTATGTCGGAAACAAGTCGAATGGTGTAAGGATTATCGTCTATATCCGGTAGTACATATGTAAGCGCTCTCATTGCAAGATTGCCATGGCCTACTTCGCGTCTGCTGGTTCCCCTGATGGGCTTTACTTCACCTGTTGAGAAAGGAGGGAAGTTGTAATGCAACAGGAATGTGCTGGTACCTTCAATAACTGCCCCGTCGATAGTTTGTTCATCAAGCTTGGTTCCCAATGTTGTAGTAACAAGTGATTGGGTTTCGCCTCTGGTAAATATTGCTGAACCATGAGCAGAAGGAAGATAATCAATTTCGCACCATATAGGTCTTATTTCATCAAGCTTTCTGCCATCTATACGGATATTTTCATTAAGCACAAGATTGCGTATGGCTTCTTTATGAATATCATTGAAATATTTATCTATAAGTTTTTCTTTTTCTTCAAGCTCCTCTTCATCAAGGTTTTCTTTAAATTGATCCCTGACTGCATTGAAAGCTTCTGATCTTTCGTGTTTGTTTTTTATAAAGGATTTGGCAACATCATAAACCTTATCATAAGCATATTCATATAAGGATTTTTTTAATTCATCATCATCTTCTTCTTTTTGATAATCCCTTTTATTTTGAGCTTTTTCAATTTTTTTGGCAAGGTTCATTTGTGCCTGGCATTGGACTTTTATTGCCTCATGGGCTTTTTGAATACTATTCAACATATCCTCTTCGCTGATTTCTTTCATTTCTCCTTCAACCATAACTATGTTTTCCATAGTTCCTGCAACGATAAGATCTATATCTGCATCTTCAATAACAGACAGTGGAGGATTAATAACGTGTTCACCATTAATCCTTGCAATACGTACTTCTGAGATAGGGCCGTTAAATGGAATATCGGACACTGTAAGTGCGGATGAAGCAGCTAATGCAGCTAAAGCATCCGGAGCTGTATCCTTTTCTCCGGATATTAATGTAATAAATACTTGTGTGTCGGCATGGTAATCATCCGGGAAAAGTGGACGCAATGCACGGTCGACTAATCGTGCAATTAATATCTCATGTTCCGAGGGTCTTGCTTCGCGTTTAAAAAAACCACCCGGGAATTTTCCTGTTGCTGCATATTTTTCTTTGTATTCCACAGTGAGTGGAAAAAAATCAACGTTCTGATTTACTTCTTTGGCAGAGACAACTGTGGCGATCAGCATGGTATCACCCATTTTTACTACAGCCGCTCCGTCAGCCTGCTTGGCAAGTCTGCCTGTTTCAATATAAACAGGCCTGCCATCTTCCAGTAGGAAGGTTTCTATTGTTGCTTCTTTTAACTTCATATATTCATTTAAAAATTTATGTAAAGGCATTTAGCATAAAAAAGACAATTTGTAATTGCCTTTTCAGGAAGTATAATACTTAATGATATTATTTTCTGATTTTTAATTTACTAATAATTGCCCTGTATCTTTCAATATCCTTTTCTTTAAGATAATCGAGTAATTTTCTTCGCTTACCTACAATGCGAACCAGAGAATGCCTTGTATTAAGATCTTTTTTGTTTTCTTTTAATAGTTTTGTCAAATGCTTAATACGGTGTGTGAAAAGAGCAATCTGCCCTTCGGCAGAACCCGTATCTTTTTCTGATTTTCCGAATTCTTTAAATGTTTTTTCTTTGGTTTCCTTTGTAATATACATAATCGATTTCTATAATTTGGCCTGCAAAAGTACAATATTCTTTTATTAAAGCAAAATATTTGATGTGAATAATTATTTAAAACGAAGGTGAGTTATGATGAATTGCTTTGTTTGCTATTCATAGCTAAAATGACCATTTTAATCTGATAAAAAAGATTTTGCCATAATCACCGAATTCAGTTTTGTCCCTGCCCAGAAATATTTGACCCAATAACAATAAAGAAAGATTTTGCTTTAGAGAAAAATCAACGGAGGGACCAATATAAGCTGATCTGTCGGTGGGATTAAAAATTCCCGATAAGTCAGCATTTATTAATGGTGTGATAGGGTAGGAGGCTTGCGCAAATATTGAATACCTGGCAGGTGTCAGGTTTTTGGGCGTGATATTAATATCCATGGCAAACACATTGCCACGGCTTGCTTTACCGGTTTTCCCTTCACTGTTATATAAAAAAGCACCGTGAATGAATAAGCTGTTTCGAAAGGTATAATTAATCCCGATAGAGGCAACCAGTATGCCGGTAGTATCCATAATATTTTTATCAGGATGAAAATATGTTAGCTCACCATTAAATCCTGCAGTTTCTATCTGCCCTGACCAGCCTGCACCTAAAACATAATCACGGTTCATGAGCCCTCCGAGAAACTGAAAATCGTAATTCCATTTATTGAATTTATATTTACCGGCAAGGGTTATTCTTTCTTTGTGGTTTATTTTAAATGCAAGTTCTGCTGAGGAAGTATAACCCGTGTAATATATCATTCTTACAGCATCACAACCGGGCCTTTCAATATAATCGAAATTGAAGTAATTATATGTATTAAAGATATCGTTAGGTGTCCATATCATATTTATGCCCCAGTTGATTCTTTGTCTTCCAATTGTAACCTCGAATTTATCTATTGAATATTGTAAATAAAGCCTGTCGATATTGGAATAAAGAACATAGGAATCTGCATCCGACCATGAATGGGTCAGGTTAAAATAACCAAGGTCTTCTACTACAAGGTTTTTATAATTTGTAATATTAGGATTGAATTTCGAGGCCATGTTTAAATTTGTAATGATTTGTCCGTAGTCGAGGAGATTTCTTGCCGAAATATGGAAATTAATATAATTTGTCGGATGCCAACTGAACTCAAGCCGGTTATATATTGTGTTCATTGTAGACCAGGCACTGTCGAATTTTTTTATCCAAACCATTTCCAATGTTTCAAGATGTCCACTGAATTCGACCTTTTTGGGTTTATAATCCTGCCCATTTGAATTTATTACCAAAAGAAACAAGATAATGGTAAAAGTTAACTTATGTAATAATCTTATAAACAGAATAATTTTTTGTTTTTTAATTGTTTTGATTTTTATCACTTGCAATTTTGCCATCCTCTATAGTAATAATTCTTCTGGCTCTTTCCATAACCCTCTGGTCATGTGTTGAAAAAATAAATGTAATTTTTGATTCTTTATTCATTTCATGCATCATATCCAGCAGGTCTCCTGTTGATTTGCTGTCGAGATTTGCGGTTGGTTCATCGGCAAGAATAAACTTGGGCTTTGATGCTAATGATCTGGCTACGGAAACCCTTTGCTGTTGACCCCCCGACAAATCGCCAGGTCGGTTGTCGGCTTTTTCAGCAATACCTACATTCCTGAGCAATTCCATGGCACGTTTATTTCTTTCTTTTTTAGGTACTTTCTGAAGCTCCATAATAAAGGCTATATTCTCCTTGGCTGTCAATACAGGTATCAGATTATAAGCCTGGAAAACAAATCCTATATTATGTAATCTGAAATTGATAAGCTTCCTTGAGTCCAGATCATGGATCTTAATATTATTAATAACTACTTCCCCCTTTGTTGGTTTATCAAGGCCTCCCAGCATATTTAAAAAAGTTGTTTTGCCGGATCCCGAAGGTCCGACAACAGCAGAAAATTCGCTTTCTTCAAAATCAATATCTATACCGTTTACTGCTTTTACCGGTACTTTTGTTTCGGTGTATACCTTGTGTAAATTTCTAACCTCGATGATTGCCATTTTAATTATTTTTTAAATTTTTCAATTAATTATATTTCTTCTCTTATAGCTTCGGCGGGGTTGAGCTTAAGTGCTTTTACGGCCGGATATATTGATGAAAGAATGGCAGTGATAATCACCATTATTGCTATCACCAAATAATAACCAGACTCAATACTTGGATAAGCCGTGCTTGACCACCCCACAGCAGATAGCCCTTCTGACACGACCGACAGATCTATTCCTGTACTACCAAAGTATTCAACTATTCCGAAGCTTGCTGCTATACCGATAATACCTCCCGTAAATGAAAGGAATACTGTTTCCAGCATTATCATGATAAATACTCTTCTTTTGTTCATTCCGACAGCCATTAACATTCCTATTTCCCTGACACGCTCCATAATGGCCATCAACATTGCATTTACAATACCAAATGCTAATCCTAAAAGTATTATGAATAAAAACAAATAGAGCATCTGCTGAGCCCATGTATCAAACAATTTGAACTCAGGTCTTATTTGTTCCCAGGTTTGGATTTTCAAGTCAGGATACATTTCTTGCAATTTTGTTGCAACCTCATCAGTTTTATTATTCTTTTCTAAACGTAATGCTATTTCAGTTGCATTATCAGTATTGAAGCCCAATAAATCAGCAAAGTCGTCCTTTTTAACAAAGACATTCATTTCATCGAATGAGCTGTTTTGAGTTTTATAGATGCCTACAATCCTGAAAGCGCCGTATGTAATAATATTATCTATATTTTGTATTGTAATGACTATCTTGGAGTTTATTTTGGCTTTTAGCTTATGGGCAAGTTTTTCACCTATAATAATAGGATCACTTCTCATTTTATTTTCACCAAAATAATTACCCTCTATTATTTTTGTGTATAAATCGGTTACCAATTTTTCTTTTTCAGGATTAATACCGCTAATTAAAATACCGGTTCCGTTTACTGCTGTGCTTGCCATCGCTGCTGTTTTTATCCTGCTGCATGCAGCCTTAACATACCGTATCGTATCGATGACCGCTACTTTTTGTTCAGCATTTTCGATATAATATTTTATTTCTTTGTTATCAGGATATTTAGGATTGTGTATCTGTATATTTGATATTTCAGTTGCAATTGATGAATTAATGGATTGTTCCATCATGCCATTCATCAGGGCCACTGAGAATATGCCACCAATCAACCCGAAAATAACCGCTATTATAATAGTGAGACTTCTTAATTTATTCCTCCAAATATTTCTCCATGCAATTGACCAAATCATGACATTTAATTTTTATTTTCTCATACCTTTAATTACGTTAAACCTGATTATAAATATATGCGGGAACAGAAATGCCAGCAAGGTCATAATAATTACAACCAGACTTTGGTTAAAGAAAAATCCCGGTCCCAGAGTGAAAGGCATCACAGGCTCAACATTGAATTGTTCCCATACTTCTGCAACTTCACCGGTAAACCTTATTGGGTGGTAGTAAAAATAGAGTATGATCGGAAAACCTCCGATTACTCCTGAAATAATACCTATTATACCTATTATCAATGTTTCGTAAAGAACCATGAATATAAGCCTGATTTTGCGCATGCCCACAGCGATCATCACGGCAAATTCTTTTCTTCTTTCCATAGTCATCATCATTATAGTACCTAATATACCAAATGCGATGATCACGTATAAAATACCCAGCATGATTAAACCGCTTACATTATCAGCCTGAATTTGCTGAACAAGATCAGGGATCATTTCTTTCCAGTCCATCACTTCATATTGTTCACCTGTTTTCTTTTTTATGTTTTCCATTGTTTGATCCAAACGATCGGGATCTTTGATCATAATTGCCAGTGATGTGACTTTATTAGTGGCTGTATAATAATACTGAGCTGTTGATAAGCTCATATAAATTGTTTGATTATTTAATTCAGGGGAGGGAAATTTCAGTATACCCTTAACAGGATATTTATCGGCTGCTGTTACTCCATGGTACCCCTGGCCGAATAAAATAACACTGTCACCAACACCCACCTTTAAATACTTTGCAAGATTTTCAGCAACCAGTACCGATTTTTCTCCTGGTTTAAGATACTCACCCTTAAGAATAAATTTGTCAAGACTTGTGAATTTAGCTTCCTTGACAGGATCGGTTCCTATAATCATTGCTCCTTTTGTATGTTCTCCTGATGAAGCCAAAGCAAAGGATTCAAGTCTGGGTGTGACACTTGCAATATTGGCAATAGAATCTATCTTGTTTTCAAGTCTTGAGGTATATGAAAAAGTATTGTTAATTGATTTGTCTTCCCAATATCCTTTTTTATGTATTTGAATATAGCCTGTGTAAAAGGAAACAGCATTTTTAACCATATTATCATAAGTGCCCAGCTGCATTGATCTCATTACCAATGCGAGAATAAGAGCGAAAAAAACCGAAGCCGAAGTTATCAGAGTCCTTCTTTTATTTCTCCATAAATTCCTCCAGGCTATTTTAAGCATTGTAATCATAATAAAAAATTTTACCGGGTTATCTCACTCTTTTCATATTCTGAACAGTAAAAAATCCTTCTGTGATATCGATATTATATTGCATTTCCACAATATCAATTACTGTTTTTTTACCTTCTTTATTAACAGGTATCATCTCCATATGACCTGGCAGCTTTCTATCACCCATTTGTTTTACATCAGACATTATTTCCTTGTTTACAAGATTTTCATCTTCATCGTAATACAAAGCTTTCAACTCATAATATTCATCTTTTGCAATCCACATAATAATTTTCCCCCAAACTACCGCTGCATCGGGTTTGGGATCAAATTGTATTTTCCAGCAATCATAGCCTTCTATTGTATCAGTGCCTATGATAGTATGTTCGTAGTCCTCAACCATTGAAGACATTTTTACAAGATCATCATTTGTAAAATCAGAACCCATCCATGACTGCATCATCATTGAAGGAGGTATTTTAATGCGGTTATTTATTTTGGGTAAATAATGCCACATATCCTTATCCCGTTTCATAAAAACCTGGCCTTTTTCACTTGCCGGGGAAAGTATGTATATCATATAGTATTTTGTTCCCAGTGACCAGGATTTCATTGTTATTTCCCTTGACCAATCGGGCCGGATAATTTTCATTTTCATAATTCCTTTACTTGACTTACCGTTAAGTTTGTCAGTTGCTTCCTGTACTATTTGTTTACCGGTTACTTTATCCTGGGCCTTAATACTGCTAAAAGGAATTATTAAAATAATACCAAGAAAAATAAACAAATACAACGAAATAATTCTTTTCATGATTGATTGCTTTTTGTGTAATGTTTTATTATATAATCTTTAATTTCTTCAATGGGAAATGCATCAGGGTTCATTATATAGTTTAAACTGATACCATCAATAAACGCTCCCAGAATCATTGCCTGCATTTTGGGATTTTCATAACCTTTCTCTTTGTAATATTTTTCTGTTATTTCCAAATAATAGTTGATCAGGTGATTATATTTTGGAATTACTATATGATGAACCGCAGGTTGCATTATAATTGCAAATATAAGTTTCCAGTATTTATGATTTTCTTTAAGCATTCTGAAGTTTTCATTAATGAAGAATTTAAATTCCTTATCGGTAAGCATTCCGTCTTTGTCAGGATCAAATGTGCGTATTAATTTTTCAATGCCACGATTAGCTATTTCAAGCACTAACTTTTCTTTGCTGCTAAAGTAATTATAAATTAAACCTTTGGCGATACCCGCCTTTTGTGCTATTTTACTTATGGATGTTGTATAATAACCTTCATTTGCAAACAGATCAAGAGCTGTATCCATAATCAGCTTCTTCTTTTGTTTGCGAATATCATCATATTGTTTCTTGGTTCTTGGAGACATTATAAAGTTTATTTTAGAATGAACGGTCAGTCAAAAATATGATAATTTAATTAATTTGTCAAGTATTGGTTAAATAAATTTTATTAAATGATTTTATGATGAAGGAAAACAATTAGTTAGATTTGCTTTCATTCATCATTTTATTCATGGCATCGGAAAGATTATCGGGTTTACCTGTGCCGATAAGTAATTTTTTGCCGGACTTTAATTCCAGTTGCAATCCCAGTTTTCCTTTAACATTATATGCTTTGCCCTTTTTCTTTTTTACACTGTAACGGATACCCCAACCGCCGTATTCTCCAAGAGGTTTATATTTCCTTATATTATAATTCTTTATATCGGAAGGACTGATCTTTTTGAATTTCCTCATAAACAAATTCATTTTAAAGTATAAACCGTCGGGATGTACTTCAGTTATCATTCTTAACCGAAGAATAATAATAGGGGGGATCAATACAAGAATACCAATCAAAATAAGTCCAATATCACTAACAGGCCTGTTACCAAACGGAACACCTAATATTATTTGCTGAATGATTCCCCAAAGCCAAATAGCAATGAGAATACCTATGACTATCCAAATCCAGAACTGATTGAATTTTTGTATTTCTTTAAAATATATATTTTCCATAGTGTTTATTTTTTTTTGATAATAAAACAAATTTACAATTCATTTTAATAACTGAACTATTGAAAACCACTTATCCGGATCAGTAAAAATATTTTGAATATCAAGGTTAGCATTTAATGCCAGATTATTTATATGGTCGTTCGTAAATTTGTGAGAATTTTCAGTGTGAATTGTTTCTCCTTTATTAATGTTAATCTCCTTTTGCAAATATGGTGAAGTAATCTGTAAATGTTTTGTTGCTTTCAGATGCATTTCAATACGGGAATGTTTTTCGTTAAAAAATGCATTGTGTTCAAAATCATGAGTTTTAAAGTTAGTTTTGATATACTTATTTACAACATTAAGGATGTTTTTATTGAATTTGGCAGTTACATTTTTACTATCGTTATATGCTTTTTCAAGTATGTTACGCTCCTTTACCATATCCAGGCCAAGTATAAGCATATCATCTTTTTGCATAATATTACTTAGGTTAATAATGAATTCATTTGCCTCATCTGTTGATAAATTTCCAAGCGTACTACCAAAGAAGCAGAAGATTCTCTTATTATCCTTTGGAATAATATGAAGTTGTTTTTGGAAATCAGCAACCATTCCGTAAATAATTATATCACTGAATTTTTCCGATAGAATATCAGATGACCTTTTTATAGCTGGTTCACATACATCAAAAGGAAGATAACGAATAGTTTTCATTGCCTGTGGAGTGATAAAATCGAGTATGATGGATATCTTTGTACAATCTCCACTTCCAAGTTCAACAATGTCAACATTTTCTATTTCCGGTTTAATTTCTGATGCAATTTCTTTAAGCAGGGTTATCTCTTTGTTTGGAAGATAATATTCCGGAAGTTCAGTAATTTCTTCATATAATTTTGAACCGTAATCGTCATAGAAAAACTTACTTGGAATATATTTTTTTTTGGATTGAAGCCCTTTAAATATTGTTTTCCTGTTCTGTTCGTCACTAATATTTTGTAAAAAATTATTTATAGTAATCTGTTGGGTATTAAAACACATATATATTGGTTTACTTATTATTTGGTAATCCTGTTTCTATGGGGCAATTGTTATTGCTCCACTCAAACCACCCACCATCGAAAACAGATATACGTGGCCATCCCATCAACCAGGCATTAAAAAATGCCTCACTTGCTCTCCAGCCTGTACCGCAATAAAATGCATTGTGTTTATCAGGTGTAATTCCTGAGTTTTCCCAGATTTCCATTATTTCGTGATATTCACGCATCGTATGGTCAAGGTTACGATAATTTTCCATGTGGTATGCATCACTGCCACAATCTGCAAAAAGTGCCCCTGGTATTCTTCCTTTTTTCTTTATATAATTATATCCACTGACTTCACCAATATATTCATTCCAGCTACGAACACACACCAGGTTTGCATCTTTGGCATGAATAATATTTTTGGCTTCTTCAAGGTCCACTGCCAAATCAGGATTTAATGGTATTTTGTTTCCAAATATATTAACCCCTTGTTTTTTTGTTTCTTCTGTGGTTATTTCAAAACCTGCATCAATCCATGATTGAATTCCTCCGTTCAGGATACGAACATCTCTTACACCAGCATATAACATTATAAACGCACAGCGTATAGCACCTAAATGCCCTGCACTGCTTCCGGGAAAAGGATCATTATTGTCAGGATAAGAAAACCTCCCGTATAAAACAACACTAGTATCATTTGTTATACCAATGTTTTTCAGTGCTTTCTCAATTGATTCAGGAGAACGCCGGTTCCATGTGTCGGGTGATTCGAGTAAATTGGTATCCAACTCAACAGCACCGGGGATATGTCCTTTTTTGTAATCTTCTTTGTTTCTGTAATGAGCATGACATATAACATATTTATTGCTGTTAAAGTTTGGAGCAGTACCTTTTTGCATGAGTTCATTAAGCCATTCTGCTGATACCAGATGCCGGTACCTTTCCAGTTTATCCATGGGAAAATCCTTTTTGGGACACCATTCATTTAAAAAGTCATTATAAATTTTTACATTTGGGTACCCGGCTTTGATAAATAATTTAGCCACTTTTTCGGACAGCTTTCTTTCGTAACCATAAATAATTAGTAAATCAGATGGGATTATATTTTTTGAACGTACTATTTCTATCCAGTCAATATATTTAGTCCACTTTACCGGTATGCTTTTTGCATTTCTGATATGCCCACCCCTGATTTCATTTTGTTCTTTCCATCCATTATATGCATTAACTGAACGCACATCTATAATTTTTACATTGGAATTGTCAATATAAGAAAGCAATTCTTTTGTGGAAATCTGATCCATTTTGCAATGATTATTTTATTTAATTAATTGTTGGTTAATAAGGAACTCCTTTTTTTCTTTGCTCTTTTAAGGCTATGGCATAAAACTCAAGCTCATCGATAAAACGCTCAGCACCGGAAATAAACTTTTTATTTAGTATATTCCCTTCCTCATCAAACAGATCCTGAACCTTGGGAAATGGCAATATGGAAGAAATAGCAGGAGCACCTAATTCTCCCATAATTATACGCATTTGAATTGCAGACCTTACACCGCCATAGTTACCGGCTGAATAACTTACTATTGCGCTGGGTTTAAAAAAATATTCAATCTGAAAGTGATCCAGTAAATTCTTTAATGCTGGAGGAGTGCTGTGATTGTATTCTCCTGTTACTACAACAAAAGCATCAGCTTTCATAAGTATTTTAGCAATACTGGCAATGTTTTCCGGTGCATTGCCAGGTTTATATTCTTTATACATATAATCCAGTAATGGTAGTTTATATTCCAGCGGATCAATAAATGTTACTCTGTGATTTCTCTTTATTAGCATTTTATGCATAAACCTTGCTGCTTTTATTCCTTCCCTTTCTGTTCGGACGGACCCATATATTAATGCCATGTTTAATTTCATAAATGTTATTTATTAAATATTTTTCAAAGTAAATAAATTGATGGATATCAATAGCAAGATAATACAAAAAATTTAAACTTTAATAGTTCGTTTAAATAGCAAGCTCGACAATATTAATTTTTTACATATACCTTACCCTGAATAATTTTATTTGCCGGAAGCCCATGGATCATTCTTTTTCTTGCAAACTGTGTTCCACAATTAGGGCATTTTAAGTCTCCGTTTGTATAATCTTCTTTGATGCGTTTTTTATAACATTTAATAAGGTGACCCGCACCAGCTTTATGATATTTATATAAAAGTGTTCCGCATTTAGCACAATATATTTTTTTTGTAGAGAAATCAGGCATATAAGCTT
>CAZJYD010000016.1:0-10184 GCA_964550205.1 uncultured Bacteroidales bacterium
CATTTATTGCCACGCCATCAATGCTTATCTCTGCTCCGTTTTCGGGTGAGGATTTGATATTTATATACCCGAAGTTTGGTTTTAGTGTATATTCCAGTCTTTTCTTTCCTTCTGCACTTACCAGGTCAAACTGCCCTGCAACAATATGATACAGGTCTTTGGATATGCGATATGTATGTTTGCCTTCCTTAAATTCCTGCTGGAAAGGGGTTTGGCCGCGATGAACATCATCAATAAAAACATCTGCTCCTTCAGGCTCGGTTGTAACAATAACCCACTGGCTCTTAATTTCTCTTTCTTCAACGATAGTTGTTACCCTTCCTGTCGTGAGAACCATTTCATATACCGTAGACTCCTGAATTGCCTCAGGATAAATATAATCTCTTAACACGCCAAGCTGGTCATGTTTGATTGTTATCTTTTTGGCACCATGTGGCACATAAACCCAAAACTCACCGGTTTTCTTTTCAACTTTTGTAATACCCAGCATACCGCCCTCCCAGGCAAAACCGGTTTCGGTGGTTACTACTTTTATCAAAGCACATTTTTCGCCGTTCTGGTCAATAACATGATGGGTAACGCGTGCAGTCTGATCCATCGGCAAAACCTTAAATGATTTTACATCAATCTGTGAAAATGCATTCGAAACTATTAATAATACAACAAAAACGGATAGTAATTTTTTCATTGTAAATGAAATTTTAATATAAAGTTTACTACTTCGGTTAATGCATTTTATTTATCAAAAGATTTAAAAATCTGATAAACCGTAAATTTTAATATCCCCGCCTTTATGTGGTTGCCACGTGCGTACATGGATTACTGGTTGCTGGGGTTCTTTAAAATCAACAATCAGAAATAAATATCCTATATCACCGTAATTAGATGAATTATAAATTTGCTTTATCTGCACTCCATAAACATTGCCTCCTGCGCCTCCCTTTCTTACTTCGCTTTCTTCGAACTGAATATTAATATATTCTTTGCTGTTAAATGAATACCTGAGGTTACGAATATATTGTTGCTTGGTCTGACGGTTATAGCGGACAATATTGTTATTACGGTATTTGTTTTCCACGCCTGCTTTGGTTTTTACTATATAACCGGTAATTATTAACGCATCATCGGCAAAGATAGATTCGATATAATTCAGTCGCTCAAGAGCATAGGCTGTTTTAAAATGCTCAAGGAAATTGATAAGCACCAGCCGGTCTGTCTCATCCCATGTATTGTTTTCAAAAATACTTTTTAAAGCAGTTTCATTTAATCCGAATGAGATACTTTCAATCTTTTTCTCATTGTTAAAATGAAACACTACATCTTCAACAAATTTCTTATAATTATTTTCAAAATTAAAAGCCATCCTGACCGAACGGCACATGATCTCATCATTAAAACAAAACACCTTAAGTTCAGGTAAACTTATAACATTTGCATTTCCATAGGCTATAAGCTTTTTAAACATCTCAAAACCATTATCCGTAAACAGATCCTTAACAATTTCATACTTTTTTATATTAATAGCTTCTACAAGCTTTTTAATAGCATCATCATATACATCGGTCTTCTTAATACTTTCTATATTGCTTTTGGCAACAGGTTCATTTTCATTTGTTTTTGGTTCCGGCTTTTGTATATCAAGTCTGAGATTATAGTAACTCTTCCCAAAAGCTATATGATCTATCTGTTCCATAACATTTTCCAGCTCATCATCAATTTTTGCAATATTTTCATAAATGTATTCCGTTTTGATCCTGGCCTTTTTTCTATCCTTAGTATTTGTTCCGTAAAAATCAATAAAACCCTCGCCGTTTTTGGCGCTATATAGATTTGTCCAGTCGCGGCCATCCCAATATGAATAATCCAGATTCACTGAAGGTTTCCCTTTGTACTTTATATTTAAAACAACTGTTTTCATATTTTCATCATCCTTTATATCTGTAACTATAAATTGAAGATGTGAAAATATCTCATCCATTTTTGCAGGTATCCATGAAATAATAAGATTCTGATTACCTTCACAACCTGTATATTCAATAGCGTTGCAATTTGGATGGCTTTTTAACAAAATTAATGCAGAATAATAATATCTCAGGGCATCAGCAATGCGTAATTCTTTTTCTGCTTTCTCAGCATATTCCAAAAAATTAATGATCTTGTTTTTTCTGTCTTCAAAAACTTTGTTTATACGGTCTCTTCTGATATAACGAAACACCCTGGCATCGGGTTCGTTGCTGATAACTATTCTTTCAGTATTATGAAGTGTCGCATTGGAATATGTTCTGATAACGGATTTCACCTTTTGCTTAAGGTCAAACTCACCATCAACAAGGTCTTCTTCAGTGAACTGCTCAAAATCGCTTTCCACGGTAACTGCAATTTGATTACCAAGCATTGATAATGCTTCCCGATCTGCTTTTTTCAGTGTTGTGCCGCTTCCCTCACCCCAGATGTAATTTTGATGGTCTTTTTTTATTTCATCAACTGTTTGTGCCTTACAAAAATTTATTATCAATAATATAAATACAATGATAAATCTTTGCTTATTTAAAATCATATATTACTATTTGTATTTTGATAACAAATATAATTTTTTTCAATTGTTTAAACTCGATTGATAATTTTTTTTTAATTTTTGCATGGTTTCATTGATATGTTTTTAATAATGTAATAAGGTTAGAATTATATCTGGTGATATACCCGGAAAAACTTTGCTCTGTATGAAGTAATAGAAAAAAGGCTGCGCGGAAGCATAAGTAACAGATTTCCGCCCGTGCCAAACGGCACATTCGGACGGGTTTCAGTAGCCTCCTGCGTCGGCTCCATCGGAATTTCGGCATGAATAGAGGAAGATATAGAAAAAGGCTGCATATTGGTTTAGCATAGGTGCAGAGTTCGGTGTAGCGTCATAGCTACACTGAAATGAATATTAATTAATATTTTGTTGTATTTATGAATAGCAAACTTTTAAAGCTGGCATAGCGAGGACGCTATGCCAAACAAAGCCAAATAATTATTTGATAAGTGATACGATGACTCAGAGTCATCGGATCCTATTTACAACCAACCAATCATCCATCCATTCAATCATCCGATACTTGAGTCAATAATAAACCTGTATTAATTTTATGTCGTACCTACGGCACTTTTAAGATCTTAATCAATTCTATTTCTATAAATATATTATCCCTGACGGGATATCAAGTCCGTTAGGACTTAGATATTTATAGAAAAGTATGTACAACCGAAACAAAAAGCCCTGTAAGGGCGACATATAAAAGACAGTCACCCGGTGATTATTTAGTTGAACAGCTATAGAAGCGCGTGGCGTGAAAACGGGTTGGCACTGATAGTTCTATAAAAATATAAGCCGTTTAAATGACTTGCCAATCAACTGATTAGAGAATAAAACCGCGATGACACAATTGAAAATGAATAAGGAGTCATCGCGGCCTTATTCTTCTGAATTCCTGTAATGAAACGTCATTCCGACGACCACGTCTCAGACGTGGGAGGAGGAATCTGTTATTTTTTTAAAACTCAGCCTGGCGAACCGTTGAAATGAGAAATCTTTTTGATCAACCTTTATAAGACATACAATTAATTCTTCCTTGAATCTAACAAAGTGTCAAAATCGGATATGTTCATTTTCTTCTCAATACATTCCAGTAATTTCTTTTTAAATTTCCAGCATGTCATCTGTCGTATGTCAATTTTTCTGGAAATTTTATAAGTTGATATTTCAGGTTCATGACAAACCATTAAAGCAATCAGAAAGGCTTTCTTCAGTGAAATTCTACAATTATGAAAGATTGTATGAGAAGTTGCTGATTCTTCATGCTTACATCTCGTGCAACGCCTGCTGTAATTTGTTTTTCCTTTACAATAATTATCATTGCCACACTTCCTGCAAATGAATCCATCTTTCCATTTTTGTTCTGCCAAAAACTTCAAACAGCTCTCTTCATCAGGAAAACAATATTCAAACGTCTTTTCCGATAGATTATTAAAAAAGTCTTTCATAACATTTATTGGAATGGTTTTTGATAACAAAGATACAAAAAAGTGATATTAAAACGATTTAATATTAAATTATTTATATATTTGCATAAAATTTAAACGTGATATTTATGAAAAAGTTCAAATTTCTTGGATTGGTTTTTACCATATTTCTTTTTAGCTGCACTGCAGCAAATGAAGACAAGCAAAACAAAACAAATGGCAACAATGAAACGAAGGAAGAAAAAACAGTTAAACCTGAGCATCTTACATATGAATCATTTAAAGAAAAGATTTGGGATTTTGAAAATAATCCTGAAAAATGGGTTTATCGTGGAAAATTACCCAGTGTAATTGATTTTTATGCTGACTGGTGCAAGCCCTGTAAAATGATAGCTCCTATTATGGAAGAACTTGCTGTTAAGTATGAAGGTAAGGTTAACATATATAAAATAGATACCCAGAGTGAACAGGACCTTGCACGAATTTTTCAAATAAGAAATATACCTGCTGTATTGTTTCTACCGGCCGATGGACGCCCATTAATACAAACCGGTGCCTTTCCAAAGGAGTTTTATGTTAAGGCTATTGAAGAAAAGCTGCTAAATCAGAAAACAATGCAGACAGAACAGGAAAAGGAAATTAAACAATAATCAAATAATACTATTAATCATTAAATAATTATGGAACATCTAACGAAACAAGATTTTTTGGAAAAAGTATTTAATTACGAAAAAAACAAGGATTGGACATTTGAAGGAAAACGCCCATGCATTATTGATTTTTATGCCGATTGGTGTCAACCATGTAAAATGTTAACACCTATATTGCAAGAGCTATCTCAAGAATATAAAGGGAAAATAGATATATATAAAATCAACACCGATAAGGAAAAAGAACTTGCTGCTGCTTTTGGTATCAGAAGTATTCCTTCTATACTTTTCTGCCCGGTTGATGAACAACCTCAAATGGCAGTTGGTGTATTACCAAAGGAGAACTTTAAAAAAATCATCAATGACCTGTTGATTAAAGAAAAAGCAGAAAAAAGCCGGTAATTTTTTTTGATACACTATTTTTAGATTCCTAATTTTGTGCAAATTATTATAACTATGGTGATTTTGCCAGTAGCATATTTACCATCCATTAAATACTTTGCACTGCTGAACAAGTATGAATTAGTTTACATTGAGAAACACGAAACTTATCCCAGGCAAACACACCGCAACAGGTGTGTTATTTACTCAGCAAACGGAAAACTTAATCTGAGCATACCTGTTTCAAAACCATCAGGCAGACATACCAAAACAAAAGATGTTGAAATTTGTTATGATGAAAACTGGCAAACTACCCACTGGCGGGCTATAGAATCAGCTTATAATTCATCTCCATTTTTCTTATATTATAAGGATGATCTTTATACTTTCTTTTCAGGAAAAAAAACAAAAAACCTATTAGAATATAATATTAACCTGATCAACCTATTGATAAGGCTTATAAATATGAAATGTAAAATTCTTTATACTGATTCATTTATTAAAACCTATAATTCAAATCATGATTACAGGAATATTTTTTCCGGGAAGGAAAAATACGACCGGTTTGATTTTCCTGATTACCCGCAGGTGTTTTCATATAAATATGGATTTATTCCCAACCTGAGCATCATTGACTTGCTTTTTAACATGGGCGCTGAAACAAAGAATTATTTAAGTCGGATAAAAGTATAATGAAATTTTATTCCTGGTTTGGATATTCTATCCTTACATGATAAATATTCATCAGTACTTTTTTAAATATTTTTTTAATACGGGTAATTTCAGAAAGAGTAATTTCGGCATAAACCAACTGCTCTTCTTCAATTTGCCTGTCTATGATATTTTCTACCAGCTTATCAATTTTTTCTGCATCAATCTCTTTCAAACTCCGTGATGCTGCCTCTACTGAATCTGCCATCATCAAAACGGCAGTTTCTTTGGTATTAGGCCTGGGGCCGGGATATGAATAATCATGCTCATCAACCTCATCAAAAGGATTTTCCTGAAGCCTTTTAAGATAAAAATATTCCACTTTTCTGGAACCATGATGCATTCTTATAAAATCAATTATCTGTCTTGGCAACTTGTATTTTTTAGCTTTCTCTACTCCTTTTGTCACATGTTCAATAATAATTTTTGTGCTCTCCTCAAAACTTAATTTATCGTGGGGATTAATACCTAATTTTTGGTTTTCAATAAAATATTCAGGTTTTTCCATTTTACCTATATCATGATATAAAGCTCCTGTCCTGATAAGAAGTGCATTTCCACCTATTTCAAAAACAACCTCCTCGGCAAGATTTGCAACATGAAGTGAATGCTGAAATGTACCAGGTGCTTTCAATGCAAGTTCCCGTAAAAGCTTAGTATTGCTATTCGACAGTTCCATTAGTGTTACGTCGGTTATTAAACTGAACACTTTTTCAAGCAGAAAGATCAAAGGATATGATAATAATGTCAATATTGCACTGCTGGCAAATAAAGCAAAATAAATAGGTTTTATACCATGAATATTACCTTCCTGTATCAATGATAATCCAACATATACAAGAGAATATGTTAAGAAGATCATTAAAGAGGTAAAAAAGAACTGAGACCTTCTCTGAAGATTTACCACACTGAATACGGCAATAATCCCTGCAATTAATTGTGAAAAAACAAATTCAAAACTATTGGGAACAAGAAAACCTATTGTGATAATGGTAATTATATGAACATACAAAGCAAGGCGGGTGTCAAAAAACGCTCTGATTATAATAGGAATAATACAAATAGGGACAAGATAAAGTAAACCTACATTATACTTTACCACCAGGCTGGTAATAAAAATCATGAAAATTAGTAATAACAGTACAAGGGTTATTTTCTTGGGATTGACATAAATGTCTTTTCTGAAAAATATCAGAAAATAAATTAAAACAATAATTGATATTGAAATTAAAAGAACCTGACCGATTAAAATCAAGTAGTAGCTTGAGGATGATCCAAGTTGTTGTTCATATTCCGATTTAATGGATTCAAGGATTCTGTATTTTTCACCCGTAACAAGTTCTCCCTTTGATATTATTCTTTCGCCCGATTGAATCATTCCCCTTGTTAATGATATCTCATCAAGCAACAATTCTTTTTCCTTTCTTGTAGTTTCCTCATCATACCGGATATTATGAATCAGATATTCCTCAAGTAAATCACGCAGTAACTGTTCATCAATATTCCTATAATTTTTGAGCTGGTCCCTGATAAACTCATAACCCGTTCTTATAGTGAAATAACTTGCGAGTTCTGTTTTTTCAGCTATCTGGTTCTTCAATAAAAATATCTCATAAGTACCGGGCTTATTCTCAATCTCAGGTATAAGCTTAATAATACCACGGCTAAGTAAAGAATCATATATTTTATATCCTGCATTCAGATTTCTGTATTTATCATCAGATTTTTTATTATCATATTTCTTATTCCATCCAATCTCAAATTCATATTGAAAATTCTCCATGTTTTCTTCAGTTAAGGAAGAATCATAATAAAAATAAGGCCGGTGTTCTTTCAGTATTTCTTCTCTTTCTTTTTCCAGCTCTTCCTGCGATTTTAATATGGCAAAATCAAAGGGTGCAATTAAATCATCATGCATCCATGGGCGGCCTTTCTGAAATTCATACTTGAACTTTCCTTCCTTGGGAAAAATCCAAACCAGGAGAACTATACTTAGTAAAAATAAAACACCCCTGATTATACTGTTTCTTTTGCGTCTTATAAATTGAATAAGTTTTTTCATCTGGTATAAAATATTAAACGAAAATAAAAATAATTTAAGAAATCTTGGACAATAAAAATTATTTAGTTATTATTGTTATACAGAAGAATAATTATATACTATGGAATTTGGCATCTGCAATTTAAGTGTTGTTCCAGTCAGATCTGAGCCATCAGAAAAATCAGAAATGGTCACCCAGGCTCTTTTTGGTGAATTATTGGTAAAAGAAGATAAATACGGAAGCTGGCATAAAATAAGGCTTCTTTATGATAACTATGAAGGATGGATAGATCACCGGCAATATCTGTTTTTGAGCGAAGATGAATTTAAAAAAATCGAAAAAGGCTCATCCTGCCTTACACTTGATCTCGTGCAGGTTATAAAAGATATAAACTCAGAGTCGCTTTACCCTGTGATCCTGGGGAGTACATTACCTCAATTCAGTGAAGGAAAATTCTCTATAAAGGAAAGCACTTATTCCTATGAAGGACTTATTGCCAGACCTGAGCCCAGCACTTCCAAAATTATTGAATATGTCTATCTTTATCTTAATGCTCCTTATTTATGGGGAGGAAAAACCCCATTTGGTATTGATTGCTCAGGATTAGCACAGATGGTATACAAATTGGCAGGTATATCCCTTTACCGTGATACCAACCAACAGTATGAACAGGGAGAAATCATACATTTAATTTCAGAGGCATTACCCGGAGATTTGGCTTTTTTCGATAATGAGGAATCCGAGATCAACCATGTTGGTATAATTTTACCTGAGAATAAAATAATACATGCATCTGGCAAGGTAAAAACAGATGATCTGGACCATCAGGGAATTTATGACCATGATACTGATAAATATACACACAAGCTTCGTTTAATAAAAAGAATAATATAATGGGTTTAATCTAAATTAGTTCTAAATTATCCTGCATTAGTGTCAATTATTTAAAAAATTTTACATTTGTCTGCTTTAAAATAAAGTAAGAAAATTCTTCAGGGCAGGGTGTAATTCCCGACCGGCGGTAATAGTCCGCGACTCCCGTCCCCATATATAACGGGACAGGGACTGAACTGGTGTAACTCCGGTACCGACAGTTAAAGTCTGGATGGGAGAAGAATTTATCAAGTTTAACCGGCATAAAAAAAGCCAGGAAGTTATTAATATATTCAGGCCCTGAAGCTTACTTCAGGGCTTTTTTTATGCGCAATAATTACGTTATGAGAAAAAAGTTATTAAAGATTTTGGTTCTTTGTTTTATTTCATTTTCAGCCATTCAGGGTTTTGCACAATTTACAATTTCAGGAAAAGTAGTGGATGCTAATACAAAAAATCCACTCTCATATGTAAATGTTTTTATAGAAGAACTTAAGCTGGGTGAAACCACTGATTTTATGGGTAATTACTCTTTCGATATTCCTAAAGGGAAATATCATTTGAAATATACCTATGTGGGTTATGAAGCCCAAACGAGAGTTGTGATTGTTAATGAAGATACACAAGTTGAAACTGTTCAGTTAAAACCAGGTAATATTTTCCTCGAAGAGGTGAAAATAATTTCACCACTGGCACAAAAAAGAAAAACTCCCGTCACCATAACTACTATTGAAAAAAAAGAGATCCGTGAGCAATTGGGGGATCAGACCTATCCACAGATTATGAAAATGGTTGCAGGTGTTTATCCAACAAGATATGGAGGAGGTAGTGGTGACGCAAGGGTTAGCATAAGAGGATTTCAGCAGGAAAATATTGCACTGCTGCTCAACGGCATCCCTATCAGCAGTGTTGAAAACGGACTGGTATACTGGAATAACTGGCTTGGCCTTTCGGAAGCAACCAGTTTTATACAGGTACAAAAAGGCCTCGGTGCATCACGTGCTGCAATCAACTCAGTTGGAGGAACCATTAATATTATTACTAATACAACGGAAACAAAAAAAGGAGGTTCGTTATCCTATTCTATTTCCGATTATGGCAATTCCAAAACTACACTTGGCCTTTCAACAGGTAAAATGAAAAATGGTTTATCTGTTAGTTTTATGGGATCACATACCAAAGGACCCGGTTATATCGATGCAACCTATGTTGATGCATGGGCCTATTTCCTTAGCATGAGCAAAAAATTTGGTGAACACCATACCCTGATATTTACTGCTCTGGGTGCACCTGAAAAACACGGGCAAAGAAACTCAAAACTTTCACAGGAAGAAATTGACCTGCATGGAATAAAATATAATAAAGACTGGGGCAGCTATAACGGTAAGATCAATAACCTCTCAGAGAACTTTTATTTTAAACCGCAATTCAGCCTTAACCATTATTGGAATTTAAACAAGAAATCATTATTAGCTACTTCTGTGTATTTATCCTTCGGAGATGGAGGTGGTAAATGGTCTGACAC